>CP058707.1:0-650000 GCA_013414745.1 Bacteroidota bacterium
TTCCCGGTAATAGGGGTTGTTCCGTCTTCCCGGTCAGGTGCGCCACAAAACGAGGCATAATGGCCTGCTTTGAGTCTGTCCTGTGGTTTATCGTAGATCTGATAGCACGGACAGCTAGGCTGACCCGAATGACGGGACTGTCAAAGGACATCAGCGAAGCCTCTCTTCCGTGTCCGCTGGAACCACCAGAACCCCGCCCACATCAGTAGGGAAACACCGCGCCAGCAGGAACCCTGGAAATCTGNAACGGTACCGAAAAACATGATCCTGCGACTTTCCTCGATCACGAAAGTCAGAGGGTTGAGCAACAGAATTTGCTGATACTTCGCAGGCAGACTGGAGATCGNCAGAACACCGGCTGAGATGAACAGCAGGACGGCGGTCAATANACAGGTGATCTGCCCAATATCACGAATNNACTCGAAGACGCCAAGCGCTGCAAGTACCCAGGCGATTCATGCTGNGATCAGCAGAGGAAGCAGTGCCATTTCGANGAGAGCAGCGTCAGGTACAGAACCATGGACGAGCAACTNTGCAACGAGCAACACTACAATACTGACAGCCGCATGGAAAAGGGCTGAGCCCAGGGCCACCAAAGGTAGTATTTGCAGCGNGAAGACCACCTNTTTGGCATAACTTACATTGCCGACAATCAGAGACGGAGCCCGATTGACACATTCTGAGAACACGCCATGGATGATCATCCCGATGAACAGCAGGATGGCGAAATCTGNCCGGCTTCTCAGCGCAGTTCCCCATCGGGCTTTGAAAACAATGGAAAAGANAAAGTTGAACAGGAGCAGCAATACTGGATTGAAGAAAGACCACGCCAAGCNCATGATCGAGCCACGATACCGGCCAATGACTTCTCGACGAGTCATCTGGATGATGAGTTGTCGGTTATGCCACAGGCTCAGCACCATCGCCGATGGCGTGGCGGGATGTCTTTGATGAGGATTCATAACCATAATGGCTGTCAATGGTTGTCGGCGCTCAGGGTGGTATCCTGGTTGAGACTGGTTCACCGGCGAGAACCGGCAACGCGTGATGCACTGTAATTCGATGAACTATCCCGGCGATTGCTTGTCGTGCAACGAAGTGGAGAGACGGCGAAGTGCCCTATCACGCAAAGAGTTCAGCTTTATGTAGTGCCACTCCTTGCGCGTCTTNTCGGAAAGCACCGGTTCCACCCTGAGGCCAGTTGATCGCCAGATTGGTGTCATTCANGACGATGCAGCGCTCGTGCCNCGCGCCCAAGTAGTCAGTGGTCTGATAGCAGAATTCGGCNNCATCGCCGAGCACGACGAAGCCGCGGGCAAAGCCCTCGGGGATCCACATCTGTCTCTTGTTTTCTGCACTCAGGATTTGGCNCACCCATTGACCAAGGTGTGTGGAGGACTTGCGGATATCCACCGCCACGTCAAAAACCTCGCCAAGCACAACGCGTACCAGTTTGGCTTGAGGCTGCTTGATTTGATAATGCAGACCACGCAGTACGTTCTTTGCCGAGCGGGAGTGATTGTCTTGCACGAAATCGACTTTCCTGCCAAGCGCGGTTTCGATTTGTGCCTGGTTGAAGCTCGAAGAAAAAGCCCGGTCGTCTCCGAATACCTTGGGTTCNNGGAGTAACATGACATGGGGGATAGCCAAAGCGGTTGCTTACTGCGTCTGCTGCCTTTTCGTGATGGGTATGTGCGTCTTACGGTGGTCGACGGTGCGCACAAGGGGCGTTGGTAGCGGCGACCTGGAACAATCCGCTTCAACCGGCCAGATTTTTTCGTTCAGTAGGCGCAGCAGGTATTGCCCGTAGCCGTTCTCGGCCATTGGTTGCGCCAGGTTGACCAGTTGCTCGGCATNCATCCATCGCTGTCGATAAGCGATTTCTTCCGGGCAGGCCACCTTGANGTCCTGGCGGTTTTCCAGCGTGGNCATAAACTGGCTGGCATCGAGCAGCGATTCGTGGGTACCGGTGTCCAAAGCCAGGCATAGCCCGTCCATGATTTCGACCGNGAGTTTCCCCTGTTCCAGATACAGGCGGTTGAGATCGGTGATCTCGAGTTCGCCACGCGGCGAGGGTTGCAGGTTCCTGGCTAGCTCGACTACTTGTCGATCATAAAAATACAAACCGGTGACGGCGTAATTGGATTTTGCGCCTTGGTTTTCTTCCAGCGATAGCANCTTGCCGCAGGAATCAAACTCGGCCACTCCGTAACGCTCGGGGTCTTTNNCTACATGGTAGGCAAGCACGCTTGCTCCCTCGTCATCACGAGCCATGGCATTCGCCAGGAGGTGGTGGTCATACGTAGAAGATGTTGTCGCCCNCACCAGGGCCGACAGGTCATNCGCAATGAACGACTCCCCTGATGNATGAACGCGCGCCAGACCGTCGGGACTGAACTGAACAGCAGTGAAGACGGATACCCCAACGCGAACCGTCACCGCGAGCAGTTGCTCGAAGCGTGGCGTGTCCTGTGGCGTCGAGATGATCAGGATGTCACGTATTCCCGCCAGCATNNGAGTGCTGAGCGGATAATAGATCATCGGCTTGTCGAATACCGGGAGCAACTGCTNGCTGATTGCCAGGGTGGCTGGGTGAAGCCGGGAGCCNNGTGAACCACCAGCAAGAATGATGCNTTTGCGTTTCATGCAGATATTTCCAGTCAAGACGGGATCATCAGTGGAATGGCCTGCAGGTCTACACTTGGAGCGTCCAGACACAGTACGCGGAGCGGAGAAGTTGCCAAAATTGGCGGTCGGACCCCGAAAAAACTGGCAATTTCACCACAGCGAGGGGATCAAGATAGAATTCACCCTCTCCGGCCAGACGGGCTCACTCGGCAATCACCTGGAAATCTGCCATAAATGAATAACGACACTGGAAAGCAATCCACAGGGGGCTTCGGCGCCAACGGCATCNCCCCCTGATTGTGATGTAGTCATTGTCAATTACAACGCAGGCAAACTGTTGACCAACTGCGTTTCCTCAGTGCTCCGCGCGAATGCTGCGCGGGTGATCGTCGTGGATAACGGTTCAACAGATGACAGCCTNGAATGTCTCGAACGTCATCCCGAGCAGAAACTTTGNCTACTCCGCAACCACCAGAATCTGGGATTTGCNGTTGCCTGCAATATTGGTGCNAAAGTGTCATCGGCCAGCCACTTGCTGTTCCTGAATCCCGACGGTGTNTCCGAGCATGGATTNGCCATGATCGAGGTGCTGGATTCTTCACCGACGATTGGAATGGTCGGGGGTTCGTGCAATCCGGATGGGTCTGAACAGGCTGAGGCCGGCTCCTTCCCAACNCCCCAGCGAGCCTTNCTGCGGGCTTTTGGCCCGTCTCGCCCGGCCCGCTTCTTNCCTGAGGCATTTTCNAGTTTTCTGCAGCACGCCGAGCCATTGCCTCTNAGTCAGCCGGCGGCTGTCGAGGCGATTTCGNNTGCTTGGCCGTTGGTCAAACGTGCGGCGATAAATGACGTGGGGCTCTGGGACGAAGTGGTATTTCTCCATTGCGGTGATCTCGACTGGTGCNNTTTTGCACAACGGGGTTGGAAAGTGATGTTCGTTCCCGANTCAAAGGTCGTTCATGTCCGGGGGGCGTGTGGCCGCAANCGTCCTCTGTTCGTGGAATGGCACAAGCATCATGGGATGTTGCGGTTTTATCGCAAGTTCTATCATCATCAGTACCCCGGCCTCCTCTGGGGGCTGGTCGCNGGGGGGGCATGGATGCGGTTCATCATGGTTACANNGCACCATGGCATCCGCGCTCTGGTCAGAATGGGAATGGCCTGCCTGAGTCTCAGATGGGCGTCCTCGGTGCCTCCAGCTTGGTGGGTGAATGTCTGTTGCCNCTTCTGACGCAGGCCGGGTGGCGCGTCGTCGCCTTCTCGCGACGGCAGACTGGACAAGTGGCTGATGGGGTGGAGTGGAAATGCCTGTCAAACGCGAATTCTTTCTCATCCCCAAGCCCCCAGCCTCTGCCAACGGCAGGGAGTTACCCGTGGATCTGCGTANNATTGATCTGGGTATTGCCCGAACATTTCGCCATGCTGTCGGCGCATGGNGTACGGCGCGTGGTCGCACTGTCTTCGACCAGTCGNCTCACGAAAGATGACTCCTCCGATCTGCAGGAACGTTCCGTGGCCCATCGCCTGGCTGAGGGCCGAGGCACGCCCGCAGCCTGGGGCTGAAGACTGCACGGAGTGGAATGGGTGATCCTGCGNGCAACCCTGATCTACGGTCACGGNAAGGACAAGAACATTGCGGAACTGGCCCGCTTCATCCAACGCTTTGGTTTCTTTCCACTGCTGGGCGAGGCAATAGCTCGCCAGCCCGTTCATGCCGAAGACGTCGCATTGGCGTGCCTGAAGGGATTGCACCCTGCTGCCGCGGCAAACCGGGCATACAACATTTCCGGCGGTGAGACTCTGCCTTACCGGGAGATGGTGAGGCGCGTATTTGCCGCACTTCATCTTCGACCGCGNCTGTTTGCAATCCCACTGGTGGCATTCAAGTCGGTGGTGTCACTCTTGCGATTGTTGCCNCGATACCGGCACTGGTCNAGCAGCATGGCTGAACGCATGAATCGNGACCTGGTTTTCGATCATACCGATGCAGCGCGTGATCTCGGATTCTCTCCGCGCCCTTTTCTGCTCGGGCAGAATGANCTGCCGAGATGAAGCCGCAGGCTGCGCGGTCACCCTCCCGCCTTGGCAGCCAGTCAGGATGAATGATGGCAGACTCGTTCCCGATATTTCGAGCGGCACTGATCCATCACGCCGGGGCAAGCAGGGTTGATGCTTGCCGATGCTGCTGCTGATATTCGCTGTCTGGGCGTCGTATGCCTTACGTTTGGGCGAATGGTTCGTCCCCAACCGNCAACTGGTTTTGATGGCCGTTGCACCNCTGTTGGCGATGCCTGTCTTCCTCAAGATGGGATTATATCGCTCGGTCGTTCGTTACCTGGGCGAACAAGCACTGTGGTCGGTGTTCAAGGGGATGTCGCTGGCAGCCCTGTCGTGGGCGGTGCTGGCNCTTATGACCCAGATGACNGGACTCGAAGGCGTTCCCAGNGCCGTGCCGCTGCTATACTGGCTGATTGGCATGGTGCTGGTCGGTGGTTCCCGGTTTTCCGCACGCTGGTTGCTCTGGTTTCCACTGCGCAATCGNTTTTCTGGCCGACAGGTACTGATCTACGTTTGCGAAGCCGGTCGGCAACTGGCCGCTTCACTTCGACGTGGGCGTGATCTCTTNCCCGCCGGGTTCCTGGATGACGATACCGCCCTGCAAGGCAAGGACATGGGCGGTCTGCGNGTGTATCCTCCCGAGCACCTGTCGGCATTGGTTGAGCGTTTCGATATTCACGATGTGATCGTCACCCTGCCTTCNGCCTCCAGTGCCCGGCGGCGTGAAGTCGTGTCGTTTCTCGAAGAGCACCGGACGGTACGCATTCTTCCTGCACTGACGNNCATTGCCACCGGCGCACCTGAGAACATGGTTCGCGAAGTGGATATTGGCGACCTGCTNGGCCGCGANCCACGCGCCGATCCAAACCTGCTCGGACGTTGCATCACCGGCAAGAGCGTGCTGGTGAGCGGTGCAGGAGGCTCGATCGGCTCGGAGCTGCGTCTGCAGATTGCCGCGCTCGCCCCGGCCCGGATGGTTCTGCTGGAAACGAGCGAACATGCCCTGTACCAGATCGACCGNCTGCTACGTTCCATCGCGGATTGCAGGATCATCGCCAGTCTGGGATCGGTCGGCGATGCCGCNCTGGTGTCAGGGCTGCTNACCGAACATCGGTGCAAACCCATTTACCATGCCGCCGCNTACAAGCATGTACCGCTGGTCGAGGCCAATCCTNNCGAAGGCGCCCGCAACAACGTGCTCGGCACTNNGACCCTGGCACAGGCGGCATTTGCTGCCAGCGTACAAACTTTTGTCCTGATTTCGACCGACAANGCGGTGCGCCCAACCAACATCATGGCCAGCAAACGCTGGGCAGAACTGGTCGTCCAGGGCATCGCCCGGCAGGCCAGCGCGCAAGGCAGGTCAGCAATTCTCTGTGCGGTGCGCTTCGGCAACGTCCTCGGTTCCAGCGGCTCGGTGATTCCACTGTTNCGCGACCAGATTGCCCAAGGCGGTCCGGTGACCGTCACGCACGCCGAANNGACGCGCGCTTTCATGTCTATTCATGAAGCCGTGGAACTGGTCATCCAGGCAGGCAGCCTGGCGCTCGGCGGTGAGGTCTTCCTGCTCGACATGGGCGAACCGGTGAAAATCTTCGACCTGGCCCACAACATGATCCGGCTGGCTGGCCACTTGGTGNNTGATGATGACAACCCCGAAGGCGACATCGAGATTGCCATCACTGGTCTGCGTCCCGGCGAAAAACTCTACGAGGAGCTGCTCATCGCCAGCAGTAACGCCGAGGGCGCCTTGCACCCTAAAATCATGAAAGGCGACGAGCCTTGTCTCGACGCGGAGGAGTTGAGCNNGGGGTTGATTGGGCAGCTCGGCGTGGCGCTGGAGGCACGCGATGAGAGAGCCGTGCGCCAGGTATTGATGCGGGTGGCCGCNGATCGCTCCGCNCCCCGTCGCACGGTCACGGATTTCTAAGCGTTGCAGAGCACCGGGAACATTTCAGGATGAACAACTCAAACTCGATCTCCGGCACTGGTCGTTCNCACTCTTGCCTGCGTCAAGGCTGNACTTGCGGCGACCGAAACAAGAATGACACCGGCAACGATGCCCAGGGACCACTGGATCGGCAGATGGAACCAGGGCGCCGCGAGCATCTTNNTGCCGCCGACGAAAACGAGCACGATGGCAAGGCCGTACTTGAGCAGGTGAAAACGATCGGCCATGTCGGCGAGCAGAAAGTGAGCGCGCAGGCCCATGATGGCAANGATGTTTGAGGTGAAGACGATGAACGGATCGGTGGTGACGGCAAAGATGGCTGGGATGCTGTTCATCGCGAAGACAACGTCGCTGGCCTCGATCAGCACTAGCACAAGGAACATCGGCGTCGCCAGAGGAGCGCTGGCGCGCGCAAAGAATCGTTCGCCGGGAANACTGCTGGCGATGCGCAGGTGTCCGCGCAGCCAGCGGAGCAGCGGATTCTTTTCGAGATCGGACTGATGATCAGCAAAGATCAGCATCTTGATGCNCGTGACGACCAGAAAGGCACCGAAGACATAGAGCAGCCAGGAGAATTGCGAAACCAGCCAGACGCTNNTAACGAGGATCATCGTCGCGCGCATGACGATCGCGCCGAGTACGCCATACAGCAACACCCGACGCTGCAACTCGGGAGGGACCGCNNAGTAACTGAAGATCATCAGACGAACATAAGAAATGACCGACAGCGATTGCTCGATCAAATAGCCGGCAAGGAACTCCAGTGTCTTGCGGTTGGCAATCTCGCNGCCGAGCGCGCCATCCAGATACCCACCACGAGGCCAGAAGACCATGGCCAGGGTCGCCCAGACCAGCANCCAGGCCAGCGCCTCCCTGACCGGTACGCGATGCGCCTGGCGTCCGCCGAGAACGAACAGGTCGAGCGCCAGCATGGCCAGGACGAAGACAATGAAGCCGACCCACATCGGGCCGGTGGCAAAGGTTTGACCGCGCTCACGCTGACTCCGGGAGCGGGTTGCTGGCTCGGGCGGGCTTCAAAGGCGTTGCAAGCAGGATCATAGTGCAGCAGAGCGTGGATGCCGCCGCACCGGGCATGGTCAAGAATGAAGCTGTTTCAACCTTCAGCGACAGAACGGCGAACTCAGCAGCCCCTTCCTCAGTGAAACACTTTCCTGGAAACGTTCGAAACCGGCGATGAACCTGGCGATATCCTTCACTTCATTTCCTTTAATTGCTTGCTGATGGTTGAAATGGTCTGCCTGGTGGTCAGGATCGGCTTTCCAGCACCGCGATGCGNNCCTCGATCGGCGGAGAACAGGCCATCCAGCCAGGGCGACCGTTGATGCCAGCAGTAGCGACGTTCTGTGGCAGTTCGCCGGCTTCCATGCCGCCGAGTCGGCGCAACGCCGCCGCCATCGGCAGCGANNCCATCAGTTGCGCGGCACCGGCATCGGCGCGGAATTCGCGCTGCCGAGAGAAATACATGACGATGATGCTGGCCAGGATGCCGAAGAGGATGTCGCAGACGACGACAGTGATCGTGCAGCTGATGCCCGGTCCCGATTCGTCGCCGCCCTTGCGCAAGGCCGAGTCGACCAGCCAGCCTATGACGCGGGCAATGAAGATGACGAAGGTGTTCACCANCCNCTGGATCAGCGTCAGCGTAACCATGTCGCCATTGGCAATATGCGCGACTTCGTGAGCAATCACTGCCTCTGCCTCGCTGCGCGTCATGCTTTGCAGGAGACCGGTAGATACCGCGACCAGTGAGCTGTTGCGGCTGGCACCGGTGGCGAAAGCATTTGGCTCACNCTCGTAGATTGCCACCTCGGGCATTGGCAAGTCGGCTTNTTCGGCAANACGTCTAACGGTATCGATCAGCCACAGTTCGGTGGAATTGGCCGGNNTGTCGATAACGCGTGCACTGGCACTCCACTTGGCGATGGTTTTCGACAGCCACAATGAGATGAACGAGCCGCCGAAACCCATCAGCAGTGCGAAGAACAGCAGCTTGCCAAGATCGAGGCCGCTGCCCGNAAAGAACTTGTGCGCACCAGTGAGTGTGCTGACGATACCCAAGACGAGCATGATCGCCAGGTTGGTGCCGATAAGCAGCATGATCCGTTTCATGATTCGATTCCCTTGAGAACAGCGGCGGGCCGTCACTTGCCACGGGTGATGAACGAGGAGGAAGCAGCCCTCGTGCTTTCGGCTTNCCCGACGATGTCTGCATTCTTCGTGCTGCCATCACGCGGACTGCCATGGCGATATTCGCGCTGGCGCGCCACCTGGCGNNCCAGCGTCCTTCCTGCGCGGTCGGTAGCGCGGTCGATGGCAACATAGAGGTCGGGCTGGATATCCTCGATCAGCACATCTGCGGAACCGAGAACTGCCACCTGAATGCTGCAGCATTTGTCNNTTCCACCGCGCGGACCATTGAGATCGGAAAGACGGATCGATACCTTGCGTTNGTGCTGATGGGNCCAGTTGGNTGCGAAGTGAATGCGACGCTCGACATGCTCGCGCAAAAACCTGCGCTGAGATCAGCCGCGGGCCTGGATATATATCTGCATAAGAGGGCTCCTGGAGGTTGAGTGTTTGATTGAAGGGAAATGTAGCGCAGGAAAGAACCAACAAATCGAATATAATATTAAACAGCGCTTGAATTGGTATCTAACAGTAAATGGATGATTAATTTTGGTANCATCCCTGCTCCAATTCCAATCCAGAAGATCTTCANCAGGGTAAAGAAGATGGTAATTAAAANAATAGCCAATTGTTCCTTCCCAATTTGAAATACATGCACAAACTCCTTGGGATGCGCCAGTTTGATTCCCACTGAAATCANAATCGCAGCCANGCCAGTTATCGGAATTAACTCGATCAGATGAACGGCTAAAAGAACGAAAACTAAAATAAAAAATCCATGAANAANATTAGCCCAACGCGTTTTGGCACCATTGGATACATTGGCCGAACTACGAGCCACTTCACTAATCATGGGCAATCCACCCAGCACTGAGGCTAATAAATTACCGATTCCTACGGCAANCAGATCCCGATTGGCATTTGACTTTCGTTTAAACGGATCCATCATGTCGATGGCTTTTACCGTTAACAAAGACTCCAACGACCCCACTAAAGCAAACATCACGACATACTTTATAAACACACCGTGTATGAAATCCTCAAAACTGATATTCCAATGTATATTCTCCAAGAGGTTACCGATATGTACCAGNNCATACGCAGGCTCAGTATGTTGAAAATCCATGACTAATTCAGCGGGAACAGCAATCAGAAGCACTAATAAAGCAGNCGGAATTTTACTTAAATACGGTATTTTCAGTTGATTCCAAAACAACATGATGAATAAACTAATGCCACCAATGACAGTTGCTTTGGGATNCAGGTGAGCAANAAATTTCGGGATGCTTCCTATCAGTTGGAAGGGTGATTTCCNCTTCGCCATGGCGGGGTCTACATCCAGAAGAACAGGAATTTGCTTTAAGATAATGATAATGCCAATAGCGGCCAGCATACCATGTACGGCCGACAAGGGAANATACGCTACCAACTTGCCTAATCTTAAAAGGCCGAAAAGAACCTGAATCAAAGCCGNCACAAAAATAGCACCCAGGGTATAATGCCACCCCTGCTCTCNCCCACCAAAATCTGCAACCGCGCCGATCAGAATCACAATCAGACCGGCGGCAGGGCCTTTAATGGTTAATCGGGAACNCTGCAAAAAACTAACCACCATTCCGCCGATGATAGCGGTAATCAATCCCATTAAAGGGGGAAAATCGGAGGCTTTGGCAATGCCTAAACTTAAAGGAAGCGCCAGTAAGAAAACGATAAAGCCAGAAATGGCATCTGAAGAAATATTTTGATTTAAACCGGCTAAGCCATCCAAGGGCAATGCCTGATTTGTATTTTCATTTGAATAAGAATTAAAGTGAAAGAAATTAGAATCTGCTTTAAAATTCAATGGGTTAAAAACCACTCAACCGTATAGCACAAATGGCCTTGGCAACTATGGCTTGGAGTCAACCTGAAAAATTAAAACGTCAAATGGGAATTTGGCAGAGTATCTAAAATGTACCTCTGCAATGATCAAATTCTGAAATTCTCAAACAGCAGATACAATGCCTGCGGTATATCCTTGCTGACTGTGCGATGTTTGCCTGAAACAAAGGCACTATCTAAAGGTCCTCTTGTTTTGACAACACATCCATTGACGAATCAAACAAGAGAGCGGATTATCCACTTGTTCATCTTCTTCATCTGCTTCAGATTCCCGATCGATATACTGTACTAAAGAAGGATGCTGTTTTTGATTGGTAATAGAGAAAGTGCCCTCCGGATGTATAGTTCCAGAAGGTAAAACGGGTAAAACTACACCCGCTACCAGTTGTTGAAAGAAATAAAGAAAGAGAACAAAAATTCTCATAGGTTCTACAAATCTAATCAGCCTATCTTTAAATAATCTAACAGAAATGTTAAGACTGAAAGATGATTTTGCCCTTTCTTTATTCCAAACTGGTTTGAATTTGCCAGGTAAGCCCCAGTTGACGCTTTCAAATACAGCAGGGTTCTTTTATCTGTTGTCGAACTGCTTTGTCTCGGAGGCTGCCGTTTGCAATTCAACGCCAAATGCCTTGCTTGTTCTGAAGCTGTACATGGGAATATTGGGTCTGGTGAAATAACTCCAACATCGCTGGGGAGAGATAGGCCCCGAGATAACTTTTAAAAAATAAATACAAAGGTTTCCATCGTTGAACGGGATGGAAGGATTTACCCGTTGCAAAAAGTGATCAAGGGAAGTACCTCATTAAATACATCGTAATACCCTGTTCGATCTTCAAGAATACCGGCTTCTATCACATCATGTAACAAATCCAGTTGAATGGAATAAATCTGCAACCCGGATTTTGTGGGATGATATATGCGTTCTCCGGCGCGTAAAATAAATGATGCAGATTGTGAATTCGACGAAACGCATGGACCACTGCCTGAACGCGCAAAAACAAGGTGGGTATACCGGTACGTTGAAATACCTGTTCAATAAACCCTTTGTATTGTAAAAACAAATTATCCGATTGAGTAAAAGCACCGGGCGAGGTAAGCACGATGATTTTACGAATTCCATGGTTACAGGCATATTCTGCAATTCGTTGTACACGATCCAGTTCTTTCGTAAAGGAATCCAGAAATTTATATTCCTGTACATTCTGATGACTATATACCAGCACATCATGAAACCCAAAGGCATCCATACGCTGTAAATCGCTCAGCGACTCAATTTGTCGGCCATCCACCTGAGAAACTGAATTTCGGTGGTTGAGCATATTGCCCAAAATTTGTTCAACGGAACTAAAGGAATGAATGAATAACATGGGTTATTTTGCGACAAAATTCGCTACACCATATTACTTCATCGTCATGGTTAAATGAAGAAACTATTAAGAATTATAAGTTTCTTCTTGTTGTATTTCAGAATAAAACAACGGAATACTGTATTAAAATTCCCTATTCAATAATGCTTCTGCTAAGGCAAACAATTCGGCCTTTCGTTTTGAGAGCACGGGTGCCTTTTCCAAATACGCAAATGCCAGTTCAGAATGTTCATGAATGGCCTGTTGTGTGGGACGCGCAATGTTTAAGTCATCAAAGAACGCTTTTACCAAAGTCACCCGATTCGGATCTTGTCCTTCCATCAATGCTTTTAGTTGAGCAGCTTGTTCCGGAGTGGCCTGCTCATACGCTTTACATAACAGGTAGGNTTNTTTGTTGCTTAAGATATCTCCACCGGTTTGTTTTCCTGTCTTCAACGAATCACCATAAACATCCAGGTAATCATCGCGTAACTGAAAAGCAAGTCCTAAATGTTTTCCAAAAGCGTATAAAGTATCCGAACAACCCTGAGTTGCTCCTCCCAGCATGGCACCTAATTTCACGGAGGCCCCCAGAAGTACCGAAGTTTNTAGGGTGATCGTTTCCAGATATTCATCTAAACTCACCTGCCCTCTCTTTTCAAAATCCATATCCAATTGCTGGCCTTCACAAATTTGTATTGCTGTTTTATTGAATAGGGCGATGACATCGTGAATATACTGTGTGGTAATGCGATTGAGATGTTCGTAGGTGAAAATATTCATGACATCTCCACTCAAAATGGCTGTTGCTGTCGAATATTTTTCGTGCACTATAGCCTGCCCTCTGCGTAATGGGGCCTGNNATATAATATCATCATGCATCAGGGTGAAATTGTGAAATAATTCAATGGCCGTGGCTGTATTCCACGAATCATCATTTAAAGGAGCAAATAATTCCTGACTCATCAAACAGAGTACAGGCCGTATGCGTTTCCCACCCATATGCAACAAGTAGGAACAAGGCTCGTACAATGTAGCAGGATGCGCAGGAAAATGATGCTGTGCGAAAAACTCCTCGAAGCGGGCGAGCAATTCGGAAAATGAATGCATAGAAACGACTTACTCTTGGGATTCTCCGATTTTCTTTTTTCGTGGAACCTTTAAGGGTAAATGTCAATAAGGACTTGTCCTCATTCAAATCGGCTACCAAGGTATCCCCTTCATTAATTTTCATGTGAAGAATTTCTTCAGCCAAAGGATCTTCAAGGTATTNTTGAATGGCCCGATGCANAGGTCTGGCACCAAATTGCTGATCGTAACCTTTCTCCCNCAGGAAGTTTTTCGCCTGTTCGGTCAATTCCAAATTAAATCCAAGGGTATTTAATCGACTCAATACGCCTTTCATCACCAGATCGATAATCTGATGTATGTGTTCCTGAGTCAGCGAATTAAAGATGATTACATCATCAATACGATTTAAAAACTCTGGCGCAAAGGTTCTCTTTAACGCTTNTTCAATCACCGCCTTACTGTTGTCTTCCGCATTCGTTGTTTTGGAACTGGTCGCAAAACCAACACCATCACCAAACTCCTTCAATTGACGCACGCCAATATTGGAAGTCATAATAATGATGGTGTTTTTAAAATCCACTTTACGCCCCATTCCATCGGTCAACTGCCCATCATCCAAAACCTGTAATAAAATATTGTAAATATCCGGATGGGCTTTTTCAATTTCATCCAACAGAATAACGCTGTACGGTTTACGACGCACTTTTTCAGTGAGTTGACCACCTTCTTCGTACCCCACGTATCCGGGAGGCGCACCTATTAGTCGACTCACAGAAAACTTCTCCATGTATTCACTCATATCGATACGCACCAGGGCATCATCAGAATCAAACAGATTTCGGGCCAAGGTACGTGCCAACTCAGTTTTCCCTACTCCGGTAGGCCCCAGAAAAATAAATGAACCAATCGGTTTNNTAGGGTCTTTTAAACCTACCCGATTTCGTTGTATCGCCTTCACAACCTTCGAAATGGCATCATCCTGACCGATGACCTGACCTTTCAGTTCGGTACCCATATTACGCAACTTCTCACTTTCAGCGGCAACCATCCGTTTTACCGGTATGCCCGTCATCATATGAATCACTTCTGCAATTTCTTCTTCGCTGATTGGGTAGCGTTTACTTTTTACTTCTTCTTCCCATTGCGCTTTAGCGGCTTCAAGGTCTTCCTGCAAACGTTNTTCAGTATCCCGCAATGCGGCAGCTTTTTCAAATTGCTGACTTTTTACTACTTTATTTTTCTCAACCTTAATTTCCTCAATTTGTGATTCTAAATCCAGAATATTCTTCGGAACATCAATATTCTTCAGATGAACCCGCGCGCCAACTTCGTCCATCACATCAATGGCCTTGTCGGGTAACAAACGGTCTGTGATATAGCGGTTACTCAGTTTCACACAGGCTTCAATCGCATCCTGATCATAACTCACATTGTGGTATTCTTCGTACTTCGGTTTCAGATTATTCAGGATGGTAATGGTATCATCTACNNTCGGTGGTTCAACCAATACCTTCTGAAAACGACGATCCAATGCACCATCTTTTTCAATGTGCATCCGGTATTCATCCAGCGTAGAAGCCCCGATACATTGCAGTTCACCACGGGCTAAAGCCGGTTTAAATATATTGCTGGCATCTAAAGAACCACTGGCCCCACCTGCGCCAACGATCGTGTGAATTTCATCAATAANAAGGATCGCGTCACGATTCTTTTCCAATTCATTCATGATGGCCTTCATGCGCTCTTCAAACTGACCTCTGTATTTGGTTCCGGCTACCAATGCTGCCAGGTCTAAACTCACCACGCGTTTATCAAATAAAACCCGGGATACTTTTCGTTGAAAGATGCGTAAGGCCAGTCCTTCTACAATAGCAGTTTTTCCCACACCGGGTTCGCCAATTAAAATGGGATTATTCTTTTNTCGCCGCGATAAAATTTGCGAAACCCGCTCAATCTCTTTTTCTCGACCCACTATGGGATCCAACTGCCCCATTTCGGCCAATCGGGTAATGTCGCGCCCAAAATTATCCAGAACCGGAGTTTTGGATTTTGNATGCCCCGGAGCGGCCGGTTTGCGTTGATAAGGAGCACGTTCTTCATCATCTTCGAACTGTCCTCCTTCATCTTTCAATTCACTGGTAAAATTGGTGTGACCTGTACCGGTCACTAATTCTAATTCGCTTTTAAAACTATCGTAATCCACACTAAAAGACTGGTTTAAAATTTGACAAGCTACATTTTCTTTGTTTTTGAGAATAGAGAGGACCAGATGCTCACTCTCTGCCAAATTGCTTTTTAATGATTTGGCTTCCAATACGGTAATCCGTATCACTTTCTCGGCCTGTTTCGTGAGTGGCAGGCTGTTAATATTGTTTGGGTTTTTNNAACCTGANNCCTTTATTTTTATCACACGTTCTAATTCGCTGCGCAAATCAAACATATCTACTTTCAGATTCTGAAGAACACGAAGGGCTAATCCGTGGCCATCGCGTATCATCCCCAGCATTAAATGTTCTGTTCCGATAAAGTCATTTCCCAATCGTAAGGCTTCTTCCCGGCTGAAAGATATAATCTCTTTCACCTTCGCTGAAAATTGTGAATCCATTCAGGCGTATTTATTAAAACAAAAATAATATATTATTTTTACTTGAATACAATATCTTTTAACTATGCCCTACACATGAAACCCGTGAAATTTGACATTTGAAACCGGAAGCCGACTTTGATTTTAATGAATTGAGTCGCCTTGCAGAAGAAATTCGACAAAACGGGAAAAGTCTGATAATGGATCTTTCTGTGATCGACCAGCTCACGAATCTTCATCTGGATGCCCTCGTACAAGTTCACAATGAATTCTACCAAAATGATTTGTCTTTTGCGCTCTGTCAACCTCAGGAACAAGTGAAAACCATTTGGCATGCGCATGCTGAAGCGGATACCCTGAACTTAACGCCCACTCTGATTGAAGCCATCGATCTGGTGAGTATGGAAGGACTGGAACGAGAATTTTTAAGTGAAGATTTTCCGGAAGACCTGTAACTTTTGTTGTTGACATACGCTAAACTTTCATGACCCCAACAAAATATGTGTATAGCATCGTACTTCTGAGTCTCCTGTGTTTCAGTAGCTGTTCAAAAAAACTCCGCACCTACCAACCCGGCGATTCCATCCAACTGGAATTGGAACATGGTACTTTAATACAATTGGGTGAGGAAGTAGTTTCTATCGAATTCATACAAGTTGTTGAAGACTCCCGTTGTCCGGAAGGGATGCAATGTATCTGGGCCGGTCGGTTTATTGCGGAACTTCGAATTAATCAGAAAAACCTTTACCATGTAGGTTTGTTCAACCACTCGCCTGCTGATCCGGATGCCATCGCATTCATTCCGTATAAAAACTACAAAATATCTATCCTGGCTACCCGAAGTCGGGGAAAATGAAACCGGTTCGATATCTGATCCTTCAGGTTGAAAACGTATAGCTGGTGATGGTATGTATTAAACACTGATTTTTAAGGAATGTACATTTCAGGAATTTTAGCAGGTTCTTCTTTTCTGCATAGTACTTTTACGGGGTGATTGCCAAAGATTCGATTCAGAAGGTAAATGATGCTGCCGACATCGTGGATGTAATAGGTAGTTTTATTAAGCTCAAAAAACGNGGAGTTAATTACCTGGGCAATTGTCCGTTTCACAACGAAAAAACGCCTTCCTTCACGGTTTCGCCATCTAAAGGAATTTACAAATGTTTTGGATGCGGAAAAGCCGGTAATGTAGTCACCTTTGTGCAGGAGCACGANAAACTCAGTTANCCGGAAGCAATTACCTGGCTGGCTAAACGGTATCATATCGAATTAGAACAGACGGAAGTCAGCCCTGGTNNCAAGGAACAACAGCGAACTGAAGAGAGTCTGCGTATCCTGAATCAGTTTGCCGCCCAATGGTTTCAACAACAACTTATGCAACAGGATGAGGGTCAGTTGATTGGTCTCACGTATTTCAAAGAACGCGGTTTTCGAATCGAAACGCTGGAGAAATTTCAATTGGGTTATTGCCCTGAAAACCGCCAAACCTTTGTGAATGAAGCGCTGGCGAAAGGATATGATAAGGATCTCCTGATCAAAGCCGGATTAATTACAGAACGCAATGGTCAACTGCAAACGATCTATCATGGCCGGGTGATTTTTCCGATTCAGAATCAAAGTGGAAAAGTAATCGGGTTTGGCGCCCGTATTTTGAANAANAATGACCGCGCTCCGAAGTATATCAATACCCCGGAAAATGAAGTCTACCAGAAAAGCCGCACCCTGTATGGTATCTACTTTGCCCGTACACGCATCACCCAACAAGATGAATGNTTTTTAGTTGAAGGGTATACCGATGTCTTGTCCTTACATCAGGCCGGCATCGAAAATGCAGTAGCTTCGAGCGGCACTTCGTTGACAGAAGAACAACTGCGATTAATTAAACGCTATAGTAAAAACCTCACTATTTTATATGACGGGGATGCTGCCGGTGTGAAAGCAGCCTTACGCGGATTGGATATGGCCATCGAAGAGGGGTTAAATGTTCAGGTCGTTTTGCTCCCTGATAATCACGACCCGGATTCGTATTTACAGGCCGTAGGTGCCGAAGGGTTTACAGAATATATCCGAACCCATAAACAAGATATTATACTGTTTAAATTGGAAGCCTCGTTGAGTGAAGCTAAAAATGACAGTGTGAAGAAAACGGCGTTGATTAATGAAATTGCTGAGACCTTATCAAAAATTAATAAAGTTGAAGATTTCAGTAAACAACAAGACTATATTCGCCGATGTGCCCAACTTCTGCAAATTGATGAAGCCGGATTGATCTCATTGGTGAATAAACGCGTTCGGGATAAACTGGTAAAAAGGAGTNNTTCAGAGCAAAGAGGATGCCGACACTTACAAAAGCAGGCTGAACCGGAAGTGGTGCATCAACAGGATGATGTAAACAAACTACTGCAAAAAGATTATCAGCAGGAAAAAGGACTCATTCGGGTGCTGATTGAATTTGGTCATAAACCATTTGATGAAAAACTAAGTGTAGCAGAATACATCCGTTTAAAGATTGCGGATGCTGATTTTGTGAATCCAGCCTGGCAGTCGATTTACCAAACCTATTATGCGTTGTTTGATTCAAGTCTTCAGTATCCAGGCATCAATACATTCACTTACCATAATGATCCGAATGTGATGAATCATGCCATTGAGGCTTTGTATTTCCCGTATGAACTGAGTGAGAACTGGTTAAAAGAATATCAGATTTTTACACCCGGAAAGGAAGATATTTATCTTGAAGATGTTGAACATACCGTTACGTATTTCCTGCTTCGAAAGATAAAGGCAACCTACCTGGATTTATTGGAAGAACTTCGCCAAAATTTAGATGCGCAGGAAGAGTTGATTGTTCAAACTTCGTTGCAGGAATTAAAACGGCATGAACGGGAATTACTGGAGTATCTGCGCGTGGTCGCCATCCGTTAATAACTGATTCCGATATGGACCTGTACCATTTGGTTACTCCAATTTCGTTCGCTGATCAGGTTGTTTAAATTAGAGATTCCCCAGATGTAACGAATGCCCGCATTCACCCGAAACAAAGGCGCCTTACCACCAAATTGAAACCACAATCCCGACATCACATCGTACGAATTCTGATTCACTATATCAANCCCACTTTTCAAAAGTTTGTTTTTATCAATCACACTGACATTCGCATTGAACTGAGGTCCAAGTTGTATCCATAAAAACTGCGATAATTTAATATTCAACAGGATGGGTATAGTGATGCTTTGAAACTTAAATGAACCCACCGTTAAACTATCCTCGATGTTCCGATAGTACTGTTGATACCNTCCATGAAAAGAAGTATCGGTTACCATAGTACTCTGACTCCAGACTGCTTCTAATTGTATCCCGATTCTTCGTTTATTGAGATTCGCAANAAATCCGGCATGGGGATTGGTTTTATAAATATCGCGCCATCCATACCCTTTTACTTTATTAAAGGTAAGTCCGGCCTTAGCGCCTATGCCTAAATCAATGCCAAATTTCTCACGGGCTAAAAGCTGGGTTGGAAGAATGATGATTGCCAAAAAGAGTAATATCTTATTCATAGCAGAGAAACATTAGGGGCAAAGATAGATGTTAATTGTATCATATAGATAAAAATCTAATATTTATAAATCCCTTCATCTACCTTAAATCCTTGCTGGTAGGCTCCTGATCGATAAAACGTAAAATCAGGGTATCATCTTTAGTTTTGAGCTGATGCCCTGGCCACTTATGGAATATACGGGTTGAAATGATTTCCAGTTGTTTTGGTGGAGACTGTTTGTATATAGTAAATCCATCTGCAAATCCAATTCGGTACGCATACGTTGAATGAGCTTCTGTTGGCAAATTGATCGCCCGAAGGTTTGAAAATGCATATTGTCGGAGTTCTGTATACAAATTTCGAATATATACACCGGCCTCTATCCAACGTGTTTGAATTAAAACAATGCCGGCTGCTGCCACAAAACAATAAGTACCTGTAATAATCAGCTGGATGTTTTTTCAAATGCTGAATGAGGCAGGTGCCTGCCAGGACAAGAAATATGGCTGGTAAAAAAGATACCGCTCTCCTTCACTGCTATGCATCGACACATTAAATGAGAGCACCGGTAGCAATGCGATAAAAACAAAGTATCAATACAACGGTGCTCCTGGTAAAGCGATGTTCTTTAAGTTTTTAGTGAATAAAAGTTGAAATCCAGTCACAACTAAACAGCCCAAGAGAATGTAAGCCATACGTTCAGAATCACTGGGTAAAGTAAAGGTCCGATACAAAAACCTTACTGCATGAAACATAAATTGGAATGGTTTTATTTGTTGATGTACTTCGCCGTAGGTACCGTACCAATTGCCGAGATACTGAATCCGAAAAACAGATACACCCCAAATAAACTAATGAGTAAAGTCATGGTAATTAACCATTGCCTGAAGTTGGGTCTGGCTTTCCAATAAAGTAGTAATGGAGTAAGGATCAAAATGGCCCAGGAACTTTCATACGTACACCAGGCCAGAACCATGCTCGCTCCACTGAGTATGAACCAGGCATTTTTTCGTTTGAAAGCCTTGTAATAAGGTAATCCAATGCAGTAAAACGAAACAGCCGGCAAACAACGATGCAATGCCCGATAACCAGACGACTGCATCTGTGTGGGAGGGTAAAAATACAAAGATGGCAAGGGCGATGCATTGCATATAAGTATCTGTCAGGAAGAATGCCGCGAATCGGTAAAAAAGCCAGCAACAGCATCCCCATAAAATCAATTGCACCATATGATAACACCAGTCGCAGGTATCAAACAACGCTTGATTAAACCAAAATACCCCGGTCTGAAAAACTGCTTATCCTGAACATGATTCAGGCCCAACGCCAGAATTTTGTGATCGTCGGAAATGAATCCACTCCAAAGCGATGGAACATATAAGAGAATACCGGCAAATAAAATCCACCACTGAAAATGACGGGATGTGAGCAGATTATTCATCCCACTTATTTCCTAGAGGTTTACGATCGAGTTCGAGAAAATCGCGCAAACAGCTGGCTGCGTTTACAACCCGAAACACCGGAATCTCATTCCATGCAGGTTCGGCATATGGAGAGTGCTTGTATACAAACTCAAGTTGAGCCGAGGCAGTTTTCATTTTTTCAGGTTGGGCACGGATCGCCTCATTCAATAATGTTCTGACTTCAGGATGCTGATTCAAATAGTCAGCAGCCAGCGGTTCAAAAGAATAATCGGAATAGCCTTCTTTCTGAACCAGAACCGGATCGAAAANATTCCAATAAAAATACGAATCCATGCCCTGAGGTTCCAGGACTTCAATGATAAATCGAACCTTATCCTGATTCAAGGGTATATACCAATCTCCACGGTGGAATTTTTACGATAGCATTTTNNTTTCCAACTTCATACTGTTTATGACATGATGCCATTCAAACAGCCGTTCTCCGCTGGTAAATTCTTTCACCTGATACGCTTCAATGTCAATACTATCGTCTTCCGGAAGTGCATACATCTCAACCTGGTTTAATTGCAATAATTCAATCACTTTCCACCAGCCCTGAGGAACGACATAGGCTAAAGGTCTTTTAACAGCAACCGTTGGAAAACTGAAATTATAAAAGGGAATGGTTTTACGGAAGGTATCCTGCCGGTCATACGAATAATAATCTAAACCGGACACGCCACTCTTGAATTTTTTATAGCGGTAACCCTGAAATTCCAACGGCGTAAAATTGGAATCGGAAGTTTCCCAATCCAGGGGAAAATCCTGCTGTTGCATTTGAAACTGCTTCATCGCCTCTCGTTGTGATTGAATGGCTTCGGCATGAACACGGCAATAGTCTAACACACTTTGCATAAAAGTATAGGTAGCATCCACCCGTTGAGGATATGGCTTCAACATATGGGTTTCCGGTACAAATGAAAAAACATTGTGCAGGGCTGCAAAACCACTGCTATACCGCGGACTATNCAAAAAGGTTTTCCATCCCAGTGAGGCATCTTTGCCCCAAACATTAACATAAGGAATCATCGGGAATCCTTNTTGCCGCATCTGTTCAAACAAAGCTGGTTCAAAAACCTCATGGAGGTATTTCCCCATGGGACCTCCCAATTTATTGTGTTGTGTAGTAGCCATAGTCATCACATACGGATAATCGGCTCCATCGCTCACATGGTTGTCGATAAAAATATCGGGATCTACCTGGTGAAACAACCTGGCGAAACTTCGGGCTTCCCGCGAATCACATTTAATAAAGTCTCGATTCAGATCCAGGTTTTGTGAATTCCCCCGGCTGCCAAATTCTTCCGGACCATTCTGATCAACCCGTTGAAAGGGGCTTCTATTTAAACATCCTCCGATATTATACACCGGAATAATAGCGATACCAATATTGTCCGGAATAGATCCTTCTGCCCTCTGCACCAGTAAATCACGAACCCATAACATAGACGCATCAATTCCGTCAGGTTCGCCGGGATGAATACCATTGTTGATGAACAGAATACACTTGTTTTCCGCGTGCCATTTNNTCAAACTTGGTTTTCGTTCCGATCCCAGCAAAACAAGATGAAGCGGGAAGCCGGCATCAGTCATACCACTTTCCTCCAACGTGATGCCCGAAAACTGTGTGCATAGTTGTCTGTAAAAAGAAATGCATTGTTCGTAAGTGGCAGTAACATTTTNTCCTCCGGATTCATAAGGAGTTTGTTGTGCAAATAGTTTGCCTGCTAATAACAAATTGAAAATTAAAACCTTCGCCAGAATTCGTATCATGGCACTAAAGATACAAGATGGGTGTGGATACCTAATAGAAGAATCCCGATTTCTCACTTAGTTTTGCTTTCGTGATTCGGGAAATACAACTTGAGACAGATCCACAAACGGCAGGCCAGGATGACAAGCTGCGAGATGCTATCCAGAAAGAATGCGGCATTTCAGCCTCCGAGAGCTGGTCTTATAAAATTTTACGCTCTTCTCTGGATGCCCGAAGTCGCAACGTAAAAGTTTTGCTTAAACTAGCTGTTTATATCGGCGAAACCATTCCGGAAGAAAAAGATTTGTTTCGAGCCAAAAATGTCAGTCTTTCCGGTGAAGTACATATCATCGGGGCAGGACCAGCCGCTATCTTCTGTGCCTTACAATGCATCGAAAACGGATACAAACCTGTGTTATTTGAACGCGGAAAAAATGTGCGTGATCGTCGTCGGGATTTAGCCATTTTAAACAAACAAGGTATTTTAAATGAAGAGAGCAATTATTGTTTTGGTGAAGGCGGAGCAGGAACGTATAGCGATGGGAAGTTGTATACCCGTAGCAACAAAAGAGGCTCGATAAGCAAAGTACTGGATTGGTTTTATTATTTTGGAGCAGANCCCCGAATTCGTTATGAGGCACATCCTCACATTGGTACAAATAAACTACCGCATATTATTGAAGCCATGCGGGAAGAAATTATCCGCTGTGGCGGTGAAATTCATTTCAATAGCAAACTGACGGATTTTGATGCCGATTCNACAAAAATCACGGCCATCGAAATCAATCACAACCTAAAAATACCGGTGAGGCATTTGGTACTGGCCACCGGGCATTCGGCCCATGATATTTATGAATTACTAGTTCGGAAAAACTGTTTACTACACAGTAAGCCTTTCGCCCTGGGTGTTCGCATTGAACATCCCCAAGCGATTATTGATAGTATACAATACCATTGCGAAACCCGGAACCCCTATCTTCCTCCGGCTAGTTATAGTTTGGTAGAACAAGTGAACGGTCGTGGTGTNTTTTCGTTTTGTATGTGTCCGGGTGGTATTATCGCACCGGCATCCACCCGAAACGGAGCCTTGGTTGTCAATGGCTGGAGTCCGAGTAAACGCAATAATCCCTATGCCAACAGCGGAATGGTAGTGAGTGTAGATGGTAGAGATTTTAANGGAAAAGATCCTTTATCCGGTCTTCAATTTCAATATGGCATCGAACANAAAGCCTATCAGGCCGGAGGTGGAAACTACGTCGCTCCGGCACAACGCGCTACGGATTTTTTAATGAATAAAATCAGTGCTACCCTACCTGATTGTTCCTACTTGCCGGGCATCGTAGCAGCAGACCTTCGTGAGGTGTTACCTCCAGCCATCATTCAGGCATTGCAACTCGGATTAAACGCTTTTGGNAAAAAAATATCCGGGTAAAAAGGAAGGTCCGGTTACCTGACTCACGAAGCGGTATTGGTGGCTACCGAAAGCAGAACATCATCACCTGTTCGGATTCCAAGAGATGAGATAAAATTGAATCATCCTGAGCGATTCAATTTATATCCATGTGCCGAAGGAGCTGGATATGCCGGNGGAATAGTTAGTGCTGCAATGGACGGCATGCGTATTGCCAATCGATCGCCTCCTTGTAGAATTATCCCGATAAGCTATAAGTTTTTGGCTTGAAGTACCAATTCGTCCGTTGAAGAACGCTAATTTTGGCACATGAAATCATCGGTACTCTGTTTCACGCTGCTCTTCCTGCACCTTCATTTCCTTCATGCACAAACCCGCATCAGCGGCACCGTTCGAGATAATAAAGGGGCTACATTAATTGGAGTAAATATTGCCATTAAGAATTCTTATGATGGAGCCACCACCTCTGCCAATGGAACCTATAGTTTTGAAACAGATGCTAAAGACACTATCCTTTTAACCGCTACCTATCTGGGTTTTCTTCCTTTCGAAAAGAAGGTGTATCTCGATAAAAAGAGNCTGGTTGTAGACATTACTATGCGTGAGAAAGTGAATGACCTGAAAGCTGTGGTCATTACTGCCGGGGCATTTGAAGCAAGCGATNNGAAAAAAGGTACGGTATTAAAAGCTTTGGATATAGTCACCACGGCAGGTAGTAACGGAGATAACTATGGTGCATTAAAAACATTGCCCGGTGCACAACAAACCAATGACCGGGAAGGACTNTTTG
Organism: Bacteroidota bacterium; assembly: GCA_013414745.1. Lineage (GTDB taxonomy): Bacteria > Bacteroidota > Bacteroidia > Chitinophagales > Chitinophagaceae > OLB11. The sequence continues at coordinate 24,623 of CP058707.1, forward strand.
TGCGTGGNGGCACCGGCTGGGAAACCCAAACGTTTATTGACGGCACTTGGGTGAAGAATGCGTTTGCCGCTTCGATTCCGGATCTGGGTTCACGCGGTCGATTTAATCCATTCATTTTTAAAGGCACAGTGTTCAGTACCGGTGGATATTCGGCCTTGTATGGTGGGGCTTTATCATCAGCCGTCATTCTGGAAACCATCGATTTACCTGAACGTTCTTCGGCCAATTTTAATTTATCAAGTGTAGGAATTGGAGCCAGTGTACAAAAGCTCAGTAAGAATAANAAATCATCCTGGGGTATTGGGTATAACTATGTGAACCTGACCCCGTATTTCTGGTTGGTACGTCAAAACATCAAATACAAACAAGCTCCTACTGTTCACCGNATCGATTTAAACTATCGGGTAAAAACATCCAAAACCGGAATCTTTAAATTTTATGGATACCTGAATCACACGGGCATTAATATTCAACGGGCCAATGTAACCAGTTTGGATGCCTCCGAAGAATATCGGCATTATCAGGATGAATTCAGCATNAAAAACTGGAACGCCTACGCTAATTTTTATTACCGGGAATATCTGAATCAAGATTGGAAATTGACTGCCGGTTCAAGTTTCAGTTATAACCGCGANTCGATCGGAACAAAAATTCTTGACCAGAATAATCAGATAGTGCAGGATAGTGCATTCCTGAATCGCGAATGGATCAGCATCAACAACCAAAATGGATTGGCTATAGCGAAGGTGGTCCTCGAAAGGAGTTTACCCAATTTAAACGCCATTCGTTTTGGCGCTGAATATTTGTATAATACGGATGACTTTGAATACACACTGCCACTAGGGCCTGCGCAAAATAATTTTACCCCGCCCTCTTTATCCGATCATTCCACAGCGGTATTCGCGGAAGGAGACATCTATCTCACCAATGATATTGCCGGAAAAATTGGTGTCCGCGGGGAATATTCGTCCTTACTGAATCAAGTTAACCTGGCACCACGAGTTTCTGCGGCCTATAAAATTTCACGGAAAAGCCAACTTTCAATGGCGTATGGCATGTTTTATCAAAAACCGGAAAACACGTATTTATTCCGCAACAAGGATCTGAAGTATATGCGGGCCGATCATTATGTGCTGAACTACCAATGGCAACCCAAGGATCGCTTATTGCGTGCGGAGTTATTTTATAANAAATATCATCAACTCATAAAAACCAATGTTTACCAGGCTGTTTCCGGTATAGCAAACACAGGTGATGGATATGCCCGTGGTTTTGAGTTATTCTACCGCGATAANAAATCGATCAAAGGAATTGATTTCTGGATATCTTATTCCTTTCTGGATACCAAGCGTGATTTTTTAAATTATCTGCGCAGTGTGCAACCTGATTTTGCGGCAACACATGTCGGAAATGTGGTACTNAANAAATTCTGGACTAAGTATATGTTTGGGGTGAATGCCACTTACACTTATTCAAGTGGCCGGCCATACATCAACTACAATACCTCCTATCCAAATGCCGCCGGCGCAGATGCCAATTTATTTATGTCGGACCGGACCATCGACTATCATACCATTAATATCTCCTTTAATTACCTGAAGACCATNCAAAAAGCCTTTACCGTTTTTGTGCTNGGGATCAATAANCCCTTTGGTTTTAATCAGATTTACGGGTACAATTTTGCGAATGCCGATTTGAATGGCGATGGACGTTTCTATCAACAAGCGATTCGCCCTACGGCCCGTCAGTTTTTCTTTCTGGGCATGTTTATGAGTTGGGGCATTGATCGAACTCAGGAAGCGATCGATGGTAATTTATAACAGGCAAAGCGAATAAATCCTGAAGTGAAAAAATCCGATATTTGGTAAAATTTTGAATTCATGAAAAAATAGTTCTTTCGCTGGCCCTTTTATTTAGTGCATTTTTGGGCATAGCTCAGTCTGATGCTTACACAACAGCCATGACCGGTTTCCTCACCAANATGAAATCGGCCAATTCAGTTGAATCCTATCAACCTTTGGCGAACGGTTTTGAACGTATAGCTAATGCCGAAACCAAACAGTGGTTACCTCGTTATTATGCCGCCATGTGTTATGTGATGCAGGCCATGATGCAACAAGATAAATCGCTGGTCGATGGCTTGGTCGATAAGGCTGAATTATTATTGACGGATGCATTTAAACTGGAAGCGAACGATGAAATTCTCATTTTGCAGGCTTTATGTAAAAGTGCCCGTATTGGAGTTGATCCAATGACCCGTGGTATGAAATATGGCATGGAATCCAATCAATTGCTGGAACAAGCAAAAAAACANAGTCCGAACAATCCCCGTATTTATTTCTTGCAAGGACAATCCTTATTTTATACCCCGGAAGCGTTCGGAGGTGGAAAAGCCAAAGCCAAACCCGTGTTTGAAAAAGCAGTAGAATTATTTAAATCCTTTCAGCCATCCGGCGAATTGATGCCCAACTGGGGAGGCGATCAGGCACAAAAATGCTGGAATCCTGCCAATAAAATTTAATTTAATCATTTTGTATGGAGAGTTTCGACTCTCCTTTTTTGTGAATTGCAGAGTTCAGCAACTAAAAGGAATGTACAACCGGAATAGAATTATTTTCATATATTTAGATCATCATTTTACACTATGCGTATCCTCTATCTAAGTTTATTCCTTTGTTTTGGTTTTATTTCTGTTGTTCAGGCGCAATGGCATGCCCGTATTGGTCTGGGATCGGGACAATCGATACAAGCGCTCCAGGTTGGAAATAATCATTTTACAAAGAGTGATGGCTCTAAGGCAAGTTCCTCATTTGGATGGGATTCCTGGCTTACTCTTGAGTTTGGCCGTACTCTTGCCAAACATTGGTCCATAGACATGGGTTTCACGTATCTGCGCGGTGCAAATGGAGATTTTACATTAAGCAATTCTGTTTTTAGCCAAAGGGTTCGACAGTATAGCCGAGGGTATCTCATCACCCCTAGTTACTTTTCTATTCCGTCAACCGGCCCAACGTATTCGCCCTTAGTCGGTTTAGGTCCTGTTCTTTCGTTGCGGCCACGAACCTTTCGGGAAGATAATTATGAGGTATACCAATCAAAGGAATATATTGAAACCGCCATGTTTTTAATGTGGGTTCAACATGGGGTTATCTTGTACAAGCCGGTCTCCAGGGTCGCTTATCCAAACGTTCTCAGTTTATCTTGCAGTTATCTTATCGTCATGTGTTTGACAATCAACTGATTGAAATAAAGAATCTGCAATCGTCGAAAGGCCATTATACCAAGTATACGATCAACGGGGTGGAATCACCAGAGTCTTCACAGGAATGTACCACCTGTGAGTTTGGTTCCATCATTAATGAAGAGCGGATCAAAGATGGGATCAACAATTCGCATCCGTTCACGGGAATTGGTTTAACCCTGGGGTATCAGATTAATTTTTGAGCCAATTATATCTAGGAATCGGAAGCAAAATATTTACGATCCGATCTGTATTTGATAACTACTCAACTTCTTCCTTCAGACAGCTTCCTGTTTCTGTGATTTCCAGTACATGTTTGCACCTAGCTTAAGCGCTACATTGCGTGCCTGATGCCCAACCGGAAAATCATAACACACAGGATAGACATATTCTTTCACTTTTTCTTCAACCATGGCGTAGACATCCATGCCGAATGGAATTTCATTGTCTTTGGTATCCGTAAAACTACCAACCACCAAACCAGCCAGTCGATCTAGTTTTCCCGCACGTTTCAATTGCCATAACATCCGATCAATATTATAGAGATATTCACTCACATCTTCAATCACCAGTATTTTTCCGGAGGTATCCACTTCGCTCAAACTGCCGGCCAAGTCAGAAAGAATGGCCAAATTACCTCCTGTTAAAACACCCCGTGCCTGGCCGCATCGGTTCATGGGATGCGAAGGGAATGAATACTTTAATGGTTTACCACTTAGTANGGAGANAATGCTCTGAACCGATTCCGCATCATAACTATCCGGTAAATAGCCTCCTGACATTTGCGTATGGCCAGTTACAATTTCGAATTGCCGGTTCACATGGCTGTGCAGATAGGTTATATCGCTATAGCCTAACAGCCATTTTGGATTTTGTACGAATCGACTAAAATTGATGCGGTCCAGAATGCGCACCAAACCATAACCTCCACGGCAAAATAAAATGGCCTCAATGCGGTCGTCATCCAAAAGCGCTTGCAAATCGGCCAGTCGAACATCATCGGGCGATGAGAATTTGCCAAACGAAGTACCCACATTCTGACCACAATACACTTCAAACCNCCAGTCTTGAAGTTGTTGTATCATAGGAGTCATTGTTTCCAAACTAACCGCACCGGCAGGGCAGGTAATTCCGATACGGGCACCTGGTTTCAGATAAGGAGGCATTCTCATAGCTAAGCATCAATTTAAAGCTTCCACCTGACGGGCAACCTGCTGCGCAAATTTTTCCAGTCNCGGATCCCGGGCGCCCATCAACAGCAATACATCTCCGGCTTGTAATTGAGGAATCAGCCGCGCAAACAATACTTCACGATCTGCTTCAAAATAAGCATTCACGCCCAGTTGTTGTAAATCAGCAATCAAATCGGCTGCCGAAATATCTTTCACCGCAGTTCNCCCGGCATAATAAATTTCACTCATCCACATACAGTCTTCTGCACGAAGGGTTTTGTGCATCTCTTCAACCAGCTCCTTTCGGATAAATCGGGTTGGGCCATAACCATGCGGTTGAAACCAGGCAATTAAACGTTTCCCTACCGGCTGGCAAGCTTTGAGCGATGCCGCAATTTTCGCGGGATTGTGGGCATAATCATCAATAACGTGAATACCGTTTTTACTACTTAACAACTGATGCCGGCGGTAAATTCCCGGATAATCGTATAAGGCACGACAAGCTGTTTCAAGAGACACTCCCAATTGAGCCGCCACTGCAAAACAAGCCAATGCATTTTCCATATTATGTTGACCAATGGTTGGAATNNACTTGCAGGAGATTCCTTGTACCTTGAAATAAATCCGGAACCCTTCCTGATAAAAGTCCTTCCCTTCAAAAGGTGTACCAGGACCAAAATCGTGTTTAATATCCGTACTGTAAGTTTTGGTTAAAGGATGTCCCTGATTCACGATCAGCGTTCCGGTGACATGTGTCTTAAACGTTTGGAAGATGGTATGCAATTCATCCAGTTCTTTACGATCTTTATCGATGCTCAACAATAAGCCGATTTCAGGTTCATACTTCACCAACGTTCCGTCGCTTTCATCCGCCTCGATCACCAGCCACTCGCCCTTTCCGTTAAATGCGTTTCCTATTTTTCCTTGTTCTTGCAATGAAACCAATCCTGCACCGGATATCAGTGAAGCTCCAACTCCGGCCTGATGCAGGATATGAAATAACATAGCTGTTGTGGTCGACTTACCTGAAGTTCCGGCTACAGCAATTGTCCGTTTGCTTTTACAAATCGCTGCCAATAAATCTGCCCGAAGAATAACAGGAATTCCAAGCGATTGTGCTTTTAGTAACTCGGGATTATCGGCTTCAATTGCAGTGGAGATAACCACAGCTTCNNTAGTGGTGGTATCAATGCCCTGACCATCTTGTATAAAACAGGAAATCCCTTCTGCTTCCAGTTGACGTTTGAGGAAGTCATTTTCATCCGACAAAAACAAACGGTCGCTTCCTGAAACCGTTTTACCGGTTCCAACCAAATATTGCGCGATGGCACTCATACCGGCACCACCCACTCCGATAAAAAGAAACTCGTAATTCAACATAGCTACTTCATTCAATATTTATTGGAATCAGGATGCGGATGTCAACAATTTTTAGCCTCCCGGTCTATGGTTTCCAGGGCGATTGCAGTGGGCATCGTTGATTCCGTATTGACGACATATTCGCTGAGCGCCTTCACAAAATCAGCAGATGGTGCTCCCATTGCGAAGTTTGAACCAATCCGATTCAACATGGTGATTTCCTGTTCCATGACGGCTTTCACCGTTTGCCAAACCTCACGGGAAACATATATCTGTTGAGATAAATTGTGTTCATATTCATCCCGTATCGCCCGCACCATGGCCAGTTGTACATCCTGCGCACTCATTTCACGAATGTAGTGCCGGCTGATAAGGTTGGTAGGATGCATGCGTTCAACAAAAATAGTCAGTCGTTCATAAGCCTGCAGGCGAACCTGTATCGTGTATTGCGCATGTTGCCCGAAAAGCGCCAATTGCTTTTGTTGCATCTCACCAACTAAAAACTTATTCACGATTAAATAGGCCGCAACCAAAACAACTACTGCCGGCAACACATACTTAGAATCTCCAGGATTTGCTGTAACATAAAAATTAAATGTACTTTAGCGGGTAAAGATACATTGTTTCATACTATAAAGACTCATCATGACGCGAATCTTTAGTTTGATGTTCACATTTTGTTTATGCACAGGCTATACCGTGATGCAGGCGCAAGCGTTTTGGTCGGGAATTTTTACCTTTACCAAAGGAGTCAACAAACCTTTCGGAATAGTATATATTATTCCCGTAAAACAGGATACAGTTTTTTATGTCGAATGCCGTTAGTGGCGACCCTGATTTTCTATCCACTGAATTAAAGGGATTTATTCAAGTAGATAGCGTGCAGGGTATTTATCAGGGAAAAGCATCCTGCCGCCTTCGGTTTACGGTCAATAAATCTTCATTACTGATTGATGGAGATACGATGTGTACATTCGATTATACTCCTTGCGGTAAATATCGGCGGGTTGACCCCAAAATCAATAAATCAGCAGCACTGTTGTTTAATTTTACGGAATTGAAAGGCAGCATCAAAAAGGAAGGTTGTGAAGGTTTAGCAGCACCCCACCCCGAAGCCAGAATAATTCGTACCTTCACCGCTGAAACTGAAATTCGGATATTGGATCAATTCAACCAATACTTTCTGATAGAGAAAAAGAAACATCTAAAGAATATCTCTGGGTGCTGAAGAAGAATGTGACGTTACGCAAATGAAATCATTACTACTGACCTTATTAAAATACCTTTCCCTGCCGCTGGCGATCCTGTACGGTGTGGTCGTGTGGCTAAGAAACAAATTTTACGATTGGAAGATTTTTTCTTCCATCGGATTTAATGTACCGGTCATCTGCGTGGGCAATTTGACCGTAGGGGGCACCGGNAAAACGCCCCATATTGAATACCTGATTGAGTTACTCGGACATCGGTATGCCATTGCCACCTTAAGCAGGGGTTATCGGCGTCGCTCACGAGGCTTTCGTTTGGCTACGGAGAATTCAGACGCCCGTGAATTAGGTGATGAACCCTTTCAGTTTAAAACGAAATATCCGTTTATCGAAGTGGCCGTAGCTGAAGAACGTATGACAGCTATCCCCTTGTTGCTGCAACAAAAGCCCTGGATACAAACGATCCTATTAGATGATGCTTTTCAACATCGTACGGTGAAAGCAGGATTAAATATTCTATTAACCGATTATGGCCGCTTATATACCCGGGATTACATCATGCCATTCGGACTATTGCGGGAAGGTCGTTCAGCTGCATCGCGTGCCCAGATTATTGTTGTCAGCAAATGTCCGGATACCATNGCCCTTGATGAGAAAACGGCCATTCTGCGGGAAATTGCGCCATTACCCGAACAACAGGTNTTTTTTACCAGCATCCGGTACGACCAATTGTATCCTTTATCTGAATTGGATTTTATTCCCGATTCTACCTATACCGTTTTATTGGTAACGGGTATTGCCAATCCTCAGCCTATTGTGCAACAGTATCAGAANAAATTTAAACGGGTTTTTACGCTTCCTTANTCCGATCATCATTATTTCACTTATGATGACCTGGAGGAAATGCGGGAAACCTTTGACAAAATAGACGACTCNAAAAAAATAATTATCACAACAGAAAAAGATGCCGGACGCCTGCGATTGTTGCGCGATAAACTGCTTCCGATGCACTTACCCATTTTTGCCCAGAAAATAGGCACTGATTTTTTGTTTGGAGAAGAACAAGGTTTTATAGAATCGATTGAATCNTTTTTAGAAACCTATTATCCTCCTCAGCCAGAAATTACGGTTGAAACGCATACGCCAGATACACTCAATACCGGCATCGAAGATTAAACACGCTATGAAAAAGAAAATGAACACCCCGGAAAACGATCCCACAGTCTGGAACTTGTTACCGGGGTGCTGGATATTTCCCGCCAGGGTATGGGTTTTGTTCGCATATCCGGTTTTGACACCGACGTCATTGTTCGGCGTGAAAATTTNAAAAATGCTATGGATGGTGATACGGTAGAAGTTAGCCTGATTCGTAAAAGCAGTTCAGCAAAACGACCGGAAGGAATTATTGTATCGGTAATAAAACGAAAAATAGCCGAGTTAATCGGAACCGTTGATATGGGCGCCAAAACGGCCTTTGTGATACCCGACAATAGCTCCTTTCATCGGGACATATTTATACATCCGGCCAATCAGAATAACATTAAACATGGTGACCGGGTCATAGTACGCATTGTAAAGTGGAGTGATGCCGGACGGAATCCCGAAGGCGAAATCGTTTCTGTGTTGGATGCGCATTCTGAAAGTGATATCGCCATGAAAGACATTTTATTGCAGAATGGTTTTCGTCTTGAATTCCCTGAAGAAGTCATTCGGGAATCAGAAGCTCTTCCGGATCAAATCACCGAAGAAGATGCACAAAATAGAAAAGACCTCCGCGGTATAAGCACTTTTACTATCGATCCTCATGATGCCAAAGATTTTGATGATGCAATCTCATTCCGGATACTGGAAACCGGAAATTTAGAAGTTGGTGTTCACATTGCAGATGTTNNTCACTTTATTCGACCCGGTAGTGCGATGGATGCGGAAGCCTACCAACGCGCTACATCCGTGTATTTGCCNGATCGCGTGCTGCCCATGCTGCCCGANAAAATATCGAACGGGCTTTGTTCACTGCGTCCACTTGAAGATAAACTGACTTTTTCAACCATCTTCGAAATGGATGCAAAGGGAAAAATCAACTCCAGTTGGATTGGTCGAACCATCATTCATTCGCAACGACGATTTACCTATGAAGAGGCTCAGGAAATTATTGAGGGAAAAGAAGACCCTGATGCTGACATGGTACTGACCCTACATCACATTGCCCAGCGCTACCGACAGGAAAAATTTAAAGCAGGAGCCATCAATTTCAGTTCAGAAGAAGCCCGCTTTGTATTGGATGAACACGGTGTTCCCCTGGATGTGGTCGTGAAAGAAAGTAAGGAATCGCATCAGTTGATTGAAGAATTTATGTTACTCGCCAACCGAACAGTGGCCGCCTTTGTGGGTAAGATTCGTTATCAAAAGCAGCCAATTCCATTTCCATATCGCGTGCATGACCGGCCTGATCCGGAAAAACTACTCACATTTAGTGCTTTTGCGGCCCAATTTGGTTACCGCTTTGATTTAAGTTCTCCGGCCAGCATCGCAAAATCCTTTAACCAGATGGTTGAAGGAACAAAAGATAAGCCGGGACAGGAAATTTTACATACCCTCGGAATTCGTACCATGGCCAAGGCGGTATATGCTACCGAGAATATCGGGCATTATGGATTAGGATTCAAAGATTACTGCCATTTCACCTCCCCAATTCGACGTTACCCGGATGTGATGGTACATCGTATTCTTCAGGATTGTCTGAATGAAGAAATAAAACCAGATGAACAAATGGAACAACGGTGCTTGCACTGCAGTGAACGCGAACGCAAAGCCATGGATTCGGAACGCGAGGCCCACAAGTACAAACAGGTTGAATGGATGCTGCAACATATTGGCGATGAATTTGAGGCCACCATCAGTAGAGTTGCCTCGTTTGGTTTCTGGGCCATCACCAATGCCCATTTTTGTGAAGGATTGATCAGTATTCATCAACTCCCTCATGCCTCCGAATGGGTTTATCTGGAAGATGAATATGCGCTGCAAAATAAAAGAAGTAAACTCCGATTTCGGATTGGGCAACAAATTCTTGTACGAATCGCAGCAGCCAACCTTAATAAACGACAAATCGATATGGAATGGGTTGACTCAATCAGCCCTTCGTAACCTGTCATCCAACTATATTTCCACCTATCCCAAATTTAATGTTTCATATAAACGCGTGCCTTTATATTTGAATAAAATATTAAAACAATGAAAAGCACCCTGTCAATTCTTACCCTCTTACTTTGCGGAGTCTTTATGAGCTTTCAAAGCCAGGCTCAAACTTTAGATGAAATCATTAATAAACATATTGAAGCCATTGGTGGTGCTGAAAACTGGAANAAAATAAAATCCATGAAATCTCAGGCCATTATGAAAGCTCAGGGCGCTGAAATTAAACTCACCATTTACCAGATTCATAAAAAAGCGATGCGCGTTGATATTGATGTAATGGGCATGCAGGGATACCAGATTCTGACCGATAAAGAAGGATGGAACTTTTCACCTTGGGGAGGTCAAAGTAAGGCGGAACCACTTACCGCAGATGATGTAAAACAATCTCAGGATCAACTCAATATTCTGGATGAATTTCTGACCTACAAAGAACACGGAAAAAAATTAGAATTTCTTGGCAAGGATGATGTAGAAGGTACCGAGTGTTTTAAAATATCAATGACTGACAAGGACAACAAAGTGACGACCTATTACTTAAATACTGCGGACTATCATATCGTAAAGTCAACGACCAAAGCAACTATTAATGGCAAGGAAATTGAATCGAATTCCACCTATGGGAATTACAANAAGTTGGATGCAGGTATCGTATTGCCAATGAATACCAATTCGGATATGGGTGATATGGAAATCACTCAGGTTGAAGTGAACCCAACTATACAGGAAAGCCTTTTCTCTCCAGCTAAATAAATTTCTATCAGGAGGTCCATCGTAGGCCTCCTTTTTTAAAAACGAATTGCTATGAAGAATATTTTCGTATTCGGTGCGCTATGTCTGTTTGCGCAAGTTTTACTGGCACAAACTAAAATCAGTTCTGCCCAATTTGGAATCATGGAAGCCAGGGCCTTAGGTCCGGGAACCATGAGTGGACGGATTACTGCCATCGAAGGGAGTTTAAAGATNCAGGGTAAAACCCTGTATGTGGAACAGCCGGAGGGGATCAAATCAACCAATGCCGGTACTTCGTATAAGCCTATTTTCGATAAATACTGTCAGAGTATAGGCGCACTGGCCATCGATCCGCAAAATGATAAAGTGATTTATGCCGGAACGGGTGAAAGTAATACCCGAAATTCCGTGTCTATCGGTAACGGGTTATATAAATCATCAGATGGAGGTGATAACTGGAAAAGNATCGGTTTAGATAGTACCGAACGTATTTCACGCATTATCGTGCATCCTAANAANCCCAGAAATTATTTTGTTGCTGTACCCGGCCCGTTATGGAATGATAGCGAACACCGTGGATTGTATAAATCTACCGATGGAGGCGCTACCTGGTCGAAAGCACTGTATAAAGATGCGAAAACAGGATGTGCGGAAATTTTAATNGATCCNGGTAATCCGGATATTTTGTATGCTTCGATGTGGCAATTTCGTCGCCTGCCCTATAGTTTCAATTCCGGTGGCCCCGGAAGCGGTCTGTACAAGAGCACAGACGGTGGAAAAACCTGGAAAGAATTAAACAAGGGGCTTCCTGCTAAACCTTTTGGACGAATCGCGATGAATCTGGCTCCATCCAATCCTAAAAANTTAGTGGCCATCGTGGAAAATAAAGAAACTGGTTTGTTCATTTCAGAGGATGCCGGTGAAAGCTGGAAAAGCCAGAGTGCAACCTTGAATATCACGGCCCGCCCCTTCTATTTCAGCACCATTGCTTTCGATCCGAAAGATGATAAACGCGTGTATCGTCCGGCTTTTGAATTTGCCTATTCCGATGATGGGGGGTATTCATTCACCAATGCCTCCTATGAAGGTGGCTGGGTGCATTCTGATATGCATGCCATCTGGGTCAATCCGTTTAATACAAATCTGATNCATATCGGAACCGATGGTGGGGTTTATTCCAGCATCGATCGGGGCAATACCTGGACCTTCAATCATGCGTTACCTATAGGCCAATTTTATCATGTGACCTATGATTTGCAGGATCCTTATAATGTGTACGGAGGGTTACAGGATAATGGTAGTTGGAAAGGACCAAGTTCAGCACCCGGCGGAGTCAGCAATGCCCATTGGAGTCGTGTTGGTGGGGCGATGGTTTGGACCATACCGGATATTGATGGAAAAACCGTTTACAGTGAATATCAGGGTGGCAATATGCAGCGGGCAGATATGCATACGATGAAAGCAGAAGGCATCCAACCACAACAAACTTCCAAAGAAGAAAAATTACGTTGGAATTGGAATACCCTTGCTCACNNAGGAAATAAAAATCCGAAGAACCTGTATACCGGCGCACAATATTTGTACAAGTCAACGGACCAGGGTCGCAACTGGAAACGAATTTCACCGGATCTTACAACAAATGATAAGNNAAAACAAGATCAGGAAAACAGTGGCGGATTGAGTGCCGACAACACAAGTGCAGAAAACCATTGTACCATTTTTACAATTTCAGAATCGTATTTAGACGAAAATCTGATTTGGGTGGGCACCGATGATGGACAACTGCAATACACAACCAATGCCGGAGCGGCCTGGGTTAACGTAACTCCTGCCCTGAGCAAATGCGGAGTGGCTGCCAATGCCTGGGTAAGTAGTATTGAACCCTCGCATCATGATAAGAATACGGTTTATGTCACTGTCGAGCATCATATGTATGGCGATCATCAAACCTATCTGGCCAAATCAGTGGACCTTGGTAAAACCTGGACGCGAATCACAAGTCAGGAGTTTACAGGATTTGCACACAAAATCAAAGAAGATCCCGTAAATCCGAAATTAATGTTCTTAGGCTCTGAAATGGGATTGTTTTGTACGGTGGATGCCGGTGCGAATTGGTTTCGAATGAAAAATAACATTCCGGAATATGCCTTGGTTCGTGATATTCAAATTCATCCAAAAACCCACGATTTAATCGTAGGAACTCATGGCAGAGGCATCTATATTCTGGATGACATTCGGGTATTAAGAAACATGTCGAAAGAAATTACAGAGAAAGAAGTGCACCTATTTGAAATTCCGGATATTGTACTGAATAATGGCCGATTTGGATGGGGTGGACCTGAAGTTTCCGGAGGATGGTATGCCGGAAATGCCCGCAGCATTCCAACCATCGACTATTACCTCAAAGATCGTGTAACTTCAGGCAAAGCAACGCTGGAAATTTATGATGAACAAGGCAAACTCGTTCAAAGTATACCTGCAACGATTCGCAGGGGTATTAATAAAATAGATTGGAATTTACGCGGAACNCCCTCCCGTGTTGCAGCCGGAAGTACTAAAATGGAAGCCGGTGGATTTACTGCTCCGATGGTTCTTCCCGGAACCTACACGGCTAAATTAAAAGTCAAGGATAAAGAATATAGCACAAAATTCAACTGTGTGCACGATGAAAAGAACAAAGATTTCAGCCTGGCAGACCGTAAGCTGGTTTATGAACAGGCGATGCGTTTGCAGCAATTATTCAACAAAGTGAACGATCGAATCGATTCGGTAACGGCCATCCAAAATAAACTGAAAGCGGATAGTGCTCAATTTGCCAAGAATAAAAACCGGAAACAAATGTTTGATGATCTTGAAAAAGTTCGTGCAGAATTGATGGCTACAAAACAAAAATCCATTTTTGCGGATGAAGAGAAATTAAGAGAACGGATATCTGAACTGTATGGCACATTTTGTGGGATGGAAGCAAAACCAAATGCCACTCAGCTGGAAGCGATTGATGTACTGGAAACAGATTACAATAAACAATTGGAAGCACTTGACCGGGTTATGCGCAAATATGTCAGCTCAGTAGTTTACTAATCTTCAGTACAAAAATTATTGCTTGGAGACAGTACATTAATCAGATAATTGTGTAATATTGCGCTCCGATTTGCTGAACACAAATCACCTGCCCAGGTGGCGAAATTGGTAGACGCACTGTGTTCAGGTCGCAGCGCCTGCAAGGTGTGCTGGTTCGAATCCAGTCCTGGGCACAAAATCCGACAATTACAGTCGGATTTTTGTGGATAATAATAACTATATATTTAGTTGATAAACTAATTTTTTAGTTATTTTTGTCTTCAAAATGGCACTATGGATATTCTGACAAAACTGGAAGAAGAAGTTATGCTGAAACTTTGGGAGAGAAAGCAGGCTTTTGTAAAGGAATTGATAGAAGAATTCCCTGCTCCTAAACCGCATTACAATACGATTTCCACCATCCTTAAAATTTTAGTAGAAAAGAAATTTGTAGACTATGAAGTTTTCGGAAAATCACATCGCTATTTCCCGGCCATCAGTAAGGAGAGTTATTTAAAACAGAAATTGAATCCGGTACTTAAAAATTATTTCAGCGGCTCCTTCAACAATTTAGTGTCNTTTTTCCTGAAGGATAAAAAGGTAAAAATTGAAGAACTGGAAGCACTACTCGGGAATTACGAAAAATAAGTCTATGCTGATCTACTTTGTAAAAATCATCTTGTTGTCTATGTCCTTTTTTGTCCTCTTCAAAGGCATTTTGGCAAATAAAACCTGTTTTCGTTTCAATCGCTGGTTTATTCTGGCTGCTGTAATTCTTGCCCCAGTCCTACCCTGGNNTTTAACGCAGTAAATTTGTTCGGCTCTAGGGTCTGAGGAGCTGGCACCGGTGGAGATTGTTCTTGCACAGGTTACGCTGAATGCTGATCGCTTACAGCGTTCTGAACTCAGTTTCACACATATTCTGTTGGCGGTTTATGCCTTAGGATTATTNGTGGGGTTGGCCAGAATGCTATTGGGCGCTTATATCCTGCGAAAAATATATCGAACGGGAAAATTAGAACGAAGACCAAATTTTAAAATTATTCGCCACAGCCAGATTGAGCATCCCTTCTCGTTCTGGGGCCTGATTTTTCTTCCACTGAGTCATTATTCCAACGAAGAAGAGAAGGCTATACTCAGGCATGAAGAAGTGCATGTTCAGCATCTGCATAGTCTGGANAAAATACTACTCACGCTATTACAAACCATTTTCTGGTTCAATCCATTTNNACTATTTTTTCATCGGGAGCTGGAATTACAACACGAATTTGAAGCTGATGCGGGCACAATTTCCGGAATCTCTAAAGATACTTATNNCTCAAATTTCTTGGCCAGCAGGTCGAAAAAAACCTGGCCCCACCTTATTGGTTCAACCCTTTTTCAACACCCTTTAAAAACACGTATAAAAATGATGTATCAACAAAATGTATCCACAAAAATTGCCCGTTTTCTTGCCTTGAGCAGCCTTTTGGTTATTGTCATCTGCTTTATTGGATTCCAAAGTATGGCGCANAACTCAACAAAAATCCACTCAGGAATTCCCACAAAAGGAACAAACCCAACCCTCCCTGAGTTTCCGGGTGGACAAAACGCCCTGATNGCTTTTCTGTCAGAAAAAATCAAGTATCCCGAAACTGACCGAATAGCCAAACGTGAAGGACGAACTATTTTACAATTTACCATTGACGAACAAGGAACCATTCAAAATCCGCTTATTGCAAAAAGTTCAGGTAGCGAAACATTAGACGCNGAAGCCTTGCGGGTTCTAGCATTGATGCCTTCCTGGAAGCCCGGTACCATGAATGGGAAAGCGGTTAAAGTAGAATTTAAGCTACCTGTTTCATTTGTTTTGAAATAGTATATTCCAAAACGAATTAAATGTTGTGCTCTCGTATTTGGACGAAATGCGGTATAATGCCATATCAAATTGACATTCCCAAATCGTGAGGATAATGCATATAAGAACAGTATTCAAACCTCTAACATTGGAATCGAATTGTTATTGATTTCAAAATTCTTATGCACTATTGCTATTCAAAATGCCCATCTGCCATAAAATAGTAGGCAAAGTTATCGTGATGAATACGAATCAGCCTGGGTTATTTCACCAACTGCATTTCCTTTATAATCCAGGGCGCTTGTCCGAATTTGTCTATGATAAATAACGTATAGCGAATGTCTAAAGTAATGTTTCGGCACAGATTCGGGTCAAACAGAATATCACTCATGGTACCTTCCCAAATACGATCAAAATTGGTTCCAATCAGTTCTCCCTTGGCATCGATCAGGGNGCTGCCTGAGTTTCCACNCATAGTATGGTTACTGGCTAAGAAGGCCAAAGGAACCGTCTTTTCNNCGTTAACCTGCACAGCATACGCGCCATAATCTTTATTTTGATGCAAGAGTTTCAACCGTTCAGGCATATTAAACTCTTCGCTGTTAGGGTCTGCTTTGCTGATAGCACCATCCAGTGTTGTTTGAAAATCATAGCGCATACCATCCGCCGGTTTTACACCTTCTACTTTACCATAGGTTACCCGCAACGTGCTATTGGCATCCGGATAAAATGGTTTTTNTCGTTCAGCATAATATTCTTTTAATCCGGCCAGATAAGTGGTATAATAACGATTCAATCGCTGCAATTTGGATTTTAAAAATTGATTATTCGCCTTTTGAAGTGCATCAAAATACGTCCAGGTGATATAAACAGGATCCTGCCCTATGAGCTTTTTTATCTTTTCTTTATCCCGTAAACGAATGAACTCAGTAAACAATTCCGNGGTGCTCANGAACAGAGTAGGTATGATCCGGTCAATTTTTGTGGGGGATACAAAATCACTATCCCCAATGTCTTTTGATAAATNAGCCCACAACGATCGGGTCACTTCATAGTCGGTGTTCAGATCCATACCCGTATAAAAGACATTCATATCTCTTTCATACATCACCAGACTGTCTAAAGTGGCCAAGGTGTCTATCGATTTTAAAATCTGATTAAATAAATTTCCTTTCTTAACCAATTCGCTGGCCCGATCAGCTTCCAGCAAATACTCACTCAATTTAATGGATTCACGATGTTCTTTATAGCAGCGGGCCAAGCTATNCAACAATTCCACATAGGCTTTTCGGCTGGGAACCGCCCGGGTCCAGGCATTAAAATCTGCCTCCTGCATTCTTTNTTGTTNCACGGCATCATTCACCTGAAGTCCTTTTAATTCACCTTTCCACTTCTTGTAGTAATTGGCAATGGATGCTTGCTTCGCCGCATATTTTATAAATAACTCTTCACTCTGTCCCATGGCCCTATCCCAAATTTCAAGGCGTTTATGGCGCAACTTTATGCGAATCGGATCAAGCACTTCCATCACTTCCGNGACACCTTCACTACTCAGGTATTCCTGGGTTCGGCCCGNAAATCCATACACCATGGTAAAGTCATTTTCTTTCACTCCGGATATATTTATCTTGAACGAACGTTTCGGTTTATAGGGCACATTGGTTTTGGCATACGGCGCGGGTTTATTGTCTGCTCCGGCATAAATGCGAAACAATCCAAAATCTCCGGTATGTCTGGGCCAGGCCCAATTATCGGTATCGCCGCCAAACTTGCCGATTCCATNTGNGGGAAAAGCCACTAGCCGCACATCGGTGTATTTTTCAGTCAGAAATAAATAGTAGACATTATCTGCATAAAACGATTTCACCATAGCATCATAGCCGGATGCCGACTTACTTTCTTTTTCAACCAGCGCAATATTTTCGGCAATTTTTTNTGTTCGCAGGCTATCCGGCATATCCCCGGTAATTCCGCTTTGTATGCGGCTCGTTACCTCATCAATGCGAACTATAAAGGTTACCGTTAAACCCGGACAAGGTATTTCTCCTTGTTGATTGGGGGCAAAAANACCATTCGTCAGGTAATTGTTCTGTACACTGCTCAAACCCTGCACCGTGCCGTAACCACAATGGTGATTGGTGAGCACTAAACCTTTATCCGATACAATTTCCCCGGTGCATCCTGAACCGAAAACTACCACAGCATCTTTTAAACTGCCGGCATTCACATCATAAATGTCTTTCGCCCTGATTTTCATGCCCATTCCGGTCATCTCCTTTTCATTCAATTTCTCGAGCAAAANAGGCAACCACATGCCTTCCCGAGCAAAAAGTGCCATTGTGAATAAAAANNAGAACACTAAAAATCGCAGTGAATTTCATTTGGCTTCTATTTTCGTAATCCTCAAAAGTATTGCAAAGCCCCTGATCTTCCAATGTTTATTGAACCCAATATACGAAACACAAAAAAAGGTTGGATTGAAGTCGTCTGTGGTTCGATGTTCAGTGGGAANACCGAGGAATTAATTCGGCGACTCCGGCGGGCTCAAATTGCACATCTCAACGTGGAAATTTTTAAACCAACCATCGACACCCGTTATGATGAAACTGACATCGTTTCGCACAACGAAAACCGCATCAAAAGCACACCGGTCGAAAATTCACAGCAGATTTTATTGTTGGCACAGGAGGTTGATGTTGTCGGTATTGATGAAGCACAATTTTTCGATCGCGAAATGCCCGGGGTGGCAGAAACATTGGCTGCCCGAGGTATACGGGTCATAGTAGCGGGTTTGGATATGGACTTTATGGGTCGACCTTTTGGTCCCATGCCAGATATCCTCGCGATGGCAGATTATATTACCAAATTACACGCAATTTGTGTAGTCTGTGGCGATATTGCTAATTTTAGTTATCGCAAATCGGTGTCTGACGCAACCGTACTACTCGGCGAAACCGATGTGTATGAACCGCGCTGCCGCAGTTGTTACCATAACCAGACCTGATACGTTCAGCTAATCTCGAAGGGACTTAAGTTTTCTTATCAATTAACCCTGTGCCGATTGCCTGCCATCCGGTACATTTGCAGCAATTTATTATCGTATGAGTCAATACCCTTATGTTCCGTATGGCACCACAGTGCATGGTCAGGATGAAATTAATGCCGTTGTGCATGTGTTACAAACGACAACCCAAATGGGAAAACATGTTCGCGAACTGGAATCCCGGGTCGCAGCACTTTACGATAAAAAATACGGCATTGGGGTAAACTCCGGATCCAGTGCCTTGTATCTGGCCGCTGATTTATTAGATTTTGAACCCGGATCAGAAATTCTGACCCCTGCTTTAACGTTCTCGACAACCGTAGCTCCTCAAATNAAAAAAGGCTGGGTTCCGGCTTTTCTTGATGTTGAAGAAGGTACTTACAATGTGGATGTCAATAAGGTAGAAGAAATGATTACNGCCAAAACCAGAGCCATGATCATTCCTAACCTCATTGGTAATTTGCCGGATTGGAAAGTGCTCCGTGAAATTGCTGATAAACACAATTTGTTTGTTTTGGAAGATAGTGCCGATACCCTGGGCGCAGAAATTAACGGCAAAAGCAGTGGCCGATTTACCGATATGAGTACGACCAGTTTTTATGGCAGCCATATCATTAATTGTGCCGGCAATGGAGGTATGTTGTGTGTGAATGCTGAGGCACACCACAACCGNGGCAAACTACTCCGCAGCTGGGGCCGCTCTTCGTCCTTGTTCGTTGAAAGTGAAAAAATTGAAAACCGGTTCAATGTGGAAATTGAAGGAATCCCTTACGACGCCAAGTTTGTATTTGAAGAACCCGGTTACAATATCGAACCATCTGAAATGGGTGCCGCCTTTGGGTTGGTGCAGTTAGATAAATTACAGGCGAATATCGATTTGCGTACTGCACATTATCACAGGATGCGTGAGTTCTTTCAACAATACGAAGAGTTCTTTATTTTACCCAATCAATTGCCGGATTCCAGAACGGCCTGGTTGGCATTTGCTGTTACCATACGCGAAAACGCACCTTTCATACGCCGCGATTTGCGNATCTTNTTAGAGAAACGCAATATTCAGACTCGGACCGTTTTCACCGGCAATATTTTGCGGCAGCCTGGCTTTAAAGGATGTGCGCACAAAGCCCGCCCACAAGGTTATCCCGAAGCCGATAAGGTGATGCGGGGCGGTATGCTCATGGCCTGTCATCATGGTTTGAATGAAAATCAAATTCAACATATGATGAGCAGTGTTCACGAATTTATGCAACAGATTTAGAGGCCTGTCGCCGGCTTTTTCCGGAAGTGCAATGACTCGCTAAATGGCCGGCGAACACCGGGCTGTACGCGCTAGTCTGTTTTGCCGGTTTGGTCTTTTTGTCGGAATTGCAGGCAAAACAGCGCTAGCATGCTACCATCCCTGGCCCGAAATAACCGGTAAACTCCTACTGATTGCTTGTAGGGTATCAATAATTTCAATACCTACCTTTAGCATCCTTCCAATTCATTCTTTTCCTCAACTAAATTTGTTGCATGAGACATTGGTTTGAAGGCCGAACCCTCGTAATTGCCACCAAACATCAGAAAGAAAGCGTCCTTGCTCCTTTATTTGAAAATGAACTGGGCGTGAAATGTTTTGTTCCTGATCAGCTAGATACAGATAGTCTGGGAACCTTTACCGGTGAAGTGGAACGCGANATCGATCCNCTCGAAACTGCCCGGCGAAAATGCCAATTGGCACTGATCACACGGGANGCCGATTTGGTGCTGTCCAGCGAAGGTTCGTTTGGCCCGCATCCACAAATGGTTTTTGCACATGCCGACGATGAATTACTTCTTTTCAGGGATACTCGAAATCATATTGAAGTCTTTACCCGCTGCCTCAGTACGGAAACGAATTTTAATGCCCGGGAAATTTTTACCCGCGCTGAACTCATGGAATTTGCAACTGCTGCTGGCTTTCCGGAACATGCCCTGATTATAAAACCGGCAAAGAATCAATTTGAGGGTATGGTGAAAGGCATACATTCCTGGACTGCCTTACTGGAAATTTTCGAAAACATGAAAGCCCGTCAGGCATCGGTATATGTTGAAACCGATATGCGGGCCATGTTTAACCCGATGCGAATGGCGTGCATNCGAAAAACAGCCCGCCGATTGTTAGATAAAATTAAATCTTGTTGCCCCATATGTGAATTTCCCGGATTTGGTATGACCGCTTTACGTGAAGGCTTACCCTGCGAATTGTGNTCAGACCCCACCCGTTCACCGAAGAGTTATATTTATGAATGCGTACATTGCGAACATGTTAAAGAGGACGTTTACCCGCAAGGTAAAAAGTTTGAAAGTCCGATGTACTGCGATAATTGCAACCCCTGATGCCTTGTAAAATTTCAACTTCAATACAGGATGCGATTCAAATTCTGAATCGCGATGAACTGATTGGGTTACCCACAGAAACAGTTTATGGCCTCGCTGGAAATGGGTTATCTCCTGCGGCAGTCGAAATAATTTATCGAACNAAAAATCGCCCTTCCAGCCAACCCCTGATATTACATATTGCCGGCCCCGAACGTGTGGAGGATTTAGTTAGTGCTTGTCCAACCCAGGTTTATACCTTAATTGANGCATTTTGGCCCGGGCCTCTTACGCTGGTTTTGCCTAAATCGCATCGGGTACCCGATCAGGTCACCGGGCAACAAGCTACGGTTGCCATTCGAATGCCGTCTCATGANTCGGCCTTAGAACTCCTCAGGCAGTTGCCTTATCCTTTGGCTGCTCCTAGTGCGAACCCTTTTACGCGAATTAGCCCGACTACCGCCCATCAGGTAGCCGAATATTTTCCGGAGCAGTTAGAAATGGTATTGGATGGCGGAGCATGTCAGCAAGGACTGGAGTCAACAATTCTTTACATTGAAAATCAGGATATTTTCCTTTANCGACGCGGAACCTTATTGCCCGAACGTATAGAGGAAGTCGTTAAACAAAAACTGATTCTTCCTTCTACATTAATCCAGACACCCAAAGTACCGGGCAGTCACATAAAACATTATGCACCTCGCACCCGGATCGAAGTCATAGATTCTTTACATTCCATACCTGCTTCAGGTACTTCACTTAAAATTGGTCTCTTATTGCATCAAGGCGATGCAGAATTACAAGACCGGTATGTTTGCAAAGTACTATCGAAGGAAGGCGATTTAAAGGAAATCGCCAGTAANTTTTATCAGGCTTTACAGGAATTAGATGCGCAGGGGCTCGATCTTATTGTGACAGAAGCGTTTGTACCTGAAGGTTTGGGGCTCACATTAAATGATCGTTTATTTCGGGCTGCCGCTAAATGACTTTGATTCATGGTTTAATTCAGATTTTTACCCATAATTTTCATACCAGCCGAAATGGGTTTGAATGATATGCTGTTTTTCGCTGCGCACGTAGTTTANAAAGGCCTGAGCCACCGGACTCAATTTCTTATCCTGCATCCAAATCAAATTCCAACTTGATTCGATAGGAAATCCTTTTACCGGAATAATCTGTAATTGCCCGTTCATCAGTTCATTTTTAACCCCGATTAAAGGCATGATACTATATCCTAACCCTGCTATAACAGCTTGTTTCACAGCTTCATTCGATTGAAGTTCCATCTTTTTGTNCACCGGAATTTTCTGCTTTCTGATAAATCGCTCCATCACATAACGTGTACCTGACCCTTCTTCGCGGTAAATTAATGGAACCTCTTTTAATATGGTTGAATTTAATTCCTTATTCGATGAAATGGCTTCTTTATTTCCAATGAGAAATAATTTGTTTTGCATGAGTTTAATTTTATTCACCGGCAATTGTTCCGGTAACACACTGACAAAGGCAAAGTCTACCATATTGCCTGCCAGACTTTCCAACACCAGGGCTTTATTGGTGACATCCATCACGAGTTCGATGCCGCTATGTTGATTCATAAAATCAGTGACAAAATAAGGTGCAATGTATTTGCCGGTAGAAACCACCGAGAGTTTTAGTTTCCCGGTAAGGGCTCCCAGATGCTGATGCATCTTAAATTGAACGGAATTTATTTCATCTAAAATGCGTTGGGCAGATACCGCTACTTCTTGTCCAAAGTCAGTAATGTACAAGCGTTTATGAATGATTTCGAAGAGAGGCAATTCAAACTGATCCTGAAAGTTCTTTAGTTGAATGGATACCGCTGGCTGGGTTAAATGTAACTCTTCTGCTGCCCGGGTTACATGTCCGGTTTGGGCAACCTTTTGAAAAATGCGCAATTGCTGGAGTGTATAATTCATAAATAGTATTAATGTTAGCTATTTCAAATTTAAATAAATATTTATGAATACCGGAGATCATTTTTGCGCTGTGAAAAGATTAAACCCATTCAAACACCTTTCGATTGAAAGCACCTTAGCGCTGTTGCCGATTCTGGGTGTGCTGTTCTCCCTGAGTTGTTTTCTGCTAGGCGTCACCGAACCGGATCCTCTCTTCAGACGTTTCTACCTGAGTTTAAGCATTCTTTTGGCCATGACACTCTTTCAAACAAAAGAACAGGAAATCTTAAAAACTATCCTTCAGCATCCTCACCCCTAAATAGAAATTAACATGAACACAAATGAATTAAAATTAATCGACGGACAATTTGACCGCAGCAGTGCCCGGGAAATTTTGCTGGATTTAATCGACTACAAGATTAAGCACCATAAAATTGCCCGTTTCCAAAGCGACATACGTTACGGTAAAAATTTACCGGAGGTAGAACAACGTATTGAAGAATTATCTGCCGACCGTATCCGTATGAAAGAATGGCTGCAAACGATTCCCGAAGACGTGGTGGTTGAAATGTTTTGCAATATTGAGGTGGTGGTAAAAACAAAAAATGGAGTTCCAAGTACTCATCAGTAATCTGACCAACCCCACACTCCTGTTTTTCCTGTTGGGTATTGTGGCTACCCGGGTAAAGAGTGACCTTGAAATACCCGCCACTTCGGTAAAGTTTATTTCCCTGTATTTGTTGTTTGCCATTGGGTTTAANGGTGGACAAGAATTGGCACACAGTGGAGTGAATTGGGAAATTGCCTATTTACTATTGTTCGGAGTTGTTGCATCTGCTCTCATCCCCTTGTATTGTTTCTTTATCCTGAAACTTCGTCTTCAGGTGAGTGATGCTGCAGCTATTGCAGCCTCTTATGGATCGGTGAGTGCGGTTACTTTTGTTGCAGCCACATCGTTTCTTGAAATTCAAAATATACCGGCAGACGGACACATGGTCGCTGTAATGGCCTTAATGGAAGTTCCTGCAATTGTGATGGGTGTATTACTACTGAANAAATTTGATCAATCCGATCACCATAGGGAACCGTTATCCCTTAANAAGATTCTGCATCACGCCCTCACCAATGGAAGTGTGTTGATGGTTTTTGGCAGTTTATTAATAGGCTGGATTGCAGATACCAAACAGGCCGAAGGTATCAAGCCATTTACAACAGATATCTTCAAAGGATTTCTGTCTATTTTTCTACTTGAAATGGGCATGGTCACCTCCCGACGTTTTTCAACCTTTTTAAGGTATGGTGGTTTTGTCACTGCGTTTGCCATTCTGATGCCCTTGATGAATGGATGTCTGACCGCTTACCTGAGTCACTTTATAACAGACAACACCGGTAACCGATTCCTATTAGCGATATTAACCGCCAGTGCTTCGTACATTGCTGTACCCGCGGCGATGCGCATTGCAGCCCCCAAAGCCGATCCCGGTTTATATATTCCGATGGCATTGGGTGTTACCTTCCCAATTAATCTTACCCTTGANATGCCGCTATATTATACGATCTGCTCCGGATCGATATAAAATTGCAGGCTTTACTTCACTGAAAACCGATTTGATGAAAGAATAAACCTATTGTGGATTTGTTTTCTTTTTCTTGAACCAGGGTTTCTTTCCGAACGATTTTTTAGGAGCAGTTATGTTCTGATTGGACGTTGGTTGTACAGCATTCGGAGCAACCAGTTTAGGTTTAACTCCACTTGCAGGCGTCTTTTTTACCGCTGGTGTTGGGCGCTGAGCCTGATATTCAATGGCCGAATGATACGGATGATTCATGTGTATCTTAATTTCCTGTTGTATCAATTTTTGAATTTCCTTTAGATAACCTCTTTCATCTTCCATACAAAAAGACCAGGCCTGTCCACTATGTCCAGCGCGGGCTGTTCGACCAATGCGATGAACATAAGTTTCCGGAACTTCAGGCAAATCAAAATTAATCACCAAAGCGAGTTCATCAATATCAATACCTCTTGCTGCAATATCTGTCGCTACCAGAACCCGTATTTTACCTTGCTTAAAGTGTTGTAAAGCCTGTTGGCGTGCATTCTGTGATTTGTTGCCATGAATGGCGGCGGCAGTGGTTCCGGCTTTATGTAAAAGCCGGACTACTTTATCCGAGCCATGTTTGGTGCGGCAAAATACTAATACTGAATCGGCACTGGTATGATTTAACAGGTGATTGAGTAAGGCCATCTTATCTTGTTTCTCCACAAGAAACATCGTTTGTTCAATCTTCTCCGCGGTCGAAGAAACCGGAGTCACTTCAACCTGTACCGGATTGGTTAATATGGTTTGCGCTAGTTGCTGGATTTCAGTGGGCATTGTAGCCGAAAAGAATAAAGATTGCCGTTTTGTTGGGAGTAATTTGATGACACGTTTTACATCATGAACAAATCCCATATCCAACATCCGGTCAGCTTCATCCAAAACAAAATAGTTTAAATCGCTTAACTGAATATAGCCTTGGCCAATGAGGTCAAGCAACCGCCCGGGTGTAGCAATCAGAATATCGGTTCCACGTTGCAATGCCTGAACCTGTGGAACTTGCGAAACACCTCCAAAAACAACTAAAGGAACCAGTTTCAGATGCCGGCCATAGGCTTTAAAACTTTCTTCAATTTGAATGGCCAGTTCACGGGTTGGAGTTAAAATGAGAGCTTTTATTTTTTCGACCAACTTCCTTTGGAGCTTGTGNNCCATCAACTGCAAGATGGGGATGGCAAAAGCCGCGGTCTTTCCGGTACCGGTTTGGGCACAGCCCAACAAATCTTTTCCTAATAATAATTCAGGGATAGCCTGTGCTTGTATCGGCGTTGGTTTCGAATATCCCTCTTCTGCCAAAGCCCGGGAAATTGGTTCAATTAAATTTAATTGGTCAAATGTCATATTCCACAAAGAAAGGTTATTTAACCCAGACTTGGCGGATACCTTGTAATACCCATGTGAATTGGTAAACAGACCATCTCGTCAGCTCTGACGAGACCGACCTGTACCGATGCAGTCATTGTTTGCGAGGAACGAGCATGACAAAGAATAAATCGGTAATAGGCTAGTTGTTTAGTTAGTGGCTGCTGGTTATCTCACTGGCAATCACAACTTTGATATCATCCTTTAGTCCCGATACGAAGTTTCTGGAAGAAAAGAGGTTTACCTCACTGATTAAGTTGCACTAAGAGTAAATTTCACTCATGCCACTTGTAACAAACTGCAACTAATTCGGCGTAATTGTTAAAGTACTATTCCTTGAACGCTTCCTTGAATTTGAAGTGCCGGTGAGATAATCCTAGATCGATTCAGGCAGTGTATATTTTCTGCCTTGGTTTTGTTCTTTTAACCAGGACATCAACGGTGAAAAATAATCAACCATGGCTTTGGCATTCAAATCTTCACCGGTGGTTTCTTTCAGCATCACCCGCCAATCTTTACTTGCTCCGGGATACATAATACTCCGAATAAAGTCTCCTACTTNTTTATTGCCGAAATAGTTACAATGATGTGGATCTTGTTTTAAAATATTCTTACAGATATGTTGATGCATCTGATAAAGTATCACATACGACAACGCATAATCATAATACTGTGCCGCATCATCATTGATATGGGTTTTGGTGGCCGCATCG
Organism: Bacteroidota bacterium; assembly: GCA_013414745.1. Lineage (GTDB taxonomy): Bacteria > Bacteroidota > Bacteroidia > Chitinophagales > Chitinophagaceae > OLB11. The sequence goes on from CP058707.1 coordinate 51,393, forward strand.
CAATAGTCCTCTCCCCGCTCAGTTGGAGCTTGAATGCCTTGGTATTTAGCTGCCAGATTCCACCAGGTCTTATTCCACTGTGACGCCGGAATTGAATCAGCATATAACTGCTTTTCAAAACTCGTCATGGTACCACTCGAAAATGGAATAAATACCGCGGTATTCATCGCTTCTTTTAATAAAGATTGTATAGAGTCGGTTTTGACTCCCTTGGCGATTAAACCAGCATCTTCCAGAAATGGCTTTTGCATAGCCGCTAATCCCATCAAGGTGCCCATCGCTTCGTGGTAAGCCCGGTTAGCACCTCCCCGTAATAATGGAGGCACCTCTTTATTGGAATAGGTCATATAATAATAAATATGGCCTAATTCGTGGTTAGCGGTTTCCCACCATTCACTATTGGCTTCTACACTCATTAAACTTCGCACATCTTCTTTCAAATCCATATGCCAGGCCGAAGCATGATTATTTTTCTTGACCAAACTATCGGCGGGATAAGGAAATAAACTCGATTTCTGCCAAAAACGGCNGGGCAGAGCAGGAAATCCGAGACTCACATAAAAGGCCTCGGCTTGTTTGGTGATCCATTGCGGACCTTTTGTTTTTAAAATGTTGTCCAGGTTAATGCCTTCCACTTGAATTTCAGAACTCCAATCCTGGGCCCAGCGATTCGGAATCCAATGCGCCGGTATTAAATCAGGAACATTTTCCTGCTTATATTTTTTCGCCAGTTCATAGCGCATGTATGTATGCAACTCCCGATACAAAGGCCATAATTCCGACAAGATTTNTTTATTCAATGCCATCATCTCGTCAGTCTTCATACCGTATTCAGATACCTGGTNAGTGAAAAAATCTTCATAACCCAATGCCTGAACGGTTTGGTTCCGTAAGTTGCGTAACTGGTTTAAACCAGATTTCAAACCTTTACCCACTTCTTTACTGCTTTCCCAGGCTTGTTGGCGTTTATTTATGTCTGTTTCACTGCGCAGTATTTCATCTAATGCATTGGTATTCACTTTGCGTCCATTCAGCATATATTGAAAACCAAATAATTTTTCAGTTTGTTCCGTTTCGGCTTTGATGCGTGCTTTCACCAGATCAGCCACGGATTCCGGATTATTCCCGGCCATAAACAAAATAGTTTCCAGTTGCTTCACTTGCAAGGGTGTTAATTCCTTTGAAGATTTCAGGAAAGTGCTGACCTTTTCAATGTGTTGTTGACCACCTGTAAAGGCAGCTAGTTTTTCATTCGCCTGCTGTGTGGCTTTGGCATTGCTACTATCTCCTTCAATAATTTCAATATTCGATTTCCATGAAGCCTCGCTGGAAGCCGCATATAATTTTAAATACTCCGCGGTATAACTATCCAAATAAGATTGTACTTCTTTTGCAAGCCCGGNGTTACCGGTTTCGCAAGAATTCATGAACAGGCAACAGAAACTCAACAAGTAGAACAGGTATCTTTTCATTGTGTAATGATTATGAAACTAAAGATAACCTGAAAGATGCAGTTGAAACAATATTTCAGTGTTTCATCTACCAGAAAAATGTATCCTTCAATCCATTTTCAACATACCTTTCCGTGAAAGATTTTCTTCCAGGATATGAAATGCCCGGCTGGAAAACCGCTGTTACCTCAATGCGGCAACAATAGGCAGAAAGGTTTCCGCTTTTAAGGCAGCGCCTCCAATGAGCCCTCCATCTACATCCGGACAAGCAAACAACTCAGCGGCATTGCCGGCATTGCAAGATCCTCCATACAAAATGGATAATTCATCGGCTACCGATTCACCAAAATGGGTCCGGACGATATGACGAATAAAGGCTTGCATCTCCTGCGCTTGTTCTGAACTTGCGGTTTTTCCGGTTCCGATCGCCCAAATTGGCTCATAAGCGATGATGATTCCCTGCTTCATTTGTTCAGGGCTCAGGTGAAATACACTTTCTTCCAATTGCTTTTNTACCCAATCGTTTTGTGTGCCCGATTCGCGGATTTCGAGGGGTTCACCACAACAAAAAAGTACACGCATTCCTTCTGCTAACAATGCATCCACCTTAGTCCGGATAAATTCATTGGATTCATTAAAATATTGTCGACGTTCTGAATGTCCGATAATTACACGATCGACTCCGTAATCCCTGAGCATCGGAATGGAAACTTCACCGGTATAGGCTCCGGATGCCTTATCATGGCAATTTTGTGCCCCCAGATGAACATTTGAAGACTTGCCCGAACGCAACACCTCCTGAATACTACTGATATGCACAAAAGGGGGACAAAACACCAGATGCTGATGAGCAGCAAGTGGAGATAAAGAACTTAAAACGTCCTGAACCAATTGAAGCGCTTCTTGTTTTCCGGTATTCATTTTCCAGTTCCCGGCAACTATTTTCTTTCGCATTTATTTCGATTTTGAACTATCCGTTGATTTAACTTTTATTCCGGAACTATTCATTCCTTTCACCACTTCCTGCGTGATGTCCAGGGCATCATTGGCATATAAAATTGAACCATCTTTTGAGTACGACAGGATGTAATCATACCCTGCCTCTTCATTGTACTCTTTGATATACTCATGCAGATTATCATGAATTTCTTTATTGAAGTCTTCCCGATCTTTCAGGTATTTACTCCCCAACGATTGCCGTTTGTTCTCCAACTCATTCTGCTTTTGCATGAGTCGTTGCTGAGCTGCTTCTCCTTCGCTTTGCGATAACTCTCCGTTTTGTGCTTTCTTTTGTAAAGCCACATATTCGTTTTGCAGCGTATTGGCCATACGTTCCAGTTCAGCATCAATATTTTTCTGGCGATTTTCGAATTCGGTCTTTTTGCGTTTAAAGTAGTCGTAATTCGCCTCCAATGTGTCGATATCCACATAGGCGATGCGCGCACCGCTCACCACAATTTCTTTACCGCTGGAATCGCGGGTCTTAATCACGGCGGGTTTACCGGGTTTATTTCCGGTGCGTGTGGCAAAAGAATGGCGACTCCGATCAAGGCCAATGAAGAAAAATTAGCGGAAGGTATTTCATGTATCCTGTGAATTGGGCGCAAAAATAAACGAAAAGCCCACTCAATCCGTTTAAAATTTGTTGAGGACTTCTTAAACCTGAATTTTACCTAAACCTTAAGGAGGAAAATATGTAGGATAAAATCCGTGTGAATTCCCTTTCTTCTCGCACAAACTAATATACTTCACAAACAACCCGTACCATCGCTATTTCAAGGCAAAATACTTACCAGGTTGCGAACGAATGATATCCTTCATTTCCGCATCCAATAAAAGCGAGGAAACCTGCGAAAGACTGAACCCCGTGCAGGAAAGCAGGGCATCAAGGTGGATACGCTCGACTTGTTGTAAACAACGAATAATAATTTGTTCATCCGTCGAAAAGTGCGGAAATAAGCTCGCCTGTACACCGGTTATGGCGTTCTTTTCTTNCCAGCCCAACCCATTCACCGNATCTTCTCCTTCTGTGAGCATCTGTGCCTTTAAGTTTTTAATCAGGTAATTGCATCCCGCACTGTTAGGGTCAGTACTTCGGCCTGGTACACAAAATACTTCGCGCTGATATTGAGTGGCCGNATCCGCCGTTATCANTGATCCTCCTTTTAACCCGGTTTCTATGACAATGGTGGCATCACACATTCCTGCCACGATGCGGTTTCGTTCCGGAAAATTATTTTNTTCAGGAAATTCCCCCAACGTATACTCGGTAAATAAACCACCGGATTCGCACAAACGATAGGCTAACGACCTATGGTGATCGGGATATATTTTATCGAGCCCGGAAGCCAGTACAGCCACCGAAATTAATCNCGTTTTTAATGCGGCCTGATGGGCAGTATGGTCTATACCAACCGCTAGCCCGCTTACGATCACCGGTTGATATGGGGCTAATTCAGCAATTATTTCTTCACACATGGCCTGCCCATAGGTACTTGGATTTCGGGTGCCCACGATGGCCAACATGGGTTTATCCAAAATATCCATCTTTCCGCGTTGGTACAAAAAGATCGGACGATCAGGACACCACAGCAATCGGGGCGGAAAAGTCTTGTCAAAACATTCCAATACCACAATACCCAGTTCGGCCAATCGATCGAACTCCCTTTTGCTGTNTTCAAATGCTGAAGTTTGAACAATTTGCTCTGCGACTTGTTTGGGCATTCCGCCAACAGACCGTATAGTTTTGTACGACACAGAAAATACTTCCGCGGCACTCCCAAAGGTCTCAATTAATTTTTTATAGCGCTGTGGGCCTATACCCTGTATACGACTTAAAACCAGCCGTTTTGCCTTCTCCTCACGATCCATACTGTCACAAAACGTAAATTTAAGGTACAGGCTTTGCATTCCCCGCATTTTAATTATATTTGGGAGTTAAATATTTTTTCATGAGAAGAACGGCGGTGTTGTCTTTGGTTTGTTTGTTTGGTTGGACCATGGGTCTCGTTTCGTGTAAAGACAAAAGCAACAACGATAAATACTTTTATAACGCCTTGCGGGATACTTCGGCTCCGCATCGACATACGAACACCTTCCAAAGGGGCTTCATTTCAATTTGGCGATGATGTGAATGTAATCGGTACCGTCACCGATTTAGAAGTGACCGGAAAATCCGGTAAGCTGCAATCTCTGAGCATCGAGATTGTGCAATACGACCCTGCCAAGGATACCATCATTAAAACATTAATGAAGCGGACTCCTGATGTGGATGGTTTAGCTGGTTTCACTATGTTGGAAAAATATTCCACACCAGCCTGGGGTGCCGCCACCATTTATTGCCGCCTGCATGTTGTAGCCACCGATTATTCCACACGGGTCGGTCGCGATTCTTTATTATTTACCGTTTCTCCTTAGCTATTCGCAAACGCATAAAAAACGGGACTTTTCGGTCCCATTTTTTTATTTTCTCAATACCTGATTAATCCAGGTTCTTTTAGGATTACGAACCAACACTTCATCAATCATTCCATACTCTTTGGCTTCCTCAGCAGTCATCCAATAATCGCGGTCACTGTCCTTCTCAATTTTATTGAATTTCTGTCCGGAGTGGTAGGCAATTATTTCATACAACTCCTTTTTCAGTTTCCCAATTTCACGGGCTGTAATTTCTATATCACTGGCCTGCCCTTCAGCACCTCCTAAGGGTTGATGAATCATCACCCNGGCATGTTTTAAGGCAGTGCGTTTTCCTTNTACACCTGCACACATCAGCACCGCAGCCATACTCGCTGCAATGCCTGTACAAATGGTACAAACATCAGGTTGAATAATCTGCATCGTATCATAAATTCCTAATCCGGCATACACCGAACCTCCCGGGCTGTTCAGGTACATCTGGATATCGCGGGTACGATCTGTACTTTCTAAAAATAACAACTGAGCAGTAACAATATTCGCTACATAATCATTGATACCTTNCCCTAAAANAATAATCCGGTCCATCATAAGACGTGAGAATACGTCCATGGAAGCCACATTCATCGGGCGTTCTTCAATGATATAGGGCGTGAGGTTGGTAATGCGATGATTCAGATGGGAGGTATAATTGTGCAAAGTCGCGCTGCTGATGCCAATATGTTTGACGGCATATTTTTCAAATTCTTTTGGATGCATATTTCTTCGTTTAATAAGTTTCAAATGTAAGTAATTTCTGTTTCGTGCAGTCAGTATAAACGGTACACCATAATTTCGTCATGAATGATCAATTGAACTACCCGAAATACTTTTCCCACCTTTCGGCGTTTTTTAGGGCGTTCCCCTGGCGGAGGGGTCAGGCTGCTCGCTACAAGCCTGCGGCTTTTCACAGCATCCTTAACGCGGGGTTCGTACTCAAAGTTAGTTGGATGTTTCATTGCGTAGCACCACTACCCCATCAAATACATCCACCACTACTTTTTCGGTTTTGTTAATTTCACCGGCAATAATTTNTTTACTCAACAAGTTGACCACCTCTTTCTGAATGACCCGTTTCAATGGGCGTGCGCCATATTGCATCATACCCTGCTCGCCCAAATAATCCAGGGCAAACGGACTGAATTCCAGTGTAATGCCCTGCGATTTGAGCATTTCCTGTAAGCCGTTTAACTGAATTTGAATGATGCCACGAAGTTCATTTTTAAGCAGTGGTTTAAACATGATCACCTCATCAATGCGATTTAAAAACTCCGGACGAATAGTTTGTTTTAGCAGATTCATGACTTCTACACGGGTCTTCTCCGTAACGGCATCCACGTTTTTCTCATGCACTGATTCAAAATTTTCCTGAATAATCTGGCTGCCCATATTGCTGGTCATTATGATAATGGTATTTTTAAAATTAACCACACGACCCTTGTTGTCTGTCAAACGCCCATCGTCCAATACTTGTAGTAGAATATTAAACACATCGGGATGGGCTTTTTCAATCTCATCAAATAAAACCACACTGTACGGTTTACGTCGAACAGCCTCGGTGAGTTGCCCGCCTTCATCATAGCCCACGTATCCGGGAGGTGCGCCAACTAAGCGGCTCACACTATGTTNTTCCTGGTATTCACTCATATCGATGCGGGTCATCATACCTTCATCATCAAACAAGAATTCAGCCAGAGCTTTCGCCAATTCGGTTTTACCAACTCCGGTGGTACCCAGAAAAATAAATGAACCAATTGGTTTACGTGCATCCTGCAAACCGGCGCGGCTTCTGCGAATCGCATCGGATACCGCAACTATGGCTTCTTCTTGTCCCACCACCCGTTGATGCAAATGCTGCTCCAGGTGCAATAATTTTTCACGTTCACTTTGTAACATTCTGGTTACAGGAATCCCTGTCGCCTTGGCAATATTTTCAGCAATATCTTCGGCATCCACTTCCTCTTTCAACAACCGTTTGTGGGTATCCTTACTTTGTTCAAGCTCGTTCATCCAAACCTGTAATTGATCTTCCACTTCCCGGATTTTACCGTAGCGCAATTCAGCTACGCGCCCAAAGTCGCCATTACGTTCAGCTACATCGGCTTCCTGTTTAAACGCTTCAATTTGTGCTCTGGCCTCCTGGATTCGGTCCACCTGATCCTTCTCTAAACTCCAGCGAGCCTTAAAGGCATCCCGTTGTTCACTCAGGTTAGCGATTTCTTTGGCCAGGTCTTCCAGCTTACGGGAGTCATTTTCCCGTTTAATGGCTTCACGTTCTATCTCCAGCTGACGCAACCGTCGTTCGAGTTCATCCAGTTCTTCCGGCATCGAATTCATTTCCAATTTCAGTTTAGCCGCACTTTCATCAATCAGGTCTATGGCTTTATCGGGAAGAAAACGATCGGAAATATACCGACTACTTAATTCAACTGCTGCGATAATCGCTTCATCTTTAATTCGAACGTGATGGTGATTTTCGTATCGGTCTTNTAATCCCCGTAATATTGAAATGGCATCTTCAATACTCGGTTCATCTACCATCACTTTCTGAAAGCGACGTTCAAGGGCTTTGTCTTTTTCAAAATACTTTTGAAACTCGTTTAGTGTAGTTGCACCTATGGCACGCAATTCGCCACGGGCTAGTGCAGGTTTCAGTATATTGGCGGCATCCATGGCACCTTCTCCACCGCCACCGGCTCCAACCAGAGTATGAATTTCATCAATAAATAAAATGATTTGTCCATCGCTTTCAGTCACTTCCTTTATAACGGCCTTCAGCCTTTCTTCAAATTCTCCTTTATATTTAGCTCCGGCTATGAGTTGGCCCATATCCAACGAATAGATAACCTTCGATTTTAAATTTTCCGGTACATCTCCCTGAATGATCCGATGCGCTAATCCTTCAACGATAGCTGTTTTACCAANCCCGGGTTCACCCACCAACATGGGATTATTTTTATTGCGTCTGGAAAGGATATGCAGTGTACGCCGAATTTCTTCATCGCGGCCGATAACAGGATCCAATTTGCCGGATGAGGCCAGTTCATTCAGGTTTTTAGCAAATTTTTTTAACCAATCATACTGACTTTCGGATGTTTGGCTAGATACGGTACTGCCCTTTCGGCTCTCTTTGATACTTTGTTTTAAATTTTNTTCAACCAGCCCGGAGTCTTTTAATAACCCGGCAGTCACATCTTTATTGGAAAGTAGTCCGAGTAAGAGATGTTCCTGCGAAACAAATTCGTCGCCAAATTCTTTCAAAAAGGTTCCTGCTTTTAAAACAGCCTGATTCGNATCTCTGGAGATATGTTGGGCAGCCTCACCGGAAATTTTAGGTAATTTTTGAATGAGTTCATCCACCTTTTGCTCCAGTAGACTTGTGTTGACTTCATTCTTCTTTAATAAATACGCGATGGAGTTCTCCTCCGAATCCAATAAGGCTTTTAAAACGTGAACAGTTTCAATTTGCTGATTCTGATGATTGAAAGCCAGTTGCTGTGCCTGAGCGATGGCTTCCTGGGCCTTAATGGTAAATTGATTTAAATTCATAGTAAGTGGTTATTTTAGTGCTGATACACAAAGGACGGTCCAGATTGAAAAGTTCACCAAAATTGTCAGAATCACTCAAAAATTTATGTCAATTCAACAGGAAAAACACTCAAAACATGAAATTATTTCAGGAGTTAGTGAGTTAATTGAAGAAGATGATTTTATCAGATTAAAGCTCGAAATTTATAAATTAACCAAAGCGTTAAGGCGACTTTCGATGGGTCCGAATTGTTGACTTGTTTTAAATTTCAAAATACTTTAAGTAGTTTTACTCGAAACCTACTTTATGCGCTTCGAGCGACTGATGTTCGATATCACGTTTCAATTTGCAACTGCCTGGAACGAGGGTGATTTTTGACTTTAGAAAATTGCATGGCTGAACAAGTGGAATATGAATCTCCCCTTGTTTCTCCTTTGGCGCCGGAATATCCCGACAATCGGATCGTTGGAAAATCTAATCTGATGGCTTATTTCAGAAAGGCCTTTCTTCGCAAACCCGGTATCGTGTTGGATACAGCAAGCATTCAGACCACTAAAGAATTGCGTGAAATTCAATTGCAAAGTCATCTGGTAGGTTTAGATAAAGTATTGTTGGCTAGTTTGATATTAAATGAGTACGGCAAATTGGTATCCTTAAAAATTAATTACGCAGACAAATACTAATCCCTTCCGGAAATACTGATTTCAGATTATTTTTACCACATGGCCTATCAGCGCAAAGTGTATCATCGGGATGAAAATTGTTTGAATTGTGGGTACCCGCTGATCGGAAATTATTGCGGACAATGTGGTCAGAAGGCCCATTTGCATAAAGATAATTTCCTGCATATGGTGCTTCATTTTGTGGANGATTATTTTCATTACGACAATAAATTCTGGCTGACCCTCAAAACCATGTTCGTTAGTCCGGGAAAGATTACGGCAGAATTCATTGCCGGTCGGCGTGTTAAATACCTTAACCCTATTCAACTCTATATNTTTGTAACGGCTTTGAGCTTTTTATTTCTTCTGGGAGGAAGTAAAAGGGAACAAAAAGCGGATCCGATTCAGATTACAACCGGCGACCTACAAATTTCCAAGAAGGATTCACTGAAAATGCAATCGGATTCCTTATATCGAGATTCTCTGAAGCAGTTGGTTATAAACAATCCAAAACGCGGTTTGAGCGATCTATTTAGTTTTGAAAACGATTGCAACTCAAAAGAGGATTACAACAAACAACAAGCGGCCTTACCTGAAAATGAACGGAATTCCTGGCTTCAGTCTTTTTTCATCCGAAAATCNATTCGATCTGACAAAGAATACCAGTCTAAAGACATGATTAATAAAATTTTCATGGAAAAGATGACGCACAATTTTCCTAAAGTNATTTTTATTCTGCTTCCCTTCTTTGCCCTGTTACTCAAGTTGGTGTATATCCGGAAANNCCTTTTTTATATCGACCATGTTATTTTTAGCCTTCACTTTCATGCCATTTTATTTTGGTTCTTGACCTTCAAAAATTGTTGTCTAAAATTTTACCAAAAACTCCACAGCCTTTGTATTGCTTGGNNGGTCGTTGCTGCTTTGAGTATTTATTTGTTTTTATCTATGCGAAGGGTTTACCACTCTTCCGTAGTGAAAACATTAATAAAGCAAGTTCTTGTATTTAGTGTTTATGGTTTAGGATTTGTGTTGATGTTCATAGCCTTACTGGCCCTTACATTTGCATTTCTTTAAATAGATTCATTGGACTCTTTATCCCACATCATTCTTGGCGCGGCCATTGGAGAAGTTACCCTGGGTAANAAAATCGGACGTTGGGGCATGGCTATAGGAGCGTTTGCGAAAACTTTTCCTGATTTTGATTTAATGTATACCGGGCTGGATGATCCTCTTTGTACATGTGCNCATCATCGGGGGCATACCCATTCATTGATTTGGGAGTCTATTTACGGGGTATTTTTGGCCGCTTTATTTTATCTGCTGGTNAAAAAACGAGGGGTTACCTTTCGGGAAATGTTGTTCACCTGGATGCTCTGTTTATACGGGCATTCCTTACTGGACTGGTTTACCAATTACGGGACCCGACTGTTTTTGCCGTTCACGAATGAATCTTTTGCACTCAATACCATTGCCATTGTGGATTTGGTTTTTACGGTGCCCATGTTCTTTCTGAGTGTTTGGAGTTTATTCTATTCCAACAAGACTTTAAAACGGTTTGTACTCAATAAGGTCATTCTGATATATTGTTTCATCTATCTGGGTATTATTACCATCAACAAATTGTATATGAATCATACGTTCGAAACCGCGTTGGAACAGAAAGGCATTCAGGTAGATAAATTCATGACGAACCCAACTATTCTAAACAATGTATTATGGTACGCCAATGCAGTAACCCCGGATACCCTGTACACAGCAGAATATTCCTTGCTGGATGCAGATAAACATATTGAATGGACGCCTTATCCACGAAATATGCAGTTGGCTAAACAACATCCAGCGCAGCATCTTATGGATATCTTGCGCTGGTTTAGCAGAGGCTATTCCATCTGTGCGCAAAATGGCGACACTCTAAACTATTATTGTGTAAAATTTGGAAAGAATGATTTTAAAACGTCCGAGTTAAATAAATCCTTTGTCTTTCATTATATGATTTATCCTGAAAACAAAACCTGGAAAGTGGGATTTACTGAACCACCTCGTACCAATGAAAATTTTAAGGAGGCTTTTGGTGCTTTGTGGAATCGAATGATGGGAAATCATTAGACTAACATGGAAACTAATCAGGTTAGAAGTTTGAAGAGGAGTCGTCCGTTATGAATTGCAAAATTTTTTCCCATTTCAGTTCAACCCAAATTTTACAGTTGGACACAGACAAGGGCAAAAGGAATAATACTGTTTTGTTAGCCTTTATACGAAAGTGTTTTGGGTCATAGACCAAATTTTATCTCCTCTTCAGGATGGCAATCGGAAATAGAATAGCTTTCTAGACCAATAGAATTGTACCGCTATTGAGGATATTACTGAGAAACGAAGGCCACTGGCACAGGATCGGTATTCAAGATATCACAGCGGTATTCATCTTAAATAATAAACGGCCTCCAGATAGAGGCCGCTGGATTTCATTCTATTTAAAATTAATTTTTATGAATAACCTGCGAGTAATTCAATCCTTTGTCGTTGCTGAGGCGGATCATATACATACCATCTGCCAATCCTTCCATACTCACCTGGGTCGTATTCAATCCTTCTGTTAAACTCAGGGATACTGTTTTCACCAAACGTCCGGTGGCATCCAATATCTTTAATTCAGCCTGAGTTGCCTTCGGTGTATTCACCTNCAGTGTCAACTGGTTCTGTACCGGATTCGGATACAAACTCACCTGGGTTTCGTTGCCGAAGTATACATCTACCACCTGGCTGTAACTCACCTTACCATCTAAATCTTCCTGATGCAAACGGTAGTAGTTGTGTCCATTGATCGGATAGGCATCGGTATAAGCATAGTTCAGAATACTTTGACTGTTCCCATTCAAGCCCTTACTTGGAATTTTATCTGATAAAGCACTGAAGTTCTTTCCATCCCGGCTGCGTTCAACAATGAAATGACTGTTATCGATCTCCTGAGAAGTAATCCATGTCAAGTCACTTTGCTGGCCACGACGTTGCCCCTTAAAGCTGAGTAAGCTTACCGGTAAAGGTGCATTCATCATATTGCAGGTATGGCAATAGAACGATGAAAATCCGCTGACAGGGAAACATACCGTCCATACCGTGGTTGTTGCATCATAACTGATATTCAGTTGGTTGTTCGGGATGCTGATTGCCGTGGTACCATTCTGCCCTACCGTGCCACCATCTACTTTCGTGATACACATGTTTGACATCAACGACATGTTTGTTGAAGTAGGCAGTAATGGCCAACCCGTCAGACTGGCATCTGAGTTGTACAAGGCAAAATCATCATCCAGATAATATAAACACACATAAGCACTATCATTGTTCGTGGGTGTGATGGTATAGGCCCGGTTAACATAGGGCTGTCCATTGTGGAATGGTGTCTGACACGCGATATCTTCAAGTACCGATACGGATCCTAAATCTGTGCCATCCGGAGCATCAAAAATCGCTGCCACTTNTTTACAATCCTGCGATGAACGTATTGTATCACCTGTTCCATCCGTGAAGGCCATAATATTATTGCCCACATTTCCGCAATAAGAGAAATTCAGATTTACATCCTGAGATACGATATGATTGGTTCCACCCTGTACATCCACAATCGCAATGGCACTATCGCTACAGGCCGGCGTACTGTTGGTGACAATGACCATATACACCGTGTCAGACTGTCCAATTGCATGCGGGTTCGGGTGTGGAATTGAATACGCTGGATCTTCATAATACAAGGTATCGCTGCCGGGAGGTACTGTCGAGAACGGATTGATTAGTGAGGCCACATCCAGTACATTCGGTGCACAGGCTGAACCGGTCAGAAAGCCGGCCGTAAAATCAGGCAATGTATTCACCACCAGATACAAACTATCACTCGAATAACAACCGGTGGCGGCATAGTAAACTTTCGAATAAATAAAGTTTGTACTCGATGTATCATTGGTCGGATTCAGAATTTGAGTCACTAAGGCATCATCAAAATAATAATCGACAGAAGCTGCCGCATTGTTTCCGGATACAGCGCCATTCATGGTTGTTAAATCAAAGATGGCTCCATTGGAACTTGGGGCAAATTCGCAGGCTGTGAGTGTATCCTGAAACGCTTGTGGTGTGGGGTTAATATTTAAATCTATAGGAACACGGCAATTGGTAGCACCGGCACAAGCTGCATAAAACGTGGTAGTACCCACTGTATTGGAATTAGTGATTCCTGAACCTGCTGTGGCTAATGGATTAAATGGAATTGTGTTATAAATCGATGTACCGCCTGTTGGGACTGTATACCAATCGATGCTGGCAGGAACATAATTATAATATATCTTGAGTTTGACAACTGTTGTTGATGGGAAATTTACACCGATATCCGATGCACTGACAAAATCATTGTAGGTTTCCCAATACCNCACATTTAAAACTGAACCTGCATTGCTAAAAATAGTAGCCAATTGAGCAGGAACTATTTCACGAGTGTAATAGAATTCTGTATTGGGAAAGCCTCCACCTATAGTTGTTGCTACTCCACCTACTGTAATTTGTCCGGCTCCGGTATTGTAACCTGTTGGGCAGGATGAATACAACGAGGCTCCATTGGGTGTTGCACCGTATAGAATAAACCGACACCNCGTTGGATAACCTGAAGTAAGATTTGTGACAGTTAATTTAGCATTCTGGGTAAAGAAGGCATTTGCCGGTAAGGTAGTGGGAATCGTTCCAGTGGCAAACTGACCGGCAAATTGGTTCTGGCAATTCGCACCTACCAGACTGGTTCCCGCAGCGGTTGCGCCCAGATTATCCACACAAGGGAAGGTATTGGTAAAGGTAATTTCAATCGAGTCCTGAACAGGTGCTGCGCATCCGCTCACAGTAAGTCCTTGTCCAAATGGAATAGAATTGTATTGGCACAATTCATAATCCGGGCCGGCTGTTGGGCGCAAGTTGGTGCGGCATATTGCTGAACTTAATGAATCATTCATCAAACTTCCGTTCACGACCCCTCCGGCATTTCCCACCGTTAACGAAGTATTGATACAATAGTTACCGCCATCAAACATATTTACATTGTTGAAGGTAAGTGTTTGCGAGGAGGCTCCATAGGCATTAAGAGTTCCTGTATTCAAGGTTCCGGTATAAGTGACCAGACCCAACGGGCCATTCACCTTTAAAGTACAGGTCACCGGATTGGTCGTCAGGTCGATCGTATTCGCGCCATAATTCGTCACGTTTACCGTCACCGTTTCTGTGGCACTGAAGCAAGAACCGGATGGTACATTAATGCTACTCACCGCCGGATCATAAGGTGAAGGCTGAACAATGTTCACGACATAATCTTCAGTTTCACCATAGCCATAGGTACCACAAGGAACAATGGTGGTAGCACTAGATTGTCCACCTTCCTGATCGATCACACGCATTCGGGTTGGGCCACTTAAGGCCGTAATTGGAACAGTAAATGTGACATTTACCGTCGTGGGGTACACAAGAAAGTCCGGTTGTACCGGAAAAATAAACTTCTTCGCCTGGGTCAGTGAATACGGTATTCTGGTTGTAATCGATATAAATTTTAAAGGCATTCGTGAAATTAAAGGTTCCACATGAGCCCACAGTTAAGTTCGCGGTTTGCGATAACCCTTTATATAAAATGGGATAAGGAGCACAAGATGTAAAATCTGAGTACAAAGATGCTGTACCAGTGCCCGTGCACGCTGTACCGGTAAGGCTTTGGCAAGCAGTGGTATTGTTCATCGATCCCAACGTCACGTTGGTAATCTCTTCATCGGCTGTACTCGTTGCCGCTGAGGTACAATAACAGGGCGAGGTTGGAGAGAACGGTTGAACCGTTACCGGACCTGCAACCGTAGAAGTATCTAATCNCCCACTATTCTGACAAGTGACTACGCAACAATAGTACGTTGTAGATCCTGCAGGTGGTGTGTACATAATTGACGTTGAGTTACTAGCAGGAATAGGCACCCAGGGACCGTTGGGAGTTGTGGAACGCCACCATTGAAAAAACAAATTGGCTACCGCAGACTNGCCGGTCAAGTTTAAATTCACTGCAACCCCGGGGCAAGGGTTATTGGGTGCAGCGGATGCAGTACCTGCAACGGGTACCCCGGAACATGGCGTCGTAGAGATCACATTGAAATTGTAATCTTCACATTCTCCAAATGTAGAAGAAACACAATAATCACTTGTACCTGGTACACCCGCATAAATGCATAAGACACGCATACGTTTAACTCCGGGTGTTGCACTAATTGGAACGGTAAAGCTGCCCGTTTGTGGGGTTAATGAAGCTGTAGTTGATCCCCACACATCTTCTCCAGGATCTGCGAAACTCTGATTGTTATTCCAATCTACCCATATACGAAATCCTTGTGACCAACTTGGGCCTGATTGAACGGTAAAATTGACGGTCTGACCTTGAATTTGAGAAACAGTCATTCCACTGTTATAGACATAAGAACTGGGAAGCGTACCGTTACATCCACTGTTCAGGTTCGAAATGTTAGAAATCCCCGGTTGTTGAGAAATTATGAATCTGATCACCAACAGTACACCCTGTGGTATACGTTGGTAAACAGTATTGCCCACTACTATAAAAGCTGGTGAAACTTAATACAAAATTAAAGAAAGTACAGGTAGTAGTTTTCTCATCTGATGTGTTTTTTCAAATATAACAAATTGTTAATTCACACAAACAGATTCTATGAACTTCTCATCCGAATTAATAAATAAAGCGCCCAAAAGAGCGCTTTATTCACAATTTATCCATGTAAATCACATTAGTTTTTCTAACTAGCTGCGAGTAATTCAATCCTTTGTCGTTGCTGAGGCGGATCATATACATCCCATCTGCCAATCCTTCCATACTCACCTGGGTCGTATTCAATCCTTCTGTTAAACTCAGGGATACTGTTTTCACCAAACGTCCGGTGGCATCCATGATCTTTAATTCGGCCTGAGTTGCCTTCGGTGTATTCACCTCAGTGTCAACTGGTTCTGTACCGGATTCGGATACAAACTCACCTGGGTTTCGTTGCCGAAGTATACATCTACCACCTGGCTGTAACTCACCTTACCATCTAAATCTTCCTGATGCAAACGGTAGTAGTTGTGCCCATTGATCGGATAGGCATCGGTATAAGCATAGTTCAGAATACTTTGACTGTTCCCATTCAAACCCTTGCTGCTTATTTTATCGGATAAAGCACTAAAGCTCTTTCCATCCCGGCTGCGTTCAACAATGAAATGACTGTTATCGATCTCCTGAGAAGTGATCCATGTCAAGTCGCTTTGCTGGCCACGACGTTGCCCTTAAAGCTGAGTAAACTAACCGGTAAGGGTGCATTCATCATATTGCAGGTATGGCAATAGAACGATGAAAATCCGCTGACAGGGAAACATACCGTCCATACCGTGGTTGTTGCATCATAACTGATATTCAGTTGGTTGTTCGGGATGCTGATTGCTGTGGTACCATTCTGCCCTACCGTGCCACCATCTACTTTCGTGATACACATGTTTGACATCAACGACATGTTTGTTGAAGTAGGCAGTAATGGCCAACCCGTCAGACTGGCATCTGAGTTGTACAAGGCAAAATCATCATCCAGATAATATAAACACACATAAGCACTATCATTGTTCGTGGGTGTGATGGTATAGGCCCGGTTAACATAGGGCTGTCCATTGTGGAATGGTGTCTGACAGGCGATATCTTCAAGTACCGATACGGATCCAAATCTGTGCCATCCGGAGCATCAAAAATCGCTGCCACTTTTTTACAATCCTGCGATGAACGTATTGTATCACCTGTTCCATCCGTGAAGGCCATAATATTATTGCCCACATTTCCGCAATAAGAGAAATTCAGATTTACATCCTGAGATACGATATGATTGGTTCCGCCCTGTACATCCACAATCGCAATGGCACTATCGCTACAGGCCGGCGTACTGTTGGTGACAATGACCATATACACCGTGTCAGACTGTCCAATTGCATGCGGGTTCGGGTGTGGAATTGAATATGCTGGATCTTCATAGTACAGGGTATCGCTGCCGGGAGGAACTGTCGAGAACGGATTGATTAGTGAGGCCACATCCAGTACATTCGGTGCACAGGCTGAACCGGTCAGAAAGCCGGCCGTAAAATCAGGCAACGTATTCACCACCAGATACAAACTATCACTCGAATAACAACCGGTGGCGGCATAGTAGACTTTCGAGTAAATAAAGTTTGTACTCGATGTATCATTGGTCGGATTCAGAATTTGAGTCACTAAGGCATCATCAAAATAATAATCGACAGAAGCTGCCGCATTGTTTCCGGATACAGCGCCATTCATGGTTGTTAAATCAAAAATGGCTCCATTGGAACTTGGGGCGAATTCGCAGGCTGTGAGTGTATCCTGAAAAGCTTGTGGTGTAGGATTAATATTTAAATCCACAGGAACACGGCAATTGGTAGCACCGGCACAAGCTGCATAAAACGTGGTAGTACCCACTGTATTGGAATTGGTGATTCCTGAACCCGTTGTAGTCAACGGGTTAAATGGTGTGGTATTATAAATCGAGGTTCCACCCGTTGGAACAGTATACCAATCAATAGTAGCTGGCACGTAATTATAATAAACCTTCAACTTAATTTGTGTTACGCCCGGGAAATTGGCTCCTATGTCTGATGCGTTCTGGAAATCATTCCAGGTTTCCCAATATCCAACATTCAGCACGCTTCCTGCATTACTAAAGATGGTGGCCAATTGGGCTGGTAAAATTTCACGGGTGTAGAAGAATTCTGTATTGGGAAACGCACCTCCAGTTGTGGTGGCTACTCCTCCACGGTAATCTGTCCGGCACCGGTATTATAACCTGTTGGACAAGGACTATACAAGGATGCGCCATTCGGGGTAGCTCCGTATAAAATAAAACGGCACTCGGTAGGATATCCTGATGTGAGGTTGGTAACCGTTAGTTTGGCATTTTGCGTGAAATAGGCATTTGATGGAAGCGTTGTCGGAATAGTAGCGGTTCCGGCCAATCCGGCAAATTGATTCTGGCAATTCGCACCAACCAAAGAGGTTCCCGTTGTGGTTGCGCCTACATTATCTGGTGTGGGTAAGGAGGCTGTAAAAATAATTTCAATTGAATCCTGAACAGGTGCCGCGCATCCACTCACAGTAAGTCCTTGTCCAAATGGAATGGAATTGTATTGGCACAATTCATAATCCGGGCCGGCAGTTGGGCGCAAGTTGGTACGGCAAACCGGACTGGATAAGGAATCATTCAGTAAACTTCCGTTCACTACCCCACCCGCATTACCAATGGTCAACGATGTATTGATACAATAGTTACCGCCATCAAACATATTTACATTGTTGAAGGTGAGCGTTTGCGAGGTAGCACCATAAGCGTTTAAGGTTCCGGTGCTTAATGTTCCGGTATAGGTGACCAGACCCAAAGGACCATTCACCTTTAAGGTACAGGTCACTGGATTGGTAGTCAGATTGATCGTATTTGAACCATAGTTAGTGACATTCACCGTAACCGTTTCTAGCTGAAAACACGATCCGGTAGGTACATTAATACTGCTCACTGCATCATAAGGAGAGGGTTGGATGATATTCACGACATAATCTTCGGTTTCACCATAGCCGTAGGTACCACAAGGAACTATGGTGGTAGCACTAGATTGTCCACCTTCCTGATCGATCACACGCATTCGGGTTGGGCCACTTAAGGCCGTAATCGGAACAGTAAATGTGGCGTTCACGGTGGTAGGTGGTACACAAGAAAGTCCAGTTGTACCGGAAAAATATACTTCCTCACTCAATTCAAATACAGTGTTTTGATTATAGTCGATGTATATTTTAAATGCATTCACAAAATTTGTCGTTCCGCAAGAACCCACCGTCAGGTTTGCTGTGTGTGCCAGTCCTTTGTATAAGATGGGATACGGAGTACAAGATGTAAAATCTGAATATAAGGATGCCGTACCGGTGCCCGTGCAAGCCGTACCAGTGAGGCTTTGGCATGTTGTCGTATTGTTTAAAGAACCCAGTGTCACATTGGTAATCTCTTCATCGGCAGTAATTGTTGCCGCTGAAGTACAATAACAGGGTGAGGTTGGTGAAAATGGTTGAACAGCAACGGGACCTGCTACTGTGGAGGTATCCAAACCACCGCTATTCTGACAAGTGACTACACAACAATAGTATGTTGTTGAACCTGCAGGCGGCGTGTAGTTTATAGTCTGTGCATTTGAACCCGGAATTGGAACCCAAGGTCCGTTGGGCGAAGTGATCTCCACCATTGGAAGAACAAATTCGCAGCAACAGTGCTACCCGTTAATGTTAAATTCACCGGAGTACCAGGACATGGATTGGTAGGATTTGCTGAAGTTGTTCCGGCAATGGGTACCCTGAACATGGACTACTTAGTAAATTCAAAGTGACAGCATCCGGTAAATGCTCTGGGGTTAAATGTTAACCCGGCTGCCGGTCCGCCATATCCAACAAACTGGCCTGCAATTTGGTATTCTCCGATATGTAAATTGACCCCGGTATTTGAAAAAGTAATGGGCACAGCACCCGTTGGGTTGGCTAATCCTGTATACTCCAATCCAACACTACTCCTAGCCAAAAACGATATGTCGTATTCGCTGGAATCATAAACGACAATCCTGAAAACAAGGTGTTTAAAGTTCCAACCTGAGCATTTAAAGGTGCCGCGTTGTTGATGGTTACCGTATTCGTTGAAATCTGCGTCCACCCATTGGCCGCATTTACATAGGTGTTGTACCAGATAAAGAAGTAGCAGAATACCACAACTCCACACTAGAACTACCCGTTCCTGTGAAGTAATTGCCTACTTCGGTTAAGATGGCAGGAACGAATTGGTGTTCTCTATAACAAACGTAATCCCGTTTTGTCCATTGTTGCCATATACCGTACCTGTTCCCTGAGTAACGGTATTGTAACTAATAGTTTGGGAACTAACCCATAACGGAAAAGTGAGAAAACAACAACCATTGGAATTTGTAGTTTTTGTTCATTGCAGCATATTTTCTTAAAATTAAGGAATTGCTGTTAAACTTAATAAATTGGAGGTAAAATTCTACAAATCTTCTTTCACATTTTTCTTCCTAGGCCCGATAGCATCATGTTTCATCAGATACCATTTGCTATAACTGATCAAATTTAAACCGCATTTGTTCATTAAGAACAAGTCCTTAAACGACTATCAGGTTTCAATAATAAAAAAAGGACCACTATCTGGTAATCCTTTTATAAGGTAATCGCTACGAACGCAGACTAATTTTTACGAATAACCTGCGAGTAATTCAATCCTTGTCATTACTGAGGCGATCATATACATACCATCTGCCAATCCTTCCATACTTATCTGGGTGGTATTCAGCCTTCGTTAAACTCAGGGATACTTTTCACCAAACGTCCGGTGGCATCCAATATCTTTAATTCAGCCTGAGTTGCCTTCGGGGTATTCACCTCAAGTGTCAACTGGTTCTGTACCGGATTCGGATACAAACTCACCTGGGTTTCGTTGCCGAAGTATACATCTACCACCTGGCTGTAACTCACCTTACCATCTAAATCTTCCTGATGCAAACGGTAGTAGTTGTGTCCATCGATCGGATAGGCATCGGTATAAGCATAGTTCAGAATACTTTGACTGTTCCCATTCAAACCCTTGCTGCTTATTTTATCGGATAAAGCACTAAAGCTCTTTCCATCCCGGCTGCGTTCAACAAAGAAATGACTGTTATCGATCTCCTGAGAAGTAATCCATGTCAAGTCGCTTTGCTGGCCACGACGTTGCCCCTTAAAGCTGAGTAAACTAACCGGTAAAGGCGCATTCATCATATTGCAGGTATGGCAATAGAACGATGAAAATCCGCTGACAGGGAAACATACCGTCCATACCGTGGTTGTTGCATCATAACTGATATTCAGTTGGTTGTTCGGGATGCTGATTGCTGTGGTACCATTCTGCCCTACCGTGCCACCATCTACTTTCGTGATACACATGTTCGACATCAACGACATGTTTGTTGAAGTAGGCAGTAATGGCCAACCCGTCAGACTGGCATCTGAGTTGTACAAGGCAAAATCATCATCCAGATAATACAAACACACATAAGCACTATCATTGTTCGTGGGTGTGATGGTATAGGCCCGGTTTACATAGGGTTGTCCATTGTGGAATGGTGTCTGACACGCGATATCTTCAAGTACCGATACGGATCCTAAATCTGTGCCATCCGGAGCATCAAAAATGGCTGCCACTTTTTTACAATCCTGCGATGAACGTATTGTATCACCTGTTCCATCCGTGAAGGCCATAATATTATTGCCCACATTTCCGCAATAAGAGAAATTCAGATTTACATCCTGAGATACGATATGATTGGTTCCGCCCTGTACATCCACAATCGCAATGGCACTATCGCTACAGGCCGGCGTACTGTTGGTGACAATGACCATATACACCGTGTCAGACTGTCCAATTGCATGCGGGTTCGGGTGTGGAATTGAATACGCTGGATCTTCATAGTACAGGGTATCGCTGCCGGGAGGAACTGTCGAGAACGGATTGATTAGTGAGGCCACATCCAGTACATTCGGTGCACAGGCTGAACCGGTCAGAAAGCCGGCCGTAAAATCAGGCAATGTATTCACAACCAGATACAAACTATCACTCGAATAACAACCGGTGGCGGCATAGTAGACTTTCGAGTAAATAAAGTTTGTACTCGATGTATCATTGGTCGGATTCAGAATTTGAGTCACTAAGGCATCATCAAAATAATAATCGACAGAAGCTGCCGCATTGTTTCCGGATACAGCGCCATTCATGGTTGTTAAATCAAAAATGGCTCCATTGGAACTTGGGGCAAATTCGCAGGCTGTGAGTGTATCCTGAAACGCTTGTGGTGTGGGGTTAATATTTAAATCCACAGGAACACGGCAATTGGTAGCACCGGCACAGGCTGCATAAAACGTGGTAGTACCCACTGTATTGGAATTGGTGATTCCTGAACCTGTTGTAGTCAACGGGTTAAATGGTGTGGTATTATAAATCGAGGTTCCACCCGTTGGAACAGTATACCAATCAATAGTAGCTGGCACGTAATTATAATAAACCTTCAACTTAATTTGTGTTACGCCCGGGAAATTGGCTCCTATGTCTGATGCGTTCTGGAAATCATTCCAGGTTTCCCAGTAACCCACATTCAGCACGCTTCCTGCATTACTAAAGATGGTGGCCAATTGGGCTGGTAAAATTTCACGGGTGTAGAAGAATTCTGTATTGGGAAACGCACCTCCAGTTGTGGTGGCTACTCCTCCACGGTAATCTGTCCGGCACCGGTATTATAACCTGTTGGACAAGGACTATACAAGGATGCGCCATTCGGGGTAGCTCCGTATAAAATAAAACGGCACTCGGTAGGATATCCTGATGTGAGGTTGGTAACCGTTAGTTTGGCATTTTGCGTGAAATAGGCATTTGATGGAAGCGTTGTCGGAATAGTAGCGGTTCCGGCCAATCCGGCAAATTGATTCTGGCAATTCGCACCAACCAAAGAGGTTCCCGTTGTGGTTGCGCCTACATTATCTGGTGTGGGTAAGGAGGCTGTAAAAATAATTTCAATTGAATCCTGAACAGGTGCCGCGCATCCGCTCACAGTAAGTCCTTGTCCAAATGGAATGGAATTGTATTGGCACAATTCATAATCCGGGCCGGCTGTTGGGCGCAAGTTGGTACGGCAAACCGGACTGGATAAGGAATCATTCAGTAAACTTCCGTTCACTACCCCACCCGCATTACCAATGGTCAACGATGTATTGATACAATAGTTACCGCCATCAAACATATTTACATTGTTGAAGGTGAGCGTTTGCGAGGTAGCACCATAAGCGTTTAAGGTTCCGGTGCTTAATGTTCCGGTATAGGTGACCAGACCCAAAGGACCATTCACCTTTAAGGTACAGGTCACCGGATTGGTAGTCAGATTAATCGTATTTGAACCATAGTTAGTGACATTCACCGTAACCGTTTGTAGCTGAAAAACACGATCCGGTAGGTACATTAATACTGCTCACCAGGATCATAAGGAGAGGGTTGGATGATGTTCACGACATAATCTTCGGTTTCACCATAGCCGTAGGTACCACAAGGAACTATGGTGGTAGCACTAGATTGTCCACCTTCCTGATCGATCACACGCATTCGGGTTGGGCCACTTAAGGCCGTAATCGGAACAGTAAATGTGGCATTTACCGTAGTGGGTGGTACACAAGTCAGGCCACCCGTTCCGGAAAAATAAACCTCTTCGCCCGGATCTGTAAATACGGTATTCTGGTTATAATCAATATAAATTTTAAAGGCATTGGTGAAATTGGTAATTCCGCAAGAACCCACCGTTAAATTGGCCGTATGGGCCAGGCCTTTGTATAAATTGGATACGGGGTACAAGACGTAAAATTTGAATACAGCGAGGCCGTGCCGGTTCCGGTACACGCTGTACCTGTGAGACTTTGGCAAGTCGTGGCATTGTTCATTGAACCCAAAGTCACATTGGTGATTTCCTCGTCAGCTGTATTGGTAGCTGCAGAAGTGCAATAACAGGGCGAGGTTGGGGAAAAGGGTTGAATAGTAACTGGCCCCACACAAGTTGCCGTATCAACCAGACCCGAGCTAAGGCAAGTCACCACGCACATAAAATAAATGGTTGCGCCGGGTGGTGGAGTATACGATATTACGGCAGTATTTCCTCCGGGTACTGGTACCCAGGGGCCATTGCATCCTGTAANGGATCTCCACCATTGATAAGCCAGATTACCAGCAACGGTATTCCCGGTTAGGTTTAATTGCACTGAAACACCTGGACAGGGATTGAGGGGCGAAGCCTGAGCATTTCCTGCATTGGGGACTCCGGTACATGGTATATTGTTGAACAAGGTTGCGGCCATGATATTCAAGACCCCTCCTGTAGTAGAAAAACTTAAACTCTGAACCAATTTAGAATAATTGGCGGGAAGAAGCTGNNTTAATTGGCGTTGATACAATCTGGGATCTGTGGTACTATTTGCAATAGTATTCGTAGTTCGGTTTGTACGCCCCATCCCTTGAATGGCAAAACCCGTTCCACCAAACCAGTCAGGAAATGAAATGCCCGTAAATACCTGAGTTGTACCATCTGTAAACGTGACTGTTATTGTAGTGGTACTACTTCCGCTTCCGGTGGTACCCAACACAAATATTTCTTCAGCAGATATAGGAGAGGTGAGTGTTAACGTACCACTTCCCCNCGAACCAATTCGCAAAGAATTATTCGCGGTATATGGTTCCAGTTGAAAGGTTAATCCCGGTGTAGNTGGCCACACACTATTCACCAATCCCCNTAAAGGCATAAAGGATCCACCGGGATTGTATGATTGCGACATGAACACATAATTCACCCCATCTACATCATTGTTTGTAGAACCCATGGCGTTCCCAGCAACATCGGCTACCACATCTGCGTTGTACCCGGTCATAGTAACCGGGATGTATATAGCGTGAGAAGTTTGTGAAAGAAAAAGACCAAAGAGGAGGCCTAGAATTTTGTTCAGATTTTTCATATTTCGGGATAAGAGGTAAAAATAAAGATTCCAGTTCATTTTTATTCAATCGACTTTGAATTCAAAATGTTCCCATCAAATCAAACTGATAGGCATTACCCACAGTTATTTTTTCGTAACAATAGTCGAATTCAATTCCAACATTGGTCTTTTTTCTCCCCCAGTCCCCACCGGGTAAACTAACTTTTAAAATCAAATAAATTCCATCAATTACTGTTTACGAATCAACCTCGAAACCTTGTAATTCGTTCCACTCTCGAAAGTAACCACATAAACTCCATCAGCCAGGTCCTGCATCTCTATAGATACTTCCTGAGCCCCGGGAGATAAACTCAAATGACTTTGTTTTATCAGGCGTCCTGAGGCATCCCATCTCGACTTTTGCACGCAGCGCTGAAGGGGCAAAAACATGGATACTCAATTGATCCTGCACGGGATTTGGATGCATGCTGACTTGTAAATCATCTCCAAAACAATAGACTTAATTTCAGTATAGTGCATTTTAAGGTCGAAATCCGTCTGACGAATCCGATAATAATTGATGCCCGCTTCAGGTTTTGAATCTATAAAACGATAATTCAATATAGACTGACTATTTCCATTCGGCGCCTGACTCGGAATCATGTCCGAAACCGGAATAAAATGAATTCCATCCATACTACGTCTTACCACAAAATGTTTACTATTTTGTTCCATACCTGTTGACCAATTGATTTGTGCATCATTACCAGATTTCTGCACTTCAAACGAGTGCCATAGGACGGGCAAAGGAGCAAAAACGGAAAACAGGTATGACAATAAAATGTGCTAAAATGAGCTACTGGAAAACAAATGGTCCAAACCGTTGTGCTGGCATCATAACTCACATTCAATTGACTTCCGAGTACAGTGTGGCTGTGGACAAAGGCCCGCCCAGAGTATCATTCTCAACGGAAGTAATACAGATATTCGGAACTGCCGTCATATTCCCATTGAGGGGAAGAGGTGGAAATCCAAGTGGATTAGCATCCGTATTGTATAAGTTAAATCATCGTCCAAATAGTATAAACATACACTGGCGCTATCATTATTTGCTGGGGTAATCTTATACTCTCTATTCACATAAGGAGCACCCAAATAAAATTGCGTTGTACAGAAAATTTCTTCTTCAACGGAAATCTGGCCAAGACTTGTCTCATCAGGCTCATCCTTTATCGCAACCATTTTGGCGCAATCCGTGAAGGTTCGTAAGGTATCTGCTCTGTCCATCTGTTAAACTAAACTGATTCAATCCCACAGTACCGCAATAGGAGAAATTAAAATTCACATCCTGACCGGCGATATGATTTGTTCCTCCCATCACTGCCAGGTAGGCCTCGGCAGTATCACGACATGCCGGTATGGTATTGGTTTCAAGTATCATATATACCGTATCTGATGTGCACATGGAATATGGATTCGGATGCAACACAGAAAACCACATCAGCATAATAAAGGGTATCACTTCCTGAAGGAACCAAGGCAAAGGATTTATCAGGGCACCGGTATTAATACAATTTGGAGCACATACCGAGCCTGTTAATATCTGATTTCCAAATTCTGGTTTTGGATGCACGGTGAGTATAACCGAATCAGAAGCTACGCAGCCTCCGGGAACACTTACTTTAGAATAAATCACATTGGAAGTTGAGTTAAATTGATTTGGAGAAGGAATCAAATTCGACAATCCGATATCATAATAGTAATCAACAATCGCACTGGCATTACCGCCACTCACCGAGCTACTTAAAGTGGTTAAGTCGAAAATAGAATTTCCAGAGCTTGATATCAATTCGCACATTTCAAGGCTATCCTGAATGGCAGTTGGTGAGGGTTTAATTTTAAGGTGACAGGCACCCGACAAACGGTATCTGAACCACAAGCTGCATAAAAAGTATAGGTACCTACCGTATTGGTATTTGAAATTCCGCTTCCCGGAACTAAAAATGGATTGAAATTAGAATTATTGGAAACCGAACTCCCACCCGCTGCCGTCAAAAACCATTTCGGACAAGATTGAATTTCATAGTCTATAAAAATCTTAGCCGTAGTAGTCAAACCTTGCGCATTGAGTTGAGCATCCGGGGTACCGGCTAAATCATCAAAGGTTTCCCAATATCCAATTGAAAAAGCGCCCCCATTTCCTAATGCAGCGTATATATATTTAATTGCGCAGCGGATAAATTGACTTTGTAATCAAAATTGTAAACAGAGAAATTAGCGGGCTTCCGGCAATACCCGGAACAAAAGGATTGGATGCTCCATTCGGGGCCGGACCATAAATATTAAAGCGGGCTTCATTCCCAAAAGTACCTGTGTTAGTGGCATTCAAATTCTCGATCAACAAATACCCTCCGGTAATCACGGAACAATCTGGCAAAAGTGGTAACGCACTGGTTGCAAATGCAGTTGCTGTGGCATCACTGGAACCATCGGCCTGTTGAGGGGTTAAGACCGTTGAATTTAACGTATAAGTTCGTTTGCGTGTGGTACATGACGAGGCTGTAAATCCGGCAAACAGTCCAGCACTGGAATACTGACAAATACTGTCATTAGGGCTCACGATGGGTTTATAATTGGTGAGCGAATCCACATAGGTGTTATTGGTGAGGTTATTATCGGTTACCCGGCAATGGATGCATTTGCCGTGATAATATATTTACCGGATGCCGAGAAATTAATTCCGGATATAGCTGCATTTAAACAACTACAAGGTGCCATGGTTCCGGTATTCATGGTAAAATTGGAAGTTTGAATACCGTTCGGTCCATTTACATTAAAGTTAACTGTGACATTGTTGTTGGCGATATTGACATTTTGAGGGGATTTATTACAAATCAGTGCAGAAAGAAAACTATTGGTGGCATTACAGGCAGTGGCTGGTTTAGTGACACTTAGCACTTG
This sequence comes from Bacteroidota bacterium, assembly GCA_013414745.1. Classification (GTDB taxonomy): domain Bacteria; phylum Bacteroidota; class Bacteroidia; order Chitinophagales; family Chitinophagaceae; genus OLB11. The sequence continues at coordinate 79,077 of CP058707.1, forward strand.
AATATCGGTGAACCCTGGTGCCTGAATAAATGAAATACTTCCATCAAAATAAACCTGAACAAAGTTCGGCAAGCCAGGTCCTCCTAAATATCCCACTCTGGCAGCTTGCCCAACAATGGTATAATCACCGGTCATCAAATCGACATTCCCGTAGAAAAATATTCGGTGTAAGTCCAGTAGCGCCATTCGCCCGCATTGCCATCCCTTTTGAACCCATTAAGGCAAATCGGTAGGTTGTATTTTGTGGAATCACCAATCCGATACAATTAAACGGAGCCACCTGACCAATCACTGTTGATGTAATGGGCTGAAGAGACTGGCTAACCTGAGTCCAACCCGCACCTGGTATAGTTGGTAAGCCTCCTAAACTAGTAGAGGAATAATACAACGTAAAATTGTTGTTCTCATATAAATTCGCTTCCAGCGTGGTCAGATTGGTTAAAACGATCGGGAAGTTGTTGTTGTTCCGTACAGCAAAAGTGACAAAACATTGACCAGTATTAAAGGTGGTCCCCACTGCCGGTGAATAACCTCCGGCACTTAAGGTTGTCTGCGCAGTTACAGCCAAACTGTAAAAACAAAATAGAGATGCAAATAAATATTTTTTCATACACAGTTTTAATGATGTCTAATGTAGGATTTTTTGAAGGTTTTGGTCAAGTTTTGTTAAATTTTATTCAAATGAGAGCGATTAGAAACGTTTATTTCCTTTCTAATCACATGAAGTCCCTATGATGACGTAAAAGGCAGGAGGAAGAAAATGCTGTTATTGTAAATTGACAGTTCAGAAATCATCGAATCGCTTGCTTCTCCTTCAATTTATTTTGTGCGGCATCCCTATATGAATATGCAGATTTATTTTGCGATCTAACTCAATCACTTTATTCAAATCCATAATGGCCTTATCCCATTGACCCAAGTTTCCGTAGGCAAGCCCTCTATTGTTATAAAAGTTAAAATTGTTCGGATTCAATTCTATTCCTTTTGAGTAATCACGTATCGCATCTTCCCACATTCTTTTGCTCCGAACAACAAGCCGCGACTATAATACGCTTTTTCATACGACGGATTTAATTCGATAGTTTTGGAATAATCTGAAATTGCTTTATCCATCATTTAAGAAATGGAAGCAAACTCCGCGGGCATAATATGACTCAAAATTTTTATGATCAACCTGAATGGCCTTAGAATAATTGTCAAGCGATTTCTGCTTTTCACCTAAAGCCCAATAGGCAATCCCTAAATTGTAAAATGCCGTTGCATGTCGATCAGGAAACAGTTCATTTACCTTCTGAAAATCCTGAATAGATTGGTTCCATCGTTGCATCTTTCCATAAGCATAACCTCGGTTAATATAAGGTCGTGCTTTACCCGGTGATTTTACTACAGCATCTGACCACAATGCTATTTCATCTTTCCACACCTTGTTTCTTTGATAGGCAAGCGTCGATTGCAAACCAACTATAACCAGAATGACACTCCATAAATAGACTTTCTTACTGCGCATGAAATAAAANNAAATCAGTGTACTTACGACTAAAAAATATCCTATTGAGGGTATGTATGTCCGATGTTCAAAAATCACATCGGCAATAGGAATTATGCTTGATTCGATTGATAAAGTCAGAANAAACCAGATGATACAAAATGAAATCAGTCNGATTTTTTTGAACAAAATAATTGCCGTTATCAATAACCCCATTAGAAAAAGACCGCTCAACAACGTAGGCCATTCTAAGATGTGATTGGAAACAGGAAAATCATAATCAATATTTTGATTTATTGGTAAGATCAGCAATTGGATATACTTTACAATTACGCTAAATTGAGTGAGTAAGTAATTCCATGGAGTAATTGTTTCCGGATTATATATTGAAGGAGGTAAAGGTTTTAGTACTTTATCTGCCAGTAAGAAAATCGCCAAACCCATCACAATCAACAGGCCAATTGTGCTTGCGATAAATCGAGGGGTTTTAACTTCAAAGTATCTTGATTTGGTGTTCAGGAAATAGAGCTCTACCAAAAGTATCATCAATGGCAAGGTGAACGAATTTTGTTTGGACATCATGGCCATTATCATGGTTAAAAACGCTCCGACAAAGTAGTATCTTTTCAACCTCGATTCTTCTGAAAGTCTACCTTTTAAATAAAGACAAATAGTTAACAGGTAAAACATTGCGACCATAGAAGCCATACGTTGAACTATATATGTTACTGCGCCAGTAGCCAAGGGATGGGATACAAACATCAATGCTACAGCAAAAGCTATAAGTTTAGAATCTCGGGCAAGTATATGCTCCTTCAACGTTGCAGTAGAAAATAGCAAGGTGACCATCCAAAATACAATCATAGAATTAACAAGGTGTATCACAACATTCACAAGATGATATCCTCCAACCTGAAGTTGCCCAAAATGAAAATTTAGCGCAAAAGAATAAAACGGTAGAAAACGGCCGGGGTCCAGGGCCCACATTTCCGTAATTTTATTTAAGTCTTTGATGGCAGGATTATCAACGATATTGTGCTTATCGTCTAATTGAAACGAACAGTCGTAGCAATTTGAATAAATTATCAATCCCAATAAGGCAATTACCAAATAAAAAGACCAGTATTTGCGATTCACAGAAGGAACTTTGTCAGCGGAAGAGCGTGTTGCCTTATCCCCAGGCATAGACACGTTTTGTTTTTGATTCGACTTGGCCATGGTACGTCTTTATCGAACGAAGATATAAAATATGCGTCAGGAAAAAGTTTCATAATCAATTCCCGATACTCATCCAACCAATACGGTTTTTCTTTTGGCTTGCCAATGAGTTCTACCACGAAACTATACCGATTTCTTAGGATAATGCTCCACATCAAATGCTAAACCCGCTAACAGTAATTGAAAACCCATAATAATCATGAGCGTTGGAATGACTACGGTTCCAGTTGGTGCCCCAACTCCTAACTCCAGATAGAATTTATATTTTACCAAACCATAAATCAACCCTACTAAAAATATGGGTGCTCCGGAAATCAAATACANGGATCCAAGATTAAAGTCATACAGAAAATACTTCAATAGGATTCGCCGAAGGAACGTATAAAGTAATTTAGGTGGAAATTCAATGAGTTTTCCATANNTCGATAAACCGGAAATTTCATCGCCATATTTTGCCTTCATCGGAATATCCTGGATGACAGCATGTTGCAAGTACAATTCAGAGATCATTGAAGTTTCAAAATAATATCTTTTGTGTAGCCTCGCGAGTTCCAATTGCCTCAACATATCCCCTCGAATGGCAGTAAAGCCGTTGGTGGCATCAAAAATATTCCAGTACCCTGATGCCGCTTTAATCATGAAACTTAATCCGAGATTCCCGATACGCCGAAAAATGGGCATCGAACGCAGCGCTTTAAAATCGCGAAAACGATTCCCTTTGAANNAATCTGATTTTCCTTCAAGAAGAGGTTGCACCAAGAACGAAATATTGGATGCATCCATCTGACCATCCCCGTCCATCTTTACAACCACTTCGGCCCCCAAGTTTATAGCTTGTTGATATCCCGAAATCATCGCACCGCCTACCCCTTGATTCACCGGATGGTTCACTACTTGAAGACGCGATTCAACTTGTGCGATTTGATACAGTAAATTCAAAGTGCCATCCCGGGAGCAATCGTTAACTGCGATTATCCAGGATACAAATTCCGGCAAGTTCTTAACGACTGCTTCAATATGCCGTTCTACATTGTAACAGGGAATTACAACGGCAATTTTAGCATCAGTTATAAAGGAGGAAGAAGATGTATGCACAAGAACAAATATACAAATGGTATCAAGGTTTGAAAGACGATCTTTTCCCGAATATTCAGGTTACTTTAGAATTTCGCTTCTATTTCGTATACAGTAGGCCAAAGTTTTCCTGTAACAAATAAATGGTTGGATTTAGNGTTATAAGCCAGCCCATTCATTTCCAGTGCCTGAGGGTATTTGGCACGTACTTCTGCATCCAATGATGAAANATCGAATTTACCAATCACTTTTCCACTTACNNCATCAATTTTAACCACGCTATGTGTGGTCCAGATGTTTGCATAAATGTATCCATTTATAAACTCAAGTTCGTTTAAACGGCTTACTAATCGATCGTTCTCAGTGACGGAAATAGTTTTCCTGACTGTAAAGTTCTCCGNATCAAGATAAGTCAGATTACTGGTACCATCGCTCATGATTAAATGAATCGAATCGGTAGTTAACCNCCATCCTTCAGCATTCGTAAATCGGAATGAGCCGAGCGACCGAAATGATTGCGCATCATATAGGAATCCTATTTGGTTTTGATAGGTTAATTGATATACTTTATCTTTCAAAANCACCATCCCTTCACCAAAATATGTCTTTCGATCCAACTCCGCTTTTACATCCAGTTTGCCTGTTTTCAGGTTCATCTCTCCAATTACTGACCGTAATTCCGGCATATCCTGTGGAGATCCGGTGCTTTCAAAAAGTTTTTCACCATGCCATACAAATCCTTCTGTAAACGATTTGGTATCGTGTGGATAATATCCTACAACGGAATAGGCTAAATTGGGTATGATATCTTTTTTCGGTTGTTTCAACGGTCTCTTCCTTGGATGAAGTCTTCAACTCACAAGCCCCGACGAGGGCAAAGAATAAAAAAGCATACCCCATTTAGCCTCGATCGTGCGACAATCATTTTTTATTCTCGATGAATTGCGTTCTGGCATTGTTAAAAGTTTAGGTTTCATCCTGCGAATATCGATATTAGTCTATATAAATAGATACCAATATGAAGTTTCTGTTAAGTTTCTTCTATATTAGAGGCGTTTAATGGATTGAAAATGAAGAAATACATTGCACTCACCCTTATGATCGGTAGCCTTGTTTCGTGCAAAAAGAACCAGGTTTTGGCGGAAGAGCATCCATTCAGGGGAAGGTATTCGTATATGATACCAATAAAGAACAAACGGACACTCTTGCAGAGGGTTATTTAGGTAATATTAATGTGTTTATTTCAGTAGATGGTCAGGAAGGAGTACTCGAACAGGTTGATACTGATTTGAACGGAAGTTACAAATTGAAGAGCTTCGCAAGGGGACCTATCAATTGTGGGTTTACAGCGATTGCTTAACCTGCCCGGACGATCGGGAAGCTATTAAATACACAGTGACCATTTCTGGCAACAAGGATGAAATGAAACTTCCTGATTTTATTATTCGTCTCTGATCCATGCAGGAAATTCTGAATATTCTCAATACGTTTGAAACTGTTAGTCTGAAAGATTTGGATGCTGTGAAGCTCCAAAACCGGATTGACACGAAGTATATGCTGACCCGANNTCAACTGAAGGATGTATTAATTGAAATAAAAGAATCAAAAATTCTTCAGATTGACGATACACGATTATTCACATATAAAACGGTGTACTTTGATACACCTGACTTCCGGTTTTACAAGGATCATCACAATGGATGTATTAATCGGGTAAAAGTAAGATGCCGTGAATATGTAGAAAGCCATTTGGTCATGTACGAAATTAAAAGAAAGTTATTCGGTACCCGAACCGACAAGCAACGCAAAGTGATTTCTGCGCTCACCGACACTATTCCTGCTGAAGACTATGCTTTAATTGGCTATAAACGACTCAATAACCAGCCTATTGANAANAAAATGACCAATGAATTCCGTCGCATTACGCTCACCAACTATGCATTTTCCGAACGTATCACCATCGATTTGGATATACGTTTGGCCAATGGGCAGGAAGAAATTTATTTGCCGGAAATTGTCGTGATTGAGGTAAAACAAGGCAAAACAGATGTTTTCAGCCACACGATTCAGGTCCTTAAAAAATTCGGAATCCGGGAAAGTAGTTTCAGTAAATATGCCATCGGCACTGCACTTCTTGAAAAACGCTGAAGCACAACGCGTTTAAACCAATTCTATTAAAAATACAAAAGCTCAGACAACTATATGCAAACCAACGAATCACAGCTTAATGCCATTGCAGATTCTATTAAGACAGCCGCAACGGATATTTTAGCAGAACCGGCGGCTACGTCTTCCGGAATGGACTATATCGAGTTACTTAGTCGATTTGGAATAAATATGGTCGCCATATTTATTCTAGTGCGCCTGATATATTACCCGACCCACAAGAATAAAGATTTTCTTTTTTCCTTTTTCATTTTCAATTTTATCATCTTCCTGCTTTTAAGCACAACGAAACTGAAACCGGGATTTGCTTTCGGACTTCTTGCCATCTTCTCCATCATGCGTTACCGGACAGTAACCGTTCCAATCAAAGAGATGGGATACTTTTTTATCGCTTTGGCTTTAGGTATGATCAATGCCTTATCGTTGGTTGACGAGGGATGGCTGGTCATGATTGGAAGCAATGTAATTATTCTCGCCATCACATTGATTTTAGATCGTTTTATTACCCTGACCCATGAAAATGTAAAAGAAATTACTTATGAACGAATTGATCTCATTCATCCATCCAGAAGGGAAGAAATGATTGCGGATATTGTACAGCGAACCGGCTTACCTATTCATCGGGTGGAGGTAAAAACAGTTAATTTTTTGCGCGATACCGCATACCTCCATGTGTTCTATTATGCCAAAGAAAATGAAAACCGGCAAGGAATGACCGGCGACGATGATTAATCAGGATTCATGAAACGTATTTATTTTCTGTTTGTTTTTGTCTGCGCGTGGCAGATTGTGACGGCCCAATTTGAGGATACTTACCTCCGTCAACGTGTTTGCGTGAATTGGGAGGTGAACAAAAATGGTCTGTTTATGGTTTCTATCGAATAGATTACAATCAGAACTTATCCGCATTTCGCCGAAGCAACATTCAGCTGGGATTTGATTACAGATTCAATAAATATCTTTCTGCTGGTATGGATTACCGCTTCGGTACCTCCTATTCACGCGATTTCCACCGTTTCAGGGCACGCCTGGATCTTTCCTATAAATTAAATACAAAGATTTCAATCGGGTTACGCAACATGATGCAACATGATATAGCCTATCTGGATGCAGATTATTTGAAATCGTATCAACCGGAATGGGTACTAAGGAACCGGTTGAGTGGAAAGTATGAAATTAACAAGAAGATGAGTGCCGGATTATTTACTGAATTATTTTCCCGGTTTCAACCAAACCAGAATGAAACAGATCGGTTGCGTAGCGGAATTAAATGGTCGTATTTATATAAACGCCGCCACGGATTGGCTCTGTACTACTTTATTCAGCATCCAATGGATGGCAGTATAAAAAAGCATCAGGTTTTCGGAATTGACTATACCTTTGAAATCGAGAAAAAGAAAAAAGAAAAAGAAAAGGAAGTCGTCGGATTGATTACCTGTGCAGAAATAAATGATGGGATAGCTTACTTGAAACATTCTTTTTTGTACCGAAAAACTTACCTGAATAGCTTTGAAGCATCCATTCTATCCTTCTAAACAAAATTAGATTCCTGGTTCAAGCGAATTGCGAACCTAAAGGTTTTTGTGGTAGGTGATGTGATGTTAGATCAATATTGGTACGGACAAATAGATCGTATTTCTCCGGAAGCCCCGTACCGTCGTTCAGATTTTAAAAAAGATATTCGTTTAGGCGGTGCGGCTAATGTCGCCATTAATTGCCGTGAAATGGGTGCTGAAGTGCATTTGCTGAGCGTGTGCGGAAAGGACACAGATGGTCAAATACTGAAAAAACTCTGTCTTGACCATGGCATATCAACGGAATTCCTGATTGAAGTAAACCGACCAACTACGATCAAAACCCGAATTCTGGCAAAAAATCAACAACTTCTGCGGGTCGATGAGGAGGTGACCGATGATCTAAACACCGCTGATCAACATCATTTCATTGACTCCTGTATGCGTGCGATTCAGATTGAAGCACCAGACGTATTAATTTTTGAAGATTACAATAAAGGACTTTTGGATGCCAATACGATAGAGAAACTCATCAATCATTGTCGTACAGTTGGTGTTTTAACTAGTGGATCCGAAATTCAGAAACTTTTCGCCTATTCACGATGCGATATTTTTAAACCTAACCTTAAAGAAATCAGAGAAGCCCTGAATAGTTCAATTTTACCTGAATTACAGTCGCTGCGGCAAACCCATAAGCTATTGTTTGATAAATTACAGCATCAAATTACCCTTATTACGCTGTCAGAAAAAGGCATATTTATCCAGGACCAAGAAGGGACTTCAACGATAATACCGGCATTTCCAAGAAAAATAGCTGATGTTTCGGGTGCCGGGGATACCGTCATCAGTGTGATGAGCTTATTTTATGCAGTTAGTTCGAATGGCTTTTTTTCTGCTCAAATTGCGAACTTAGCGGGAGGGCTGGTCTGTGAGGAAGTAGGCGTTGTACCTATTAATAAAAAAGCACTCCGGAAAGAGTGCATCAAATTTATAAAAATATAGTTTTTATTTGGCTACGCTGAAAAGCGTTATCGGTTGCACGTGGGCAATTTCAGTGACCGTATTGCGTTTTGTTGCATCCAAGTGAACAGTATCTTTTGAATATGATTAGCAACTACCTGTAACTCATCAGTGTGTTTCACTGTCATACAAACTACTACCGAATAAACGATAATCAGAAAAGTAAAAACGTTTAATTTGTTCATCATAATGGCTTCGGTTAAAATTGAAATGGTAGTGCAAAATTAACATAGCCTTTCAGTAATTACAAGGTAAATAACCTCATATTAAGAAATTCAACTATTCATTTAAGGTTGTTTTAAGGCTAAATCGATGAATATCCCCGCTCTGATTCTTGCAATTGAGTTGACAAATTCCGTGATTCCAGAAAGGCTCAAATCCAAAGTACCTTCTTGGGCTACATACGTTTTAGAACCGATAAAAATCTGAATAAACACCCTATTATTACCCAATTTTAGCTGACCGAAATCACTTGTTACAATATGTTCACCGGCTAAAGGTTCGGTACTCATGCCAAAATCGACCCCTACTCCTACCGTATCATTCACGAGCCACTGGGTATACCAGGTAGCATTGGGTGAGAGGTAGGCGGTATCAATACCAATTGGAAATATCCCTTCTGGGGTCTGAATGGTATTGGTAGTTAAGTTGCACACAGGTCCTCCATTGCCTCCGTTGGAATTTTCGAATCATCCTGGCCATTCTTTTACATCCCGCAAAAGCAAGAAAAGGAACACCAGAGCTGGAGCAATTGGATAACGCATCAGACCTTAAATCTAAAGAAAACTACTGAATTCAACAACACTAGATGATCGAAGCCATAAAGTCGTCAAAAAGATACCTCGAATCATGGGGGCCTGGAGTGGCTTCCGGATGATATTGAACTGAAAACACTGGCTTACTCTTCATGCGCATCCNCTCCAAACTTTGATCATTCAAATTGATGTGCGTGAGTTCCAAATCGGATGTTGNTTCGACACTGAGTTTATCGACAGCAAAACCGTGATTTTGGGTAGTGATTTCACTTCGTCCTGTTTGTAAATTAAGAACGGGATGATTTAATCCGCGATGCCCATGGTGCATTTTATAGGTTTTCGNCCCGTTGGCCAGAGCGATTATCTGATGCCCCATACAGATTCCAAAGACCGGCTTACCGGTATTCAGAATTGCTTTTACAGTTTCTACGGCATACGGCATAGAGGCAGGATCGCCAGGCCCATTGCTGATAAAATAGGCCTGTGGGTTGAATTCCTGCATAGTTTCAAATGATGTGCGTGCAGGAAATACGTTCAAATGCCCTCCCCGCTCCTGCATGGAACGCAAAATATGTTGTTTAACGCCTAAATCAAGCACAGCCACTCGTTTTCCACCTGCTTCACCTATTTCATAAGATCTTGTGGTGGAAACCTGGCTGGCCAACTCAAGACCTTCCATCAGGGGTACCTGCTCCAGTTGCTGTTTAAGCACCACAGGATCCTGGATTTCAGAGGAAATAATGCAATTCATAGCACCTTGTTGCCTGACATGAGCTACCAACGCCCTGGTATCAATTTCATGAATGGCTACCAGATTATGCTGAATAAGAAATTCCTCCAACGAGTGATCTCCCAAATTTCTGGAATACTTATCTGACAAGCTTTTGCAAATCAAACCTGAAATTTTAACGGTATCACTCTCCACATCGATACTACGGGTGCCGTAATTTCCGATGTGTGCGGGGTTCATGATGAGGATTTGGCCGAAATAGGAAGGATCCGTAAAAACCTCCTGATAACCGGTCATGCCGGTATTAAAACATAGTTCTCCGGTGGCAGTTCCAATTTTTCCAAAGGATTTTCCTTCAAATAAAGTTCCATCCGACAGCATCAAAANAGCAGGAGTTGTATTCATTAAAGTGCAAAGTTAATCGGAATCATGATTTCAGAAACCCCTGTTGATAACTCAAATCACTTCTTGTTAAATTCACAAATACCGGTGATTACTTTTGCGGATTCAATTTTCAGATTTAAATCGGTAATTCGTGGAATTCAAATATCAAACAGGCTATTATCAGGGAAAGGTTCGCAATGTGCATTATATCGGAGAAGAGTACCTCGTGATGGTAGCCAGCAACCGGATTTCGGCGTTTGATGTGATATTACCCAAACCAATTCCTTATAAAGGACAGGTTCTGAATCAAATTGCCGCATCTTTTCTGAAAGCAACAATTGATATCGTTCCAAATTGGGTACTTGCAACACCCCTTCCTCATGTTTCCGTAGGTCTTAAATGCCATCCATTTCCGGTAGAGATGGTTATTCGTGGATACTTAACCGGACATGCCAGCCGAACCTATACNCAAGGAATCCGCACCTTGTGTGGAGTTCAACTTCCTGAAGGTTTACGTGAAAATGATGCTTTTCCGGAACCAATCATTACTCCAACCACAAAAGCACATGAAGGACATGATCAGGATATTAGCCGTGAAGAAATAATTGCGAAAGGACTTGTCTCCGAAAGCGATTATGTGCAAATTGAATCGATTACCCGGAAATTATATGCCCGAGGCCAATCTATTGCACAGTCGCGAGGATTGATATTGGTTGATACAAAATATGAATTCGGGAAAATTGGCGACACCATCTACCTGATGGATGAAATTCATACACCAGATAGTTCCAGATATTTCTACGCGGAAGGATATGAAGAATTGCAACAGAAAGGCCTGCCTCAAAAACAACTTTCTAAAGAATTTGTTCGAGAATGGTTGCTTGCTAATCATTTCATGGGTCTGGAAGGACAACAAATACCTGAAATACCCGATGACTTCGTTCAGGAAATTTCTGAACGCTATATCGAATTGTACCAACAAGTTACCGGACGCCAATTTGAACCCAATCTGGTGAACGATGCAGAAACTTTGCTTGCAGTAAATGCCTGGATTGATACTGTACTATCCGGCAAGTGATCATGCAAAACTTTTGCAGATTCGTTTAACCTCGGTTAGCGCAATAAAATCAGGTCACCTTTACGGGTGTAATTTTTACCATCATGCAGGCATTTATAACGTAGCAGATAAAAGTAAGTTTCCGTATCCATCTTTTTCCCCGGAANGTTACCATCCCAACCATTCGCGATATCGGTTGTTTCCCATACTTTGTTACCCCATCGGTCATAAATCACCAATTGCTGTAAGTCTAAACCAATAGCAGTAACTACTCTCCATTCGTCATTCTTACCGTCCCCATTCGGACTAAACGCATTTGGNNTAAAAATCTCTTCACAACAAGGACCAGGCTCAATATAAATTTTATCATTTAATTCGCAACCGCTCGCATCCGTGACAACTATGGAATAATAGCCGTAGCGCAGTCCATCAATCCTGTCGGTAGTTTGAATGGGATTTGTTTGCCACGCATAGGAATAAGGAGGAGTACCGCCCGTCACAAGAGCTTGTGCCCAACCTTCCGTTCCAAAGCCGAAACAGCCCAGATTTTTCTTTTCAAATTTCAAATCCATGGCATCCGCTGATTCTTTCAAAACAACCGTGGTATCAAAAACGCAATTTGAACTATCCTTCACGGTGATTGTATATTGGCCTACTCCCAGGTTTTGGAAAAATCCGTGCTTATTAATATTCAAACCGGGTTTGACGTAGTACGTGAAATCGCCTCTTCCACCAGTTGCAAAAATTCGTAATGTACCATCTTCCTGCCGGGACATTTCACATCGCCAATGTCTACAGGCATGAACAATATCCGGATCGGTTAAAACCATAGTGGTATCCTTAACGCATCCCAGCGCATCCATTATGGTAAAATTATACGTACCAGCTACCAGATTTTGCCAGAGTCCGGGATTAATAAATGGCCCACCGTTCATGGAATAAGTCAATGGTGAAACACCTCCCACCGTATTCATACTAATCCAACCATTGGCATCTCCATGGCAAATGGGTTGGCTTAAGTTAACTTCACTGGCTACAATTTCCAGGTTCTGTTTAATTATAACAATAGATGTTGCAGTACATCCGCTGGCATCAGTTGCCGTAAGCGTATAGATTCCACCTTTCAAATTTTCAAATTGCCCCCAACTGCTTTGAACTCCAACCTGTGGATTTAAAGTAAATACAATTGCACCTGTTCCGCCAGTTGCTACTGCAGATATACTTCCGGTAGTGTCGTAATAACAGGTAATATCTTCATGAGTTACTGTGGTAAAAACAATGGGCGGAGGTTGGGTTATGCTAATATTTTGAATACTATCCTGACAACCTTTCGCATCCGTCACCAACATGGTGTAAACACCGGCACTTACCGCCTGGTAGCTACCAGTAGAACTTGAAATTCCATTCGGTAATTGCGTAAAAACATACGGCAATGTACCTCCGGTGGCCTGTACAACGATACTTCCATCATTTCCACCATAACAAGTCACATTGCTTGAAGAAACCAGATTTTCGACCAGAGGCTGAGGCTGAAAAATATTTACGATGGTAGATGCTGAACAGGATTTAGTATCAGCAACACCGATCGTATAGCTTCCGGTAGACAAGCCATTAAAATTCCGGTTGTATTCACCGAGGGNTGATGGTGTGATCGTATACGTCAGGGTACCAACCCCACCACTGGCAAATGCGTGAATCATGGCATTACTTTGTCCAAAGCATTTGACATGTTGAACAGTGACCGAATCGAATTTAACCAAAGGCGGTTCCACAACCACCAGAGATGTTGTAATACTACAGGCATTGGCATCACTTAACGTAACGGTGTATGTATTTTGTTGAAGCGAAGAGAAAGACCCGATTGTATTTGAAGAATTTCCCGGACTGAGAAGATAATTTAAGCCGGGTGTTCCTCCGGTTCCCTGAACAGTGATAGTCCCATTCTGTTGTCCGAAACAAATGATATTTGTTGACAGTGCACTGACAAACTGTAAGGCTGGTGGTTCATACACCAATACCGAAGAAGATAAAGAACATCCATTGATATCAGTGGCCACAATCGTATAGGTATTTCCAGCCAGGTTCTGAAATCCTCCGGTTTGGTTTGTGATNNTCCTCCGGAAGTAAATTAAACGTAATCGCTCCTGTTCCACCATTGGCATACATAGTAATGGAACCATTTTGTGCGGAATGGCAATCGACATCGGTATGAGTTACTGAATCAATGGTCAACGCACTAGGCAAAACCACAAAAACGGTCGTATCCTCTGTACAACCGTTTTGATCCTGGGCTGTTACAGTATAGAGTTGATTACCACCTAAATTATTAAAAACTCCGGAGGTATTGCTTTGATTGCCTGGTTGAACAGTATACTGGATGGTACCTACACCGCCCGAGTAACTATTAAGGCCCCATTATTTTGCCCGGAACACAGTACCCCATTGGCTTGTACATTGGTAAAATGAACCAGTCCTGGCTCATTCACAATAAGCTGAACCGTATCCGCACAGCCGTTGGCATCTATAGCCAGCGCATCGTATGTCCCTGGCCCGAGGTTCGTAAACTGACCATTGGGGCTGCTCACGTTGCCTGGTAATAACAAGTAAGAAATCATTCCCATTCCTCCACCTGCTAACAAACTAATGCTTCCGTTGTTCATTCCAAAACACGTGATATTCAGCTGATGCATTGGCAATGAGTAACGAAGAAGGATTCTGAATGGAGGTTACGGTTTGTATGGCACATCCATTCAGGTCAGTAGCAGTGACCGTAAATGTATTGCCTGGAAGATTCGTGAACAAACCAGTTGAGTTATTCTGATTTCCGGGATTCAATGAATAGGTGATAGAACCATTACCCCTATGGCCTGCATAAAGATGCTACCATTTTTGGCCCCATTACAGGTTACCTGAGTGGTCGCAAAACTATCAATTTGCAGGGAAGGAGGTTCAGCAACAAACTGAGTGGCTGTTTTTGTGCATCCGTTGGCATCTGTTACTTGTATAGTATAAGTCAGGTTACCGGCCAAACCAGTAAAAGATGAAGATCCTGAATACACACCACTTGGGGTAATTGTATACGACAAACTACCTGTACCACCAGACATACTGAAAACGATGGTTCCATTACTAACACCCTGACAAAGAGCGGGTGTTGAATTTAAATTCGAGAATTGGCAGGNTGGTTGCGAAATGGTCAAGGTGGTTGAAAGCGAACATCCGTTCAAATCAGAGCCGGTTACTGTATATGTTCCCGGAGATAAGGCTGTAAATAAGGGACTGGTACTCACCTGAGATCCTGGCATCAGCGTATAGGTTATAGGTTGAGTTCCACCAGTGACATTTAAACCCACTGAACCATTGGCTAAACCAAAGCATGGAATCTGTGTTACGTTGGACGATTGCAAAATAGGACCATTCACTGTTGTTATAGATACCAAAGAAGAATAAGTACATCCGACAGCATCTTTCACTTGTACAGTATAGGTTGAAGCACACAAGTTGTTAAATTGATTCCCAGATTGATAACCTGACCCAACGGTGTATTGTAACGGAGCGGTGCCTCCAGAAGCTGATATGGTTAAGCTCGCATCACAACCCGGTTGGCAACNTGTTTGGGTTTTAACCACTGAAAGAATTTGTGGTGCATTTGGAGATACCACATTGATTACAGAAGTGGCCGTACAGGATTTAGAATCGGTCACGGTTAAAGTATATGTACCCACTCCGATTGAATTAAAAACTCCAGAAGATTGCGGTGCACCGTTATTCAAAGCATACTGATACCCTGGTGTGCCTCCGTTAACTGTGGCTGTGATAGTGGCATCGTTACCCGGAACACAGCTTGGAATAGTTGAAGACAAACTGCTTATTTGCAGAACAGCCGGTTGTGAAATGATAAGGATTGAATCCCCTATACATCCGGCAGTGTCGGTAGCCAACAGCGTGTAAGTAGATGCCAGTAAATTATTAAACGTACCATTGGTATTCGATTGCAACGGGTTGGCAATAGAATAGGTATATACTCCATTACCGCCTGTCGCTGAAAATTGAATAGATCCGGTGTTGGTACCAAAACAACTTACAGGTACAACACTACTTACCTGCAAAGAAATATCAGCAGGCTGTTGAACGATCACTGTGGCAGATGAAGTACAACTATTGGCATCACTCACCTGAATTGTAAAAGTTCCGGCATTCAATGCATTAAAATTACCATTCGTATTGGAAGTACCCAGTGGTGACAACTGATAGGTGAAACTACNCGATCCACCGCTTCCTGACACATGCACGGCTCCGTCCGATCCATTAAAACACGTAACCGGCTCAATTAAGGAGAAATTTATATTGACCGCTGCTGGTTGTGTAATCGGACTGATTGAACTTATTGTACATCCCGAAGCATCCGTTGCCGTCAGCGTATAATTTCCTGCTGTAAGTCCATTAAAATTACCTGTTGTATTACTCTGATTACCTGNGTTGATCAGATAATTCACCGCACCATTCCCACCCGTAATGGAAACAGTTAACGATCCATTGGTTGCTCCATAGCAGCTGGTTGGCGTTGTATTCACTACAATACTGTTGGGTCCATTGGCCGTACTAATCACAAAGGATGAAGTAGCTGTACATGAATTAGCATCTTTAATTTGAACTGTGTAAGTTCCTGAACAAAGCGATGCAAAAGAATTCGCGTTTTGATATGCGCCACCATTTAACGCAAATTGGTAAGGCAACACCCCACCTGAACCTACTGAGGTAGAAGTACCATCACAACCCGGAATACAAGTAGCCGGAGTTAGTGTGGNGGTAGTCACATTCAATGTAGATGGTTGAGGAATCGTGACTGTGGTTTGAACGGTACAGTTATTGGCATCCGTAGCCAATACCGTATAGGTACCTGCTGTTAATCCGGAGAAACTTCCATTTGTACCAACAGGACCATTCGGCAGTAAATCATAGGTAAATGAGCCTGCTCCGCCACTTGCCGTAATGCTAAAACCGCCATTGGATCCACCGGTACAACTTACCGCCTGAACAACCGGAGGGTTCCATAGTATTTGAGGAAATTGATTGATGGCAAATGCGGATTGAATCGTACATCCATTGGAATCGGTAACCGTGAGGGTATAGTTTCCGGTACCTAATCCGANAAATGCACCTGAAAAATTCTGGATCCCCACCGGTGCCAGATAATAGGATAAGGTGCCCGTGCCACCAGAGGCAGAACTCGTCACCAATCCATTGCTTCCGTTATAACACGAAACATCCCGGTTATCTACACTATCCCATAATAATTGCGGCGGCTGAGTCATGACCACATTTGATGTTGCCGTACAGCCATTCGCATCCGTAACCGAAACTACATAGTTATTGGAAGCCAGGCTCGAAAATTGACCGGTTGTATTACTAAATCCAAGTGGCTGGATGGAATAAGTTAATGTTCCGGTTCCACCAATGGCTGTTGAAGAAATCACTCCTGTGGGAATATTGTAACAACTTAAATGCTGTACCGTGAAGCTATTAAATGAAGGAACGCCAGGATTAATTACATTGACAATACTGGATGCAGTACAACCATTAAAATCAGTGACCTGTACGGTATACACCGAAACACCAATATTATTGAATGTTGAAGAAATTTGATTTACCCCTCCATTTAAACNCAGGGCGTAAGCAGGAGTGCCCCCTACCACGACATTAATCGTTCCATCGTTTCCGGGAACGCAACTCGGAATTGTGTTACTTACCGAATTAATTTGAAGTAAAGGAGGCTGGCTCAAGGTAAAGGTGGTAGCAGCTGTACAACCATTGGCATCTGTTCCTGTCATGGTATACACACCCGCAGATAATCCAGAAAAACTTCCGGTTGTATTTGATAAATTCCCCGATTNTAAAGTATACGTAAATGAGCCGGTTCCTCNCATTTAGGTTTTATCGATTGCACCGGTAGACTGACCATGGCATACAATATTTGTTTGATTTAAATTCGTCCACGATAAAAAGTTTGGTTGAGTTACCGTAATAGCGGTGGTCTTTGTACAACCATTTGCATCCGTTGAAGTGATGGTATAGGTGATATTGCTCAACCCACTAAATGTGCCAGACGAATTGGTGATGTTACCAGGTTGTCGGGTATACGAATATGGCGGATTGCCACCGGACGATGCTACGGTGANTGATCCGTTACCCGCATCGTTACAGACCACAGGATTGACTTGAACCGAAGCCCATCCCATGGCCGGTGATTGATTGATAGTTATAGATGATGTTGCTGTACAGTTATTGGCATCAGAAATTGAAACAGTATAGGTATTGGCTTGTAATCCACTGAATATGCCGGTATTGTTACTTAAACCTCCGGGATTGGCAGAATAAGTTATTGGATTTACAGCACCGGTCACGGATGTAGTGAGACTAGTAGTTCCTCCATGACAGACAATCAAACCGGGACTCAGGGAACTGATAACCGGATTACTTGGGTTGGGCAAATTCACCGTGGTAGATTTTGTACAATTCACGCCGTCCTTAATCGTAATGGTATAAATTCCATTCACCAGACCGGTAAACACATTCGATGTTTGAAAGGTGCCCGAATTCAGTTTATAGCTATATGCTCCGTTGCCACCACTGGCATTTATTGTTATAGTGCCATTTCCTCCAGGTGAACAATTCGNAGGTACGGGTGTAATGGTATAAGTAATCAACGGATTTTGGGTAACCACTGCGGTAATTGAGTTACTGCATCCGGAAGCATCTGAAGCCTGTATGGTATAGGTTCCGGCAGAAACATTGTTGAATACCCCATTCGTACTCGTTGCTCCATTTGGTTGTAGAGTATAACTAAATGGGTTTACTCCACCACTCGGAATCACCTGAATCTGACCGCTTGCCGCACCCCAACACTTCACCTGATTGACTATAGGTGCAGGAAAAGAAAAAGGTGGAGAAACAATGATATTAAATACCGATTGGGCCGTACATCCGGTTGCATCCGTTGCCAGTACTGTATATTGATTCACCGCCAGGTTGGTAAAGGTACCACTGGAGTTTGTTGTATTCGATGGTTGAAGATTATAGGTGATAGGAGAAGTGCCGCCTTGAATAGCAGACGCCAAACTCCCCGTCCCTATGCCTGTACAAGGGATATTACTTACAATAAATTGTTGCCAGGTCAGCTGTGGAGGAACCAAAGAAATCACCATCGACTTACTACATCCTGTCGCATCTACAACATTAACTGTATAAGAACCCTGTCCGAAATNTGTAAACACGCCCGTATTATTCGTTAAATTGGGAGGCAGTAAAGTATATTGATAGGGAGGCACTCCGTTATTTGCTGTAACGACAATATCCGTCATCGTATCTGTGCAGGTTAGCTGTACAGTCGTATTGGTTAAAGTAATCGGTGAAGGATTAGGTGGATTAATATTATACGATTTAACGCATCCATTAGCGTCTTTAATATAAACCGTTTGAGCTCCGTAGGTGACCGCTGTGTAAGTATTAGAGGACTGATACGGTTGTCCATTTAAACTATAGGTATAAGGTGTTACACCGCCAATGGCTGTTATGGTTACGATGCCATTATTCCCCGGAACACAGGTTGGAGGTGTTACAGTTACTGTGTAGGTAATGGCAGGCGGGCTAGTGATTACCGCTGTTGTCGATAAGGAACAGCCATTGGCATCCGTCACAGTGAGAGTATAGGTTCCGAAAGTCAGACCGGTAAAATTACCTGTGGTGTTCGTGCTATTTCCTGGCTGACGGGTATAACTTAATGGAGCCGTACCACCACTTGCTGAAATAGAAATCGTGCCGATGGGCTGATTAGCACAGTTCAGGTTTGTGGTTGACACCGAATCAATCACAATTCCTCCCGGGGNTGAGGTCACATTTACCAGTGTGGTAAGATAACACCCATTAGGGTCGGAAGCGGTGATGGTGTATGTATTTGTACCAAGATTCGTAAATACACCAGTGGTATTGGTAACCCCACCTGGTTGAAGAGCATAACTAATATTGCTCGAAGTACCCGTTGCCTGAAGAGTAATGGTTCCATCTGTAAACCCATAACAAAATACCGGAGTTGAGGTTACGGAAACCCAACTTAGTCCCTGACTTTGATTCACTGTAATGGCAGTGCTCACGCTNNAGTTATTGGCATCTGCCACCTGAACAGTATAGGTTCCTGCAGCCAAATTGGTGAAATTACCTGTGTTATTCGAAACCGCACCAGGTGTTAATGTATAGGTTTTTGTACCGGTACCACNCTGCTGCAACAGCAACAATTTGACCTATATTTCCTGAATTGCAGGGAATGGTTGTGGTTGTAGTTGAACTCCATGACATGGTGGCCGGCATATTCAAGGTGGCTGTATTTGTCTTTGAGCACCCGTTTCCGTTAGTGACTGTAACAGTATACGTACCTACGCCTAATCCTCCAAAAATGCCGGAGACCCCGAGGCTCCGATATTCCCTGGATTCAACATAAAACTTAGCGGGTTGGGGGTTGATGAACTGGTCACCTGCAGAGAACCGTTTGTTTGTCCTGCACAAAGTGGATTCGTGACAGAAATATTCTGAATAGGTAATGGCAGGGTGGTTATTTTAAACGAATCTTTCACCGGAAAACAATTTCCATAGGTTGCAGTCACCACATAGGTTGTGGTACCTGTAGGAGTCAAGGTTGNATTCATTGCGGTAACATTGCTGACCCCATTGCTGGGTGACCAACTGAATTGAAAACCATGATCAGATACCAAATTAGCCACAACGCTCTTACCTAAACAAATGGAGGTATCATTACTGACCAGATTAATTTTTGGCATCCATGACCAAAAAGAAATACTATCCGAAGGTGTACTATAGTTATCGAAGATGGACAGTTTAATGGTTTCTGTTCCTTCATTTATCAAATCATTAAACGCCTCAATATATACTGTACGAACAGTATCATTTGGATTGGCCGTAAAGGCAAATGAGGNTCGCATTGCTTGATAATCTATTCCAGAAATAGCTGTTCCACTTACGATGAGATTCACTGTATCCGGATAAAAACTACTTGTTTGCGCAAATTTGCGTTTGATTCGAATCACAGCCGAATCGCACCCCTCGTGTACATAAGGTTGATTGTTTAAAACAGAATCTGCAGNCAACCTCAATTTCGAATGTATTGATGTTAGACTCCNCGCTTTCAGAAACACACCACTATCAATGATATTATCGAAACCATCCGCAATGGCCAGTTTCAGATGATATGTACTACACGGAGTTATGGATGCTTNTGATGTCAGCAAATCGGTAAACCCGGAATACGTGAGATTGGTTCCTCCTACATTGCTGTTGTACATGGAGGTAAACGGAGAACCAGCTCCCATCGAAGTACAGTTACTTATGTTACNCCCGGCGGAGATGACTCCATTGTTGATACTATTAATAGATACGGGAATGTTGGTATTCGGGATTAATGCCAGATTTAATGGCGTGGAATAACCAGGACCTGAAATAAAGAATCCAAAAACATCATTGTAATTGGCGCAATTATACGCAGGATATTCTTCCGAGCCGAAGAGATACTGAAAATAAACTGTATCTCCATTGGCTTTAAAATCAAATTCTAAAATACATCGGTCATGCGTTGTAGTTCCTGCCAAACTTGTCAGATCGGGGTCTCCACCATTGCCATGATTAAAATTGGCCAAATTGAACTCACTGCCATTCACACCATAAAACGGGAGTAAGGTACCAGCCCGGCCTGTGGTTAACACAATACCACTGTCTAATCCAAAAATGGGAGTAGCGGCCACAAAAATTCCACTCTGTTGATTTTCACACAGAATGGTGGCATTTGAAACGGTAACACCAGGGCCACTTAATTTCTGAGCCAAAGAAGATGGATTATTTGTATTGGATACAGCTACCTGAGCATGAAGATCCAAATTCAGACCAACGAATACAAGCAGCATCCCCCAAAAAATCCCCCTCCGGTTTGTGTGGTATGTTTTTCATTTTTCGCAATCTTGACAGCACATTCCACAGGTTGATGCTATAAAGTTACCAAGTATGATGCCAATCCGGAATAAAATGGTGTTGTAACAAGAATTATCAAGGTTGAATTGTGTGGTAATAGGCGATACTTTTAAAAATCGATTCAATTACCTTGAAACGCTTTATTTTTGGGCACTTTGCAAAAATCTTCTCCACAAATGTGGAACATTAGATAATTATTAGATTTCGCATCAAAAGACCTTTAAAACACCATCAAAGAAGCGTTGCAACATGAAAAATAAAGAAATCGTTGTGAGTGGAATCCGCTCGACCGGGTATTTGCACTTAGAATTATTTCGGCGCGATGCGAAATTATGTGCGGATGCAGGATGAGTTTCCTTGTTATTTTTTGTGGCTGATTATCACTCCCTCACCACCCACCCGGATCCGACGCTATTGAAACCCAATGTGTATCGGGTGATAGCGGAGAATATTGCTTGTGATTGATCCGGATAAAGTTACTCTTTATGTACAAAGTGATATTCCGGAAATTCCAGAATTGTATTTGATGCTGAACATGTTATCCTACAAAGGGAATTAGAAAAAACAGCTTCTTTCAGGAAAAGGCTCGCAATCAACCCGAAAATGTGAATGCCGGATTGTTGACCTACCCTACCTTGATGGCCGCCGATATTTTAATTCATAATGCATCATTTGTTCCGGTCGGTAAAGATCAGGAGCAGCATCTGGAAATGGCCCGAAATTTTGCACAACGCTTTAACCATCGTTATGGAGAAACTTTTAATGAACCATACCCATTTAATTTTGGCAATGCGTTGGTGAAAATTCCAAGTTTAGATGGACAAGGAAAAATGAGTAAGAGTGAAAATGAAAATGCCACTTTGTATCTGGCAGACAGTGATGAGGCCATCCGGAAAAAGTAATGAAAGCTAAAACAGATCAGGGACCTGAATCGCCCAACTCGGTTATGCCAGATTACATCGAAAACCTATTTTCTCTAATGGATTTAGTTTCTTCGGCAGACATAGCGACAAAATTCCGTGAAGATTTTGCATCCTGTTCGATTCGTTACGGGGACATGAAAACAATTGGCAGAGGACATGGTATCGTTTATTGCTCCAATCAGAAATCGGGTTGCAGATTTGCAAAAAAATGTAGAAGCGCTTCAAAAATCATGAAACAAGGCCGCGAAAAAGCCCGTGAAAGCGCATCTAAAACGCTATCTGACGCTCGGCGGGCCATGGAATAAATTTTTATTGTTAAGCCTCTGAAAGTTTAGCAATTAACCTTTACTTTAGTCCGTTGGCTTAAAATTTTTCAATTACACATTCAGTCTTATTTAGGGTATGGCTAAGAAAGCAAATTAAACACATTGCCATTGCCGGGAATATAGGTGCCGGTAAACAACGTTGACCAGAATTTTGCAAAACATTTTAATTGGTCTCCCCATTTTGAGGATGTAGAAAACAATCCTTACCTCACGACTTTTACAACGACATGCATCGTTGGAGTTTTAATTTACAGATTTACTTTCTGAATAGTCGTTTGCGGCAATTGGTTGAAATTCAACGCGGCAACCAGGTAGTGATTCAGACCGCACGATTTATGAAGACGCTTACATTTCGCGCCCAATTTACACGAGATGCAACTAATGTCTAAACGCGATTTTGAAAATTACAAAACTTCTTTGAAACGTTAAAGAGCATGGTGAATCCACCAGATTTGCTGATTTATTTAAAGGCCAGTGTTCCAACCCTGGTCGGGCAGATTCAAAAACGTGGGCGGGAGTATGAAGAAAATATACGTTTAGATTATTTAAAACGACTGAATGAATACTACAACAATTGGTTGGATAAATATGAAGATGGCCGTTTACTTGTGATAGATATTGACAAAATTAATTACGCAGACAATAAGGATGATTTAGCGAAAGTCATCGACCTCGTGAATGCTGAGGTGAATGGCTTGTTTTAATGGCGGTTAATTGTGCAAAAGCCGCACTGGATGTTGTTTCTGGAAGACTGAATTTTTTTAGTATTAAATTTTGAAATCATTAAAATCAATCTATATTTGCACTCCGTTTGAAGCTCTTGAAATGGAATTGGATCGGTCTCGGCATTCATGACAAGACGGGTTCGAGTCCCGAAAAACTCAAAAATTGTTCTTAAACACTTCGGTGTAAAAATATTGGATCGGTCTCGTCATTCATGACGAGAGAATGCCGCCTTGTCACGGTCTCGTCAGCAATGACGAGACGGGTTCGAGTCCCGTAAAAACTCAAAATTGTTCTTAAACACTTCGGTGTAAAAAT
The DNA here is from genome assembly GCA_013414745.1 of Bacteroidota bacterium. Taxonomy (GTDB): domain Bacteria; phylum Bacteroidota; class Bacteroidia; order Chitinophagales; family Chitinophagaceae; genus OLB11. Next base: position 102,803 of record CP058707.1, read on the forward strand.
ATTGATCGGTCTCGTCATTCGTGACGAGAGAATGCCGCCCTGTCACGGTCTCGTCAGCAATGACGAGACGGGTTCGAGTCCCGTAAAAACTCAAAATTGTTCTTAAACACTTCGGTGTAAAAATATTGGATCGGTAGTTCAGTTGGTTAGAATGCCGCCCTGTCACGGTCTCGTCAGCAATGACGAGACGGGTTCTGAGTCCCGTAAAAACTCAAAAATTGTTCTTAAACACTTCGGTGTAAAAATATTGGATCGGTCTCGTCATTCGTGACGAGAGAATGCCGCCCTGTCACGGTCTCGTCAGCAATGACGAGACGGTTCGAGTCCCGTAAAAACTCAAAAATTGTTCTTAAACACTTCGGTGTAAAAATATTGGATCGGTAGTTCAGTTGGTTAGAATGCCGCCCTGTCACGGCGGAGGTCGCGGGTTCGAGTCCTCGTCCGGTCCGCAAAAATCCCTTCCCGAAGGGATTTTTGCTTTTATGGTGAAATTGAATCGTGATGGGTTGGTTTGTTTACATTTTAACGAGTCAGAAAGATGGTGATTTCTACAAAGGAATCACGCAGAATATCGAACGTAGGTTGGAAGAGCACAATTCTGGTTTATCAAAATTCACTTCCACAAAAAGACCCTGGCATTTGGTTTATTCAAAAGAATACGAAAGCAAACGTGAAGCGCTCATTGAAGAGCGGCGTTTAAAAAATTGAATCGATATTCTTTGGAGATTCTTATCAGGAAAGGTTGATGACCTGTCACGGTCTCTTCATTTAGGACGAGAGGGGTGCGAGCCCCGTCTCTCGTCAAAATTGACGAGACTAAAATCCCGATTAGGGGATTTTTGCATTTAATAACTTATGAGTTGGTTTGTTTACATTCTAAGGAGCGATCAAGACGGTGATTTGTATAAAGAGATAACTGAAGATATTCAATGAAGATTAGAAGAACATAATTCTGGAAAATCCAAGTTTACTTCAAGCAAAACACCTTGGCAACTTGTATATCATAAAGTAATGCCCAATAAACGTGAAGCCATTATTGAAGAAAAACGTTTGAAAAATTGAATAGGACATCCTTGGAAAAATTATTTCAAGGTTAGAATGCTGCCCTTGTCTCGGTCTCGTCATTTATGGCAAAAAAGGTTCGAGTCTCGTCTAGCTGTGTGCTGGATAATAAACCAAAATAAAATTGCACTCTTTAATTGATGTTTTACTTAAACCAACTTTTTTTATCCTTTCTAGCGTTCTGCATTCTTCATTCTAGCTTATAGTGAAATACAGAAAAGAAACTAATAGATATAAATGAGGCGAAACAAAAATGAAAATTGAAGTATTCTTTTTCAAAAAAATCTTTTCTTGTAACCTTCTTTCCTTAGCACACTCTAAACCTTAAAACCATTTATATGATTCCATTACACAATGCAACCATTGAAGCCATGATACCGATATTGGCTATCTCGCTAACGTTTGCCATTCCGGTAATTGTACTGTATTACAATTATCAACACAAGAAAAATGTCATGAATGAACGTCGACTCATGATAGAAAAGGGCTCACTCCTCCGCCTATGCAGGAAATGAAATCAACCTTCCAGCGCGGTGATTCCACCTCAAGAGGTATGAACATGATTGCCGTGGCTTTAGGCCTACTTGTTGGTTACCTGCTCTCCCGGTATTTCATGATCAAAGGTCCCTTTGCCATATTCGGTAGCATCTTGTTTTTCCTGGGTATGGCCAATATCCTTTCTTCCACCATATTGAAATCCAATTTTTCAGACGCTAAAAACAACATCATGAATAATCCGAAGTTAATTGTTGGTCTGGGTTTGGTTCTGCTTGCAGGTGTTATCTTTTTCATTGGATGGGATATCCAGAAACGAAGAGCAGACCGCCACAACAATAGAAATGGTGCAACGAGCAGCAAAACAGAACGCATTTCTCGAAGAAATTCAAGTACTTCGCAGTGATTGTGTGGGTGACATCGAAATTATTCCTTCAGATAGCGAATATGTTGAATTTCGTTATGACCCCGGTGCTTTCGAAAACCAATCTAAAATCAAGGGAAATCAACTCATAATTGACTTCAGCAATGAGTCGTTCGGAATGCTTGATATGATTGATCATGCTGACATCGAAATAAAGGTTTACTCTCATTCACTCACTGAGATCCATCAGGAAGGCGTAGGTAGTATCTCTTCCAGAGGGCAAATACTGTCGGAACACTAACCATTGAAAATGATGGAACCGGAAGTATGTCGCTGGATTTGAATACCAAACCCTTAAAATAATCAACTCAGGCGTAGGAAGTATTGAACTGAAGGGTCGCGCGAGTCTTGCTGAAATTTTGAATGATGGAACGGGATCCGTTAAAATGAGAAATTTAATTTTAGGTTCCGCATCGGTTACCAATTCCAATAACGTGCATGCAGGCTACGGATACCTTTGAATCTAATTAATGACGGAGTAGGAAGCATTCATTATTCCGGAACGGCGTATGTTAAGCGCAGTGCCAATGAGGCGTAGGTTCGATTGAAAAATATTAATTTCCCGCTGTTCTCTTGCACGATTCGTTTTATATCCAACAGGTTCTGGCCGGACATTCCGATGCTTTTAGAATGTTGTATCGCAACTATGCCTCATCAGCCTGGCAATTGGCTATTGGCATCTGTAAAAATCAACATTGGGCGGAAGATGCCGTGCAGAATGCTTTTGTTCAGGCGTTTCGACACTTGCATGCCTTTAAGGAACTAAGCAGTTTTAAAACCTGGTTGATGCGTATTGTGTTCAGGGAATGTTTGGCCAAACTAAAAATGAACAGAAACGGCGATGGATGATTTTGCTTCCGACCACGAATCGGAACCAAACTGGACACCGTTGGAAGAAAACAACAGTCTGATATTTGAACGTAAAGAGCAGGTAAAACTGGTTACGCAACAACGAGAAAGAATCGGTAGTTCTTAACTTGTTTTTATCTGCACGAACTGAATCTGAAAGAAACGGCCGAGTAACAGGCTATTCGGAGTCGAACGTAAAGGTCATTCTGCATCGAGCCAGAAAAATTTTAAAACAATCTACGATAACCTGTAAATTTGATAAACGTATGGATTCAACTCGTGATACCTGGAAAATTTGGTCCAACTACCAAGATTTTCTGAACTTCCGGTCGATTTAGAAGATCGTATCATCGAAATTTATCAGGAGCAAAGGTACAACAGAGTGCTCCTATCCCTATTCGGTCATTATTGTTGTTTCTTACTCAGTCTGTTTCTCTTGTGCTTTACTTTGTACAAATATGATCGCCAGATACCCTATGTGCGAGAATCCGGAACTCTTTTGGGCTCTGCACTGCTCTATTTTTCCATTCTACCTACGATAAACTAATCGGCCTTGGCAAGTTTCTCAATCATGCCAGCAATTCCAAAGAACTGGTTAGGTGCTGACTATAACGCGGAGAGATTAACTTTACATCATTAATGATACATTTGGAGTTTAGTGCGTTTCCTTTTAATGAAAACCTTCGGGGCATTTTAAGCAGTGGGTATAAAACAGCAGCACCGGTTCAGAACAGGTGATTCCTATTATTCTGGGCGCGATTTGATCGCATCTGCTCAAACTGGTACGGAGTAAAGGGCAGCGTTTTTATTGCCGCTCAGTAACCTGATCAGGAAAAACAACATGACCATATCAGTGCCCTGGTGATTGTTCCAACTCAGCGGGAGTTGGCCATTCAAATTGCTCAACAACATGGAAGGGTTGTCCTACTTCACGGATGTAAGATAGTGTGTATGGAGGCGGCGATGACGTGCGATTATTGAAGAAAGCGGGCACTCGGTCGGGGCCGATGTGTTGATTTGCACGCCCCTGGTAAATGATTTCTCATTTGAATATAGGGTATGTAAAATTAAAACAACTAAAATACCTGGTATTGGATGAGGCCGACCGCATGCTGGATATGGGATTTCTGGATGATATTCTCCGCATCATAAACCATACTCCCAAAAGAACGTTCAAAACCCTACTTTTGCTCAGCGACCATGCCGGACAAATCGGACGCTCGCCCAGCATTTAAGAACCCATGAAATTAACATTGCCATTTCAAAGAAGCGAAAAATCAACAGGCCTATGTTGTTTATGAAAATCAAAAACAGCCTTTGATTGAACGCTATTGAACCAATTTAATTTCCAGAGTGTCATCGTTTTCTGTTCCCGAAACAAACCGTTAAACAATGACCCGACCTGAAACGCAGCAAATTGATGTGGATGAGATGCACTCTGACCTGGAACAAAATCAACGTGAAGAAGTGACGAACAGGTTTAAAGCCGCTCCTTGCCACTGTTGATTGCTCTTCAATATTGTTGCCCGTGAATTGATATCGAAGATATTGACCTGGTCATCAACTAGATGTTCCTTCAGACGGAAGATTAGTATACACCAGGTGGTCGAACCACTTGGGCTTCGGCCTCCGGGATGGCAATTACGCGTCGATGAGACCGAACAACGAAAGTTTCATCGTATTGAAGAGTTAATCGACAAGGTGGTAGATAAAATGCCTGTTCCGGAAGTTTTGGGTCCGGCACCGGAATACAATGTGAAACGTCGTTCCAACCCCAGTGCCGCAACCGGAAAAAGCCTGGAAACCCTATCGGGGTAAAAAACAGCAAAGGACCAGGGCCAATTAAAAATTCCTCTGCAACCGTACTATAGGGCTCAAGGATTCCAGCTGATTTAAGATTGATTGTAAGCCATTTAACCTGGTTTTCCTCCATTTCACTAATTAAAACATAAAATCAGGGTAGAACCTTGATTTTAACAGATATTAACATTTTCATATTTAACATTCCTGAAACAAGGTACCGCCACATTTTCGACTCTGTGGTAGTACTTTGCGCAAACCAAAAATCTGACATCATGCGCGTACTAAAGATTGTTATTCACAGCACTACTACTCAGTTCGGATTCACAAACGTTCAGGCCCAGGCCACAGACAAATGCGAAGGCTGAGGTGAAAAAATCTGTGGTTAAAAAAAGACCCGATGATTTGTTCAAAATTACCTGTTAAACCAAGGCCCAGAAGGCTCACCTGAAAAAACCTCTCTCCTGCCCTCGCCAATACTACCCAAGTGCAAAAGTGGTTAAGAAACCGGTTGTCGTAAAGGAAGAAAGTTTTGGTAGCCAAATGTTGTCCTGGGTTCAGGATAAATATGCTTCCATGTTAGATGTGATGCCTGATCGAATCTCGATGTGATGCTTTATCGTTTCATTGATGACTGGTATGGGGTGCGTTATCGCATGGGAGGAACTACCAAGAGCGGTGTGGTTGCAGCGCATTTGTTCAGAATCTATACAAATATGTTTTCGGAATGAATTTATTGCGTACCGCTTGTATGCAGTTTCAAAGTTCTAAATTCATTAAAAATCCTGCCGAATTGAAAGAAGGTGACTTAGTTTTCTTCAGCATCAATACCAGTCGCATTTCACATGTTGGCGTGTATTTAAAAAACAACTTCTTCGTGCATTCCGCAAGCAGCAAAGGAGTTAGCATCGCCAATTTAACACAAGCTTATTGGTCGCGATATTTTGTCGGCGGTGGCCGTTTAGTCGATTAATCATTTACAAGAATATTAAAGATGCCCTCGATGTTCGGGGCATTTTTCATGGTAGTCGGGACTATATCCGGCGATGATGCGGCAACGATTGAAGTGGATAGCCCACAGCCGTGAGGCCATCAGCCGAAACAGGCGAGGACTTGAAACGGAAAGCGTGTTCGCCGCAGAAAATCGACCTCCTGATGATGTTCAAATGCACTGATACCATTACAACCTAAAGGCATTTTCAACTAATGCATTTTGCTCAATAGCATGTGTTTNTGCATAACCGGTTGCTGTAGAGGCACTGGCTGATCGGGTGANGTATCCGAGTTGCATTTGTTTCTCGTCAATATTCATTTTAANGAAGGATGCCGCTCCCATGTTGCGAGGCTCCTCCTGGACCCAAACCCATTGGCATCCTTTATATTTGTTTTGATACAAGTCGTTAAGCTGCTTTTGAGGTAAAGNGTAAATTTGTTCGAGGCGCAAGATGGCCACATCCTGTCGTTGATNTTTCTCTTTGTAATCCAGTAAATCGTAATACACCTTACCGCACCTGGNTAAAACACGTTTTACGGAACGGATATCCTGCACTTGTTCGTCGTCGATAATTTCTTTGAAGCCNNTCCTTTGGTAGAAAGCTTCAGCCGGACTATATGCTTGCGGNNCCAAACGTAAATTGGCTTTAGGTGAAAAGTTGATCGGCGGTTTGCGGAATTCGAGGTGAACCTGTCGACGCAAGGCATGGAAAANGTTCGCGGATGTGGTGCAGTTGGTGATAAACATATTGTTTTCGGCACACAATTGCGGGAAACGTTCCATGCGGGCACNTGAATGTTCTGGTCCTTGTCCTTCGTAACCATGTGGCAACAACAAGACCAGTCCATTCATTTTACCCCATTTGGTTTCGGCACTGCACAGGAATGNATCGATAATCGTTTGCGCTCCGTTACAAAAATCACCAAACTGTGCTTCCCAAATCACCAGNNAATTCGGGTTAGCCATTGCATAACCGTATTCAAAACCCATTACAGCATATTCGCTGAGGAGGGAGTTGTAAATTCGAAATTTACCAGTAGCGCCGGGTATCAGGCTAAGGCGATTATGCCGGGCATTATTGGTTTCATCGGTAATAACGGCATGCCGGTGCGATGTTCCGCGTTCTACATCTTGTCCGGAGATTCGTACATCATGGCCTTCCAACAAGAGTGATGCATAGGCCAGCAATTCGCCGGTGGCCCAATCCATNNTCTCCTTTTCAGCGAACAATTTCAATTTGTCATCCAGCAGCTTCTGAACTTNTTTAANGGGTGTAAATGATTCCGGCACCTGCATGATGGCNNCAAACAAACGATTGAGATTGTCCGAATCTATCGCTGTTTGCGGCGAACGATCAAAATCNNTTTGTCTTCCAGATCGGCGCAGTGCAGCCCAGGCGTTTTCTGGCTCCTGACGCGTATAAGGCAATGGTTTTTGTTTTACTTCGTCGAGGCGATCCTGTAAGTCTTTCCAGAACGACTTTTCCATTTCCTTGGCCAGCATGCCGTCTAGATCGCCTCGTTTTTCCAGTTGGGCGATATAAACTTCACGAGGATTAGGATGTTTGTCGATGATATTGTACAAATCAGGTTGTGTGAATTTAGGGTCATCGCCTTCATTGTGCCCGTGTTTGCGGTANNACTGATCAATAAAAACATCCCGGTTAAATTTCTGGCGGAAACGAAGTGCAAGTTCAGCGATACGAACTACAACTTCCGGATCATCCCCATTCACATGAAATACAGGAGCCTGCACCATTGAAGCAACACTAGTACAATAATCGGCACTTCGGGCATCATCAAAGTTGGTGGTAAAGCCAATCTGGTTGTTGATGACGAAGTGAATGGTTCCACCGGTATAATATCCGCGAAGATCGCTCATCTGCAATACTTCGTACACGATGCCCTGACCGGCAATCGAGGCATCCCCATGAATCAGGATAGGCAAAATACGATCAAAATCACTTTGATACAATGTATCTGCCTTAGNCCGGCAAAAACCTTCCACAACCGGGTTCACGGCTTCCAGATGCGAAGGATTCGGAGTTAATTGCAGGTTGATGGATTTATCATGCAATGTTTTTACATCCGAACGAAAACCCAGATGATATTTTACATCGCNCGATCCCATGGTAGAATCGGCAGGAGCATTGCCCTCAAATTCTGTAAAAATCTGCTCGTAGGTTTNTTGCAGAATATTGGCAAGTACATCAANGCGGCCACGATGTGCCATGCCCATCACAACTTCCTGTACATCATTTTCGGCAGCTTCGGTGATGATGGCATCCAGGGCAGCAATTGTACTTTCGCNCCCTTCAAGTGAGANACGTTTTTGACCAATAAACTTGGTATGTAGAAATTTCTCAAAAATCACCCCTTGATTCAGCTTCTNCAGTATGCGTTTCTNTTTGGCTAATGGCAATTCGTCGCGCATGGCTTTTTCAAATTCAACGCCAACCCACTGACAAATCTCTTCATTGTTGATATAGGTGTATTCGATACCTACAGAAGAAACGTAAATCTTATTGAGGTAGGCGATAATATCACGNNAAAGAGGGAGCCGCTGCCATACCAGGAAGGATGCAGCCTGGAAAACAGTATTCATGTCGGATTCCTGTAAACCGAAATGTTNCTGGCTGCATAGATTGGCCTTACGATCCTTTCGCTTACGAATCGGATTTGTATGACTTAAAAGATGTCCACGTTTGCGGTAAGCGCGAATCATTTGATAAACGCCAAATTCTTTATTCAGGTCAACGCTACCAAATTGGTTAAGGTTGGGAGCCGTAGCTTCAGCAGAGGTGGAAACAGAATTCACTCCATGACCATTTTGGGAGATCGCAAAGTCGAATCCTTCAAAGAATTTTTTATACTCGGGATGCACGGTATACGGGTCGTTTAGAAAATCCTTATACAATTCTTCGATATAGCCTGGATGTGAATTTGTCACAAAGGAAAAGTCTTTCATGGGGCAGTCATATTTAAAGGATTCAGCGTGCTAGAGGTTCGCGAAATTAAGTATAAATCATACACATCCGATAGAATGGGGGAATGAGAATTTTATGGGAATTGTGAAGATGAGTAAGTCTGGAAAAACGTGAACTTTGGGAATTTGCCTTCGGCTTCGCTCAGGCAACACGGCTACGAACACGCAACACGGCTTCGAACAAGCAACACGGCTTCGAACAAGCAACACGGCTTCGAACAAGCAACACGGCTACGAACACGCAACACGGCTACGAACACGCAACACGGATACGAACACGCAACACGGATACGAACACGCAACATGGCTACGAACACGCAACACGGCTACAAACACGCAACGAGGTAAAGAGGACACCCGGCATCCTACCTGGAAACTGAATGCGGCGTTTAGTGTAAATCTGCCGAAATCAATCGAAGAAATTCTCCCCGTGTTTTTCCTTTTCAAATTCTCCCTTAAATGCAGAAGTAGTCGTAGATGAGTTTTGTTTTGTACCCCCGCATCATCATACACAGGTGTTTGGCTTCAATTACCACCGCCACACCGAGTGGATTGAGCGCCTCTTGCACGGCATCTAAAATCTGATGGGTCATACGCTCCTGTACCTGTAAGCGACGGGCATAACAGTCCACTACCCGGGCCAGTTTGCTCAGGCCCGTGATATACCCGTTGGGGATATACGCGATATGCGCTTTGCCGAAAAAGGTAACATATGGTGCTCGCACATCGAGAATAACTCAATATCCTTCACGATCACCATTTCAGAATAACTCTCCTTGAATTTAGCCGAATTGATGATATCAACAGCGTTCATTTTATAGCCCTGGGTTAGGAACATATTGGCTTTTGCGACCCGATCGGGTGTTTTTTCCAATCCTTCCCGCGTAATATCTTCCCTAAAGCGGACAAGATGGTTTTATAACTCTGAGATAAATCCTGAAGGGTATTTTCGTTATAAATTTCGGCCTTTTTGTAATGCATTCCTGACATGGTGCTCAATTTACTGTCCGTAGTACTCTACGTAAATATTGCGGGTTTCGATGAGTTTAATACAATGTAACGTAACGCCCAACTGCTGAATATCGGCCTCAATTTCATTCCAGATACCGATAGCCAGATTCTCAGCGGAGGTAAATTTACCTTGAAGAAAAGGCACGTCAATATTGAGGTTTTTATAGTCACTACCTCTACCACTTTATCTTCACTATCGTTCCCAGGGTTTTCGCATTCACCACAAAACCGGTATCTGCATGCGGTTCCCTTTCACGGTGACGTGCAATTCATAGTTATGTCCGTGGTAATTGTCGTTGCTGCATTTACCAAAAACTGCCCGGTTTTGTTCTACTGACCACTTGGCGTTCCACAACTTATGTGCGGCATTAAGTGTTCTACTCGTGTTACGTATACCATAACTTTTCTGGCGGTAAAGGTAAGCGTTTAAATGATTTCATTTTTTGCGTTGTTTATAGACTATTAGAAAATACTACAGGATAAAGACGGAAACCGATTCGTGTTGGGAATCAGTAGACCGGGCCATTCCGCTTTCGTCAGCGCTCATTTAAAATGGCTATTTGATGCGCATTTAGGCTGAGTTCACGCCGGTAACTCCAGCTTTTTTAATTCTTGTGGCAAGTTTGGCGGGTATTGCAGACTTTTGCACTGTGAAGATTCTTTTCATAACAGCCACAGAAATGGAAATGCAGGCCCTGAAGCCCGAATCGGAATGGCATGCCATTGAACAATGCATTACAGGGGTCGGCTTACTGAATACAACGTTGGCTTTACAATTCATTTCCATCCGCCGTCCGGACCTCTTAATTCAGGCCGGCATCGGTGGCTCCTTAAGTGATGCCTATCAACCGGGAGAAGTTGTTGCCATTTCAAAAGAAACGATCGCTGATTTGGGGTCGGAAGATGGCGACCGGTTTATTTCGGTTTGGGATGCTGGTTTAAGTGACCCCAATTCCTTTCCGTTTCAACAAGGATGGATTGAGAACCCGCATCTTTCTGACTTTTCATTGAATATCCCTATCCAGCAAGGACTTAGTGTAAATGCGGTAGCCGGCAGTATAAGCACGGTTACCTGGCGAAAAGAACGGTACAAAGAAGGTATTGAAAACATGGAAGGAGCGGCTTTTCATGCTATGGCCCGACTTGCAGGCATCCCCTTTCTGCAAATCAGGGGCATCTCGAACCGCGTTGAAGTACGAGACCGCAGCAACTGGAAAATTGAAGAAACCTTGCAGAATACAAAACAAGTGGTTCAGCATCTGATCGATACCCTGCCATGAAATATACACTGGCCATTTCGCCCTGTCCGAATGATACCTTCATTTTTGAACATCTTATTGCATCCAATCAATATGAAGTTTCATTTGAGGATATTGAAACTTTGAATTCACTGGCGAGTGCTGGCCAACCGGATATTGTAAAAATCAGTTATGCCCATTATTTCAGTGTGGCGATCAGTACCAGTTATTGCGTTGTGGAGGAGCATTGGGACGTGGAGTGGGTCCATTGCTGATTTGCCGGCCTGAGCAACTTTCCGAAAACCCTTCTACACTCAAAACAGCGATTCCCGGTGAACATACCACGGCTCATTTTTTATTGCAGTTTGCGTATCCCGATATCCTGAACAAACAAGTTATCCGGTTTGATGCCATTGAAGATGCCGTGATTCGCCGTGAAGCAGATGCCGGTCTCCTGATTCATGAAAACCGTTTCACTTACGCCGACAAAGGCCTTTGTCTTATTCAGGATTTAGGCTCCTATTGGGAACAAAACCGGCTTACCTATTCCGCTCGGTGGCATTGCCTTGAAACGATCGATTCCTGAATCAGAAAAAAACAAATCGCATCCGATTTACGCGAAAGCATTCAGGAAGCCTACAAACGTCATGAGCCCATAACTGCATTTATCCGGCAACATGCTCAGGCGATGCAGGAAGAAGTGATGCTTAAACATATCCGTTTATATGTGAACGAATATTCCATTGATGTGCAAGAAGATGGAATTGAAGCAATTCAGCGAATGAAGAATATGTTGCGTCCGGATTTGCAAATACCCCTATTTTTTGACAACAAATGATCAGCACCAAAATTTCACCATTTGATGAGGTTCCATTACGGGAATGGTATCAGATACTTCAGGCGCGAATCGCCGTTTTATAGTAGAACAAAATTGCCCGTATCAGGAGTGTGACGGGAAAGATCCGATTCATTTCATTTACGAATTTATCAGGGCGACGAACTTGTTGCCTATTGCCGGATCCTGCCTCCCGGAATTTCCTATTCAGGATATGCCTCCATCGGTCGGGTTCTCACCACAGAAACTGGTCGAAATAAGGATACGGTAAACAACTGATGCAAGAGGCCGTACAATTTTCTGATGCCCACTTTGCGGCGTCAATAAAAATTTCGGCTCAGGCTTATCTGGAAAAATTTTATACCGAACTTGGTTTTGAGACGGTATCAGCTCCTATCTGGAAGACGACATTCCGCATGTAGCCATGGTGCGAAAATTTCAGACTACTGTTTAATGAACAAACGGGTTTGCGATCCACCCGACGCATCCTGCAACGAAATAAAATAATAACCGGGCCGAAGCGCTTTTACATCTATGCTTAATTCATGTGCCTTTCGATGAATCCTTCTGAACATCCATGGCCCTGCCGGTTATATCCAGTATCCTGATCGAAGATGCTTGTAATTCCCTGGTGCTCGTGTAGACAAATAAGTAATCCGATGCTGGATTCGGATATACTTGCATCCTATTGGTATCGAATTCATATTGGGCACTCTGCAAAGGGCGGTATCCATACAACTGCTTTGATTATACCCAGTGAAGTTGACAGTGGTGCAATTTCCGCAAAGGATGTTTTTAAAAAAGCAGTGTATTTGGCCGGCACATAAACCAGTGGATCCAGCAGGGATACACACAATGCATTCCGGCGGCATCGAAATTCGTTTCAGAACATATACCATGATGCATCAAACGTTTATGCATAACTTGCGGACCGTACACAAAAACATATGGGTTCGTGGTATTGTAACAATACAAAAATGTTCCGGTATCCACAGGCACTACATTATCGAGCAATCCGTGCATCGAAAGCACCGGGATCTGTTCATTGGCATCCAAGATGGTTGTATCTAAAACCCCACCACACCAATTAAATACTCCTTTCAGCTGGTAATTTGCCTGGACTGTATTTGTTGCGGAATCAATTGAACCTAAATCAACATAAGCCGAAGGATAAAGCTGATTCGCTTCGGTTTGATCGAGGAAGGCTGCATTCAGCACCGTAAACGCACCGGCACTTTGTCCGAGCAAAAAAACGTTATTCGCATCAATGCCATAATTGGAGGCATGAAAGGAAAGAAAACGGATCGCGGCATTGACATCCTGCAAAGCCCGGTACATGGCATAGCGAAAACTATTCATGTCACCGGAACAGGCTGAACCATTGCCAAGATAATTCCAGCCTAATCGATATTCCACACTGGCGGCTACATAACCCTTACGAGCCAATTGCTGGGCATAGGCTGTAAAATCAGATTTTGAACCGGTATAAAACTCCCCCATGCACCAACACAACTAACGGGCGCTGGGGCAGCGGATCGATGGAAGGATTCGGGTAATGAATGTCTAATTTTAAATCGGTATTCGCCCCTGGTAATTTAAATTAGCCCCATAGGAAATATCATACTGACTAACTATTGCCAGCGGACTATAAAAATCATATTCTGCGAATCGTCCGGACAAACAGTAAGCCGTGGATTGCGAAAACAGCTCTTTGCTAAGGAAACTGAATACCAAGCACACCAGAACAAATGGCCTCATCCTGCAATAGTACATCTTTATATTCTGCTAAAAATTATTGCTTCACGATGCGTAGGCTGCTACGTTTTCCGGTACTTAAATTTTGCGTATTAACCAGGTATACCCCTTGCGGCAAGGAAGAAGTATCTAACACAAAAGACTTTTCATTGCGTTGTGTCTGTATAAACACCTTTCCTTGTAAATCCCGCACCGCAATACTCAATAACTGTGCATTCACCTGACGAAAATGGAGTTCTTCGTTCACTATGGAAGGATACACCTGAAGATCGGAATCAGCTTGTAAACCAGAAACGCCGGAAGGATTGGTGGATCCGCTTTTAAACTATTTGCTTTCAGAACAACATACGAATTAAAGATGGCATCACTTACATCGGCCAGTGCCATTTTCAGGTGATAGGTTGAACCGGGAGTAACCGTATGGGTGGCGATCAGCGGAGTAGTAAAGCCATCCAGAGTGACCGTTGATCCGGTATTGGTAACGTATAAACTTTGATTGGTACTGCATCCGCCTGTTCCATCATTGATTGAATTGATACTTACCGGGATAGTACTGCCTGGAACAATAGCCATATTATCAGTACCTGTAATACCCGGTCCACTAATCAGAAAGGCAAATACATCATTAAACGCCGTACAATTATACTCGGGTATTCTTCAGAACCAAAGATGTATTCAAACTCGACAAAATTACCAACCGGCTGCAAATCAAACTCCAGAATACAGGCGTCATAAGTTGGTGCCGAAATAATGGTAGTCAGATCGTTGTCTCCCGAAGTTCCTAAAGCAGTCGACGAAACATCTAAGGCTACTCCGTCTAATCCATACGTAAAATTCAGCGGATCACTTTGGATACTGCCGCTGCCCAACACGATACCATGGATATTCCCAAATTGGATATCCCACTAAACAAACCATTGGCCGAAGTATCACAGTTTAACTGCACATTTGATACTGTTACTCCTGAGGTTCCGGAAGTGGCTACCAAAGTATTTACCAAGGTGGATGCGGTTTGATTGGGTGAGAGACTGAGTTGTGCCTGACAAAATCCGGGAAAGCGCAGAGTGAAATGAAGGTCAATATCTTTTCATAGCATTAAATTATATCACTAAGGTAACAAGAAATGTGTTGAAATAGCAATTCCATCAATAAAACAAGCTGTTTACTCAATTGAAACGCCTTGTAAGTGGATTTATGTATTTCTTTGCAGACTATGCGAATCGGATTTGATGCCAAACGGATATATCACAATACAACGGGATTGGGGAACTACTCNAGAACCCTGGTGAATAGTTTGGCGGAGTCTTTTCCTGAACATCAATACTATTTGTATAATCCCAAACCCAGTCGATTATACACCCCTGANAAAGACATGATTCATGAAGTGGGCCCTACCCGCTCATTCGACAAGATTTTTTCGGGATTATGGCGTTCCCGCAACATGGTGAGGGATATGCAGGGCAGNCTGGACCTGTTTCATGGGTTAAGTAATGAACTNCCCCTGGGTATTGACAAATCCGGCATCCCTTCAGTGGTCACTATTCATGATTTAATTTATGAACGTTACCCTGAGCAATACGCCAAAGCCGATTGTAAAATTTATAGTCGTAAAGTAAAAAAAGCCTGTGAAGTAGCCCATAGGGTTCTGGCAACCAGTGAAATCACCAAAAACGATTTAATTTCTTTTTATCAGGTCCCCGAAACTAAAATTCAGGTCCATCACCAAAGTTGCCACCCACGTTTTTACAATGTAGTACCGCAAACACTGCGACAAATTCTGAGGAGCCGGTATAAGGTCCCCGAAAATTTTATTCTTTATGTCGGCAGCATCATTGAACGAAAGAATCTTTTGTCGTTAGTGAAAGCTTTCCAGGTTTTAAACAACCGAGACATTCAGGTTTTAGTTATAGGCCGAGGCGATCGTATAAAAAAAGTATGGAGTTATATCCTCCGAAATGACTTGTCGTATTATTTTGTTCGTATGAATGATCGGTGGAGTTATCGTGACCTTGAAGATATGATGCCGGCTTTATACCAAATGGCGAAGTGTTTGGTTTACCCTTCGCACTATGAAGGTTATGGCATTCCTGTTTTAGAGGCACATGCTTCAGGTTGCCCTGTACTCACCACCGCTGGAAGCAGTATGGCGGAAATTGCCGGCGATGCCGCCTTATATTTCAACTCCGAGTCACCGGAAGAAATTGCTGCACAAATTCAACGTGTACTTACTGANTCGTCCGTTGCGTCTGAATCTGATTCAAAAGGAAAAACCAGAGCACAAGCGCTGAATCGATTTTCAACGGCTCAAAAAATGATGGATATTTACCGGGAAATTACCGGGTTATGATGAATACATCTCAGGAATTACAGGTTGAACGTGCGCTCGATGCTGTCCGAAACAGTGGCGTCATTTTATATCCAACGGATACAATTTGGGGATTAGGATGCGATGCTACGAACACAAGGGCAATTGAAAAGCTCAACCGTATCAAACAACGAGAAATTGGCAAGTCATATATTCTGCTTATGTCCGGGGCCCGACAATTGCGAAAATATCTGGCGAATCCTGTACCGGATCTTGATGAGTTTATTGAACAGTTTAAGGAACCTACCACGATTATCTATCCGAATGCCGTGAATTTGCCGGATGAAGTACTTGCCGAAGATGGTTCAGTAGCCGTGCGCATTGTACAACATCCCTTTTGTTTGGCTGTATTGCATCGCTTAAAAAATCCCATACTATCCACTTCCGCCAATCTATCGGGTCAAGTGGCTCCGCTGCGGCGAACGGATATACTACCTGAAATTGTTCAGGGAGTTGACTATTGCGTTGAATGGGAAGATAACGAGCAGGGCTCCCCTTCAACCATCTTTCGGCTACTGGATACCGGCAAGTTGCTAGTCATCCGATAACCGGTAAGCCTTTGTCCACCTGAATTCAAATTTGAATCCTCGTGCAGGGCATCTTCCCCTCTGTGCAAAACGACAACCAGCGAATCTCGAAATATGAAAAGTCTTTAAAAACGCTTAGGTTTGCAGCCAAATTTTACGCATGGACAGTTTACGCCGATTTATTGTATTATACCGCCTACCGATTGCTGTGGCGCTGATTGCTCTGGGCATCTATATCACTATAGCGGTAAAACATGGCATTTGGGTAAGCTGGATTNNTTTCTTGATTGCGATTATCATGGTTGTGGCTCATTTTATGATTGGCCCGATCGCNTTAATTCAAAAACACGTTGAATCCGGTGATTTTGAAGGGGCCCAGGATCTTTTGAAACGCGTCAAATACCCGAATCTTCTATACAAACCAGTCCGTTCGGCTTTTTATATGTTGAAATCGAATTTCTCCACAATGAATGAGAATTTCGAAGATGCTGAGGCCGATATCCGGAAAAGTCTGGACGCCGGCATTACAGACAAATCCGTTGAAGGAGGTGCTTACCTGCAACTTGGTATGATTGCCTATAAAAGGAAATAAAAAGAGGCCTATGAACACCTGAAAAAGGCGGTCTCTTTAGGATTACCAGACAAAGATTCCGAGGCAAGTGCTTATCTTCAAATGTGCAGTATATGCGGAGAGCGACGTGATTTCAGGGGCATGAAACATTATTACATGAAGGCCAAAGCCTGTAAAGCCAAAAATGAAATGATCGTGAATCAGATCNNGAAAGAAATGGATAAATACATTTCAAGGATTCCGGGCTAGATGCTCTTCCTCTACTCAAAATCCGGATAGAGCAAATATTTNNTCCGAATCTTCTTAAACTTATCCAGACCCGGTTTCCAACTTGCCCTGATTTTAGTTTCGCTCATTCCACCCAAGAGTTGTTNTTTGAGGAGCTCGGTTCCACTTAACTTCAGGAAAAAATCGTTGAAGAATTTCGAGGAGTCAGTACTTAAACTGAGTGCATTACGAAGAAATTCCAGGTTTAATTTCCCATCCAGAATTTTCAGAATTTGTTCGGGAGGTAGTCGTAAATCAGCCCCGTAACAGGTTTTATTTTCATATANAGGTTGTTTGGCCCCTTCTGTTGATTTCGGTTGAAAGGAGAACCCATTGTTTTTAAAATCGGNGTGCCCCCAAACTTCAAAAGGAGTTTTGGTACCGCGACCTACACTCACGACAGNTCCTTCAAATAAACACAGCGAGGGATACAGTAACACGGCTGAAGGCGATTTAAGATTGGGAGAAGGTGGTACAGGTAGACGATATAAGGTGTTATGCGAATAATTTTGACACGTTACCACTTCAAGCATACATGGCTTCCGGGTATTGAGCCACCGTTCTCCTACCAACATTCGGGCATACTCGCCGACCGTCATGCCATGAACGATAGGAATCGCTTGCATCCCTACAAACGACTTGTATTTTTTATCTAAAACAGGCCCATCTACATAATGACCGTTTGGATTGGGGCGATCTAAAACCAGCATGGGAATACCTGCTTCTGCGCAAGCTTCCATCATGTATTGCAACGAGGAGATATACGTATAGAAACGAGCCCCAACATCCTGAATATCGAATATCACGTAATCAATTCCCTGCATACTGGCAGCACTGGGTTNTTTGGATGCTCCATACATTGAGGTCACCTCCACTCCGGTTCGTATATCGATACCGCTTTTCACTTTCTCGCCGGCATCAGCTGTACCACGAAATCCATGCTCCGGAGCAAAAATTTTTACCAATTGAACCCCCAGACTCTTCAAGGTATCCACAAGATGTTTATCTCCAACCCGGGAGGTTTGATTGACTAATAACGCGACACGCTGATTTGCTAATTTAGGCATATAAATTTCCATCCGTTCAGCGCCCGGAATGACTTGATTCGAAAACACCTGAGCATCAGCTGTGAACGGAAGTATCCAACAAATAAGTTTCAATATGCACTTCATACGACAAATTTAGGCATTGAGAGGTAATACAAATTAGAATCCGTGCTATCTTCAAGCCCGATGAAAAATCTCTTTTCATTTTATTCAGTCATAGCCATTTCATGTTTTCTGTTAGGCACACGGCTGTATTACACAGATTGGAAAGCTCCTATGCCNCTGAAACTAACCACTTGGGATGCTTTGGGGTATTACTTGTATTTACCGGCCAAAGAAATCTACAAAGATCGAAACGTCAAAAATTGGCTGGATAGTATAGATAAAACCTATCAGCTAAGTGGCGGTGAACTGTATCAGTTAAGTCATTTACCCAACGGCAATTATGCAGGAAAATATTTGCGAGGNGTTTCCATTTTACAATATCCTTTTTTAAGCTGGCTGATCTGTATGCACGCATCAAACAAATACCCGGCTGACGGATTCTCACCACCCTACCAGTTTGCCCTGGCTTATGGGCTCTTAATTTACATCATACTCGCTTTGTTTCTTTTACGGAATATTTTGCTCAATTTCTTTTCGGATACAGTCGTTTCCTGGACGCTGATCATTTTGCTCATCGGAACCAATGCTATTCAATATATCGCTGTTGAAGCGGGCCAAAGCCATGGATACATTTTTCCGCTTTATGTATTGATTTTGTATCTCAGCATTCAATGGCATCGTAAACCGAAATTATGGATTGGATTCCTGATTGGTTTGGTATTTGGTTTGGCCTGCATTTCGCGACCAACCGAAGCGGTAATGCTNTTTATTCCTTTGTTGTGGGATTTACATGACAACACCAGGTGGAAGGCCAAATGGGATCTTTTAAAACGCCAGCCAATGCATCTGATTTTTGCGCTACTGGGATGTTGTTTGGCCATATCGCCCCAATTAATCTATTGGAAAACAGTCACCGGTCACTGGGTGTATGATGTTGGTAGTAAATGGGANTTTTTAAACCCGCATTGGAGAGTCCTGTTCGGTCCGGAAAAAGGTTGGTTTGTTTATACCCCTTTAACCTTACTNTTTGTATTTGGCTTGTTTCGTTTAAAAGGCTTTGCGTTTCGAACAGCAGTACTTACCTTCTGTTTGCTGAATATTTACATCATTATAGCCTGGCATACCTGGCGCTACGGTGGTTCCTATTCAACCCGGGCTCTGGTGCAGAGTTATCCGGTATTTGCCATTCCCCTTGCCGCCGGACTTCAACTACTTCTTACTCGATTTCGTTACCTTGTTCCGGCAATTCTTGTTTTTATGGGTATCAATCTTTTCAAATCTGGNCAATACAACAAAACCATTCTGCACTATGATGCCATGAACTGGAACTATTACCGTTCGATATTNTTAAATCCTTCCCCTACCCCACAAGCGTATAGTTTGATGGATGATGGTGAACCCAAACCTGAACTTTCTGCATTTAANAAGTATATTCTACTTCAAGATTCCGTGCCCCAGTTTATTCCCGATGGAGAATTATTAAATACTGAATTTTCTGTCAGGAGAGCAGAAACCTTTTGGGTACATTGCCAGGCAGATCTTCTTCATCAGGAGGGCTTATGGGATCGGTACTTATGTATGGAACTTGCTTCCGAAAAAGAACGTCGCAGAATCCGTTTGTTTCGTCCACAGGCCAAGGAACACCAGTGGAACACTTTGAAGCGTGGTTCACATTTACGGCAACATCAGACCTTCAGCATCTACGATGGTACAGCACATCCTATCCTTGTGAGGCACGGAATCTGAAGGTAGTCTTATACTCAAAACTGTAACCATGCTAGCCAGAAAATATATCGTTCTGATTGTTCTATTGACGTTACCTGTTGCTGCATGGATTGCCGGAAGAATCACTGGTGGACTGTCATTTTATCGTTTAGCTACTCCTTCTAATTTTCCAACCATTTCACCGGATTCGTATTTTTTCACCACCAATCTATGTAAACCTCAACGCGCAGATTTTATCGTATTTAAAGTTCCGAATGAAGCGGCTCCCTGGGTATTTCGATTAGTGGCCATAGCTGGTGACACTGTTCAGCTCATTCATGGAAGGTTATTTGTTAACCGGCAATTGGTGGATACAGCATTCCATCTCGCCCACCAATATTTAATTTCCAAAGAAGATTGCAAAAGGATTCAGATAGCGCCTGCCGAAGAAAACTGGAGATTAGCTCCATTTGATGCAGAAAAGATGCTTTGGACAACCAGTGAACAGGAATTCAAAACGTATAACTTGACGGAAGCAAAAGAATTTCTCTATCCCAGTGATTTTGTCGATGAGGAAATACGTTCGAGGTGGAAACAAAATTGGAATCCTGATAATTTCGGACCCGTTGTTGTTCCGGGGTACCANAACTTTGTACTTGGAGACAATCGCCATAACGCTCTGGATTCAAGGTATATTGGTTTCATTTCCGATATGGATATCCGGTGCATTGTACTCAATAAACGATAACGATGACTTTATTTCAAATTCTACTTACGGTAATCCTGATCGCACTGATTTTTCTGACCGCCCGCCAGGAAAGCCGGCATAGAAAATTGCATTTCCTGGTGGCATTAGCGCTTCTCATCGGCTTAACACCACTTTTCGGGTATTTCGTGGTTTGTTTGTTTCCTAAACGTGTCAAATACCTTTGCACCTATTGTGGGAATGCAGAAAACGAAACTTCGCGTTGCGGGCTTTGTGGCCAGCAAATAGACATGAGTAGTTTTACATCTTGAACCCATACTTGGCTTGTTGCTTGATATGCACTATTTTGCTCAGCCAAGAATGAAAAAAACGAATGTAATTTCCATACTCTTAGTGGTCTTCTGGTATCCTGCAATTAGCCAACAGTTGATTCCTGCTGATAGCATCCGTTCTAAAATGCAATGGTTTCAGGATGCCAAGCTGGGCATTTTTATTCATACCGGTATTTATGCGGTAGATGGAGTAGACGAATCCTGGAGTTTTCACAACAAAAAAATTTCTTATCCAACCTATATGGCGCAGGCTGAACGGTATGCGATGCAGAACTACCAACCTGAAGTCTGGGCCAATTTAATTCAGGAAAGTGGAGCCCGTTATGCGGTGATCGCCACNAAACACCATGATGGCATAGCGATGTATGATACCAAAATCGGCCCACTGAGCGCAATTAAATCAACCGCAGCAAAACGCGATATTGTAGCCCCATTCTTTGAATCTCTCCGCCGCCGTGGCATCCGATGCGGGGCCTANTTTTCGTTGATTGATTGGAGCCATCCGGATTATCCTNNCAGTTTTAAAGATAGTTCCCGTTATGTGTCTGCGCATTCACCCGAACGTTGGTTCCGATTCAGTCGGTTTAATCAGGCCCAGATTAACGAAATCAATCAACTGTTTTCACCCGACTTGTGGTGGTTCGATGGGGATTGGGAACATCGTGCTGAAGAATGGGATGCCCANAAAATCAGGGAAAATATTCTGCAGCAAAACCCCAGGGCCATACTGAATGGTCGGCTTCGTGGTTATGGTGATTATGAAACACCGGAACAGAATTTTCCTGTCACCCGTCCTCCATTTCCGTGTTGGGAATTATGTATGACTTCGAATAATAACTGNGGGTACCAATCCGATAGCAACTGGAAAACACCTCAGGAAGTCATTTCGATTTTTGCCGATGTTATTTCCCATGGAGGTAATCTGCTGCTGAATATGGGTCCTATGGCAGATGGGCGCATCCCGACCACACAAACTGTTTTACTCAAGGCTTTAGGACGATGGAATCGAAAACACAAAGAGGCTATTTTTGGCAGTAGAGCCGGATTACCTGCAGGGCACTTTTATGGGCCNAGTACACTATCCCAAGACTCCACAAGCCTTTATTTATTTTTACAAGGCAACCCGACAAAACCAGTGATGATCNNGAAAGGACTTCTATCCGCCATCGAATCAATGGAAGTATTAGGAAGCAACTGTGGNGTAACTTACAAAATCGTTGGAAAAATTTCATGGAGTCCGGTTCCCGGGCTGGTATATGTTGAAGTTCCAGCTAAATGCCATGATGTGGAAATGACGGTCTTAAAAATTAAATTAAAAGAGCCTTTAAAACTTTATCGCGGGCAAGGAGGTTTGTATTAGTCTAGTTCACCTGATTCACAAAAAGTACCAGACTATCGACGAAAGCAAAATTGATGAATAACAAAAACACATGCGGATTCCTGCAGATTTGCGAAGAAACTTTTATATTTTTCCGCTTATTCTCAGCTTGCAGAAGAATTGTAAAACCCATTACCAATGGTGCGAATTTCATCGTATGTTGCCTGGTTGAAACCAACACGCCTCTGTGCGGGTTAGGCTCCATACTGGCCCTGAATTCGATGCATCCTGTGAATAGTCTTTTTATACGTTGTTTATGAAAAAACAAAACCGAGCAATAAACCCATGGCGACTGCAACTCCTGTTGCGGAACAAGACGCCCCCATCGTTCAGCGAAGTTAACCTTCAGAGATTTTCTGATGTTAGCAGGTGTAATTTTGTTGGGCATCCTGATTTATTCCAACTCATTTGATTGTTCTTTTCATTTCGATGATCGTCACAATATTATGAGTAATCCGGTCTTGCGCGATGCCTCTGATTTGGCAGCCATCTGGAAGCATAGTCAGAATCGTTTTTACCCTTTTATTCTCTGGCATTAAATTATCAGTCATCTGGACTGGAAGTGGCATCCTACCATTATTTCAATCTGGCCATTCATCTGATAAATGCCCTTCTCGTCTGGTTATTAAGTTTTGTCATCTGCTCTACACCGAATTTGAAACATACCGGATTAAATGAACACAAAAGACAATTGCCTTTGTTACCGCCCTGCTTTTATCTCTCATCCTTTAGCCACGCAATCGGTTACCTACATTATACAACGAATGGCGTCGATGGTTGCGATGTTTTACTTACTCTCTGTATTGCTTTATGTAAAAGGGCGTTTAAGCACCTCAGTCCGCAAATATGTTTATTTCGTCGGTTCATTGCTGGCGGGAGTCGGTGCACTTTTATCCAAAGAAAATGCATATACCCTTCCACTTGCACTTGTGCTTTGTGAAATTGCCTTGTTTCAGTCCGGAAAATTTAAAATCTCCTTTCGGGATTACCGTGTCCTGGGGGCTTTAGCCGGGTTTGTGCTTTTAGGAATTCTGGTGATTACCAAATTCTCTACCCTCATTTTCGAACAATTCCACCTTCAGGAGGAACAGATTACACCGTGACCACAACCAATTATCTGCTCACTCAATTTCGTGTGATCAGCATTTATATCCGGATGCTGTTTTTGCCATTTGGTCAAAATCTCGATTGGGATATCGAGCCCTCCTATTCACTCTTTGAACTAAAAACACTGGCTGGCTTACTCTTTCTTTCGGGCATAATTGCCTTCGCGGTTTGGATTTACAAAAGGAACCGCATCCTGGCATTCGGCATTTTCTGGTTTTTCTTACCCTGGCGGTCGAATCAAGTCTTGTTCCGATTGAAGATACCTTTTTCGAACACCGGACCTATTTGCCTTCTTTTGGCTTTTTCCTGATTCTGGGTGCGGTCATTCACCCCTGGCTGGCATCCAAAAACAACTACCTGGCCTATGGGGTGTTTGCAGGCATCATTCTGATCAATTCTTTTCTCACCTTTGAACGAATAAAGTGTGGGCCAATGAAATGACTTTGTGGACAGATGTAGTCGCTAAATCGCCCAATAAAGCCCGTGCCTATTTGAATAGGGGTGTTGCCTATTGGAGCATGGAACAATGGGCTCCTGCGATACAAGATTATCGCAAAGCAGTAGAACTAAACCCCAAATACTATTCAACAGCATACTGGAATCTGGGTATAGCGCTGAGTAAATTTTCAAATTGGAATGAATCCATCACCAATTTTAATAAGGCCATTGAAATCTATCCGAACTACGCGGATGCTTACACGGGTCGGGCTATTGCTTATGGCAGTATGAGCAAGTGGGAAGAAGCCCTGAAAGATTTTAATAAAGCCCTGGAAATTATGCCGGGCAATGCGAGTACCTATTTTAACCGGGGAAATATTTTTATGAATACACAACAATTTGATGAAGCCATCAAGGACTTTTCGAAAGCGATTGAATTAGACCCCAATTACCTGGATGCCTATTCGAACAGGGCTACGGTATATGCCAATCAAAAAAGTATTCAGAGGCGTTAACGGATTTCTCAAAATGTATTTCCATAAACCCAAAATACCTCAGAGCCTATGGGAACCGCGCTATGTTGTATACTCAACTGAATCAAACGGATAAAGCAATACAGGATTATTCAAGTTTAATCCAATTGAATTCAGGAAACGTCCAGGCTTATCTGAACCGTGGTATTTTGTACAATCAATTGAAACAAACCGAAAAGGCTAAAAACGATTTTTGATGGTCGTGAAGCTGGACCCAAAAAATCAATATGCCAACTCGATCTTGTCTTCCATGAAATAACGTTATGGTAAACCTGTTATTCAGATAAATTCTTTTCGCGTTGTTTCGAAAGAAGAATGGTAAACATCAACTGGGTCATTGAAACCAGAAGAACCATCAATCCTTGCCAAGGCAAAAATCAATGGCCCCATCAAACGTTTTCCCATAAAAATACGAATGATCCATTCCGGAAAGAGGCCACAAATTAGCGCAGCGGAACCGGTGATCAGGAGCATCAATAAAAGGCCTTCCGAATAATGAATCGTCGTTTTAAGGATCCGCTCACCGGAAAGTTCAGGAAATAATACCTGAATAACTGAGTCGGAAAAACCAGTGTGATTCGGCAAATGTTTATACCGGCCGTCCAATATCCATTTGTCGTACTGGAAAAGTAATATTGCACCGCCAAAGAGGAACCAAAGAAAGCGAGTTGATAAATTGTTCCGGATAGAAAGAGTTTAAATCCGGTGTGATACCAGTTGGCCCGATTTAACGGCAATCTGGATTCATCGGAAGAAGGAATGGAATTTTTAATTGAAAATGCGTCCAGATAAATATAAATAAATAGGCAGCCCCATAGGCATACAGCACCCCTGCCAGATCCAGGTTCATGTACAAAAAATAAACACGAAGAGCAGCCGAATCAGCGCTTCCAGTATACGCCCTATACTTATTTGCAGATATTGCCTTAACCCACGCTGCATACTTTGATTAAACAGCATCATACCACTTAAACCAATCAGAAGTGCAGAAAGAAAAATTAAATGAACGGATGGCAAGCTAAAATAACGGGTGAGTACTCCGATCCCATCCCCAATAAAACCATCAGGGTAAATAAAAATGATCACCTCTTTGCGTGCTGCATGGTAAAAATGGCTGAGTTGGCCGACCTGACCTGAAGCCTGGAGAATAGCGGCCTCCTTAGTTAGAGCGCTAAAAAGAATTATAAACCCAGGCCGCCAGTGCCAGGATGGCCAGTAAAGTACCCAAAACTCCATATGAAGTGGGACCGGTCATTCGTGCAACGTAAATGTTGAAAACATACGCCAGTACGTTGGCCAGGAACGAACCAATCAAGGTGATGCTCGTATTTTTACAAGGCTCATTTCGTGGTTTGAAAACAACAGCAATGTAATACGAAACATTGATGCCAACGGTATTTCGCCATGATAATATTCAGGACGAAGGATGAATCTTATTAGAACAATTCTTTAAGGCTTCCTGAATAACAACTCGTCTCTTTGTTTACAGGAGTTTACGATCGTATGAACGCATTTGAATTGCACGGGTGTAAACGTATTTGTTGAACCCAAGTTAGGCAATAGAAGCAACTGAAAGGAGAGAACTATTTGCATTACTTAGGGTTACCCCGCCTGTCCCATTGTTCGGGGATATAGAAAATCACCGTTTGGGTGTAGTTCACGAAATCCAAAGGGACTGATTTTCCTAATCGTTATGCACAGGATTATCTTTTCTAATGCATAAATTGGGTTGAATTTGCGACCGAAAAACCTTGCAGAAAACTGTCTACTCAGCTGCACTACAACTTCTTCGTCAAAGCCAAATTCATGGCTATTTGGCCTATGCCTTTGACTTTTCCTTGAACCGAGATTTTATCTCGTCTTTGAGGACGAGACCCCAAAAGGCTGCTGTAAAGTGCGTTTGCTTTGTGTGTGGCATCTCGGTAACCCCGATTTAGCAAGCATTTGCGAAAGATGTTCCTTGGAGCATTATGCTTGCTTAATCGATTTGAAGCTTCTCGTTTTATATGACGAGACAAAATTTGGGTTGAATTTGCAGCACATCTGAGTTATTCAGGAAGCCCTAATTATCCCGGAAAATCGCTTTGAACGCCTTAGGGTATTTTTTGGTGATCGCCACGGCAGCCTGAACAAAATAAGGTTCATCTTTCAGGTACTTATTCCGCTGAAAATCCGGAAATCGTTTAATCAGTTCGCTGCGCAATTCCATGAACAGTTGAAACTTATTTTTATACCGGGCAGCGCGCAATCGCCGGATATTGGAGACTACGAGGTGTTTAATTACGAGTATTTCAATTTCATGATAATATTGCTGAAATTGGTTTTGACGATGATAATATGAACAGATTGAGTCAATCACGGAAACAAAACCAGGCGTATGAATTGCCCCAAAATTTGCAGAGGAATTGGTAACCACATAATTATATAATGGCTTTGTGGTATAAATCACTGAATTCAGGTGCAAAACAATTTACTACTGAATTCTACATCCAAAGCGATGGGAGAAGAAGAGAACCTCAGGTGTGCGTTGTTTTGAATCACCTGCGTTTTCACCAAACGCATCCAAGCTGCTCCTTCTGTATGACAGAGAATATCCGGACGCTGTTTTAATGAGGTACATTCGGCGGGATAAGGTTTTGTAAAAGGATATCGACGTTCAAAAAAACCTGGCTTTTTCTCATACTTTCGCTTATAGGAAATAACCAGCATATCGGGTTGGCTGACGAGTAATTCCCGAACACCCTGAAAATAGTTTGGCTCCAGGTAATCATCACTGTCTACAAAGCCGACATACTCTCCTGTGGCTAGTTGCAATCCCAAATTCTGAGTCACCCCTGTCCCTGGTTCACCGTATGATACACCCGTATTTGTTTTGGAAATTGGCGAGAGTAAGCCTCCAATATAGCCGGACTATTATCGGTTGACCCATCATTAATAAGAATCAATTCAAGGTTTTTGTCCTGTTGGGATAAAATACTATCCAAACACCGGGGTAAGGTTTTATGCGCATTATACACCGGAACAATCAGGGTAATTTTTATATTCTGGTTGGAATTCATCATAGCGTTAAATCAGGATATCCATCGGAAAGACATGAATCAGCCGGTGAAAAAAGCTTTTTCATTTCAGGATGCTACTTTTTTTCGTTTCAAAGTACGTGGTGAAATAAATACAATTTTTGTCCACCAAGGTATATGATAAGTCATTTTTACAGCGACACGCACATAAAGTGGTTCTTGCCTTAAGTATTTATTCTTATGGAAACGAGGGAATCGTTCCAGAAGTTTTGTCCGAAGCTCATCCAATACTTCAATATTGTGCGATGAACCGGATTTTTAATCTCCTGAAATTCGAGATTAATAAATGCTTCACAAACAGAATTTCCAATTCATCGCTGTACTTTTCAAATTGGTTATGCCTTTCGTAGTAAGCACAAACCGAATCAAGCAGCGTACTAAACCAGGAGATATTTTCAGTTTTAAATGTCGCCGATGAACGGTTGACAACATAGTTATACAATGGCTTATTGCAGTACTTTACTGCATCGAGCTGCAAAAACAATTTCGAATTAAATTCTACATCCTGAGCTATAGGGCTCGCTGAAAACCGCAGGTCCTGATACTGACGAAATATAGATGTTCGGACTAATCGCATCCAGGGCGCACCTTCTGTATGGCAAAGTATTTCCGGGTGCCGACGGAGATTTGTTGTCTCCCAAGGATAATTTTTCGTGAATGGGTAGTTCCGTTCATAAAAATCAGGTTGGGTTGAATAATGTCGTTGATAAGAAAATACCAACATATCCGGGTTGCTACTCAGCCATTCACGAACCACCTTAAAATAATCCGGCGATAAATAATCATCGCTGTCTACAAAACCCACATACTCACCGGTTGTCAATTCCAGACCTTTATTCCGTGCCATTCCCTGACCGTTGTTCTCAGTATGCAACAACCGTATCTGATCAGGGAATTTGAGCAAATAATTTTCCAATATAGATTGACTACCATCAGTTGACCCATCATTGATAAGAATTAGTTCCATGTTGTAGTCATTCTGATGCAAAATACTATCCAAACAACGGGGTAATGTTTTCTGTGCATTGTACACCGGAACAATCAGGGTAATTTTTACGTTGGATATTGGCTTTGTCATAGAATGGAATCTGGCAACCGATGCGCTTCGGGAAAGGAACTTAAAAGATTAAAATTTTAAAAGAAATTGAATTGCAGAGGGAAAACGACAACAAAACCAAACTGCAGTGCGAATGTAAAATGGTTCAGTTTTTAAATAGTTATTATTTCGAAACCGCGGAAATTCAGATTTCAGTTTGGTTAAAAGTAATTTGAAACTAGCGGCATGTTTGCCTCCACCATTTAGCAGTCTGCGCAGGTTAGAAATCAGAAGTTGTTTGATAAATATGATTTCCAGCTCAGATTTAAATCGTTCAAATAGTTGATGACGCCGGAAATAAGTACACACTGAATCCATAANAATAGATGAATCCTTCGATATACGCTGAATCAAAATTGGAAGATTGTTTATGGATGCGATAATTGTATAGGGGGTAGGACAGAATTTAATTTTTTGACAAAGTGGAAATAATTTCAAACTAAATTCCAGGTCTTCAGCAAGCCGGATTCCTGAAAAGCGAATGGAGGAATGGGCCAGTAAAAGTTCACGACGTATTACTTTAATGCAAACAGAGCCTTCAATTTGATATAAGATGGATGGGGTAGTATACATATTTAGTGCATCCCCACTGGGAAGAGGTTTGGAAAACGGATAAATCCTCTCCAATATCCCCGGTTTGTAATCGTAAAACCGTTTATAGGCTAGCACCAACATATCGGGAGCATCCATCAAATGAGCATATATTTNTTGAAAATAATTTGAGTTGACGGTATCATCGCTATCCACGAAAGCAATGTATTGACCCGCAGACCGGGCGATGCCAAAATTGCGTGCATCCCCCTGACCTCCATTTTNTTTGTGATACGTTTTCACGTTGGCATATCGACTTTCATAATCCTGTAACATAGCCAGGGAACGATCGGTGGAACCATCATCCACAGCAATGATTTCGTAATCCGTAACGTCTTGTTGAAGCAGACTGTCTAAACATTTTGACAGCGTTTTTTCAGAGTTAAAGACAGGTATCACCACACTCAGGAGGATGCTATTCGTCAAGGTCTCGTTCATTTCAGCCACTCGATTCCAAACAGGGTTACCTTGATTTATTCAATAGTTGATTTTCCTGATATGTGTTAGTTGCTCAGCAATTAATCCCAGAANAAAGAAAATCATAGCGGATAGGATTCCTAATAATGCGCCCACACTTACCCCCTGTCCTCTTAAGACAATCGGAACTCCCCACGCTAAAGCCAGTACTAAGGATAGTATGGAAATTGGAAGGAATATTTTGAGCGGATTAAACAGAAAGATGATATTCACAATCTCCATCACCGTTTCGAAAGCTGTCTGAATCCCAATAGTACTNNCTCCCTTTAAACGATCTTTCACCGTGATGGGCTCCTCCAGTACAAGATGCCGGTTGCTAATAAAAATAAGGGTAATAATATCGCTAAACGGCATACTATTTGGCGTAAGATATAAATATTGTTTCGCCAATTCGGTGCGATAAATTTTCATTCCCGAATTAATATCGTGTACCGGTACGGTGAGCATGAGTTTCGCAGTAAACCGAATAATCGATTTGCCTACAGCCCTCATTTTAGTGGCTGCTCGTGTACCCTTTCGCGAGCCGACAATCATATCCGCATCTTCGGCCTTCATGCGCTGAAATAAACGCAACACGTCTTCGAGGCGATGTTGTCCGTCGGCATCAATGGTAATTAAATATGGGGTTGTGCAGGCTTCGATACCACTTTTAATCGCTGCTCCATACCCTCTGTTCAACTTATGTGTAACTACGATCAAGCGTTCATTCTGCGCAAAAGACATTAATACGGTTTNGGTTTCATCCTTCGACCCGTCATTGGTAATAACCAGCAGCCAGTTATGGTGTTCAACAAATTGCAACAATTCCGGTAAGATAATTTTTAAATTTTCTGCCTCATTGTATGCAGGAATTACAATACTTAGTTCCGGAGAAGTTGCCATGGTTAATTTGCAAAGTAAATATACTTGCCGAAGAAAAAAATGAAATACCTTGCGATTAAATTATTCTTACTATCGTGAAACGTTGGCGCATCCTATTGTTGGTCATATTCTCGCTGTTGGGTTACCTGCACTGGGGAAAAGATCAACACATGTTTCTTTTTCAGGCTGAGGCCGATATACTCCGATCCATCTTTCGCCAGCCCGAAAATTACCTGCATCCTTTTATTCTCCTCCCTTTGTTTGGACAAGTCTTGTTGCTCGTTGCTTTTCTTCGCCCAAAGATGGCAAACTGGATTCAGCTTACCGGGATGTTTTGTCTGGCCCTGATCATTTTTATGATACTATTTATCGGAATCATTGATCCTTCCTGGAAAATGATACTCTCCGCGAGTCCCTTTACGATAATCTTTATTTGGCATATTCTGGCTATGATCAAAGATCGAAGGGTAGCAAAAAGACAAACAGGTAAACTATTCAAGATAGCCCCTATTTAAAATCCCCTGTACTTTCTGAATTGCTGTATCCTTAGGATTAAGTTGATAAGCTTTAGCCCAGGCCATTTTTGCAGTTGCGAAATCGCCGGCATTGTATGAAAATCCGCCCAAATCATACCAGTACCGGGCGTTTTCGGGAGCCACCTCAGTTGCTTTGAAGAGGTAAAACTGCCCTTCCTTCCATTTACTGGCACCGCCTAAATTATACCCTTTATTGTAATAGGCTTGTCCTAACAAACCATAGAATGTCTGTTTCTGAGGATGACTTGGGTAAATCTTAAACGCTTTATCCCAGGTCACTTTCGCACTATCAAATTGCTCCAGTTTTGCATAAGCTAAGCCCAAGTTTAAATAACCATTCACAAATTGCGGATGCAGGGACAATGCCTTCAATCCATAACGGATCGATTTTTGCAGATACTCTTTTTCTTTTGGTTTGTTCGCTTTGTATTCGGACAGGTCAATATAGCGTGATGCCGCATTTCCGTTCAAGGAAGTGCTTTCGGGCATAATTTCTACATCGGTTAACGCCAGAGTTACGTCACTTTCCCAGGCTTTGTTGCGGTCTATTGTTTTAAAACCATAGGCGATTACAATCAAGACCATCATCCCTAAGGGTAAAGCGACCTGTTTTACTTTATCTCCTATCCAGAATAAGAAGGCACCCAGCAACATACAAAATCCTACAGATGAATGAAAAGCCAGACGTTCACCCATGGTAGCTCCTACATTAAAAACAAGGTTGGTCACCAATAAGATATTCAACATATAAAATGCCAGCGCAAATGCAATCCAGTTTCTCTTTTTCAGCGCCCATATCCCTCCGAATACAATGGCGATAATACTCAGCACACCTATCCAGACCTCTATATCTCCAAAATTTCGATAAGGAATACTGTTATATCCATAATCCGAACTTAAGGGATGCGGAATGATTAGGGTGATGATATACTTCAGAAAAATAAACAGTTTAGTGGCTACTTTTTGACTTTCATCGGCAAGGAGGAACGGATTATTCAGGAGTTCTGTATCCTGTAAATCGGATTTCCCGATCACTGCAACCGCGTTACGCCGCATCAAAAAATAAATAAGAAAAACACCCAGGTAGGATAAAGCCACTTTAAAAATGCCATTTAGTTTGATGCGCTCCGGTTCAAAAATATACAGGGACAGTGGCACCAGAATTAATAACGTGGCACCATATTCCTTACTCAGCATCGCTGCAAGAAAACAGAGTGCCGAAATAAGCATATCCGTCATTTTACCTCTTTGAATATAGCGATGTGCCGAAATTAACGTGAGCAACATAAACAACAAGGAGAATATCTCATCGCGGCTTTTCACATTCGCCACAACTTCGGTATGCATAGGGTGTGCGGCAAATAATAAGGTCACTGCCAGGGCCAGCAGCTTATTATTTTTAAAAACCACCGAACTTAAAAGAAAAACAACACACAACAGGTCAGTCCATAAAACAGCACATTATTTATATGGCGTAATCCGAATCCTTTTACCCGGCAATCTTTATCGTTGAAAATGCCATCTCCGGTCAGATCCTCTGCGGCATCACCTACCCCATTCTGATTCGCATCCCAACAATTGGCGGAATACACCGGATTTTCCTGAGTACCAATAAATTCCTGTTCAATTGCAAAGGTAGCAACCGACAACGGACGGTAACGACCACCCGAAAGTTGATCCGGGTATTCATCTGTTTGTAAAAGCTATCATACAAATCTTTCGAGAAAATAGATTTGATACCCGAAATCCCTTGCAACACATATTCATTTTTGCAGATAACGATATCATCATCCAAGGCAAACTGATGCCGAAAAGTATTGGCATACAATAACACACAGAGTAAAAGGTAATGAGATAGGGTAAATACCCAATCGTGATTTTTTAAGAAATGGGATTGGCGCTGGGGCCTGGGGTTCAACCACCATTTCCTTTGCGACTTCATGCTTAGGTGTAGTCTGCGTTCTTTTTGCTGAATGAGTTCCCTGATTTTTATTTTTGCCATTTCCTGATGCTCTGAAAGGCTAAAATAAGCAAGTCAATGGATTCTTTCAATTAATTCGAATGAAAGAAAGAATACGCCTCTTCCAGAGTAAAAAGCTACCTGTAACCAACAGAGCATCGTGTTCATGCATCTTCGAATAAATTTCCCGGAGTGCCTGGGTGACGGTAGGGATGGCCATACCTTTCAGTTGATATCTGGCGGCCTGTTCCTGTAATTGGGTATAAGGTAATGCACGTGGTATTTGTGCCTGGGTGAAGACATACTCCCAATGGGCTGGAAACAGTTTAAGAATCTTATCGATGTCCTTATCTGCTACCATACCTAGCAGTACCAATTTTCGTTGTGCATCAAAATTTTCAAATTGCCGGATAGCCCATACGATACCTGCTTCATTGTGCGAAACATCAAGAATAACCGTAGGTTGTGAACGAATCTGGTCGAATCGCCCCAGCAGACCTGTCTTTATTTTTACCGAACGCAAGGCTTGTTGCATCCTATCCGATGAAATCTTCCAGCCCAGTTGATTTAAAACCTGGATCGTTGTGCATACCGTGCGTAAATTCAGGGCCTGATATGCGCCGGTCGNATCCATCTTAATATCAAGAAGTTGCTGTTGCCCAAGATNCAACATGCGGATCTTTTGTTTGCCGGCTTCAGCATGCGTTGAAATCACCGACCAATGCCGTTCCGAAAAAANGATTGGAGCCTTTTGTTTGATCGACCTGGCAAAGAAAATCCGCTCAGTTTCAGGCAGGGTTTCACCAATCACCACCGGAATTCCTTCCTTAATAATACCCGCTTNTTGTTCGGCAATTAATGGCAGGGTATCTCCTAAAACTGNCATATGATCCAGACTGATATTGGTGATTACCGAAACCTCCGGAATAAGAATATTGGTACTATCCAGTAGTCCGCCCAATCCCACTTCTACCACGGCCACATCGACCTGCTCTTTCGCAAAATAATAAAATGCCAACGCCACAGTCACTTCAANAAATGATGGTTGAATCTGATCGATCGGGATTTGTTGCTGGTATANAAATTTTACAATATCCTCTTTTGCCATCATTTCACCCTGAATACGAATGCGCTCCCGGAAATCCTGAATATGCGGGCTGGTATACAAACCTGTTTTATAACCAGCTTCCTGAAGTATAGCGGCTAACATGTGGCTGCAACTTCNCTTCCCGTTGGTTCCGGCAATGTGTATCGACTTAAATTTTTTCTGAGGATTCCCCAGGGCCTCACACAGGGCTACAATATTACCTAAATCCGGTTTATACGCGGCTGCACCTATACGGGTAAACATGGGCAAACGGGCATAAATTTCTTCCAGAATTTCCTGATAAAGTACGTCGACATGCATGGGGTAAAATTACAAATTATACCGATGTGCTATTTGTACTACCCAATGTGTGGTTGCAACCTTTGTAATTCAGGTATATTCATATCATCGGTGCAGGTTAAACCAATACATCTGATCTCAACAACTAGCCGATTACCGATTTGAGACCATAGCAAAAGCCAATGATTTTAAATCGATTGCAACGGCCTCGATTTATTCTTTGTCATACTCGTTCTTCGCAAACAATGCATGCATCACTATAGGTCGGTCTCGTCAGAGCTGACGAGATGGTCTTTCTAATCATTCACATGGGTAGTACGTGGTTGAGAAAAGCAGATTTTTCGGTGGCGAACTTCTTTCATTTCAATGTAACTTGCGTTACGAATTTTACCCATGAGTTTACTGATTCTATTGATNTTTTTACTGGGCTATGGCATGATCATCGCGGAGCATTCCCTTCGTATCGACAAAGCGGCTACGGCACTCATCACCGGAGTACTTTGTTGGGTTGCCTATATTCTTCAGGGCGGAGATCGGCATCAAATAGAACATCAGTTAGTTGAACAAGTCGGCGAAATTGCCGGGATTCTNTTNTTCCTGATTGGTGCAATGACCATAGTTGAATTAATTGATTTGTACGATGGCTTTCAGGTGATCATCGATCGTATTACCACTACGAATAAGCGAACACTACTCGTGATTATTACCTTTTTGTCTTTCTTTCTTTCGGCGGTACTCGATAATTTAACCACAGCGATAGTCATGACATCCCTGATTCTGAAATTACTCAC
Source organism: Bacteroidota bacterium (assembly GCA_013414745.1). Lineage (GTDB taxonomy): Bacteria > Bacteroidota > Bacteroidia > Chitinophagales > Chitinophagaceae > OLB11. Next base: position 138,106 of record CP058707.1, read on the forward strand.
TGAAAAACAGGATCGATTATTGCTCATTGGGATGGTGATTATTGCAGCCAATGCCGGCGGGGCCTGGTCGCCCCTGGGAGATGTTACTACCACCATGTTATGGGTTGGAGGACAGATTCAAACCACGGGTGCGATCAAAAATGTCTTNTTACCTTCACTCGTTTCCGTGTTAATTCCGATGCTGTTTATCGCATTTCGGCTNAAAGGAAGTTTCGAAAAACCAAAATTGCCTGTAGAATCTATTGGCAGCGACAAGGAGCGCCGACTCATTTTTATCAGCGGTATGCTGATGCTTTTATTTGTTCCTGTTTTTAAAACCCTTACCCACCTGCCTCCTTTCATGGGTATGATGCTTGCCGTAGGTTTGCTTTGGGTGTTGAGTGAATTTCTACACAAAAAGAGCCGGCAGTCTGAAGACGAACGTTCCAGTATTTTTCGNGCCCTGGAACGCATCGATTTGCCCAGTATTTTGTTTTTTATGGGCATCCTGATGNNCGCAGTTGGTGCGCTTCAATCAGCTGGCATTTTGAATACTATGGCCGTTTGGATGAACGACCAGTTGGGAAGCGANAAAACCATTGTAACATCCATTGGCCTCTTATCAGCCATTTTCGATAATGTCCCACTTGTAGCGGCTGTGCAGGGAATGTATCCGTTAAGTGAATATGCACAAGGCCATTTCTTTTGGGACTATCTGGCCTATTGTGCCGGCACAGGTGGAAGCATATTAATTATAGGTTCAGCTGCCGGTGTGGCTGTGATGGGCCTGGANAAAATTTCGTTTTTCTGGTACTTAAAAATATTANNGTTTTTGGCCTTGTTGGGGTATCTGGCCGGAGCCCTTACTGCTGTTTGGATGCATTAAGGTGCATCATACGCATGTNTTTGGCATCCTGTAAAAATTCTGAAGCGAAAATAAAATCATTCAGGTATTCATCTTTGCTAAAGATGATGTCCTCCTTGCTGCCCTCCCAACGCTTTTGACCTTTGTAGAGATACAGAATGTAATCTCCACTTTCCATAACCGTATTCATATCGTGGGTATTCATTACCGTAGTAATATTATACTCTTTGGTAATTTCAATTATCAGGCGGTCAATCACGAGAGACGTTTGAGGGTCGAGTCCGGAATTGGGTTCATCACAAAACAAATATTTGGGATTCAACACAATGGCTCGTGCCAGGGCAACCCTTTNTTTCATCCCTCCACTGATCTCCGCCGGAAATTTCGCGTTGTTGTCCTTAAGATTGACCCGATCTAACACCTCATTGACCCGTTTACGTTTTTCAGAAAGCGTCATCTTTGTAAACATATCCAACGGAAACATCACATTTTGTTCCACATTCAGGCTATCAAATAAAGCGGATCNCTGAAAGAGCATCCCGATTTGCGTGCGAAGTTCTTTCTTTTCTTTATCATCGAGGATGGTAAAGTCGGATCCATCGTACAGGATATTTCCAGTATCTACCGGAATCAATCCGATGATGCATTTCATCAGAACGGTCTTACCACTCCCGCTGGTTCCAATGATCAGATTAATTTTACCACTCTCCATTTNTCCGGATACATCATTCAGGATGGTTTTTCCGTTAAATGCTTTGGAGATATTTTTAATTTCAATCATGCTTCTTTGGCATTAAAGTAATAAGGCTGCCAGCCCATAATCGGCAAACAATATCAGGATGCAACTCACCACAACCGATGTAGTTGATGCCCGCCCGATTTCTAACGCGCNCCCTTTCACATGGTAACCAAAATAAGCCGATACACTGGAAATAATGAAGGCAAAGGTGAACGACTTAATTAATCCGAACGCCAGGTTAAACGGAATAAAATCTTTCACCAGACCCATACTAAATTGTTGTTCATTGATGATGCCGCTCAGGGTACCAGCCAGATAGCCTCNCCACACGGATAGAAACATGGAGATGGTGATTAAAAATGGAATCACGATAAAAGCTGCCGCAATTTTTGGAAGAATCAGATAAGTTTTGGTATTAATTCCCATGATTTCAAGGGCATCAATTTGTTCACTGACCCGCATATTCCCCAATTCACTGGCAATTTTACTGCCCACCACGCCGGCCAGAACGATACATACCACGGTTGGAGAGAGTTCGAGAAAGGTAGAATCACGAATAATTTGGGCGATGACGTATTTCTGAACCAAAGGGCTGATCGATTGGTAGGCCGTTTGAACTAGTTACTGCCCCCAAAAAAGTGATATAATCACCACAATACCCAGCGNATCGATGCCGATTTCATTGCACTGATGGATAAATTCTTTCCAGTATACCCTGCCATTTTCGGGTCTGGAAAACATTTCCTTCAACATCAGTAAATAACTCCCAAAATGAGTAAGCACTTTCAGCATCGGCCTCAAAAATAGGATATTCACTGTATCCAATGTAAAAGCATTTGTAAAATTGATGCGAAGCCTGCCAAAGTATATATCGCCATGCGGCTTTCACAAATGCGTCAATGTATAAATTGAACTGCCATTTAATTCACCGGAGTAATACTTCCACAAATTCAGGAATTCTGCTCTATTTTTGCCCACTTCATGAATCCTGTGGATATACTTATTGTTGGTGCAGGCCCTGTGGGTTGTTGTCTGGCAGAACGCTGTGCCACCCAACTTAACTGGAAGGTTCGATTAATTGATAAACGATCGCATGTGGCTGGCAATTGTTACGACCGCCCACATGAAAATGGTGTGCTGATTCATCAATACGGACCACATTATTTCCGGACCAACAACCAAGCCCTTCTTGATTATTTATCGCAATTCACAGAGTGGGTTCCGGGAAATTATCTGGTCACCAGTTATACCCGGGGCGAGTATTTCCCTTTTCCCATCAACCTGCTAACCTTGGCTCAATTCTTTAANAAGGATTCGCTCACTGCTGAGCAAGGCCAGGAACTTTTGGAATCGGTGCGTGAAAAAATCGATCAGCCAAAGAACTCCGAAGAATTTGTTTTATCGCGGGTTGGTCGTGAAATGTACGAGGCNTTTTATCTGGGGTATACCTTAAAACAGTGGGACATGCATCCGAAAGATCTGTCTCCGAGCGTTTGTGGACGTATTCCGGTGCGCTTTAACGAAGACTGCCGCTATGTNGATCACCTGCATCAGCTGACACCCAAAGACGGTTTTACTGCACTATTTCAGCGAATGGTGCATCATCCGAATATAGAAGTTTGTTTAAATACTGCCTTCGACCGCACCTGGCATCAGGCACCGGTTGTTATATATACCGGTCCGGTGGATGAATACTTTGACTTCAGACTGGGTAAATTAGCCTGGAGATCGCTGGAATTCGAATTCAAACCTTACGATGAAGAATTCCGTCAGAAGAATGTGCAAATCAACTACCCGAACGAACATGCCTATACCCGAACCGTAGAAATAAAACATGTCACCGGGCAAAAGCATCCACAAACAGTTATCTCCTACGAATACCCCAAAGCGGAAGGCGATCCGTATTACCCCATTCCGACTGAACATAACCATGCCCTTTATGAAGAGTATAANAAACTGGCCGATGCAGAGACCCTGCTCCATCAGGTGCATTTTTGCGGCCGGTTAGCAGAATACCGTTATTTTAATACCGATGAGGTATTAGAAAATGCNCTACGAACATTTGAAACCATTCGAGAACGCTATGCCCATCAATAATTTGTGGGTAATTATGCCCGTTTATAATGAGGAAGAGGCCATTGACTTTGTGGTTGATGAATGGTCGGCCTGTTTATCTGAATTATCTATCCCCTACACCCTCTGCATTCTGAATGATGGCAGTAAGGACAATACTCTGCTGAAACTTCAGGCCCTGGCCTCCCGTTTACCAAATATCCGTATTGTGGATAAACCCAATTCGGGGCATGGACAAACCTGCATTTACGGATATAAATTAGCGCTCAACGAAGGAGCTGACTGGATTTTTCAAATTGATAGTGATGGACAATGCGATCCGCAATTNTTTCCGTCCTTCATTCCTTTAGCCGAACGACATGGTTGTATTTATGGTGTTCGAACCAGCCGCGATGACGGCTTTCAACGTATGATGGTTTCTTTCTTCGTAACCATTTTCACCTTGGTGGCCACCGGACAATTCCTCCGCGACCCGAATGTACCTTATCGCCTGATCGATCGNGATATCATGCGTCAATTTGTGGAACAAGTCCCCTCCGATTTTCATTTAGCCAATATTTATGTTACCGTTAGGAGTCATAAAATTTCAAGGATTCGTTGGGTACCCATTCATTTCCGCGATCGTATGGGCGGCAGTGCGAGTGTAAAGACGTTTTCCTTCGTGAAACACGGTTTCAAATTATTCCGTCAGCTTCGGGATGCTCAACGGGGCATGTGATTCTGTCCTGAATTTTTAATTTTAGATTATCTTCACCCCCACGAAGAATTTAACCGCTATGGCCGCCACTATGCAAACCAATTCCACGACCGTCGGGTCAGCTTCCGAAACGCATCCTATTTGGAAAAAATCTATCCACTAAGTTTGATTCTGATCTTTCTGGCGATGACCGTGATGAGTTTTTCCTACGGGCTGAGTGGCGATGAAGTGGATATGAACGAATACGGAAAAGCCATTTTAAAATACTTCACCTCATTCTTTAGTGATGAAACCGTCTTTAACATGCCGAAAGAATACAATCGGGATGGTGTCATCCAATACTATGGAGGTTTGTTTGATTTACTGTGTGCCATTATAAATACATTTTCGCCGTTTGATGAATATACTACTCGTCATATCCTGAATGCCTGGGTCGGATTTCTGGGCATCTATTTTGCTTCACGAATCGCCCGTTTGGTGATGAATGACCTGGCTGGAACACTCACCGTATTAATCATGTTCTTATCGCCTTTCTTTTTAGGACATGCCATGAACAACCCCAAAGACATACCATTTGCTTCTTCATATATCATGGCCATTTGGTTTATCATNTCAACTTTTGAACGATTACCCCATGCCCGCAAAACAGACTACCTCTGGGCTATACTTAGTATTGGGGCTACCATTAATATTCGTGTCGGAGGCATACTTCTGATTCCCTATTTATTCGTATTCGCCTTTCTGGTCTACATCGTGCGCAGCAAATTCAGAAAAGAAGATGTAAAACTGTTTGCCTATCTGAAACCCATTCTAATTACCGGTGCATTGGGCTATTTATGCGGCAGTCTGCTATGGCCGTATGGGTTGAAGAATCCAATTCAAAATCCACTCACCGCCTTGAGCGAGATGAGTAATTTTAAGGTCAACATTCGTCAGTTATTTGANGGGGAGAAAATATTTTCAGGAGAACTNCCTTCCTACTTTCTGACCAAAAGCTTTATAATCACCAATTCCTACGCAGTTTTAGCAGGACTGGCTTTAATGATTCCATTTCTTTGGTGGTTCCGAACTAAACCCAAATCTGAAGTATTGTATTTTATATTGTTTACTGCCTTCTTCCCATTGGTCTATATTATTTACAGCAAATCGAATGTATACCACGCCTGGCGACATATCTTATTTATCTTTCCTTCCATGGCCGTTTTGGCGGTATTTGGCTGGTATGCCATTGGAGAGTGGTTGCAGAAATACAAAATCCGGGTGGCGGCCCTTGCCCTGTTGGGTTTTCTGTTATTGGAACCGCTGTACTTCATAGCCTCCAGTTTCCCAAATACCATTACCTACCACAACGCGATTGTAGGAGGCGTTGAAGGAGCTTACAATCAGTACGAAGTAGACTATTACTACAATAGTTTAAAACAATGTGCAGATTGGTTCAGGAAAAATGAATACCCTAAAATTAAAGCAGGTGATTCCGTTGTTGTACTCAGTAATGCAGCGCATTTATTGAATAAATACTTTCCTGGAGACAAAAAATGCATNATCGATTATATGCGCTATTACGAACGGAATCAGAAGTTCTGGGATTATGCAGTGTGGCATATTGCCCTCATTCCGAATGAAGATATTGCATCAAGGGCCTGGCTGCCCAAATCAACCATTTACAAAGTAGAAGTTTTTGGTAAACCCTTGTGTGCCATCATTAAACGCCCTTCAAAAGAAGATTTAATAGGGTTTAGTTACCTGAATAAAAATCAACCCGACAGTGCTCTGCTCCACTTTAAGGCCTATCTGCANAAAGACCCCGACAATACGTTTATATTGAACACCACGGCAAATGTATTGATGCAAACGGGGAATATACCAGAAGCAGAAAACCTGGTACAACGCGCTTACAAAGTGGATTCTGCCAATCTGGAAACGAANAATTTATATGGTATACTGGCCATTCAGAAAAACGATTTTGCAACAGCAGCCTCCATNTTTTCTTCCTTGATACAGCAAAATCCGCAGTATGCCCAGGGGTATTTCTATCTGGGCATTGCGCAACAAGGTTTAGGAAATTTCCAGCAAGCCCTGCAAAATTTAAACACCGCATCGCAGGATGAATCCCTCCGCAGAAGTTGTTACAAGGCGATGGGCGATGTGTATACGCAAATGGGCAATACCACCGAAGCTGCAAAATTGTATCAGGCAGCAGGCATGTAGTTAAATTGAAGAGGCCTGAGTAGATGACACGCATCCAACAGATTCTTTAAATTATTTATCCCTGAAATAAAAATGAAGTCCACGCGCCCTCAGTTCAGGGAAACCCATGTATTTTTGAGATCTATTCAAACTCCATGCAGGAACAAATTAAACGCCTGATACAGGCTTCGATTGACACTAAATTACAGTTGCTGAATGATTCAGGATTAATTGATACCATTGCCCGGTGCAGTACACTAATCACGAAAGCTTTCAGNGATGGCAATAAAGTGCTGTTTTGCGGCAACGGAGGCAGTGCAGCGGATGCCCAACACCTGGCCGCCGAATTCAGTGGCCGTTTTTACACCGATCGTGATGCCTTGCCTGCCGAAGCCTTACATTGTAATACATCCTATCTGACTGCCGTGGCTAATGATTATAGTTATGATGTGGTGTATGCCCGTTTGATTCGTGGGATTGGTAATCCGGGAGATGTTTTAATTGGCTTATCGACCAGTGGCAATTCNAAAAATATCCTGGAAGCATTTAAAGCGGCCAAATTAAAAAATATGCACACCATTGGATTCACCGGAGCCAGCGGTGGGCAAATGAAACCTATCAGTGACTACTTGTTGAATGTACCCAGCACGGATACCCCACGCATTCAGGAATCACATATCCTTCTCGGACATATCATTTGCCAGCAGGTAGAAGAAAACTATTTCGGGCATGCATAAAGATTGTATCATACTGGCAGGAGGAATGGGCACCCGGCTTAGGGATGTGGTATCTGATCGTCCTAAATGCCTGGCTGATATTGCCGGTAAACCTTTTCTGTATTACCAGTTAGACTATTTAATTCAATTTCAACCGCATCAGGTCATTCTGGCTATTGGTTATCANAAAGAACAAGTCAAAGCATTTATTCAAGCTTATCAGGATCATTTTCCATTCCAATTCCGGTTTTCAGAAGAAGATGAACCATTGGGTACAGGTGGTGCCATATTAAACGCCATGAACCTTTGTGAAACTGAAGATGTTTTTATTTTGAATGGCGATACCTTTCATGCTGCCGACCTGAATCGGATGCTGGCNCTTTCAACAACAAAAATGGCCGATTGTTCATTGGCACTCAAATGGGTGGAAAAAGCGGACCGTTATGGTTTGGTTGAAATAAACTCAGACGAACAAATCATTACATTCCGTGAAAAGTCACCGGGAAGTTCGGGGTTAATCAATGCCGGTGTATACTGCCTGTTTAAAAATGCGTTTATGAGCATTCCCTTTCCGGATAAATTTTCCTTTGAAAAAGATTTTTTAGAACAGTTTCTTTCGGAACGACAGTTCTTTGGATTTGAAAATCCTTCCTACTTTATTGATATCGGAATACCGGATGATTATCAAAAAGCACAACTCGAAATTCCTCAGCTACTNTCAGGCATGAATAACTTAATACTTGATTCTTCCTGGACCTTATTTCTTGATCGGGATGGCGTGATCGACAAAGAANNAAAGGGTGACTATATCCGGAACCTCAATGAATTTGAATTCCTTCCCGGCGCNCCTTACCAGCTTGCTAAAATCACTCCTTTCTTTGTTCGCAGTATCGTAGTCACCAATCAACGAGGCATCGGAAAAGGTTTGATGCACCGCGAAGATCTGGAATCCATTCATGCGTATCTTCAAACTCAGGTAGCAACCGGAGGAGGTAAACTGGATGCGCTGTTTTTTGCACCGGATCTCGATACAAATGCTTCGAATAGAAAACCGAATCCCGGAATGGCCTTGCAAGCAAAAGCATCCTTTCCAGAAATTGAATTTGATAAATCGATCATGGTGGGTAACCGATTGTCAGATATGGAATTCGGCAGAAATTGTGGAATGACAACTGTGTACCTGTATACAACACATCCCCTTGAAAACGGGACACAACACCCCCTGATTGATTATTACCTCGCCGACCTACCCGCTTTCGAACAGTTGGTTCTGAAGTCTTTTACAAATGATTCCCTTCAGCCTGAATGAAATTGTTCTGAAACAAGGATGGTTAGCCATTATTTGTCAACTTGGGAATGATGGTATTTTTAAAACGACCAATGAAATATTACCTACTTCTTTACCTGTTGTTTCTTTGCGAATTACTTTCGGCTCAGGTCCATCTTCCTTGTACACGATTTTATACTGATCGACCCGTTTGGACTTACCTCGGCCCCGTGAATGATAGTGCGTCCTCCGGCACCCAACGATTCGGTGCATCCAAAAGTCTATCCGTCAATCCATCCGATTCAAACGAAATTTTTTGGGTTCGTATTCATCCGGATTATTCCATACCATCGATCGTGGCCAAAATTGGGAATGCCTCACTGATCGATTCCCTTTGGCGGTGAATGGTGTAGGCGATCGATCGTCGAATATGATAAAAAGCCCTACCGGATCGCCTCGCGATTGGTGTTACGGCCAACTGGTACGACCTGGCGCATGGGCATCCTGCAATCAGAAGATGGTGGGAAATCCTGGAAAGCCCGCATCCCGAAAGGCATAGAAACATTCACATTTGATATGGTAAAACGCTTTGCCTTATCGGCAGATTCATCGGTTTGGTATGCGTATGGCGATAAAGATATATTGCGTTCTGAAGACCGGGGCCAAACCTGGGATATCCTGTTCTCCACTTCGTTGTTTCCGGATTTTTTACAACAACGATTATAACATTCAGAGTTTGCAGGTTTTAGATGATGCCCACAAAATTCTATTTTCAACGGCCAGCCCAGAACACCGAAATGCTGCAAGGCGAATTAATTCGTGAACCGGAAGTGCTTTTCTGGAATACGAGAGCGGAGAAAGCTCCTGAAAAATCGGGCCATTTATTTCCGCATCCGGAACATCGTTCGGAATATACCGCATCACGTTGTATCAAACTCATTCCTATCGATCAGTCACACCGCTATTTTATTGTGCATCGCAATTACAATGAATCGCCCATTCAAGCGTATTATTGGCTGGATGCCACCAAGAAAACGGTATACAGGAAATGGAAACCGAAGGAGGATTGTATGAAAATATGTTCTGGATGCATGGTATACAGGTAAATGCGAAAAATCCGGCAATTCAGTATTATGGTGGAACTGTGTTGTATAAGTCTACCGACAACGGCAAACATTTCACAGCACTGTATTCGTACGGAACGGGATTGCATCATGAACCCCATCCAGACATTCGATCATTCTGCATCAGCCATTCTACCCCGGACGGAGAAGGCGATGAGTTATATCTGGCGACCGATGGAGGAATCTCCTTTTGCTCGCAAGGAGGCCACAAAATCGTAAATATCAGTGGATTAAATTTACCCATCACTGAATTTCATGGAGTAGGTGTTTCACCATTTAGAAGTGTGATCAGCGCCGGGGCACAGGACAATTCCATCATGAGCTATATTCCTGACGAGAACCGGTGGATTACGGATATCAAGGGCGACGGTTACGATGTGGAATATTCTGAAACCATACCGGGATTAGCTTATGGACAATACAATGCCTATCAACTATCCGCAACCCACAATGATGTGGCTCCGTTTATGAAAAATACGGGTATTTCCCATCGCCCCAGAACACTGAACAAACGTAGCTTATATACCCATCCCAATGGGACAGTCTACGTCACAAACTTCGATCTTGAAATTCTGTTTCCGGGTCAAAAAAATGGTATGTGAATCGCACAGGATTTGAACATGCGATTCTTTGTCTTGGCATTTGCCGCGAAGACCCTTCTGTTGTTTATGCCTCTCAAGCCTGGTCAGGTTTCTTTAAATCGACCGATAGCGGGAAACATTTTACAGACCTCAGCAGCAAACTCAAACTTGGTGAAGGATTTTACGGGAATACCCGAATCCATGCCATTTGTGTTGATCCTACAGATGCCCAACGGGTATGGATCGCATTGGGTTATTTGGGTGACCATTTAAATCCATGCAAACAAACACCGCGGGTTCTGTTCAGTCAGGACGGAGGCGAATCGTGGATAGACGCCTCACAAGGCCTACCGGTTTTTACCTCGCTGACATTCGCTATCTGGAAGGGAGTGATGATGTGTTGATGGCCTGTTCGCAGGATGGAATCTACATCAAAACCGGCATGTCGGCGCCCTGGCTCAAATACGGGAGCAATTTCCCTAAAGTACTGGTGAGTGAAATTATCCCGGATTATTGTCGGAATAAACTGATTGCAGCTACGTTCGGAAGAGGTTTGTGGAAGCTCCGTTACCCGACATTCCACGAAAACCGATACGTATCCGTAAAACGGTCACATGGCGTGCTCCCAGCGGACAAGCGATCTATCTGAATCGTGATTTAGATTTAGGAAGACGTGGGAAGGTAATACTTGAATGTCCGGTGTATTTATCCGGTTTAAAGAAAATACGGCTTTACAAAAATTCGCAGATTGAGTACCGACTGTTGGGTGAGTTTATTTATGGGTGTTCTGAACCAAAGATTGGATATCTTGAAGAAAAGAAAAAAGAAAACGTCAGGTTAGATAAATGAAATTCCTCTCCCTGCAAAAAGAAACTTTCTTAATTTCGTTTATAAATTTTTGATCATGAAAAAATGGATATTGGCCATCTTTCTCATGGCCCCATTAATGACTGAGGCCCGCAGTGGACGAAATTATTCTGGTGAACAACGCAAGCAGGAAAAATTGATACAGCAAGCCTATCGAAAAGGAAAAGTAACCGAAACAGAGTATCGCAAACTGATGGAAGAACAGGACATCATTAAGCGCGCCATTGAATTGGCCCAACGGGATGGTTTCTGGACTCCGGATGAAAAGAAACGCGTAGCAGGAAAATTAAACCGGGCTGAAAAACGTTTGCGTCGCTATAAAACAAACTGGGAAACAGACTAATGCAAAATCAACATTTGATCAGGACCATCCTGCTTTCGATATGCTTTTAACTGGCCATTTTAAACTTTCAGCACAAGAAAATCGGGCCTACCGACCAGACTCCATCCTCATTTATGAGTTACCTGGCGTGGATACCTTAGGAGCCCGTGCTATAAAAAAATTTCCTACGAATACGACAGACAATACAGACCCCTCGTTTGCAATGAATACCGATGGGACCGGCTTTCCGAAAATGGATCAATTCCAATCGTATGCGTTATCAGTATATGCAACAGGAGGTTATCATATCCCGGTTCAGCATCGACATGAATTTCAAGGAACTTCCCATTGATAAACTCTACTTTTTATACCATCAGTTTCCACTGCGCATTCGAGAAATTCGCAGAGAAACTGCGGACACAGCAACAAAACGTGTTACGCTGCGCGAACGAACACGCTACGAATACGATGCACGAGATAGTTTGTTGAGTACTGAAACCCATGTGGCCAGCACCACCTTCTACCGAAAATCGGGCATGAAGTATAAACGAACAAATAAACAATGGATCACTGAATACAAAGAATTTGGAGAAGTGGATAACAACGAACTTTTCACAGAACGCATCGAATATACCCGCTCGGCAAATGGGTATAGCCAGAAAAATTAACCCATTCAGTAGACACTTTGAAGAACAGAACCACAGTGGTTGTTTTAGACAAAGACAGAAATCGGGTATGTGACAGTTCATTTTCATGGGCTGCCAAGGACAGTAAACCAACTAAACTGTATCATTCTATTCAATGGTATCAATACACCGGCGAACACCTCAAAAGCATTCTTTTTCTTGAGACGGATACAAAAGGCGCCCCGAAACGATCTACAAAAATCAATGGATTAAATACTTCTGTCGCAGTGATTCACCGGTTTTACTTCTGCAACCTGGTGATGTGATGTTACCCTGACAAAACAAAAGAAGACTATAATTAATCAGAAGATCACTCGTTCACAACCTGTTTTTCCAAGGTAAGTGTCCGGAATATGTCTTCGAGATTCATGCCCGGATGCTGCATCCTGAGGTTAGACAGCGCATCATCAGCCACTAAACTTCCTTTGCGGATAATCAGCACCCGTTGGCACATGGCTTCCACTTCCTGCATAATATGGGTAGAAAGGATGACCGTTTNTTCCTGCCCAAAATGGCGGATCAAATCACGTATTTCAACTATCTGATTCGGGTCTAATCCGGAGGTTGGCTCATCCAGAATCAACACTTCCGGATCATGCAACATCGCCTGAGCAATACCTACGCGCTGTTTATAGCCTTTTGACAAGGCCCCGATTTNTTTATGGCTTTCCGGACGCAAACCGGTTTGATCCAGAAGTTCTTCGATGCGTTTTGCGGTACCCTGTCCTAAACGATGTATACCAGCTAAAAATTCAAGATACTCGCGCACATACATATCAAAATACAACGGGTTGCTTTCAGGCAGGTAGCCTATTTTTTCGGGCCTCCATTGNNAATTTTCCTGTGCATCCAGACCACAAACCAGGGCGCGACCCGATGATGGAGGCAGATATCCGGTAATCATCTTCATGGTTGTAGACTTCCCGGCCCCATTCGGACCCANAAATCCGACCACCTCACCTTTCGGAATTTCAAAGGAGATGCAATTAACTGCTACCTGTTCACCGTACAAACGAGTGAGTTGTTCTACACGTACTGACATATCTGCCTGCAAAAATGCTGGTTTTTATTTGAAAAATCCGTTCGGCCCGATAAATAAAAACAGCAAGCAATTATCTACCCCTTGTGTAAAACTATATTTTTCTCGCAAGCCCCTTAACTTACTTTTACCGCAATCGTAAATAAAAATTTTAGCGATTTGAAAACGACGCGTGAAATAGAGGCCTTACTGCGATTGCTGGACGATCCGGATGGTGATGTGTATGAGGCTATTTCAGCCAAAATTCTCGATCTTGGAAAAGACATCATTCCAAATCTGGAAACACTTTGGGAAAGTACCTCCGACTCCAAAGTTCAGGAACGTATTGAGAGTATTATTCATAAGGTTAACTTCAATGAGGTACAATCCGTTTTCAGAACATGGTTTAGTGCCGAAAANCCTGATCTTTTACAGGCGGCTATTTACCTGGCCCGATTTCGATTTCCGGAATTGGATGAGAACTTAATCCGGACCATGTTTAAAAGCATCTATCAAAGTTGCTGGTTAGAAATGACGCCTTACCTAACCCCTTTGGAACAGATAAATATTGTGAACAGTATCTTCTTTAGTATGTATAAATTTTCCGGCCAGGANTCGGAAGAAAATAAAACCTCACAATTTTATATCAATGAAGTGATCGAAAGCCGCAAAGGAAATATTTATTCGCTCTCCTTATTATACCAGTTGTTGTGCGATAAATTAGACCTTTCGGTAAAAACTATTCAATTACCCCGACAATATTTGCTGGCTTATTTTGGAGAAACTTACGATCCCAAAACAGGCAACCCCATCCCGCATAAATCAGGCATCCAATTTTATATTGATCCTAACAACGGGACGATTTACAGTCAGAATGATGTGGAAGCCTATCTGAAAAAATACCAACTGGAAATCACCGAAGATCACTTTCATCCACTCAATGANAAACAAATCATTCTCTGCCATTTGGAAGCCCTGGCTACAGTGTACGAACAAATTCAGGAAGAAGATCACATGAACGAAATTCTGGACTTGTACGAACTAGGCAAGTTGATGATGCAAACGCCTGATCAGTCGTAATTTGTGTGTTCGTTCCATACTGCGTTTATTGATAATGCCTTCCCGATCAATCCAATCGATCGCCACACCTCCGTTCCGTTCAGAAGAATGTATCATTTCACGATCATTCAGCAATATGCCCACATGATAAACAATACCCTGCGCATCCTCAANAAATGCCGNATCCCCGAATCGAGCCGATTGAATAAAATCGACGGTTTNCCCAAGTTCAAATTGTTTGGATGCCAAATGGGGTAAAGACAAACCTAACCAGCGATAAAACTGAACAACCAGACCGGAACAGTCAATTCCCCAGGGCGTGATGCCACCCCATTGGTAAGGGCTGCCTAACAATCCATCCAGTAATTTCCTGAGCAGTTCGGGTTGCAAGTCCTGATTGGATTTTGAGAGAGCTCAACTAAAAATCCTGCAGTTCGGGCCCGGCTACCTTCTTCTAAAATATAGCGGGTACCCGGCACGAGGAATGAACCATAGGGCTGAGTAGGATAACCCAGTTCGCCCGGCAATAAACAATGCGGATGAGCAATTGTTCGCTGGGTAGCGCACGTGGGCCTTCAATACATAACCAATCATCGCATCGCCCTGTAATTTAACGGCCATCCACACCGAAGGCAAGTCTTCAACCCGTTCCACTAAATCACCGGCTAGTAATTGGGTGTACATTGCTGAACGATGGTTGGCTTCGTGCATCACAGGAGCAACCACTACAACACACTCAAATAAAGAATTCATTGCGCAAACATACGCTATACCAAAAAGTTTGAAATCGATATTTGCTATGGCCGTACACGGAATTTCCTTTATTTTCGTTTCCTGTTCGTGCAAACCCAACTTCGCAATTTATCGGATGAAGAATTAATGAACCTATTCAGGTTTAAAGGCCATCGGGAGGCTATGGGTATTTTATTTGAACGCTATCAGCACCTGGCTTTTGGAGTATGCCTGAAATACCTGAANAATGCAGAATCCGCGCGGGATGCCACCATGCAGATTTTCGAAAAATTATTAAACGATCTTCATCGCCATGAAGTCCAGATTTTTCGGGCCTGGTTGCATAAAGTTGCCCAAAATCACTGCCTGATGATTCTACGAAAAGAAAANCACCTGGTTCGCTCAGTGGATGTTTTTCCGGAATACAGTGTGGAATATCATGATACTTCGCATCCGGTGCGCGAAAAAGAAGATATACTCACCCGAATGGAAGGCGCCCTTGATGGCCTGAATGAGGACCANAAAAAATGTGTAACTTTATTCTATCTCGANAAAAAATCCTATCAGGATATCATGGCCGAAACGGGTTATACCTTTCTGCAGGTNAAAAGTTTTATTCAGAATGGCAAACGCAACCTGAAACTCAAAATCGCTGATACTTCTAATGACTGAGCATTTGCACATATGGCCCGAGAGTAGTGTTTATCCGCACAGCAAATGCAGGATTACATGAACCACCTTCTTGACCCCTCCGAGGTTCGGTTGGTAGAAGAACACCTGACAGATTGCCCCTTATGTAGTGATGCCATCGATGCATTGGCCGAAAATCCTTCACTCGATTTGTCGGCTGAACTCGACGTTTTACGTACGCTGCTGCAAGAATTACTTAAAACCCAATCAGAATCAACCCTGATTCCCTTAAAAGAGGCCCTGGTGCAAACCCTCACCCCGAAAAAGGTCCTATCGCTGGGCCTGGGCAGCATCGCTCTTGTTACTGATGGGACTGGGCGGATATGGTATTTACTCACTTTATGATCAAACCAGTGGTCACCTGGCGCATCTGAATAAAACAGATTCTAAGGAAGCCGGCAAGGAAGCAGGTTATTCAGAGGAGGATGAAGGTGCCAGCCCCGAACAAATGACAATTCGGGTAGATACGCTTCCCGCTGAAAATTCCGTATCATCGAAATCGGAAGAAAAGAAGTCGGAGTCCAAAACAGAACCAACCACTACGAGCCCATCTCTTGTCGCTGCCGAGAAGATGGTCTCTCCGCAACGTGATGAAATGGGTAGTGACGATGCTCCACCACCTGCTGTAACCATACCTGATGCAAATACCCTGGATAAAGTCAACAAGGAATCTGTTAGCGAATCGGAAGGGTCCTCTGCCGAGATGCCTAAATTTGCACCAGTAGCAGAAACGGCTAAAAAGAAAACTGAGCCTGCTTATCAACCAGTTTCAAAGATCCCGAGCCAGGAGCTGGATTAAAAAATCAAAGCCTGAATTACACCACCATTTCCCGCAATCTAATCAGTTAAATTATAGCTCCAGTTCAAACGAACAAAAGGAAGCGGTTGTGTCTTCATCGAGATCCAAGAAATACAATGCGCCGGTTAACCTCCGAAAAGTTCGAAAGGCATTCGACAAAGGCGAATATCAGGAAGTGATTCAAACACTGGAATCCGCCCTACCCTCGGCATCCGGTTCTGACAAATTAGCGATGCAATATTATCTGGCGATGAGCTACGTAAAAACAGGGCAAAGTGCAAAAGCCGAACCTCTTTTGGCTATTCTCATGAAAGATCAGGAATATGCGGAACGAATTCAGGAAGACAAAAAGAATGCGCAAAAAGCAAATAAATGCCGGCAAAACCGGCATTTTTAATACGATGTGTTATGAAGATTATACCTCTTTCTCTAAGAACGGAGCGCCGANAAAGAAATAGAGAATTCCGGCCAGTACAATTAAACCGATAATGACCGCCAGAAATGTGATGGTTCGTTTTTGGGCAGTATTAACGGCTTCAAGTTTGTGCATTTCACCCAAACGGTTCACGGTTGTCTCCATTTTATTAAAAGCAGTTTCTCCTTTAATAATGTAGTCGTATGCTCCGTTGCGCATGCTTTCCAAAGCCACATTAATATTATCCTGAGCCGAAAACATAATCACCTTCGTTTGCGGACTAACCTGTTTAATTTGTTTCAGAACTTCAATCCCGTTTTTCGCATTGGGGTTGCTTGCATTCAGGTGATAATCTAAAACGACTATTTCAGGTTTGGCTTGCGACACGGCATCCATAGCCGCTTCACCACTTTCGAATACGCTGATTTCAAAGATGTAACGATCTTTCAGGTAATCCTCGATCATTTCAACCTGTACCGGATCATCGTCAATGATAAACATATAGCGTTTATCCTCCAACATATAATTTTCGTCTGCCATACTAAATTTTTCGAAAGTTAGTGCTTTTCGTTTAATTTCAAAAATAGCCGATAAAAATCAGTTTCCAGGCTGATAATTGTCATTTCGGGAACCCTCAATTGCAACGAACTTTGTGAAACAAAACTACAAAATATGAACACGCTGCTCATCCCCACCGATTTCTCACCGGTCGCCGACAATGCCCTTCGTTATGGAATTGCTATGGCTGGTGCCTACAATTTAGACTTGACACTTTATCATGTGGTTCAGTTTACACCGCCCAATTTAGCCCATGTGGTTTATGTAGATGACACCCCACAAATGACTAAAGAAGCTGAACAAAAGATGCAGGAAAAGATGGCGGCACTGCAGACGGAGTATCCGGAAATTCGATTTCACACCCGGGTTGATACCGGATTTCTGATTGAATCATTAAAATCAGTTTGTGAAGAAATACAACCTGTAGCAGTCATCATGGGACTTACCGGTGAAGGAACTGTTGTTGACAAAATCATAGGTAGTAATGCCATTCTGGCGATGCAGAACCTAAAAATNCCACTCTTAATTGTTCCCAAAAANTGTGAATTTAAACCGGTAGCCAATATCTGTTTTGCCAGCGACTTGCGCAAAGTAGCCAATTCAACGCCGGTTGTAGCTATCCGGGTTTTTGCCAAGTTATTAGGTGCAACCCTTCACGTCTTAAATATCGACAATGCCAATCGAGCCAGCGATCCTGCTGTTGCTGCGGAATTAGGGCACCTTAGAGACATGTTTAGCGACACGCCGCACGCCTTTCATTTTTTGGAGGAGGCTGATGTGCAGGATGCGATTCAGGATTTTATACAGAAAGAAAACATGGATATGCTGATTGTATTGCCGAAAAAGTATTCCTGGTTTGAGTCGTTGTTCCATAAAAGTCAGAGCAAGGAAATGGCTTACCATAGCCATGTGCCTATGCTGACCTTACATATGGACTAGTGATAAACGGCATCCAGGAGTAGAATAATTTCAGAGCGCCTGTTGAAGCAGTTTCAACACAAGTCGATCAATCGGAAAAGTAAGATCCTTGGCTTGAAGTTGCCTTATGTTTGCCCAGCGAAATACCTCATCCTTGTGTTGTTTCCGTTCAAATTGGAAGGGCTTGGTAGCCCATTTGAGTTTTGGTTTTTCCAGCGGCTGAATGGTGTAATACACGCTAATCACCTGAGTGTTCGGATGAAACGCGGAGGCCTGAAAAANATCGGTGGTATAAATACGATCAAGAACTTCAATAGCGACGCCCAGTTCTTCTTGCCATTCGCGTTTTAAACCTTCGCGCAGTCCTTCTCCCCATTCTAAGCCTCCACCCGGAAATTTAGTGAATTGAAAATCACCAATATGTTCGTCGCTTAATAGGATGTTCTTACCCGCATCGATCCAAAGGCCATACACGCGAATGGTAAATTGTTGGGATTGCATCTTCCAAATTTATCAGATTATCGGGTTCATTTTCAATTTGTTCCATTAATTTTGACTTTTAAAAACTTATCAAACCATGAAAAATTTAAGTAAAGTAGGATCTAAAGGTATTTTAATTGCCTCCCTCCTCATGCTGACTTTGGCGGCCTGTAAAACTAATTTCCATCACGCTTACAAAACTATCAGTGGAACTCCTTATTCAAGCTCCACAAAGCGCAGGCACCTTCACATTAACGAAAGAAATTATGTCTGACCTGGAACAACTTGCTTCCAGTAACAACTTTGACATCAATAAAATTGAAAGTGCTAAGCTGGAATCATTAACGGTTAATATTGAAGATACCGATCCATCGCCTTACACTTTTGATATAGTAGATGCTGCATCGGCTACTTTAGCAGCTGATGGTCAAACCGTTTTAGAAGTTGCCACCGATGATGCCACCCAGATTAGTCCTACTGAAATGCAGATGGATTTAAAAGGTGTGGACATTGCGCCCTATTTAAAATCAACAAAATTTAATTTTAATCTGGCGTTGACAACAAATACTGCTATTACACACGATGTACCTTTAAAGGCTACATTAAAATGCACCTTGTAGTGAAACCTTTAAAATAGATTATTCCTTACTGTAATGAACCGTCCGTTGTGGCGGTTTTTTTTATGTCTTTTTCCAAAGCACTTCGGCAAAGGAAGGATACCTGAACTTATCTCAAAAACTACTCAATAGTTTGATTTCATTCCGGTACAGTAAGAGCTTCTTATCGTCCTCCAGCTTTTTAAGTAAACGGGATATCACCACCCGGGAGGTTGCCAGGTCCTCGGCAATGCGGGCATGGGAAACCGGTATCACCGAACTTTTTCCTAACAGTTGTTTTTNCTTCAGGTAATGAACCAACCTTTCGTCCAATCGATTAAAAGCCACATTTTCAAAGGCTTTGAGCATCTCCANAANACGTTCGTTGAAACTGCGCATGATGTACGATTTCCAACTTGNATATTGACACAGCCATTCGTCCAGTTTGGCATGTGGTATCATGCGTAAGGTCACTGCATCTTCCGCAATCGCTTTCACTTCACTCAAGCGGGCTTCCATACAACACGAATAGGCCATGCTACAACTCTCACTGCCTGTCAGGTAATACATCAGAATTTCGCGACCTTCCTCATCTTGTTTCATTACCCGGATGGTTCCACTCAAGACCATAGGCATCATACGAATGGGTTTGCCGTAATCAATAATCACCTGCCCTTCCTGAAAGTTCTGTTCTGTACAACTAATTTCCATGTCATCCAACAACTTCCGCTCAAATTGTTGTTGCCATTCCGTCTGCATCATGTCAATTCTTTTTACAAAGATGCCACAAAATAGCCTAAATCAGGAAATGCAATAGCGAATTATACTATTTCCGATGATTAAAGAAAGTTGAATATTCACCAGAGAGAATGACAATTAAGCCCAGATCAGGATTTGAGGAATAGCAAAGCAATTGTACAAGGATTTCTAGACAGCCATAATTATTTACCGGCCGTTTTTAACCCTTTTGGAAAAAAGATTCCGGCGAGTAACCAGCCCATGACAGCCCCGTAAGCTGTGCTGTTGAAAGGTCGGGAAGTGATGGCGCAGGTACCGGATGCACATCCCACATAGAAGTAATACAAGTATCCGGACACCCGCCCAAAATTGTTAACGCAATATGCAGTTTATACTTCTGAACAAATTTCATGGTTAGCAGGATTTTGATGATTCATCTAAAGCACAAGAAGCTGACCCGCAACAAGAATAATTAAATACCGCCATTAAGGTAAAAAGAACAGAAGCTACAATCATCATGGCATCTTTAAGGAGAATACTTTGCAACAGCAAGGCAAGTCCCATACCGAATCGAAGCCATCGCATCACATGCCACCCACGGCGGATTTTGTAAAAAGGAATGCGCAACCAGTTCGTCATGCTAATGCATTTTGCCAGGGTCCTAAATTTTCCACTTGCTGAAATCCATGCATCCTTAAAATACCTGCGGCATGCTCTGCCCGGGCACCGCTACGACAAACAATTTTTATTTTTTCATACCCTTGCAAAGAAGAAATATGCTGCTCTAAAACATCCAGGGGTATCAGCCGAGTGGTATCAGCATGACCTGTAGCCCACTCTTCCGGAGTACGCACATCAATTATGATCTGATTCATGGTGTAAAGATAGACGACAACAAAGGTCAGATGTGGTAACAAAGGTTACAAAGAATTTATGCCCCCTGCGAGTTCTAGTCTTAGATAACCAAAATGGCTGGCGTCCAGATGAATTGGGATGTCTAATCAGTCAATAACAAAATCCATTACGGAACGTTAACATTTTTTATAAAGATAAATATCTCATGTCAGATTGGGCAAGGATCAAAGATGCCGCGCCAGGGGAACTGTTTAAAGTACACTAGCGCTAGCGGAATATGCCTATGCGGTTTACAAAACCGCCGATAGCAGTACGACATTACAAATGTCGAACAGAGCTATTGTGGAACATCTCGAACAGATGGGGCGAACAGAGCTATTGTGGAACATCTCGAACAGATGGTCAAAGATGCCGCGCCAGGTGAAATGCTTAAATTACACTAGCGCTATAGGGAATATGCCTATGCGGTTTACAAAACCGCCGATAGCAGTACGACATTACAAATGTCGAACAGAGCTATTGTGGAACATCTCGAACAGATGGGGAGAGCATATTACGGGCATATGCGTACAGCGCATTGTTCTCTGTAGCGCTCCACCAATAACCGTAAACTCCAATATCGTAGAATGTCCCGGTTGAGAGATAGCGACGGTAGCCGCCCGGTGGAGCGGTAAAGCCTGTTTCGTTGGTTGCACCGGTATTTGGGCTATTCCAATGGGTTGTTCCGGTTTCTTTTAGTTTACCACCTGAATAACTTTCTCCGCCGAAGTAATCGGTTGTTCATACTCGCTCTCTTGAGTTTGTAACTCAAGAGTGTTTGTAACTCAAGAGTGTTTGTAACTGAAGAGTTGTTTGGTTGTTTCTCTTATTACCACTAAAATAAGAATTTTATTTCTAACAAACCCTTTCGATTCGTCAGATAGTCTTTGGCACTGCTATATAAATATTCCTCGGCCTTTTCCACTATCCCAGCTTCTACTGGATTATTATGTATATAGTCGAGCTTTTGCCTCGTAAAATTTTCAGTAATCAATTCCTTTGGTTGGTTATCCTGACGCCAAAATTGATAGCGCTTGTTTCGGCTATTGGCTTCACCTGCCTTCGCAAATAGTTCCAGCATCCAGATTCGTCGACTTTCCTTTTCGTTTGCTTCGATATCAGATAGGAGCTTTTTGCTTGTAAACTNTTTAAAATCTCTTAATACATCGCTGATGTTATTTTCTTTGGCCGAAACAATCATATGAATATGGTTACTCATTAAGCACCAACAATATAACTCCAGGCCTTTTTCTTNTTGACAGTATCGAATACTTTCCAATACAATATCTCGATAAGCTTTCCTTGTAAACACATCTATCCATTCAACAACTGCAAATGTTATAAAATGAATACCCGCTTTGTTACGAATTTTGTAACCATCTTCTCTGCCCATCACCTCAATTTTATAATCCATTTGAAAGTTAAGACTCTTTAGGCGCAAACACAAAAACATTAGTTGATTCTATGTATAAGGGCAGAATAATATTTGAGAAACTCCGAAGTTAAAAACTTCGGAGAGCGCATACTAAGGAGAGCGGGGAAGTTAAAAACTTCAGAGAGCGCAGCATACTAAGTATAGCAGAGCTATCGGGGTCTTTCTTTTTGATATAGTTTGTAATAGATAGTTTTTGATTTTCTACTGTTTGCTTGTCGGTACTAACCCTGACATATCCGTATAACATGATGTAGTAGGTTAAAATAAAAGCTGTTACTCTTATACCCATTTACAGAGTTAATTGCAACAGCTTTTTATACTTTTAATTGTATTACTATACGATACAGTTATTGTTCCTTTTTAACGTTCGGTTGATTGAATATAACAAAAGTAAATAGTCTTTCCTTTATAGTACACGCTCTACGAAATGTCTCTTCTTTTCAAGGTCAATCAAATCCATATATAGATACCTTTTTCCTGCTTTTGTAAATTACTATTTTATAGTTACCCTTAAAAAAATCAATTTCTTTTAAACTGTCATTACTTGTAGAAAGAGTATTTGAATCCATGAAATAAAGAGAAACATACAATGAATCATTTGTAATTCGCCATTTCAAATTACTACCTCTGCCATTAAATTCTATTCTACTATCTTTCACAAACTTGAATTGTGGGCACTGGTTACAATAAAGTTGCCCTGACTCAAATTCTGTCGACATTAATTGCCAAGTACCTTTGGAAAGTAATTTAAAATAAACAACTTCATCTTTTTTCAAAATTGAAGAATTTTGGGATATGGACTTGGCATAAATCATCGTCAAAAGAGAAATTGCCGTTATAATTTTAATTACAAAAATCCTTAAAGAAGTACATTAAAGGGTAATTTAATTATAAAAATATCAATCAGAAACGAGCAAGAAAAACCATTGATACTAAGCATCATTATCCTTCGTTGCACCTCGCCCATCATTATCTGGATGAGGTAATGTTTTTCCTTTTTCATCTTTATCCTGACCTCGTAATTCACCACCAGGTAATTCTTTTCGAGCCTTATTCTCATTGTCTATTGCATTACCTGTATCTTTCTTTTTACGCAACATCAAAATTGCATGTCCTATTAATTCATGAAGTAAAACATGACCAGCATCGTGCTTTATCTTTTTACCTTGTTTATTCTTAATGGTTTCACATTCTCTCCCAGTAATATAAACATCTACTCTATCTTCTTGCCAATTATCATAAGAAGCACCTTCACCATTTTCTTCCATCGTGGTTCCATCTCTCCATTTCGCTCTATAGTCCACTATCTCAATCCTAATTTCTCGTTTGTCTGAGATACCTTGTTCGAGTCTTTTTGAATAATATTTAGAACCATTTTTATTGTCTTCCTTAGAATAATCACGCTCTAATTCCCCTTATCGTTAAATTTATACTGATGGAAGGACTTATCGTTTATGAGTTTTAAGACTTCCTCTCTATGGTCAGGGTTTGGCACTGTAATTCGTCTTCCATCAGGGTCTATGTAATAGATAGGATTATTTGCACAAAAATTATAGGAGATAATTCAGGGTACTTTTCTGTAATGGGTCTAAACTTAACCATCTGCCTAAACGGTTGTCGTATATCCTTGCTTCAAAAGCTAACGAGTTACCAGTTCCTTTAATTTCATTATCCTTCTCCTGTCCGTTAAACCCGAATCTATAATCATCCCCAAAGTCTTCATCCACACTATAGATATAATCTGTAACAACACTTTCCAGTACATCTCTTCGGGTCAGGTGAATATCGTTTACGTTAACATGGGTATTCCCTTGCGTTGAAATTATTACTTTCAACGGATTGGTATTACTCTTACTGGTGGATATCAAATCAATATCAGCCTCCACAGTCACCATACGTGAAGCCAAAGTATTTAACTGATTTTGCTCTCCCAGTTGCACCACGCTTATAAAGATAGGATTTTGACCGGAATTTTTGATATGTGTTTTAAGACTAAATTGTTTGTTAGCCGGAATAATATCCATCACCTTGCTGATTTCGGTGGTACGGTTGTTCGGATTTTCGGCGCTTACCAGTAAACTTCCATCCTCGGCGATCACGGCATTGGCGTCCTCAGAAATCGTTAAGGAGGACAAGGTACCCGGATCAGCCATAATGATATCATCTTCGTTTACCCAATTGGTAGCGTATTGTGATCTGGTCACCGGGGAGCAATGTTTTTCAACATCCTCATAATATCGCTCAGGCATCAACATTCCAAATGGATAATAATCATAGGCTGCCTTAATGGTAGCTTCCTGGGCGGCATTCCAGGGTGTTGTCAAGGTGGCCGAACCGAGGCAACGTAGGTGGCATTTCGATCTTCAATCTCTACCACTTTGTCACTTACAACCGCCATTACATTGCCTAAATGATTGGTCAGCTCATAGCTTTTTTGTCCAAGCAAACGAGCACTCACTACCGGGTCCAGATTCCGTTTTCGCAGTGTCTCCCGCCTCGGGGAATCTGCGACTTTTCGATCGAATTGTTCTTATTCCCATTTTGTCTGCATACATTCATTTTCAATTTTTTATCTCTTTTCAAAGTTAATATCTTTCATATTCATGACATGTTCAACCGGATAAATAATATGACTACCTCCAAGATAAAAATTTGCCGAACTATGTAAATAATCAATAGNGATTTTTGCCAACGGCGGACTACATACACAGGGATTCATATGTATGTAATTCAGTTTTTGTCCTATAAAATCATCTGAATAACATTCCTTCCAATCAAAGGATGGCTCAAATGCTTCATGCAATTTTCCTCTTTNTCTATCGGTATCGTTCACGAAACCTGATAACTTTTCTAAAATATCACTTCTGTGATTCGCCTCTAGATTTTGAATTAAGGCATAAGTGATAAATCTTTTGCCATCACCTAAAATGCGATTGATACCTTTTTCGGTAAAGGTGAAACTCAAAATCGCATGCACATGATCAGACATGATAATGTATGCATTTACAAAATGTCCGTCTGATTTTAATTTATCAAAGAACTTATATACAAAATCATATCCATTCGTGATTTCAAACAGCGGCAACCAACGTGCACATGTAAAGGTCACTAAAAAGATTCCGCTACTGTAGGGTATTTTTTACGTACAGCCATGAATTAAAGATAATATTATAATCGATGGCTCTTGATTAGGTTTACGATTGCAACTTCTGAATCGCAGAGTCCCAGAAACTGGAGACTCTGCGTACACAGAATAACAGTCCTATCCATGCTCACCAGATTTCATTACCCAACGCCTCTATCATGAATCACGTCTTTTTGGAAAATTAACTTATGTTGAAGTATGTGGTTCTTTCTCTGATTGTTCTCTTTTCTATATCAAATGTATCTGCACTTCCTTTTTCATGGGGCAAACACATTGCACCAAAATCGTTCTATGGCGAATCAAACAGCAAAGGAATCAAATACGATGATGGATTTATTTACCTCTACGGTACTTTTCTAGATACCATCGATCTTGATCCTGGTCCCAATACCCGTTACGTGGCATCCTATACCACTTATGCCCACAGTGGGTATCTGGCCAAATATGATTTAATGGGCAATATGATTTGGGGTGGCAGTTTAGTTGGCATCAAAACCGGAAATCCCAATTGCCCGGCCCCACCGTATAATTCAGTCAATGATATTGCATTTGATGCCAATCACAATGTATACGTGACCGGAAATTATGACGACAGTGTGCGGTTTCAATTTAATGGGAACACGATGGGATTAAAGTGCCCATGTGGAGTTTCATCCTATATTCTGAAACTATCCCCTTCCGGATCTTGTCTAACAGCCAATCACGTCACAGGCATGTCCTGCCCGACCTATTTTAATGGAACTTCCATTACCGTTAAAGGACAAAGTCTGTATACGCTGACCGAGTTTTATGGCGAATCTGATTTTGACTTTTCATCCGGCACAACGACCTATTCCAATACGAATTACTCCAATTTTCAAATCGTGGCTTCGCGGTATAATACCAATACCATGGCTTTGGAATGGAGTGGCAAACTAATTAGTTCAAACGTTTTATATGCTGCTAAAATCTTAGTAGATAATAACAATAACATGTATGTTACCGGTAAATTCAATGGCACCATGGACATGGACTTTGGTTCCGGATCGCAGGTCATCAGTAGTTATGATTCCACTTCGCTGGATTATTTTATTGCAAAATACAGTTCCACCGGAAATTTGATATGGGTGAATCAGTTTACCAATCCATCTTCTTTCGAGTTTGATGTAGTTATGGACAATGCCGGAAATATATTGTTGGCCGGAGGTTTAGAAGGAACCATGATGATACAATTGAACGGAACGACCCAATATACCTTATACTCTTCAAATGCTTCCGAAGACATCTTTGTCGCCAAATTATCACAAAGTGGAACTACCCAGTGGGCCCGACGTATCGGAGGTTCCTATTCGGAAGTTTTTCAGAGTCTTTCTGTATCTCCGAATGACGATGTCCTGTTAACTGCCTGGTTTAATGGTGGTACTGCAGTGAACCCTATGGATACCACCAACACCCATCAGGTGGTAGGATATTCAACAAACGGGTTGCTGAGTTGCCTGAATAGTTCCGGTAATTTTTATTTGGAGGAATTACCAATGCCTATGAGAATCCAAACAACATGAATATCGGTGGCTGTATATACCGAAAATCTGTGTGGGATGCAGGTGGAATCTATACCTCAGTGGTCGCATCATCTGGAATGCCGACATTGATCCGGATACCAGTTCAAATGGCTTGCATACCCTTAGCAATACGAATAACAACTTTAATAGTTTTATCATGAAACTGGGAAATGCGACAAATCCGACCTCCATCAACCCAGCATCAGAGAACGCGCAAGACATCCGTCTGTATCCGAATCCTGCCACCACCTATTGTATCCTGGAATCCTTCCAATCAAAAATTCGTACGATGGCCATCTTTTCTTATTCCGGACAATGTGTACTTCATTCACCAGTTGATGCCACGAGCATCCGAATAAATACCGCCCATTTACCAAAAGGAAATTTTATCCTGCGCTACGAAACCAGCGATCAGATAGAGCATTCCATTCCACTTCAAATCCGATAAATCAGGCCAGAACAGTTTCAGATTCAGGGGACACTTCCCAGAGCGTTTCAACCAGGGCGCTCAGTTCATGGTGCTCAATTTCAGGAGTTAATTGATGTAATGAAATAAATGCCCGAATACGACCTTCCTGTTCATTTCCTTTTCGCAGCGCTTCCTCATAGGCAATTCCTGAAAAAGATACCATCGTGTACAGGGGAAAGTACGTGGCCGGATATCGTTCACTCAACAAACGTTCAATACGTTGCACAAGCTGAAACGTTGGATCAGACACTTTATCCCGCATGACCAAATAGTTTTGCAGGGATAAATCCTGTACGGCATCACCATTCGGTTTTCGTAAGCGTTGAAACGCATCAAAAATAATTGGCCAGTTTTCCTCGTGCTTTTGCATCAACTCCCACAGCACAGAACAGTCTTCAAAACCACAATTCATCCCTTGTCCAANAAACGGAACGGTGGCATGGGCTGCATCACCCATTAAAACCATTTTCCCTTTCGTCCAGGGATAACATCGAATAATAGCCAGCGACGATAAAGGATGTTGTTCCCATGCTTCAGCCACCTCAGGCATTAAGGCATAAAAATCCGGAAAAACATNCCTGAAAAATTGTTCCACCTTTTCTTTTGTATTCAAGGATTCAAAATTGTATTCCTCACCGCGAAAAGGCATAAATAAAGTACAGGTAAACGAACCATCTGCATTCGGCAAGGCAATCAGCATAAACCGACCTCTTGGCCAAATATGCAGTGAGGATGNATCGAGCGGATAGGTTCCATCTGGTCGGGCAGGTAACAAAATTTCACGGTATCCATCCGGGATATACTCCTGTGAAAAATTAAATTGGTCCATGCGTTGAAACCCATGGTAACGGACCGAGGAGAATGCACCGTCGGCTACAANAATTTGTTCGGCCTGATGCTNCCGTTTTTCTGCAGTCAGGCTATTTATAAAATGTAATTTACCACTTTGCGGTTCGGCACCTACGCACTCTTCATTAAAATGAAATCTGACCGTTGGATACGTTTCCGCAGCCTCAATCAGCGCCTCGTTGATGGCTCCGCGCGATACCGACCAGATGGCCTGCCCTTCCTGACCATAAGGCTGGTAACTTAATTGTCCGTCCGGCGCATGCAGAGTCCGACCTCCCATGGGTAAAGCCAGATTTCGGATCGTATCCCCTAAACCAACTTCATCCAAGGCTTTCCAACCCCGGTATGAGGTGGCCAGATTAATGGATTTGCCGGCAGATTGTTTAACCAGGCGCATATCCGGACGGCGTTCAAATACGTCTACTTCATACCCAGCCTTTCCCAAATAAACGGCCCATAAAGAACCCACCAAGCCGGCACCTACTATAGTCGCCTTTCGGGCACAACGACATGTCGGACATTGATTATTACATCCTGCTCCCATTGTTATTCAACTAGTTTAAAATTAAAGAGTTCCTCTTCTTGCTTGTTCCGCTTCAATACTTTCGAACAAAGCCTGAAAATTTCCTTTTCCAAAACTCTTTGCTCCTTTGCGCTGAATGATCTCAAAAAATAAGGTCGGACGATCTTNCACAGGCTTAGTAAAAATCTATAGCAGATATCCTTCTTCATCGCGGTCGACCATGATACCCAGCGATTTTAAAGTCGCCATATCTTCGGCAATTTGACCAACCCGATTCTCCACGGTGTCGTAATACGTACCAGGTACATGCAAAAATTCTACGCCCCTTTTGCGCATTTCAGACACGGTAAATACGATATCATCGGTAGCCACTGCAATATGCTGGCATCCGGCCCCGCCATAAAAATCGAGGTATTCTTCAACCTGCGACTTTTNTAATCCTTCGGCTGGTTCATTAATCGGAAACTTGATACGCCCGTTGCCATTGGTCATTACCTTACTCATCAAGGCCGTGTATTGTGTGGAGATATCCTTATCATCAAATGTGACCAGATTCGCAAATCCCAAAACCCGTGCATAAAAATCGGCCCACTTATTCATACCACCCAGCTCCACATTGCCTACCATATGATCAATATATTTTAATCCACAGGAACCCGGGTTGTATTCCGACTCCCAGCGCTCAAAACCCGGTAAAAAAATGCCATTATAATTTTNTCTTTCCACAAACATGTGAATGGTATCACCATAGGTTTTAATTGCACTACGCACAACTTCTCCATTGGCATCGCTATCGGTAAATGGTTCAAAAACCGGTTCAGCGCCTCGGCTGGTTGTTTCTTCATACGCCCGACGGGCATCATCTACCCAAAGGGCAATCACCTTTACCCCATCGCCATGCCGACGAATATGATGGGCTATTTCACTATCCGGATTAAATGGTGAGGTGAGTACAAGTCGGATTTTATCCTGCACCACCACATACGAACACGATTCGCGGTTTCCGGTTTCGAGTCCGCTATACGCCAGTGATTGAAACCCGAAAGCTGTTTTATAAAAATGTGCCGCTTGTTTAGCGTTGCCGACATAAAGTTCAACATAATCGGTTCCGTTAATCGGCAGAAAATCCTGCGCGTTTTCAAATATTTNTTCGATTCCGTAGTTGAAATTTTCAACCTGAGTTAAATTGGTTGTAGACATGTGTATGCATTTAGTTTTTTGAAATTTCCAATTCTTCAAGCCAGGACTTATAATAATCCTTTACATCTATTTTCATGGCTTCTTCAGTAATCATCACCGGTTGAAACGGATCGATCATTACCGCAAGTTCTTCGGTCGACTTTTTGCCGATACTCCGTTCAATGGCTCCCGGATGAGGACCATGAGGTATACCACCGGGATGCAGGGTGATTTGACCTTTCTGAATATTATTCCGGCTCATAAAGTCGCCATCCACATAATACAATAATTCATCACTATCAATATTGCTGTGGTGGTATGGTGCCGGAATCGCATCCGGATGATAGTCGTATAAACGAGGTACAAAGGAACAGATCACAAAATNTTTGCTTTCAAATGTCTGATGCACCGGAGGCGGCATATGAATTCGTCCGGTAATCGGTTCAAAATTGAATATGGAGAAGGTGTAAGGATAGTGATAGCCATCCCAGCCGGCCACATCAAACGGATGATTGGCATAAACATACGGAAACATGTATCCTTTCTTCTTAATAAAAATATCAAACTNCCCTTCTTCATCATACGTTTTCAAATTGGATGGGCGCTGTATATCGCGTTCGCAAAATGGAGCATGTTCCAGCATCTGGCCAAACTCGTTTCGGTAACGGCGTGGTGTAAAAACCGGATCCACTGATTCTACATACAACAAACGATTCTCGCTGCTTTCGAATTCGATTTGATAAACTGTTCCCCGCGGTATCACGATATAATCACCATACTGAAACGACAACTCGCCAAACATGGTGTAAAGTTTGCCCTTGCCTACATGCACAAAAATCAGCTCATCGGCATCGGCGTTCTTATAAAAATAGGGTGTTGATTTTCGCGGCGCTGCCAAACCAATCTGCATGGATGCATTCACAAACAACGTCTTACGACTCTTCAGATAATCATCATCAGCCTGAAGCTGAAAACCCTGAAAACTCATAGCATCCAAACTGTGCGAAGAAGCAATTTTTGNTTCAACCGAATACGGCTTGTCTTTTTGGCGAACACGTGTTGGTGGATGTAAATGATACACCAGCGACGACATGCCGGCAAAACCCTGAGTACCGACCAGTTCCTCCTGATACAATTGACCATTGGGTTGCCGTGCCACCACATGTCTTTTTGATGGAATAGTTCCGAGTTGATGATATAAAGGCATCGTTTAAAATTTGTTTAATGACATTTAAAATAATCGAAAGGCTCATCACAAGACTTACAGGCATACTGCGATTTACAAGGTGTGGACCCGAATTGAGAAATTAATTGGGTGTGTGCTGAACCACAACGCGGACAATGCACCGCCACTTGTGTTGGTTGCATCCAGTTCATACAGGACGAATGCACGGGTGGAGCAATGCCATAGGTTCTCAGTTTATTTTTACTTCATCACGCATCGATCAGTACTCCATGCCGGAAAATACGTTGTGGTTACCTTGACCTGGTTAAAACCAGCTTCCTGCAATTTAAATCGGATGTCTTGTGCAATCTGATGCATGGCGGGACAAGCTGTATACGTGGGTAATTATTACTTCACAAGCATCGCCCTGCATATGAATAGATCGAATAATTCCCATCTCTTCAATACTGACCACCGGAATTTCGGGATCCTTGATGGTATCCAGAATTTCCCGAATCTCCTCTTCCGTGTAAATATTCTCCTTTACCATTTCGCATCCGGATAAGCACGTTGCAAATACTGCATTTCAGATAACAGATGTCCCAGGTGTTCGGTATGTATACCCTGCCGGCTACCCGTTTGCATATAATCAACTATAGGCACCGCTACATTTGCTTCCTTCAGCACCAGCAGTACATCCCTTTCCCACGCTTCTTTTATTTGATTCAAATCAGCTACCAGCGCTTGCGACACTAGTAAGGCATCGTCATCATACATTTCAAAAAGTTCACCGGTATACATCCATAAACCATTTACGGCATCCTGGGTCCTGGTATGACTTTCAGCAGTACCCCGGCCCAAACGCATCATCANATCTCTGGCATGTACCATATGATAACGTGCTTCTTTAACCGCTTTGGCAGCTATACCNNCCGCCAATGTCGTATCCGTTGATTGACACAAAGCCTGATATAAATGGTATTCATACACCGAAGTAAGCCACTGACGTACCACGGTAAATGCAAAGTCACCTTTGGGTAATTCGCACATCAATGGGTTATAAAATTGTCGCTCATCGCGTTTATACGCCGNATCGTCTTCAGTTCGGCCTTCACCTTGCAATTCACCGGCATACCTTAGTAAAGCAGCAGCACGGCCAATGTGATNCAACGCCATATTGGTCATCGCCAAATCTTCTTCTAAAATCGGCCCACGACTACACCATTCCGCCAAACGATGACCGAGCACTAAGGAATGATCTCCTAATCGTAATAAGTACTTATATAATGCGGTTCTCTTTTCCATGGTTTCGGTATTTAAATTTGTTGAGCCCCCTCCGGCATCACGTAAAAAGTGGGGTGACGATAAATTTTGTCGTTCGATGGATCAAAAACATATCGGCATCTTCCGGATTTGAAGCCACAACATACTTCGATGGAATCACCCAAATACTGCCCTTCCTGACGGCGGGTGTAAATATCCCGGGCATTGTGCAAAGCCATATCCCCATCCGAAGCATGCACGCTACCGGCATGTACATGCGAACCGGCTTTGTTTTGTATAAAGACCTCCCAAAGGTCTAATTGTGTATCGGTTATCATTCTGAATTATTTTTTTGAATTAAGATATTCCTGATAAGCTGCAACGGCCTCACGCACCCAGGCTCCTTCCTGATGGTATTTCACATGATGAGCCATGCGTTGTTTGTTACATGGTCCATTGCCATTAATCACCCGACGAAATTCATCCCAATTAATTTCTCCGTAGTCATAGCCTTTCTCTTNTTCCTCATTCCATTTTAAATCGGCATCCGGAATTTGCAGTCCAATCACCTCAGCCTGTTGTACCGTTTTGTCAATAAATTTTTGACGCAACTCGTCGTTACTCTTGCGTTTAATTTTCCAGGTAAAGGCATCTCCCGAATGGGGTGAATCGCTGTCGTGTGGCCCAAACATCATCAGGGAAGGCCACCACCATCGGTTCATCGCATCCTGAGCCATTTCACGCTGTGCCTGGGTGCCATTCATCATTTGCGCCATGATTTCATAGCCCTGCCGTTGGTAAANACTTTCTTTACAAATACGAACCATGGCTCGGGCATAGGGTCCGTAGGAGGTACGTTGCAGGGAAACCTGATTCACAATAGCTGCGCCATCAACGAGCCATCCAATGGCACCAATATCTGCCCAGGTAAGTGCCGGGTAATTAAAGATGTTTGAATACTTGGCCTGATAGGAATGCAACTGTTGTATCATTTCATCCCGCGAAATACCCAGTGTTTCTGCGGCGCTATATAAATACAAACCATGCCCGCCTTCATCCTGAATTTTCGCTAATAAAATTTGCTTGGCCCGTAAACTCGGGGCGCGNNGGGTTATCCAGTTNNCTTCGGGTTGCATCCCGATCACTTCAGAATGCGCATGTTGCGAAATCTGNNGACGAATCAAATGCAAACGGTATTTTTCGGGCATCATATCCCGGGGTTCGATGTTTAAATCNNGATCGATTTTTTCCTGAAACAAAGTGGAAGTCATCATCGCATTCATGTTGTTGCGTATTTAATAGCGAAAATAATTTTGGGTTGAAGCTTAAACACTGACAAAAATCAGGTTTGATTGCTGCCTGGGATTTTCAGCGTACGATCAAATGGAACAAAAAAACAATGAGGCCAAAAACCAGGCCTAACAAGGTTTTCAGGCAAAACAAGTTAAGCACATCGTATTTGTTAAAAGTCCACAACCTGACAAAAATCAGGTTTATCTGGGGCCTGCCGCCTGCTGATTTCAGAGCACCTACTCCCTTGAAAGGCGGCACTGGGCTCACGGCTCCTATCTGTACGCCAACTTAATGACAGGTAACCGATCAGGTTGCGCTCGGCGTACAGGATACCGCCTCCATCCCTGGCCCGGTACCTTGAAACGGAATAGTCAAACCGAAATGTCGGCATGACCTGCGATTCTTAAACGGCATAGAATAAGAATTTCTGGTATATAGTCCAAAGGCTATTTGCGTTGTGAAGCGCTACTGAAGGATGGATAGACCAATTCCTACCTCCACGTGTCAAAGCTGACGAACCCATCCGGCAACAAAGTATTGATTGGTTATGAAGAACAACTATTACACAGAATAAATCGGTCATCGGATAATTATTTAGCATTCCAAAGATTGGAATCATATCGATGCAAATGCGAGTCGGACGCGCTATTCTGGGTGTTCAGCGTTAAAGAAGACGTATAGCCATATATGCGTCAAGACTATAGGAATTTAGCACAATGCGTCAGAGACTAAATTGGACTATGCTGAATGTGGAATCGGTATAAAGGATCTTACGCTGATTTGACCATTTCGGTTCTCTTTGGCATAACTTCGACACATGGAATTACTTATTGAAATCATCAATAGGGTCTTAACAATGAACAGAAACCATATGCCATTTCAATTTCCCCTTCGCATACTGACCATACTGAGCTTGTTATTTATGGGTTGTCAGTCTGAATCCGATTCGAACGCACAAGCACAATCTACACATTGGATGCCAGTAAGTGTTGGACAAGCGGTTGGCGAATTGGGGCATGATCTTGATGCCATGTTACAAGACAAGAAAGGAAATTACTGGATAGGTTCTAACGGAGAAGGACTCTTTCGGTACGATGGAAAAACCATCACCCGCTTTACCGAACAGGACGGTCTCTGTTCTCGCTTTGTACTGTCATTGCAACTGGATTCAACAGGAGCACTNTGGATCAGTACCCGCGATGGGATNCATCGGTTTATGAATAATCGTTTCGATAATTTTACAAGAGAAATTGAACAAGCTCCTTTTCAGNNAAATATCCCCATAACAGAAAAAGTCTTTTTTACGCATCCAAAAGGCATTTGTCAATATGATGGTCAATCTTTTGTCAATTTCTCGATTGTACCTAAAAACGCCAAGCCTGGAAATGGCAGTTACGATTCGTATGCAGTGTATTGCATTCGTCAGGATTCCCAAGGCCATTGCTGGATTGGAACGCAGGAGCACGGCGTCGCGTTCTATAATGGGGACTCCATTCAATTTATAGAAGAATTGGATTTAAATGGGCCTGCAGTGAGGGCCATTCATCTGGACGCCAAAGGACGTTCCTGGTTTGGTAANCAACGGAGCCGGACTGTTTTTGTTCGAAAAAATAAACTTCGAAATATCACCCGTGAAAGAGGATTAGAGAATGATTCCTTNTTTCACTTAAAAATGCCTGTGAACAAACCAGGTTCTATGGCCCGTATTTTTAGCATTCAAGAAGGTTCAGATGGGGTCATCTGGATCGGAAGTATCGATTCCGGCGTTTGGATTCTGGATGGTAATCAATTACGCAATTACACTGAAAAAGATGGCCTCATGGGTAGTTCAGTACGGCATATTTTCAAAGACCAATCCGGAATTTTATATTTTATCACGGAAAGTAATCACATCACCATGTTCCATAATAATCAATTCAAACGTTTTTGTAATCAGAGCTATACGATACCTTGTGTAGGTTTTTCAAGCGTTGAATATCCCATGTTGACCATACAACCCGGCACCGTATTACAAAGTTCAGAACAACTGGACGACCCCATATTTTCAGATACCCGACTGTTAATTGTTCGGGCNGATCATAATGGATGCATCGGATTTATTCTCAACCGTCCCTTCCCCGAAGTNCTGCATGAGTTGGTTGAATTTTCACAGTTTCAACCCTGGCCTTTATGGTATGGCGGTCCGGTGGGTGCCGAAGAACTATTNTTTCTCCATCGTTGCCCGCAATTCGCCACAGGTGCCGAGGTCGTTCAAGAAGGGCTCTATCTTGGCGGCGATTTTCAGCAGGCCATGGTGGAACTAAAACAACAAGTACTTTCNAAAAAAGACATTCGACTCTTTATAGGATATGCCGGATGGGATTATGGCGAACTGGAAGAAGAAATACAGCAAGGCTATTGGATGATTCAGGACACGACCGACCTAAACTGGTAAACCTGTTCAAGATATAATTGTGATTCGGCCTGAAACAACCAAGCCGAATATTTTGCAGAAATCAGAATTTCCTGATTGGATAAGATCGATTCCCGAATTCAAAACACGCTAACCCGGTTGAAGTACACCTTTGCGGCATCGTTTAATTACAGCTCTGCTATGCCAAAATATTTCCTTTTTTTCTCTTATAGCCCTGATTTTTCAAAGACACTTCAAGCCCAAATAAAGGATACCTTACATGCCGTTTCAGAGGTGACGATTGTTGGCAATAAAACGCATTCTCTCCCGGGTTCAGGACAATATCTGTCGTCTAAAATGTTGCAAAAACTGAACCAACCCAATATCAATCAGGTCTTGCGGAATATCCCGGGTATCTCCATTCGCGACGAGGAAGGGTTCGGATTACGACCCAATATCGGAATGCGTGGTACCGCCGTCAATCGAAGCACTAAAATAACACTCATGGAAGATGGCCTTCTCATAGCTCCGGCACCTTATGCCGATCCTTCTGCCTACTATTTTCCAACGTTTGCCAGAATGCAAGGTGTTGAAGTACTAAAAGGCAGCAGCCAGATTTCCTGCGGCCCGTATACGATTGGTGGTGCATTAAACTTGATTTCCACACCAATTCCTGCTCAGTTTAAAGCCTTCGTTCAAGGCAGTTACGGTAGCTTTCAGAGTAACCAGCAGCGCATTTGGGTAGGTGATCAACACCGTCACTTGGATTATCTTTTTGAACTGAATCGACTGGCCAGTGGTGGCTTTAAAACCATTGACGGAGGCGGCCCCACTGGATTCGACCGGCGTGATGTCATGGCCAAATTCCGCTGGCACACGGCAAGCCATCAGCGCATGGCACAATCTCTCACTTTAAAATATCTGTATACCACGGAACTGGCACATGAAACCTATTTAGGATTGACCTATCCTGATTTTCTGGAGTCACCCTATCGCCGGTATAGTGGAACGCAAAAGGATTTACTGGATTTAAATCACCAACTGATTTCCCTCACCCATATCCTGAATCCTGCCCGAGGCGTGGTGCTGACGACATCGGTTTACACCACCCAAACTTTTCGCGCCTGNGGGAGAAGCAATAGCGCCGGTGGTGTGGCATTCAATTCGATTCTTAGTGATCCGATGACCCATGACACAGCTTATGGAATTATGACAGGTCAACGCGATGGAAAATTGGAATTCCAGCAGGCAGACAGAAACTTTCAGACCCGGGGTATACAAACCAAGCTGACATATGAAGTATCCCGGCAGGCCTGGCAGCATCAACTGGCACTCGGAGTCCGCTATCATCAGGATAAGGCTGATCGATGGAATACCAAATCCACATACGACATGATCCAAGGNAAAATGCTTCTTACTGATCAGGGCATTCCGGGCAACGTAGAAAATCAAATTCGAAACGCAGAGAGTATGTCGGCGTATTTGCAATACACCCTCGAATACAAAGGGTTGCGTATCAGCCCGGGTATTCGGTACGAACACATCCAATTGCGACTTAAAAATTATGGTAGTCAGGATCAGGCCCGAAGGGGCAGCCAATTACAAGCCGCATCCAACAACCTTAGCCTGGTTGCTCCGGGAATCGGGATACAATATACGGTCAACCACAACATGAATGCATTTGCAGGAGTTCACAAAGGCTACTCCCCGCCGGGTATGCCCACATTGAATACGACCAATGGACAAGCCAAACCCGAGTCAGCGCTGAACTACGAAGTTGGTTATCGGTATAGCAGTCCGGTGGCGAAATGGCATATTGTGGGTTTTTATAATCAATACGAGAATATTTTAGGTTCGGATAATCTTTCTGGTGGTGGAGCCGGAAGTGGGAATACCTACAATGCCGGACAGGCTTCGATTTATGGACTGGAACTGATGTTGGAATATGATATCTGGCAGGCACTGAATCCAGAACATAAAAACAAAATGCCTGTACAATTGGTTTACACGTATACTTTGGCCAGATTCAATGAAACGTTTAAAAATGCTGGCGGTGATTGGGGCAGTGGTCTGATCAATACGAATGATTATATTCCGTTTATCACACCTCACGTTTTAAGTGCATTGTTGGGATGGGAAAGCAAAAGTTGGAATACGACATTGAATGCCCGCTATGTTGGAGACACGCGTGTGAAACCCGGACAGGGAACGCTTGCATTTCCTGAAACGACGTCGAATTCCGAAGCGGTAAATGCGCTGAGAGGCTTCCTGTTGTGTGATATTTCGGCAAATTATTTAGTTAGCCATACGGTGACTTTATTTGGTACGGTAAACAATGTATTCAACAATAAACGTCCTTCCTCCAATTTACCACAAGGATATCGACCTTCAATGCCCCGACAATTTGTAATTGGAATAAAAATGCTACTTTAGTTTTTCGGGTGCGTTGCTAGTTGGCGAACCCCGGTGATTGAACGCTACCATGACAACCTATTTGATCCATGTAAAAACNTTCATAGACCGGTATGAACACATGCAGCGGCAATTCCAGCAGGTTTCCTGGAATGTTGAACTGATCCTGGAGGGTGACTTTAATACCTTGTCGGATGAACTGGTCAATCAGCTGTTCACCGGAGAGCTAAACCCAAAAACCTTTGCAACATCCTGCGCCTATAAACACCTGATGACTTATCAGAGGTTGTTAAACAGTAAGGAACCATGGGCTTTGATTTTAGAAGATGATGTATTCTTAGCCCCTCATGCAGAAGAAATTTTGGCAAGCATTGAGGCTGAAATTCAACAAAGACAACTCCGGAATTGGGTCATCAGTTTGGAGGATACCAATAACCAATTTGTACCTAACGCACAACTGAAGAAAAACCAATTCCTATACGCNACAAAAAGAGGTCGACTAACTGCAGCGTATCTGATAGACCGGGCAGCGGCTCAGCAGATTTTAGATGCTGTTCAGAAACACAAATGCGATTACCCCATCGACTGGTTTCAGGATCGCCTNCGCCGCCAGTGGACACTTCCAGATTTTTGGTCCTCGGTAGCGCTGGCACGTCAGGGGAGTATAGACGGACATTTTAACTCGCTCATCAGTTGCAGGAAACGATCAAATTGGCAACAAATCAGTTTTCATTTGCAACGGATGTATAAAAACCCGAAACTATTTTCGTTAGAATTTCACCTCGGGAATCCAGGTAAAATGCAAGTCCGGTTCGTATCTTGCAAGTATGCAGCATGAAGAAAAAACGAAAAACACATCCGGGGTTGCAGACCAGGTTTATATTCAGGGATGCCCTATTTATTGTGCTCGGTATTTTTAGTGCTGCCTTTGGATTTAAAGGTTTCTTACTGACCAATCACTTCATTGATGGTGGTGCCACAGGAATCTCCCTGTTGCTTTCAGCCATCACAGGAATACCTCTCTTCATTTTCATCATTTTAGTGAACATTCCCTTTGTNTTTTTAGGCTATCGCATCATGGGCCGTGAATTTGCAATTAAAACGGCTTTGGCTATCAGTGGGCTTTCTCTGGTATTGGCTACGATACCTTTTCCTAATGTGACCGATGACAATCTTTTGGTGGCGGTATTTGGTGGATTCTTTTTAGGTGCAGGCATCGGGTTTGCCGTACGTGGGGGCGCGGTGATTGATGGCACCGAAGTGCTAGCCATTTACCTGAGCCGAAAACTGGGAACCACAATGGGCGATATAATCATCATCATTAATGTAATAATTTTCGGCACCGCAGCCTACCTATTAGGAATAGAAATTGCCTTGTATTCGATGATTACTTATCTGGCAGCTTCTAAAACACTCGACTTTCTGGTAGAAGGCATCGAAGAATATATTGGCGTAACCATTATCGCCTGCGATCCGGAATCGATCAAACGAATGATTGTGGAACAACTTGGTCGTGGGGTTACCTTATACAGCGGACGAGGAGGGTATGGTAAAACCGGACCGCGTCAGGAAAATGAAATTATTTACACCGTAATTACCCGTTTAGAAATCAATAAACTACAAACAGANATTGATCGTTTAGCTCCGGATGCTTTTGTGGTGATGCACAGCGTAAAAGATACCAAGGGCGGCATGATTAANAAAAGACCTCTTCAACATGGATGATGTTCGCTTCCTTTATTCGATAGCCTGACGGGAAGCCAGTTTGCTGTGTGTACGACCATAACTGAAATAAACTACCAGACCAATCAGCAACCAGATTAAAAACCGCAACCAGTTGGTATGACTTTCCTGAGCCATGAGGTAAAAACAACTTAACAATCCAAGTACCGGAATCAGTGAAAAGTTTCGGACAAAACTCAGTACGGCCACTACACAGGCTACAACCCAAAACAACAACATGGGCATCCCTTCTAAACCAATTAAACTGCTGAAATAATCGGGCACCTGAAGCGCAACAAAACCTATTGCGCCCAATACCAGAATCGGTATAATATATTTAGCATTCACATAGGGCACCTTAAACTGGCTCTGAATTTCCTGACGCATGGCATGCAATACCAATACCCCGGCACAAACTAATACAAAAGCAANGAGCGTACCGATGCTGGTGAGGGAAATCACTACATCTAAATTCATAAACAAGGCAGGAACACCCACTAACAAACCTGTGAGGATGGTTGAAAACGAAGGTGTTTTAAAGCGGGGGTGGATGCGTGAAAACACAGGAGGTAAAAGTCCATCACGGCTCATGCTCATCCAGATTCTTGGTTGACCCAACTGAAAGACCAGCAGCACGGATGCCGTGGCAATTATGGCACTAAATGCGACAATGCCAGCGACCCAGGGCATATTTCTTGCTTCAAAAATCATGGCCAACGGATCTCCCACATTGAGTTGAGTATAAGGCACCATGCCGGTTAATACCAGTGCCAGCAAAACATACAAAATGGTACAAACTATCAGTGCGTAAATCATGGCCCGGGGTAAATCACGTTGCGGGTNTTTACATTCTTCGGCAGTCGTTGATATGGCATCAAAACCGATATAGGCAANAAATACCGCGCTCACTCCTTTCATGATCCCACTAAACCCGTTGGGTGCAAACGGACTCCAGTTTTCCGGATGAGCATAATATCCTCCCAGAACGATTACGAGAAAAATAACGGCCAGTTTCAACACCACAAGAATGTTATTCANTACCCTACTCTCCTTCATGCCTACGTATACGATCCAGGTAATGAGTGCGACAATTAAAAAGGCCGGCAAATCAATCACCAGACGTAAGGGGCCTAAAGCAGGTGCTGATGCCCAGGCCGTGTATTTACTCAATAAAGCTGGATCCAGAGCATCCAATGTACCACCCTGGGCTAACAACTTCGATGCCTCCGCAAATCCGTCGCGGGCACTCCAGTAATCCATGGTCAGCCAATGCGGGATTGTCATTCCTGCCCCATCCATCAAGCGGGTAAAATAATCACTCCAAGAAATCGCCACCGCAATATTTCCGATGGCATATTCCATCAATAAATCCCATCCGATAATCCAGGCAAATAATTCACCAAATGCGACATAAGCATAGGTGTAAGCACTACCTGATACCGGAACGGTGGATGCGAATTCGGCATAACACAAGGCCGCAAAACCACAGGCAATTGCCGTAAAAATGTAAAGCAGAATTACCCCGGNGCCACCATCAAAGCAGGCCTTTCCGATACTGCTAANAATCCCGGCGCCTATCACGGCAGCAATTCCGAAAANAGTGAGGTCACGCACGCCAAGTACTTTGTGCAAACCGCTCTGTTCATGATCACCTAAACCCTGTCGGGCATCTTCTAAAATTTGTGGAATCTTTTTCTTCGAAAGAGATCTGAAGCCATAAAATGTCTTGATTGGTGCCTCAAAGTAAATCATCTGACCTTACCATCAAAATCTGAAGCTAAATTAAACAGACTCTGTCCAATCGGATTACTTTTACAACCGGTGAACTCAAAATTTCTGCAAACGGAAAACAGGTCTGGCAAGGTATTTATTTTTGACCCTGTACGGAAAAAGTGGTTTGTACTCACACCCGAAGAATGGGTGAGACAATACCTACTCAAACACATGGTGGAAAATTTAAACTACCCGATTTCACTCATCTCGGTTGAAAAACAAATTCGAAT
This sequence comes from Bacteroidota bacterium, assembly GCA_013414745.1. GTDB lineage: Bacteria > Bacteroidota > Bacteroidia > Chitinophagales > Chitinophagaceae > OLB11. The sequence goes on from CP058707.1 coordinate 180,497, forward strand.
CGGCCAACGCAACCGCAGATATGATGTGGTGGTTTATCAGAAGGATCAACCCTGGCTGATTATTGAGTGTAAACAGGAAAAAGAATCGATATCCCATCAAAGCCTGAGTCAGGTTTTGGCGTATGTCAGTCAGTTGCCCGTTCGTTTTTGTGTATCAGCAATGGAAAAGAAATCCATACCTATCAATTGGATACCCACCAGTGGATGCCCAGGTTGCCTGATTACCCTGATGAGTAAAGTTTATTGAACCGTTTGCCCGGATTAGTTTTTGTTTCTTCCTTTAGAGCAGGACATCTTTGAGGAAAAGAATGGCAAAGGAAANATAAATCAGTAAGCCGGTTACATCCACCAGAGTGGCCACGAATGGTGTAGAGGAAGCCGCAGGATCCGCACCCAGGCGTTTCATCAACAAGGGAAGCATCGAGCCCATTAAGGTCCCCCAAAGTACCACTCCAATCAAAGAGAAGCCCACAACACCGGCAATGCGCACATAGTGTTCGCCAAATGCCGGAGAAAAGAAATGCCAGCAGGTAATAACCGCGAATGAAATCGTACAAAGGGTAAGTCCTAAAGTGATTCCTGATACAATTTCACGACGCATGATTCGCCACCAGTCTTTAACGGTTACTTCGTCGAGGGCCATGGCCTGAATAATTAAAGTAGCTGCCTGCGACCCACTGTTGCNCCCACTGGAAATAATGAGGGNGATAAACGTTGCCAGCATCACCACCTTAGCGATCTGACCTTCGAAATTCGACATGGCGGTAATGGTCAGCAATTCCCCGAAAANAAGGACGATTAACCAAACGATACGTTNTTTATACAGCTGAAAAAGCGACACCTCCAGATAGGCATCATCCAGGGCTTCGGTACNCCCGATCATCTGAATATCTTCGGTATACTCTTCTTCGGCAACCCACAACACATCATCAATCGTTACAATACCCAGCAGAATATTTTTATCATCAACTACGGGAAGAGCCACTCGGTTATTCATCTGAAAGACCTGCATTGTTTCCTTCTGGTCGTCATTGACATGCAATGAAATAAACCGGCCGTCGATGAGATCAGAAACAAATGTCGTTTTTGGATCTACCANAAGAAAGTCACGGATTCGAACATCGTCGATCAAGGTTCCATTGGCATCCGTCACATAAATCACATCAATGGTTTCTGAACTTTTACCATAATCGCGAATATAGGTCAATACCTGTTCAACCGACCAATCGGCCTCTACATCGATATAATCCGGTGTCATGAGTCGTCCGACACTCTCTTCAGGGTAGCCTAATAAAGACAAGGTAACTTTCCGTTCCTCCGGGTTTAATTGTTTAATGAGGTCTTTCACGGTATGACTAGGCAATTCACTCAATAACGAGGTACGGTCATCCGGAGGAAGATCATTTAAAATCTGGATAAGCTGATGTGGTGGCAAACTGCGTAATAAGTCCTCCTGAATTCCGGTATCCAGAATCCGGAAAACAGCCAAAGCCCGCTGAAAATCAAGTACACTAAAATAAGACAAACAATCTTCAGGATACGCATTGATCAATTCAGCAACATCTGAAATATTCAGGTTATTGATGAATTCACGCAATTCAGCACCGGCATCCAACTCCTGAAGGGTCTGGATGCGTTCCAGAATGAGATCTATTTGTTCCGCCACAGGTGGACAAAAGTACTTCGGAATATGTCGAATTCCGGTAAACAATACATGAAATCTTTATTATTGGATGCTGCAAATACGATTTACCCTTAGTTCGTTGTTTTCAGTACATTTGGCCTCCTTTAAGCCTGTCAACAATTGAAAAAGTGGGTCAAAATCAACTTCTTTCATCTTTTTCTCACAAAATCTTTTTCCTTATAAAATAATTCCCTACTTTTGCGTTCCGAAAAATAAAGCCATGGCGCGTATTTGTCAAGTTACAGGAAAAACCCCGTTAAAAGGAAATAAGGTCTCTTTCTCCAATAAAAAGAGTATCCGTCGTTTCATGCCCAACCCAGGTAAAGAAATTCTATCTGGCAGAAGAAGACAAGTGGGTTACCCTGAAATTAACAACCAATGCCATGCGTACCATTAACAAGCGTGGTTTGTACAATGTTGTGAAAGAATTACGCGCTGCCGGCCAGGCCATTTAATCTCCCGTAAAAAAACATCATCATGGCAAAGAAAGGAAACAGAGTTCAGGTTATTCTCGAGTGCACTGAGCACAAAGATTCAGGGTTACCCGGAACAAGTCGTTATATCACTACGAAGAACAAAAAATACCCCTGAGCGGATTGAGTTGAAGAAATACAACCCAGTCATGAAAAATATACCACTCACAAAGAAATTAAATAATTAACCCATGGCAAAAGCAGCATCCAAGAACGCGAAAGTAAAAGACTTAAAGGCTTCGGCTGAAGCGAAAAACTGGACGAAAGTAATCCGTGCGGTTCGTAGCCCGAAAACCGGTGCTTATACGTTTAAAGCCCAGATCATCCATAAGGATAAAGTGAAAGATTTTCTGGCTGGTAAGTAATTAAAAGACTTATTTGATAAGATCCACCCTGTACCGGGGTGGATTTTTATTTATCTCAAATCCAGGAGTTGTGTTCACAGGATTGCCGATCACTTAATGAGGGTTGCATTCGACTTCGCTCAGGCACCGGATTTGTATTAACGAGGAGAAATTCCATAGAGACTCACGGGTAAAATCCTGCAATGACTGAAAGGGAATACCAACTCTGGACATCAACTCATTTTTACACCCATAACATCTAACCTGTTAGCTTTCGCAAGACAGAAATACCTAGAGAATTCTGTATATCGTACCATGTTTAACTACTGATATTTATCAAATCTGCTCCAATGTCAGGTTTGCATTTGTGAATTCGAAATCAAATGCAGTATATTTGATTAACATTCAATTCACGATATTTTGAAACCGACTGATATCCAAAATCCGGAGTATTTCCACAAAGTGGTAGACTGCCAGTATGCCTGTCCCGCGCATACCCCGGTTCCGGAGTATATCCGACTCATCGCCCAAGGTAAATACACCGAAGCCTATATGATAAACTGGGACTCCAATGTATTTCCTGGAGTTTTAGGCCGTACCTGTGACAGACCTTGCGAACCGGCGTGTCGCCGCGGACGTGTTGAAGAAGAACCTGTGGCCATTTGCCGTCTGAAACGTGTTGCTGCCGATAACAAAGGCGAAGTGAAATCCCTGATGCCACAGGGGCCATTTGCATCCAACGGNAANAAAATTGCACTGATTGGTGGTGGACCTTCATCACTCACTATAGCCCGTGACCTTGCTCCCTTAGGCTATGAAATTCATTTGTTGGATGAACAATTTGCAGGTGGAGGTTTTATGCGGAGCCAGATTCCATCCTTTCGATTACCGGAATCGGTACTGAATGATGAAGTGAATTATATTCTGGATATGGGCATACATACCCATTTCAAAACCTATGTATCCAGCCTGAAAGAACTGCTTCAACAAGGATATGATGCCGTGTTTGTCGGAACCGGAGCTCCCCGTGGGCGAGATCTGGACCTCCCTGGCAGAAAAGAAGGCGATGCGAACATTCATATTGGCATTAACTGGCTCAGCAATGTAGCCTTCGAACATACCCATCAGATCGGTAANAANGTTATTGTACTTGGCGGGGGAAATACTGCCATGGATTGTTGCCGCACCGCGCGTCGTTTGGGTGGCGAAGAAGTGAAGGTCCTGGTACGCAGCCCCTTTGAAGAAATGAAAGCCTCACCCTGGGAAAAGGAAGATGCCATGCACGAAGACATTCCTATTCTGGATAATCATGTCCCGAAATCCTATGTGATCCGTGAGGGTAAACTGGCGGGAATGGAATTCGAAAAAGTGAAGGCCGTATATGACGACAAAGGGAAACGACAACTCGTTCCAACAGGCGAACCGTTGGTGTTTGTGGAAGCCAATGATGTATTGGTAGCTGTTGGGCAAGAAAATGCTTTCCCTGGATTGGAACGTGATCTGGGCATCGAATTCAACCAATGGGGATTACCAGTTCTGAATGAAACAACATTTCAATCGACGCTACCTGCTGTATTNTTTGGAGGCGATGCCGCCCTGGGACCGAAAAATGTAATTACTGCCGTTGCACAAGGTCATCAGGCCGCGATATCCATCGATTTATTCTGTCAGCATAAAGACCTCAATGATCGCCCCTCCCCGATGGTGAATTTATACAGCATGAAGATGGGTATTCATGAATGGGCTTACGACAACGAAGTGGCTATCGATAAACGCTATGTGGTACCACAAGCTGAAAAACAAACCCTGAGCGACCGNAAAAAAGAAGTTGAACTGGGGTTTGANCCATCTCTGAGCTACAAAGAAGCAGAACGCTGTTTGAATTGTGATGTTCAAACCGTTTTCACCCACAATAAATGTATCGAGTGTGATGCATGCATGGATATTTGCCCGACATCCTGTATCAGTTTTGTTCCCAACCAGGAGGAAGAAGCTGCCCTTCGTCAGACCCTTAAAGTTCCGGCGACCAACCTCACCCAGGATCTTTATGTATCCGATATTTTAACTACCGGACGGGTCATGGTTAAAGATGAAAATGTGTGTTTGCACTGTGGCCTTTGTGCGGAACGATGCCCTACTTCAGCCTGGGATATGCAACAATTCTATTACAATACGACTAAAGCAGGAAAGACATGTCGATAAACAGTACGATGAATGATTTTGTTGTTCGTTTTGCGAACGTGAATGGAACAGGATCGGCGAGTGCCAANTTTTTATTTACCAAGGCGATTTTCCGGATGGGCATCCCCGTCACACCAAAGAATATTTTTCCATCGAATATCCAGGGCCTACCCACATGGTATGAGGTACGCATCAGTGAAAAGGGCTATCTGGGTCGGCGTGAAGGCATTGACTTTTTAGTAGCGGTGAACCCACAGAGTTATAAACAAGATGTGGCCAGTGTGCGCAGTGGTGGTTATTTCCTGTACGACAGCACCAANAAACTAAATCCNGAATTGCATCGGGACGATATCCACTTTATCGGTATNCCCCTGATGGAACTGAGCAATAAAGAATATACCGATGCCCGACAAAGGCAACTCTTTAAAAATATTATTTACGTGGGTGCTTTGTGTGCTCTCATGGATATTGAAGTGAGTGTTTTTGCCGAGTTGTTTGCCGAACAATTTCAGGGAAAAGAAAAATTGATTCCACTCAATATGAAGGCCTTGCAATTGGGTATCGATTATGTGCACGCCAACTTTACTTATCCCCTCGAACTTCGGGTAGAACGTCGCGATCTGGTTAAAGATGCCATACTGGTAGATGGTAACTCGGCCTGCGGATTGGGTGCCGTTTATGCCGGAGCAACCGTAGTGGCCTGGTATCCTATCACGCCTTCCACTTCAGTTATTGAAGCCTTTATGGACTATGCTGCCAAATTCAGGAAAGATCCTGAAACAGGCAGAAATAATTACGCCATCGTGCAAGCCGAAGATGAATTAGCTGCGATTGGTATGGTGATTGGTGCCAATTGGAATGGAGCCCGCTCATTTACTTCCAGCAGCGGACCAGGACTGTCGCTGATGAATGAATTTTTAGGCCTGGCCTATTTCGCTGAAATTCCTGCTGTGCTAATTGATGTGCAACGAGCCGGACCATCAACAGGGATGCCCACCCGAACGCAACAATCTGATTTATTGTTAGGTGCCTACGCGTCTCATGGTGACACTAAACAGGTGTTGCTGTTTCCATCAACGCCGAAAGAATGTTTTGAAATGACTGCTGATGCATTTGACTTAACCGAAGAACTTCAGACGCCGGTGATTGTGATGACCGANTCGGATCTTGGAATGAATGATCATATTTCACAGCCCTTTGAATGGAATGATAACCGACGCTATGCGCGTGGTAAAGTACTCAGCAAAGAACAACTGGAAGAGCTNCCCCGCTTCGGACGTTATTTAGATCAGGACGGTGATGGTGTAGCCTATCGAACGATTCCCGGAACGCATCCAACCAAAGGTGCTTATTTTACACGAGGAACTTCGCACGATGAATATGCAGCCTATACCGAAAATCCGGATGTTTACCGTCGNGGAATGGACCGCCTCCTGAAGAAATGGGAAACGGCCAAAACAAAAATCCCCGATGCACAATTCTATCTTTCTGGTAAAGGTTCAAAAATCGGACTATTGTTTTTGGGCACATCAACCTACTCTGCCGAAGAAGCTATGGACATGCTTCGTTTTGAAGGTATTGAAGTAGATGCCTGTCGACTCAAAGCTTTTCCGTTTACAGCGGGTGTGGGTGATTTTATTCAATCGCATGANTCGATATTTATCATTGAACAAAACCGGGATGCTCAATTACGAAGCATGGTAATGATAGAACTTTCTACACCCGCAGATAAATTAAAATCTGTGCTGAATTACGATGGATTTCCCATTACAGCACAGCATATCTATACTGAAATAAAAAAACAAATTGCCTAACTGGCTAAAGGGAATACTATGACATACGTTAAACCGAAATTCAGGCACCCCGAACTAAAGAAGAATGCACTGGGTTATACCATTGATTATTATGAAGGTTCGCTCTCTACCTTGTGTGCTGGTTGTGGGCATGATTCCATTAGTGCGGCCATCGTTCAATCCTGTTATGAACTGAATATAGAACCGCATCGGGTTGCTAAACTTTCAGGCATAGGTTGTTCGTCNAAAACGCCGGCCTACTTTCTCAATAATTCGCATGGTTTTAATTCGGTGCATGGGCGTATGCCCTCCGTGGCTACCGGAGCCTGTATGGCCAACCGCGATTTAATTTATTTCGGAGTTTCTGGCGATGGGGATACCGCATCCATTGGTATGGGTCAATTTGTACATGCCATTCGGCGTAACCTGAACATGGTGTACATCGTGATGAATAACGGCTGTTATGGTTTAACCAAGGGACAAGATTCAGCCACAGCAGATGCCGGATCGAAAAATAAATCGGGGAATGTCAATCCGTTTGAATCCATCGATCTGGCCGGATTGGCCCTGGAATTGGGAGTCAGTTTTGTAGCCCAGAGTTTCTCCGGCGATAAAGGACAACTCATTCCTTTAATTAAAGCAGCCATGAGCCATCCCGGTTTTGCCCTGATCAATGTTATTTCTCCTTGTGTCACCTTTAACAACAATCCGGGTTCTACAAAGTCGTACGACTATGTGAGGCAGCATCTCGAAGCTACCTCAACCATCGATTTCATCCCTGAGATGGAAGAAATTACCACCAGCTATGCCGAAGGTCAATCCCATCAGGTGAAGTTGCATGATGGCAGTGGCATCCAATTGCGCAAACTCAGCACGGATTGGGACCCCTTTAACCGAAATTCAGCCGTCACCGCCTTGCACGAAGCCAGGGGTCGAGGCGAAATTCTCACAGGCCTGTTGTTTATGGATAAAAGTTCAAAAGACCTTCACGAAACAATACAGAGTTCGACACGTCCATTAAATCAATTGAAACAAGACGAACTTTGTCCNGGATCAGTAGCATTGATAGATATTAATGCGGATTTGCGGTAATCTTGAATAGAATATCTGAATCCCCTAAAACTTATTTTACAAGTATAGTTTGTGTAACAGCCAAAGGTTCCTTACCAAGCAAAAGCAAATATTGACCAGCAGAATTCATTTGAATTCCGGATGCAGAATGCTTTAATTCACCGGCTTGAATCGTTCGACCTTGAAAATCCACTAAACAAAATGGAAGTGGAAATTTCATCTTCTCAGCAGACACAAAGAGCATTTCACCAGCCTGAACAGGATTAGGATAACAGGTCATGGCAGAGGTGATCAAATCCTGTACACCAGTCGCCACTGCCGAATTATGATAGCGGGCCAAAGCAAGATACAGAGGGCCGCAAGTTCCACCAGAACACGTTCGGGTATAACCTCCCAGAATTATTTTCCCATCCGGAGCCAAGGCCATTCCACTTCCACTCGAATTATTATTCTGGTTGAAGATATGTTTATACAACCCATTTGCAGCAAAAACATTATCCGTACTACCATCTGCCTTAAGCATCAGCAGGGCAAAATAAACTGTATCTCCGTCACCCTGATTGCCCCCTAATAACAGCCGTCCATCCGGTTGCAGAATACTGGTCAAATGGTATTCCTGATCATTGGTTCCGGTGAGGTCATGCATCGACCAACCATTGTTACCATAGGAATTATCCAGGGTTCCATTCGACTTGAGCTTACACACCTGGTAATTGTAATCGGCTCCCGAATAGGTATTTCCGGTAATCAGATAATCGTTTTGTGCTGTAATGTGAATATTTCTGGCTTCATCAAAACTAGATGCCGTACGGTTCAGTAAGGCAATCCCGTTATTGGCAAAGGAATTATCCAAACTACCGTTGCTATTTAAACGTAGCACCATCAAATTCCAAAACGGATTTATGGAACTCCCGTTATNTGGCTTTGTATTTTTACCACATAATACGACCTTGCCATTACTTTCCGCTTTAATATCTGTAGCTTCATACCAGTGGTTGGTATTCCCCGTAGCTACGGTCACCAGGCCCAGGTTTCCAAATCCTGAGGCGACACCACCCATCGGGGTGAATTTATGAACAAATAATTCGTCGAGATTCTTTAACCCACAAACGTAAATATTCCCGGCATCATCCAAATCCAAAGCAGTCGCATAATAATAGGTCGTGGACAGGGTTTGAAATCCGCTACCGGACCCAAAATTACTGAGCAGAGTACCCGAAGAGTTTACAGCTGCCAGATAAGGATAGGAATTACTTCCGGAATTGGTGCTTCCGCACACATAAATTATTCCGTTTTTCAGCTTCATATCTTCGACCGAAGTACTTGCCGAAGCAATTTGAATCGTACAGGCTCCGGAAACTCCAANAGTATTATCAACGGACCCATCCGTATTGAAACGTTTGATTTTTACATGCCCTTGTCCGAAATAATTACAGGCAACAATTAATTTACCATCTGGCTGAACTACGATATGCTCGCCCATTCGGTTGCCATCTGTCACCAATTTTCCATCACCATCAAAGGAATTATCTAAACTACAAGGCGTTTGTGCCAGCATGGGTAAAACCGCCAATAAATTAAAAAGTAAGAATAAAATTGTACGCATAGTTGTTGATTCTAAAGGTAAGACGCCAAAGGACTCCGACCCGTTGAATTTTCAAACATTTTTCAGAAATCCGAATTTAGTTGGAATCTTACTGCTTTGGGCATCGATCAGACATCCATTTTTCTGAAATTCATACTATTTTGCAGAGCGATGCACCCGGAAATTCAACAATACCACCAGCAATTACTTGACGCGGAACGCCAGTTTTGTGAACAATTATATACCCTCATCCAGACACAGTTACCTGATGCAGAACATAAAATATGGCACAGGCATCCCGTTTGGTTCCTGGATGGAAACCCGATTGTAGGATATGATAAATTAAAAAACTGTGTGCGGCTATTATTTTGGAGTGGTCAGAGTTTTGATGAAGATGCCCTGAAACCCGAAGGCAAATTCAAAGCCGCTGAAATTCGTTATTCAGATCCTTTTATTTTCGATGAAACAATTTTAATTCGATGCCTNCAAAAGGCAAGAGAAATTCAATGGGACTATAAAAATATTGTAAAACGTAAAGGACAATTACTGAGGCGCTGATTTTTAACGATGCTTTTTTACATCAGCCTCCCAACACAATCTCCTGCACTTTAACCATTTGTTGGTCCCTTCGTTGACAAATGAAATACTTTCCTTTCGGTCGTTGCAAACGTAACATATAGCTAAAACGGGCGGTCCCACGCCGGCCTTCAAACTGATCCGGAATGATGGTTTCGATCGCATTCAGATTGCTGTCGGTTAAATGATACCCTATGGTGACTGCCCGGGTAATTTCAACTTCAAATTTCCCTTCGGCTTCCAACGGATAACGCAAGATGCGCGGCACGGAGGGGGCCCGTTGTATTCGTTGTGGTTTTGCTTTGTTCAACGTAGTAGCCAAAAATGCAACCAACTTGTTCTCCAGCAACGTATCAGCATGCGTATCATACACATCTTCTAACAGATTATGATCGGTCAGCACCCACACAGCCTGCTGGGCAGTATGCGTATAACATTTCTCCTTGTACAGAAGTTGAGCTAAAACCTGCAGTTCATGTCGCGGACCCGCCAGATCCAATCTAAACGAATCTTCGGGCTTAGGAGCTACATTATTCTTTTCAGTACAAACGGCATTTAAAGCAAGCGAACTTTTCCCATGGGGGCAAATACTACGTTCAGTGGATCCAACACAAGAAGATTCTGTGCTTCATTTCTTAGATTAGTGACCGACCAACCCGGAAGTGACTCAATCGTAATTTTTGGGCACCCAAATTTTCAACCTGGAGCTGTAAACATTTTCCGGTGTGGCTCGATGAACCATTTTGTGGAATCAGACCCGTGAGGCTAATTTGAATCGTATGCGATGCAATGGCCTGAGTCAACTGGATAGCCTGACCTGAATGTGCAAAAGCAAACAGGCCACTGCTGTCAGGAAGTAAATTTTCATAGTAAACAGATTTTGGAAAGATGCACTCAATCTGTAACGAACAATACTGATCACTTAGTATGTATTACCCAGTATTTGGACGAATAACTGTGCAATAAAAACTATGGAGCGTTTGATTCAATTCTCTAGAATACGCGCATTGGGCCTTTGTCATCGGTGTTTAATCTGTCCATCCTCCATTTCGATGATTCTGCCACTGCGGGCCGCAAACTCATTATCGTGGGTTACAATAAGCATGGTTTGTTTTTGTTCCTGAGCCAATTGATTAAAAATAGAAAACACAATTTCGCTATTTCGTTTGTCCAGATTGCCGGTGGGTTCATCACCCATAATGATGTGCGGATCATTGATCGAGGNCCGGGCAATGGCCACCCGTTGTTTTTGTCCGCCTGATAATTGATTCGGATTCTTGAGTGCCTGCTCAGCTATATCCAACATCCTCAATTTTTCAATAGCCCGGCTTTCAATTTCTTCCATGCTGAATCGCCCCAGCTTAATGCCCGGTAACATCACATTGCGAAGTACATTAAACTCATTCAGGAGATAATGAAACTGAAATACAAATCCTATTTNTTCATTGCGCACTTTCGACAATTCCGATTCCCGTTGACCGGTCATTAGCTGTCCATCAATAAACAATTCACCTTCGTAATCCGTATCCATGGTCGACAAGATATACAGCATGGTTGATTTGCCACATCCGGATTTACCAATCACCGAAACGAACTCCCCTTTACGCACCTGGAAACTGACATCCTTCAAAATCGGTATAGTTACCGGATCATGAAAGGATTTTCGAATGGAACGGGCTTCCAGAATAACTTGTTCATTCATTTTCCACGTATAATATTCACAGGATCGATTTTACTGGCTTTGCGTGCAGGGAACAATCCGGCCAGATAGGTAGTCACAAACGAAAAGGTAAATGCTATCAGGTAAAACTTTAAATCGTAATTCACCGGAAAGGTTTCAATGGTTGGTAAAGCAGCTGTTTTAANAGGCACCTGATCATCACATTCGAGTAAAAATCCAAACAGCAAACCAAAACTTCCACCAAATACTCCGATACTGAGCGCTATGGTTTTGAAAATATTTTTTACATCCCGTCCGGAAAAACCGGTAGCCTTCAGAATGGCGATGGAATCCATTTNTTCGTAAATCATCATATTCAGTATATTGTAGATACCAAAGCCCGCTACTACCAATAAGGTAATACCCACTGCATAGGAAATAATTGTTCTCACATTGGTTCCTGTTTCAAATTGGGCATTGGCGGTACGGATATCTTCTGCATCAGTTTCATAAATACGGGCATATTCTCTGGCTTTCTGCGGAGCGATCAGAATGTCTTTTAATTTGATATTGATGTCAGTAATAAACGCTGGCGACCGGGACAGTATCTTTTGCGTGGTACTGATGGAGGCATAACTCTGCACTTTATCTAAATCAAGTAAACCCGATTGAAAATAACCAACTACCTTTAAACTTTGACGATCTCCTTTGGNGGTAGTTACCTGAATCACATCGCCAATAGCCGCTAACATCTTGTCGGCTGCCGCCTTTCCAAGAATAATGCTATTGGGTACATTTTNTAAATCCCNGTATGAACCTTGTGGAACATAATCCGAAAAATGAAAGAGTCGTTGTTCTGCCTCCACATCAATTCCGTTAATTACACCCGGCAAGTCGACATTGCCCACATTGTAAAACACCTGAGCAGTTACTTTTGGCGCCACACCAAAAACTTCCGGTACCGATTTTAAGTGTTGAATTATCGCTGTGGCATTGTCGATTTGTTGCGAACTATTACCCGGTTTAACAGACCGCACAAAACTATACGAGTTGGTATCCGCCAGCTGAGCCGGTTGTATTTCTGCAGGTTTAACATCATTATATAATCGTACATGGGGTGTTCGATTGAGTATAAGTCCGTCCAATAAATCATTCAGTCCGGTCATAAACCCCAGTAAGGTAACAAACATGGTGATACTAAACATCACACCAACAGCAGCCACTAATGTTTGCCTCCAACGAGCCAGCAGCATGCCTTTTGCAATATCCAGAATCAGTTTAAATTTCATGGTTGTTTATAGATGCGCTCTCTCGGTGAGTCCTTCCAATACTTCAACACGGTTATAATCTTTCAGGCCAATACGAATTTTTCGTTTCTCCTTCTTTGAAATCATCACTTGATTGTCTTCATCCAGAAAAGAACGCGGTATCGTCAATACATCATCCCGCCGTTCAAGAATAATATTGGCTTCCACCGTTAAATTCGGATACAAAACAGGAGGACTTTTGTNAAACGAGGCCTCTACTTCAAAGGTGCGGGTACGTTCATTCATCACCGGATAAATTTTTCGTACGGTGGCCTTAAANNGTTTGCCCTTATAACTCTCCAGCGTAATATCTACTTCCTGCCCTTCCTTCACACGGATAATATCATTCTCATCCACTTGCAAAACGATCAGAAAATCGGCAGAATTTCCGACCAAGGCCACAGGCGCCTGCGGACTCACCATTTCACCTTCTTCTTTGTACAGGGCATATAACCTTCCTTCTTGTTCACTACGAATATCAAAATCCGACAACATGGTCTTGCTGATGGCGGCCGTTTTCCGACTTTGTGCAGACGTATATTTTAATTGACGTTCCAGTTCCCTCAAACGCAATGCCGCTGATTGGTAAGATGTCCGGGCATTTACCCAGGCCAATTCACGTTGCTCTAATTCATATTTTGTTCCAATTTGTTCCTCCCACAAGCGTTTTTGACGAGAATAGGTCAACGAATCAGATTTCATTTTTTGAANGGCAAGGTCCAACGTTAACCGGGCTTCCCGGATTTTATCCTGATTGGCATCGTAATCTGAAAATGCTGCATTGAGTCCGGCGCTTTCTGCATTCAAACGGGATACATCCGAACTTACTGAAATGATGACCTGACCTTTTCGGACCCTATCTCCGCGATGAACAAATAGTTNTTTAATGACTCCCGAAGCTTTAGGGTAAATTTGATACTGCTTTTCACTTTTTATATAACCACTCGAATAAACTGCCTCAGTGATGGTACCTCTGGCAGGCAGTATGCTTTCCGTTTTCTCTTTGCAGGCAGTTAGCAGCAAGAATAGCAACCCACCTCCTAATCGGAATCGATTCATCGTACAAAAGTAGTGGCATTCCGAAGCATGGAAAAATGAATTTAATCACGTTTTCATCGGGTAAATAGCATCCCTCTCCTATTCGTTTTAACGATTTCTTATTAAGCATGACAATAAGGATTCACCGTTCAGACAATGAGATTGACTTATTTTCGTTGTTTGCAAGTGAATTATTTAAGGATTCTTATACTATTGGTTGTTTGTTCTGTCCTGAGCCTCATTGCTCAAGGGCAACAGTATATTTTAAAAGGCCGGGTCACCAATACCAATTTGGAGCCCTTACCTTATGCCACTGTACAGGTGAGAGGNCTCAAACTTGGTACGAAAACAGATGCCTCGGGATACTTTGAGTTTCAATTGGAAGAGGGTAAATATGAATTGGTNTTTTCTTTGGTTGGATACGAAAAATATGCCGTGCAGGTCGTACACCGNAAAGACCAGGCTCCTCTTCAAATCATCCTGAATGAAAGCACCAGCCAACTCAAAGAAGTCCGCATCGCCAATTTTAANAAAGATCGTGCAGAAGAAATTATTCGAAATGTGATCGCTGTAAAAAACAACCTGATGAAAGCGGCTTCATCGTATCGTGTACAGGTGTATATCAAGGCTGGTGAAAAACAAACTTCGTCCAAACGAAAGGTTGAATTGATTGATGCCCCACAGACACGATACCGGGTTTAAAGCCTGAATTTGCCGGTCAGAGTCTGGCGGAAATTTTTACAACTTGATTATGCCTACCCCAATAAAATAAAAGAAGAACGCCTGGGGGTAAAAAACGCGGGAGAAGTGACGGACTTTTTTCTTACGACAACGGATGGCAATTTCAGTTTGTATCCGAATTTGATACAGGTGCCAGAATTGAGTAAGACTCCGATGTTATCACCGATTAGCTTTTCAGGCCTGATTGCCTACAAGTATAAAACAACGGGGATACGCCGGGTGAAAGATGCCACCATTTATACCATACAATTTAGTCCGACTCGTATAGGGAATGCCTTACTGAAGGGAAGTGTCGATATTGTGGATACATCCTGGGCCATCGTGCATGCACAATTCAGTTTTCCAAAATTTCATATGCCCGAATATGAATCCTTTGAAGTNGATCAGGATTTTGAATGCATCAATGATAAAGCCTGGTTGCCGGTTCGCCAGGAATTTATTTATCTGTCGAAAGCCGGGAAAAGCCGGTCAGACGGAAAAACCATTGCGGTCTATAGTCAGTATGTGTTGGATACCTTATTCGGAAAACGTTATTTCAACAATGAATTATCCGCTACTTCGCTGGCTGCTTACGANAAAGACACTACCTTTTGGAATACTGTACGATTGGAACCACTCACCAAAGATGAAGTCGGACTGATTCGTTATAAGGACAGTCTGCAACGGGTATTTACCTCTAAACCCTATTTAGATTCTGTTGACAAAGTGTACAACAAGATTACCCTGCTGAAAATTTTTCTCAACGGGGTGAGTCATTTCAACCGGGCCCGGGAAACCCATTTTTATGTGAACCCGATTTTAAATATTTATCGGCCCTTTATGCCTGGAGGTGCCTGGGTCGGACTCGGCGGAAGTCTGTCAAGAACACTCCCTTCCAAGAAACGAATTTTTATGAATGCCGATCTCAGCTATGGACTGGTTAACCCCAATCTGATGGGCGATTTGGGCCTCACGTATCGGTACAATCCATTTTCACAAGCCTATGTGCGTGTGGATGGAGGACGCGAATTTGATTTTATTTTTGGNGGAGATGCCTGGATTAACCGTTTTCGCCGGAGTAATTTCTATATCAAAGAAAGTATTCGTTTTGAATATGGGCGTGAGTTGGTGAACGGACTCATGATACGGGCCGCCGCTGAATACGCCAACCGCAAATCAATCGATGGCTTCAAATTAAATCGCACCTACGATAGCCTGTTGTCTGAATTGGTCATTAACAATCAACCCATAGCTTTTCAACCCTACAAAGCTTTTTATACTTCACTCACCCTGGAGTATACTCCTATGCAAACCTATATTCGTGAACCCCGTGAAAAAATTATTCTGGGTTCAAAACTGCCTACCTTTTATATCACCTGGCGCAAGGGTATTCCGGGATTCCTGAATTCGGCCATCGACTTCGATTACCTGGAGTATGGCTTTCGGCATAAACTCAAATTAGGACTTGCAGGTATCAGTCGATTTAATTTTATGAGTGGTACCTTCCTGAATCAACGTGACTTGCGTTATGTAGATTACAAATTCATCGCACGTGGAAATCCGTATCTCTATAGCAATCCTCTCTTCAGTTTTCAAATGATGGATACCTCTTTGCCNGTATTCAAACCATTTTACGAGGGACATTATATTCACGAATTCAATGGGGCACTTCTCAACAAAATTCCGGGTTTTAAAAAGCTCCAGTTACTGGAAGTGGCCGGTGCCGGTTTGTTGTACTTACCGGAACAGAATCTTCGCTATGTANNGGGGTTTGTGGGCATTGAACGGATCGTCCGNTTTTGGAAAGAACGGTTTAAACTCGGCATTTACCTGGCAGGTAGTATCGCCAACAAATACAATCGCCCGTTGCAATTTAAATTCGGACTGGAACGCTGGGATCGACTTCGGAATAATTGGTATGAGTAATTGCCGTTTTGTTTTGTTTTGTTTTGTTTTATTTCCTTACCCTCATCCTTCATCTCCTGCCCTAATACCGTTAGCATCTTTTGCATATCGTCTATAGTTGACCATGGAAAATTGGCAATCCAGATTTCCTGATCTTTGTTTTTACCATAACCACCGGCTAATACGTATCCATTTTGTTTCATACGCTGTAAAAGATCAGTCGGGTTTTCCTGCACCCGAAACACCGCCACGGTTCTCGATAGATGTTCCTGAACCGGGGTGGTATAGGAAAGAATCTTNNCATGCTGTTGTTCAAATTGCTGCAACAACTTAAATTNTTCATTCGTTTCTTTTCGAATGGTTTCTATCCCTATGCGGTTCATATCTTCTGCAATCTTTCCCAGAATATAAATGGCCACCGTATTGGGTGTAGAAGGAGTTTCCCAGTTGCGACGGTTCTTTTCAAAGGCTTCAATGGTATGATGCGCCCCCAAGGTTTNTCCTGAACGAGACACCTCTTCAGCCTTGGCCACACAAGCATCATTCAGAATCCAGGCCCCCAATCCGGGTGGCATCCCGAAACCCTTTTGCACCGAAANAAATGCCGAATCCAATCGCGTAAAATCCAGTTCCGGATACGGTGCGGATGACACGATATCAGCTACCAGTAAAACAGTTGGATGCTTTTCTTTTAGTTTAACCAGATCAGTAACAGGCATTTGAATTCCGCTGCTCGTTTCATTTTGTGTAGTACAGATTAATTCCGTGCCCTCTGGAAGCTCAACCTGCTCNNGGATGCTCAAACCCAACCCTTGCTCCACTTCATACGTTAAATTTTTTTACCCAGGGCGCCTGAAAATTCAAAAGCGTCTGGAGAATGATCCGTTTACAAAATGAAACGATTGGCTTTCTACCAAATTCATCAGGATACGTTCCCAGATTTCCGTAGCCGATGGCGTGAAGTAGATGCGATGATTTTGAGTAAAACCAAGCAAAGCACGCAGTTGTTCTTCAGTATGTTGATAGATGCTTCGGAATGCGGCGGAGCGATGTGAAATACTGCCTATGTGTTTTTCCAGCGCTTGCTGATAATGAAATGTATAGCGTGGATGCAATTGTGATGGTCCCACCGTAAAATACTGTACCATAAATTAATATAAAACCCGTAAGCGGATGGTTTGAGGAATTGCTTTTAAAGCCTGCAACATTTCGGGATGATAATCGCTGGCAATATCCGTGATCGCATACCCAATATCTTGCTGTGTTTTCAGATACTGCGATTGAATATTCGCCGAATAATTCGCCAGGATCGTATTGATTTGTGCCAGAATGCCAGGTACATTGTCGTGCACATGCAACATGCGATGCGATTGCACAAAGGCAGGCAATTGCACTTCCGGGAAATTTACGGCACCATAGGTATCTCCTTTGTTCACAAAATAAATCAGTTTTCGGGCCACAAACTCACCGATACTGTATTGTGCTTCTTCTGTACTCCCTCCCACATGGGGAGTTAAGATAGCATTTGGCAAACCACATAACGCACTTTCAAATTTTTGCGCATTGTTTACAGGCTCTTCCGGAAAAACATCCACAGAGGCACCATGAATTTTATGTTGTAATAAGGCATCCCGCAAGGCATCGATGTCTACCACATGGCCCCGCGATAAGTTTAGGAATACGGCACTGGGTTTCATCATTTCAAACTGCGTTCGGCCAATGAGGTGGTGATTTTCAGGGCGACCATCCACATGCAGCGATACGGCATCCGATACGCGTAACAATTCTTCCAATGATTCACATTTACGGGCATTACCCAAAGCCAGTTTATCCACCACGTCATAAAATACGACCTGCATCCCCAGCGCTTCTGCCAATACGGAAAGTTGTGAACCAATATTGCCGTATCCAACAATACCCAGCGTTTTCCCACGAACTTCAAAACTATTTCTGGCACTTTTATCCCATATGCCTTGATGCAACTGCGCACTTTTCACAAATACCTTGCGAATCAGCATGATCATCTCACCCAAGGCCATTTCAACCACCGATCGGGTATTGCTATACGGCGCATTAAATACCGGTATCCCTTTTAGCGCACAAGCCGGTAAATCTAATTGGTTGGTACCGATGCAGAAGACCCCGATCCACAGTAATTTAGCAGCCTGTTCTAAAACATTAGCGGTTACCTGAGTTTTAGATCGGATACCCAGAATATGAATATCCTGGATCTTTTGACGTAATTCGTCCTCTTCCAGGGCTCCGTGTAATACGTCCACCTGAAAAGTTTCTTCTTCAAACAAGCGAAGGGCCTGGTGATGAATGTTCTCCAACAACAAAACCCGGATTTTATTTTTAGGAAAGGATGCCATGCAGGATTACAAATAATTTTCTAAAANATCATCCAGCGAATGAATCACAGCATCTGCTATGGATTCTAAATGCACCCGATGAATATGTTCGGCGTAAAGATAAAAACGATCAGCCACCCCGGCCGCTTTAATTTCGGCATCAGTAAATCCATCACCAAGCACAACCAGGGGTTTCGGTAAATTGAGGGCTTGCAATAAACGAATTTTTCCCTGTTTCTGCGACAAGGGATTCCGGTCATCGAAGCCAATCACCTGATCATCCTCTGACCACAAAANAGTGTTCGCATAAACACAATCTTCCGGAATCTTTAGTTGAGCAACTACGGGAACAATAAATTCTTTGAATCCCCCGGAAACAACATAAATGTGCCCTTGATTTTTTTGAAAGAAATCGATATGCCTTANAAACGAAGGGCTGATTTTTCGGANAAGAAATTCGGCTAGATGCCCGATATCCTGGCGTTTGACAGGCAACAAATTCAATCGTCGCTGCAACGCTTCGTCAAATCCGATTTTACCCTGCATGGCTGCTTCGGTAATTTCATGTATAGCAGCAATACGTTCCTGTTGATCAGGCCATCCGTTCAAACAACGCGATGCAAGTATATCCAGCGCCTCAACAGAAGTGATGGTACTATCGAAATCAAAAATCAGGGAATACTTTATTTCCATATTTTTCCGGGATTCAGAATACCTTTTGGGTCAAAGGTGGATTTAATACCTTTCATGAGTTCGATTTGCATCGGCTGCATCACAATCGGTAGAAACTCTTTTTGTACCCAGCCTATGCCATGTTCCCCACTGATGGTTCCTCCCAGTTCGTGACATAAATGAAATATCTCGCGAATCGCATCCTTAACAGCATCATTCCAGAATTCGTCGGTATGTTGATCTTTTAAAATATTCACATGCAAATTCCCATCACCGGCATGTCCATAACACACGGTTCGCACCTGATAACGTTGAGCAATTTCTTTTACGCCATGATAAAGTTGAGGCAAAGTGGCCCTGGGCACTACGGTATCCTCTTCTTTATACACATTGCCTTTTTTAGTAGCTTCTCCGATGCTTCGACGCAAGCGCCAGAACATATTTTTCTTCTCTTCACTATCTGCCAGGAGTACATTAATGCAACCATAGGTTTCTAAAACCTGATAAACTGCTTCNNCGCATCCCGTTCGGGGTTTCGGATCAAAGCCGTCGGTTTCAATGAGCAAATAGGCCCCTGCCTCCGGATTGTTTTCAAAAGGGATGCCTGTCAATTCCGATGACAATTGAAAGGCCAAGGGTTCAACAAACTCGCAGACTGAGGGTATGAGTCCTGCTGTAAAGATGCCATTCACCGCCTTGCAAGCATCTACGGCATCCGGAAATGATGCCAACAGGAGTGTTTGATACTTGGGAAGAGGTAGCACCTTTAACACAATAGCCGTCACTATGCCCAGGGTTCCCTCACTTCCTATCATCAGGTGGGTCAGATTATAACCGGTAGAATATTTTAATGTATTGGCTCCGGTCCAAANAATACTTCCATCACTGAGAACAACTTGCAAATTAAGCACGTAATCGCGGGTAGTTCCGTATTTCACTGCTTTAGGGCCTCCACTGGCATGAGCCACATTACCGCCTAACATACAACTTCCTTTACTGGCCGGGTCAGGTGGATAAAATAATTGTTGTGCTGCCAGTTGCTGTTGCAGTGCCTCATTAATGACTCCCGGTTCTACTTCAACCTGATAGTTATCCGCATCAATTTTTAAAATTTTATTCATGCGCTCCACACTCAATACGATGCCACCATAAACCGGCAATGCGCCACCACTCAATCCGGTACCTGCCCCACGGGGTGTTACTGCAATATTGGTTGTGTTGCAGTATTTTAAAATAGCAGCGACCTCATTGGCGGATTCCGGGAGTAACACTAAATCCGGAGAAAATATTAAATCTTCGGTATGATCATGGGTATAGGCTCCAAAAACTTCAGAATTTGGATGGATGAGCTGATGTGATTGAAGAATGGATGCAAAATAAACTACATCCTGATCGTCTATTCGTTTAAATGGAGCTGCCATTGGCTCAAAGATAGAATTATTCTGATGGACAGTTTATTGAGGACTTACACCTATAGATTAATGTGCAAACTATTTAAATCAGTACATGCTGTTTGGGTGACCGGTTATCCAGATGCCAGGTGAAGGACATTAGGTATATAAACCTCCATTCACCGAAATCACCTGTCCGGTAATGTAAGCTGAATCCGGACTTGCCAAAAAACCAACGAGGGCTGAAACTTCTTCCGGTTTGCCGAATCGTTTCATAGGAATCAGTTGACTCAATTCTTTTTCATCCAGATCGGCGGTCATATCCGATTGAATAAATCCCGGTGCAATGGCATTTACGGTAACATTTCTACGAGCAACTTCCTGAGCCAGAGCCTTGGTAGCACCAATCATACCTGCTTTTGCTGCACTGTAATTGACTTGTCCGGCCATTCCTTTTAACCCACTCAGGGACACCATATTAATGATGCGTCCATAGCGGTTCATCAACATCGGATTCAGGACTTGTTTTGTAACCTGATACATGCCTTGTAAGCTGGTATTCAACACCGCATTCCATTGTTCGTCATTCATAAAAGCCATTAAAGCATCCTGGCGGATTCCGGCATTGTTCACTAAAACCTCAATGACCCGTTCTTTACCGGATGCTTCAACCCAAGTGCCTAACGCAGCTTGTATATCCTGGGGCTGGGCTACATCAAACCGCATAGGTTCTGCATCTACCCCACGTTCACGGCATAAGTCGCAGGTTTTCATGGCCTCTTCTTCATTGCCTTTATAATTCACTAAAATGTGATAGCCGGCATCTGCCAGTTTCAAACACACGGCACGACCAATTCCCCGGCTTCCTCCGGTCACTAATGCATATTTTTCAACAGGATAAATTTAAAATTCGTAAAAATTTTCGAACCGGTTGTAACGGTCTTCCTCAGTGGTAGAGAACAAGAAGGCCCATTGTACCCCGAAGGTTTTATTTCTGGTTATGGTAAACTGCGGATTGATATCGGCAGTACCAATATCATAAAACGCACACATACTAAAGCCCTTTTNTAACTCAAACCCGGCCTTAAATTTCACACCGGCATCCCAGGGTTTAATCTGATCCGTCAAATTGTTTAACCCTACCCGTAATTTACCACTTTCAATATTGTCGCCATTGCTGTAGTAGCGATGACCGGTATATATTAATTTACTCAGGAAACATCCGCCAGNCCACAAAAGATAGGCTTTGTTCACATCCAACTTGTAAGTAAGTAGCAAGGGCAATTGCACATAACTCACATCAGACCAATATTCTTCACTCACATTCACCCGATCTGATTTATAATACCCGCCTTTCAGGGTATACAGTAATTCGGACTGGAAAGAAACATGTTTATTTAAGATGAGGTCCGATTGAATTCCAACATGAAATCCTAAACGACTCTTAAACAACCCGTCAAAACGATAGGTATTGGATTTAAAGACCTGTCTGTTGAAATTCAAACCGCCCGTCGGGCCAATTCGAAATTGAGCCTCTGACACTCCGGCAAGACAGATACAGCTAAACACCAGCAACGCTATTTTCCGATACATTCGTCGAATTTTGGGGTGAAAAATACAACAAACTGCGTGAATTTAATAGCCTTAACTCGAATTAATTCCGTACTGGCTCAAAAGCCCGGCGCATGCGCAACCGAAAATCCTATATTTGCCCTCCAAGAAAACGAAGTATGTTAAAGATTAAGTTTGGAACCGATGGATGGAGAGCAATCATTGCCCAGGATTTTACTGTTCAGAATGTGGCACGTGTGGCCTTTGCCACTGCAACCTGGCTTAAAAACGAAAGGCAGAANCCTCTGGTCGTCATCGGGCATGATTGTCGCTTTGGCGGCGAATTATTTGTTGAAACGGCAATCCGGGTACTTTGTGCGGAAGGAGTCAAAGTAATTTCGCATGACGGATTTGTGAGTACTCCTATGATTTCACTGGCTGTTTTGCAACACAAAGCCGATCANGGNGTTGTTATCACCGCAAGCCATAATCCACCCTCCTACAATGGTTTTAAACTCAAAGGAGCCCATGGTGGCCCCACTCCACCGGAACAAATTGCGGAGGTTGAAGAGTTGATTCCAGACCATGAGATCGAACTAAAGGGTGATTTAGAAACCTTAGAAATGAACCGACAATTGGTTTATGTGGACCTGGAGCGAGATTATCTCGAATATATCCGTTCAAAATTTGACATTGAAGCCTTACGCAAATCTCCCTTCAAAATGGCCTACGATTCCATGTACGGTGCAGGTCAGCGGGTGATGCAGGAATTATTTCCGGATGCCGTTCATCTGCATAATGAGCGAAATCCATTGTTTGATTACACAGCCCCTGAACCCTTGCACAAAAATTTACTGGAGTTATCTGAAACCATGCGAACAACCCCGGAATTAAAATTTGGACTGGCGAACGATGGGGATGCTGATCGGATTGCGTTGTATGATGAAGATGGAAATTACGTGGATTCACACCATATCATTTTATTGCTGATTCACTATTTAAACAAATACAAAACGATGCGGGGCAAAGTTGCCATCGCTGCTTCTACCACCTTGCGGGTGAACAAAATGTGTGCATTGTATAAACTGCCTTGCGAAGTGACTCCAATCGGATTCAAATACATTTCACAAATCATGATGAAAGAAGACGTTCTGGTAGGCGGTGAAGAAAGTGGTGGCATCAGCGTGAAAGGTCATATCCCCGAACGGGATGGTATTTTTGACGGATTGGTGATTTACGAATTCATGAATCAGACCGGAAAAACCCTAAAGGAATTATGCCAGGAAATTTATGCGGTGGTTGGTCCTTTTCATTATGAGCGGGCCGATTTACACCTGAGTGAAGCAGACAAAGAACGTGTGATGATTTTGTGCCGAAGTAAAGTGGGTGCGTTTGGTGGCTTCCGTGTCAACAATTCACTGCAAATTGACGGATTTAAATACTTGTTAGACAACGACTGCTGGGCCATGGTACGATTATCTGGTACAGAACCCTTGTTGCGGATATACGCCGAAGGAAATACCCGGGATGAATGTTTAGAAATCCTTAGTGCCGTCAGAGCCTATTTTGGTGTGTAAACTACCCCTGCAAAGGTCCTGATTATTCGAGCAGTCGATTTAATTCGGTAAGTTCAGCTGATCAGGCCATATTTTTGGCATCTGCAAGAAATTGAGCGAGCCCCAAATCTGTAAGCGGGTGTTTCAATAAACCCAGAATACTCGGCAGGGGACAAGTACAAACATCGGCACCGGCCTCAGCGCAACGCACAATATGCAGGGCATTGCGGATAGATGCCGCCAAAACTTCTGTTTCAAAACCCTGAATCCGGTATATCTGAACAATTTGATGAATTAAATCTACCCCATCCCAATTTGAATCATCGATCCGGCCAATAAACGGAGATACATAGGTTGCCCCGGCCTTAGCGGCCAAAATAGCTTGTCCGGCAGAAAAAACCAGTGTACAATTGGTCTTGATACCCTGATCGGTGAACCACTTAATCGCCCGAATACCATCTTTAATCATCGGAACTTTTACAACGATGTTCGAGGCCAGCGCAGCCGGCTTTTCGCCCTCGGCGACTATGGAATCGAAGTCTATAGACAACACCTCGGCACTTACAGGTCCATCAACAATCGTACAAATATCCTGATAGTGTTTAAGAATGGCTTGTTCTCCTTTAATGCCTTCCTTGGCCATGAGCGAAGGGTTGGTGGTAACCCCATCCAGTATCCCCAAACCATGTGCTTCACGAATCTGATCTAAATTGGCTGTATCGATAAAAAATTTCATGCGGTGAATTTTGGTTGCAAATGTAGGGGTTGCAAAGAGGACTTTATTCCCGAGTTATTCAGAGTTGTGTATGCAGGCGTATGTTGTTCTTCCGTCTTCGTAATTTCTTATGGTGGAATCAATAAAAAAGCACCCTATTCCGGATGCTTTCAAATACGTTTTGATTAAATGCCCTCTCAGGGAATCACATGTGCGATACAATTTTGCGTTCCAAAGCAGCCTTCGGAACGGCGCCAACCTGCTTGTCGACAACTTTACCATCTTTTATAAACAGGATACAAGGGATACTCGTGATGCCATAGCGTATAGATAGTTCACCATTTTCATCCACATTCACTTTACCAATATTCACACGGCCTTCGTATTCCTGCGACAAAGCTTCAATAGATGGACCAATCGCCAGACATGGTCCGCACCATGGAGCCCAAAAGTCAATAACGCTTAATTTTTNTGTCTGCATCACCTCGGCATCGAAGTTTGCATCTGTGAATGTTTTTGCCATATTTTCTGAATTTATTTTTAAAACAAGAGTGCAAATATATCTGTTTTCATCTTGGGGAAAAGATAGATTCTGCGAATAAAGTATTTTATACACAGTTTTCCAAACTCAAAAACTCAGGTAGTCTGCACAGAGTATAATACCCCTTCCATGTTATTGAGTGCTTCAATAAAATCATCACTTAATTCGATCTTCCTGAAAGACTGTTTTAACCGGANTCGGTTCTGACTACTTTCATCCCTGACCTGAATTCCCAGAGTACATTTACCAGGTATTTCAGCGTACTTTTTAATGATGTCAACAAACGCCTCATCCAGGCGATGTAAACTCAACTCAATGGTCAGTTGTTTGGTTAAAGCGCTTTTCACGTCTTCCAGCAACATCATCGTTTGAATCTTACATTCCCATTGGGTTTCATCATTCCAACGGTTCTGGCAAATCACGGTCAGCATGAGTTTATTATCCGGTATCAACATATCCCTGAAACGGATATAATCATTTGAAAATAAGGTAAACTCGTGCTCTCCGTGAAAGTCGACCAATTTAAACCGCCCGTAATGTGTTCCTTTTTTAGAGGTCAGGTGCTGAGCCGACGAAACATAACCTGCAATACGCAATAAACGTTTCCGGTTGTATTCGGCTTCCAATTCAGGGAGTGGTGTAAAATGGTAATGTGTCATTTCAAACTGAAACGGATGCAATGGATGGGCACTGATATACATCCCCACCATTTCCTTTTCTTTTTCCAGTTTCTCGGCCAGCAACCAGGGATCGCAATCTGGCAATTTGGGTTTTTGAATTTCCGGCAGACCGGCATCTCCAAATAAACTATGCGTCATGCTGCCCTTATTCATCCCCAACTGCTGACCATACCGTACGATCTTTTCCAGATTATTGGTTGGTTCAAGAGGAGCCTGGTAAAAATATTGCGCCCGATGCATATCTGAAAACGAATCAAACGCTCCGGCCATGACCAGGTTTTCGAGCGTCTTTCGTGATACTGTGCGACTGCTTAATCTAGACACCATATCAAACACATCAGAATAATTTCCGTTTGTCTCCCGTTCTGCGATGATCTCCATAACGGCGGCCTCCCCGACCCCACGAATTGCCCCCAATCCGAAACGAATAATCCCATCGTTACTGACACTAAATCCTTNTTTCGACAAGTTTACATCGGGCCCCTGAACCTGTATTCCCATCCGTTTACATTCTTTCATGTATTTTGAGATATCCTCAATGTTTCCTTGCGAATTGAGTAAGGCCGCCATGTATTCGGGTGGATAATTGGCCTTGAGGTAGGCTGTTTGGTAAGCCAGGTAGGCATAACAGGTCGAATGCGATTTATTAAAGGCATATTGTGCAAAAGCTTCCCAATCGGACCAGATTTNTTCACAGGTTTCTTTTGGATGACCATTCGCCAAACACCCTTCAAGGTATTTGGTTTTCATTTTATTTAAAACGTCGANTCGCTTTTTCCCCATGGCCTTTCGCAAAATATCCGCATCCCCCTTCGAGAAATTTGCAAGCTNTTGCGACAACAGCATAACCTGTTCCTGATAAACCGTAATACCGTAGGTTTCTTTCAGGATATCTTCCATTTCAGGCAAGTCATAAACAATTTGTTTCCGGCCATGTTTCCGGTCGATGAACTCAGGAATATACGCTAATGGGCCCGGTCGGTATAGCGCATTCATGGCAATCAAATCTTCAATGGTATCCGGCTTTAACTCTTTCAGGTACTTTTTCATCCCCGCAGAGGCAAACTGAAAAGTTCCCTCGGTTTCAGCCAACTGATAGAGGTGATACGTCTTTTCATCTTCAAGACTGATCTCATCCATTTTGATCTCCCTGTGNNCATGATTTTCCCGGATAAATTGCAAGGCATCCCGTATAATGCTCAGGTTGCTCAGTCCTAAAACGTCTATCTTAATTGCTCCGGCCTCTTCAACCACATTTCCTGCAAATTGGGTTACATATAAATCCACATCCTTTTGTTTGCACAAAGGCATAATCTCCATCAGATCTTTAGGGCCGATGATGATGCCCGCAGCATGAATTCCGGTATTGCGAACGGTCCCTTCCAGTTTTTCGGCTTCATGCAAAATGATACTTTTGAAGTCTTTTTCATCCTGGTATATTTTCTGCAACTTCAACACATTCTGAATTTCTTCAGCCGAAGTGTTCTCCTTTTTGCTTAAATCTTTTTCCGAGATGTGTAAAATTTCATTCAACGAGGTTCCGGGGCGCTNCGGAACCAGTTTGGCCAACATATTACTTTCATCCAGAGGAAGATNCATTACCCGGGCCACATCTTTAATACTACTTTTTGCAGCCATTGTACCGTAAGTAATGATTTGTGCCACCTGATTCCGCCCATAGGTCTGAACAATATACTCAACCACTTTACCTCTTCCGATATCATCAAAATCGGTATCGATATCTGGCATAGATGCCCGTTCTGGATTCAGAAAACGCTCAAAGAGTAAATTGTACTTCATCGGGTCGATGGTGGTTATTCCGATACAATAGGCTACCACCGAACCAGCAGCTGAACCACGCCCCGGGCCTACCAATACACCCATTTNTTTCGAGGAATTGATAATATCACTCACGATGAGAAAATACCCGGCGAATCCCATTTTACGAATGACACCTAATTCAAATTGCAATCTCTCTTCAACCGACGGGGTAAGAATTTTGTATCGGGCCTTAGCTCCCTCGTAGGTTAGGAATTCCAGATAGTCTTCCTGTGTTTTAAACGGTTCCGGTACTGGAAAATTGGGTAATAACAAATCATTGGTTACACTAACTAATTCAACCTTGTCTACAATACTATTGGTATTATCAATGGCTTCGGGCAAATCTGAAAATGTTTCCAACATCTGCTCCGTGGTTTTGAAAANAAACTGATCGTTATAAAATGCAAAACGGGTATTTTTTGAATCCGTTTCGTCATCAGCAAATTCTTTTGATTTCGGAGTGCTCTGCAACTCCCCGGTATTCACACACAATAAAATATCATGGGCATTGGCATCTTCCTGNNATACATAATGACTATCGTTACTGGCAATTATAGGCACATTGTATTTGCGGGCCAGCCGAACCAATTCAAGATTCACTTTATCTTGTTCCGGGATGCCATGGCGTTGCAGTTCAACGTAATAATCTTCACCAAAAATATCCAGCCACCATTTAAATTCTTTCTCACCGGCATCCGGACCATCTTTCAAAATGGCTTTCGGCACCGAAGCCCCCAAACAGCAGGTTGTGGCTATCAATCCCTGATGATACTGCAAGATCGACTCTTTATCGATGCGGGGATATTTACTGTACAACCCTTCAGTATATCCCAACGAACACAAACGAATCAGATNTTTATACCCTTCTTTGTTTTTTGCGAGTAATAACTGATGATAGCGAACATCTTTTTGTTCTTTCGTAAACTGCTGTACACGCCGATCCTGCACCACGTAAAACTCGCAACCCACAATGGGCTTTACCAATAAATTTCNGGATTCATCTTTGTACTTTTTGGCTTCCTTCACAAAATCAAATACACCAAACATATTTCCATGGTCGGTAATGGCCAGGGCCGGCATCCCATCCTGAATGGCTTNTTTATAGAGTCGTTTTATACTACTGGCTCCATCCAGCAGTGAGTATTGTGTATGGTTGTGTAAATGCGAAAATTTCATGTTGTGTGTTCTTCCTTTGCACGTCTGAACAGCGGGTGCACAGAAGGAAGTCAAAATTAACAGAACTGCTCAGCGAGGTTTTAAAAAGTTATATACATAGCGAATTTATGTATACATCAGTCTTTTGCGCCTTTACGCAGTATTCTGAAAAAATTATTCAGTTCCTGAAGCAATACGCGGGTATTCATCTGACTAAACACCACTCCGGGTCTTAATTTTACCGGCACGGTACATTGTTTCAAATTTGTGCGCGATAACATAAAAATAAATTCCAGGTCAAAAAGATAACGGTTGGTTTGTGTTTTTAAAAAACCGTTTTCCCGGCAGCATTCATTCCTTTCAAGCCGCATTGCGTATCACTGGTTAATAATTTAGGATACCCAAAACAAATCAGTCGCTGCAAGGTTTTTGATATTAGGCGACGTTGTAAAGGAAGTTTAGAATAATAGGAATCGTCCTTCACGCCAACGGCAACATCGTGCTGTTGCAAAGCCTGAATCACCGCTACCATTGAATTCAGTTCAAAGGGCAAATCCACATCCGTATAAATGATTATTGGCTGTTGGATGCGCTGGATGCCATAGCGCAGTGCATAACCTTTCCCTGATTTTCAGGATAGGTATGCAAAAAAATATCTGAATATTTCTGAAGAGTTGCCTCAGGTGCGATACTTCGATTGCCGGACCCGAACCATCGTTTACAATATGCAGATTAAAGTCAAGATGATTTAAAAACGTCTTCAATTCATGGTAACGATCCAACAAAACAACCAGCCAATCCGCTTTCGGATTAAACACAGGAACCACGATGGCAACTTGTTTGGACATTCGGTACAATTAAAGTAATAATCCGTAATATTGGCGCACGAAGATAGTTGATTCATGACAAGGGAAAAAACAGCACTTGGGCGCATGCCCTGTTTGGGGGCTGGCTGTGGTCTATACCTGGTATCTTTTCCGAACCTTGTTTCTATCTCCCGGTACATCTTTTTTAGTCGCTCACGGTGATGGATCTAAGAATTATTTTACCTATTTATTTCATGTTCTTTTTGGCCGGGGCTGGCATTATCGGGGAATGGAATTACCCTGGGGCGAGCATGTTTCCTTTACCGACAACCAGCCCTTGTTAGCAGTTCCTCTGTCTTATTTACAATCTGTCTTGCATCTGAACATGAATCAGGCCCTGGCCCTCATGCATCTCTTTATTCCATTGGCTTTTTTGTGCAGTTTGTATTTCATGTATCAACTTACCCGGCTGTTAGGCATCCAATCCTGGCTGGCTGTTTGTTGCGCGCTGCTGATTCCTTCCATGGCGCCAAACCTTTTTCGCATTTTCGGGCATTTCGGTTTGTCATACTCCTTTCACGTGACCGGTTTTTTGTGNGTTTTATTTTCCTGGTTGCAGACTAAAAAACCTAAATTTTTAGTATTTCTGTTTCTCATCGGCATCTGTTCGGGTTTATTGCACTTATACAATCTTGCTGTTCTGATTTTTTTAAGCCTGTTTCTGACAAGCGCTTCTTTATTAACAGCTNNTATCGCAAAGAATGCACTTCGGGAAATTACTCCTGCCTTTTATAGCAACACCATGGCCTTTGTGGTCATTAAAATTATATTCGGACTTAGTGATCCGGTATCCGATCGTCCCACACAACCCTGGGGCACTCTTGCCTATGTGAGTCATTTGCGCGACTTTTTCAGTAGCGAAATCAGTTACCTCGGCCGGGTATTTTTACCCTTGATCGGTGAAAAATCCGGCCGGATTGGANNTGAAGGCTATGGCTATCTGGGTTTGGCTGCAGGATATATTTGATTTTTATCGCAGGGGCTTTGCTTCTTCAACCACTTAGGAAATNNGGATACCTGTTCAGACGATTCAGTGGCACGAACACGAAAAATATTGTTGATCGCTGCATTGTTTGGGATGGTACTGTGTATGGGAATTCCATTTGTTTGGGGATTAGATTCCCTATTGGAATTCACCGGTCCCTTTCGCCAGTTCCGAAGCCTGGGACGATTTTCAATCATTCCCTATTTCTGCTTAAACATGGCCTTGGTGCTGAGGCTGCAACGTATCTTTCAGCTGTGGTCATTTCCTTTAACCGGAAGGCAATTGCTAGCTCCCCTGACTATTCTNTTTTTATGGACGATTGAAGTACTATCCTATAGCTTTAAAATTCAGCCACAGGTTGATGCGGCTCCTTCCAACTACGAATCATTTTATGCAAAGGAAGAATGGAAGTTTTCACCTGCCAACATACAGACCGCTCAATTTCAGGGAATTATCGGATTGCCCATGTATTGCATCGGGTCTGAAAAATGNGGGGAAAGAACCCTTAGGAGGACTCCCGGAACTACTTTTAAACTGAGTTTACAATACCAATTACCGGTCGTGAATAAGCTCTTGTCGCGTTCTAGTTGGGAACAGGAATTTCAGTTGATGCGACTCACAAATCACCCGGCCAATGAGCAAACTTTTTTCAGGCCTCCGTAAATGAAAAACCCTTTTNNGCTGATTTGCCCCTTTGATCTTCAACCGGATGAAGGCGAAAATTTTATCCTCAATCATTGCACTGAATTAAGTCGGTCATCCAAATACACAATATTGAATTTTGATTGGAAACAATATAGCGCAGACCGGACGCATTGGATGGATTCTCTTCAACAGACCGTTTTAAAGAAGAAAAAAACTTTCTACATTTTNAATGGTTATGATTCGCTAAATAAGGAGAATGCCTTGTTTGGACAAGGAGGACTTTCTATTCAAAACAAAGACAGTTTGTTGTTGTTAGAAGGCCAATTTCCTTTCNNAAACCTGGAAAAATATGAGATCGGTTTTTGGACAAGGGTGAACGCGGTGGATTATCGAAATCCTTATGGGCGCTTGTTTTTAACCGGGAAACAGCAACAAATCCTTCGAACTGAAGAATTCACCTACCGGACCTCAAAATCCAATATCGGATTCTGGCTCCGACTTCATACTGTTTTCGAAGCGGACTCGCAATGCAGTGGATTGCGACTGCAAATGATGAATGAACGAGGTTCGGCCGGAGATGCCATCGACAATTTACTGCTTCGGGGGATGGACGATACGGTGATTATAAAACGCCCGGATGGTATACTCTACAACAACTACCTGATTCGTTTAAAACGAGTAAGTCCTTAATCTTTTCCACTTCCTTTGAATGCATCTTCAGCATGCTTAAACAGCACATTAAAGGTGGTTAAACTTCCATAAATACGGGTGATGTATTGTTGAAGATGCTTTTTTTGTTCATCCGTCAGATTTTTGTTCGCATTAATTTGTTGTTCCATCACCCGAAGTCGGTCACGTACCATCACAATTTTATNGANAAAGACCTCAATGGGAATTTCTTTACTTTGTAGCTGATCGTCAAGTGGCCTCAGAATAAGCGTCCNCCCACTCCAGCGCGTTCCGAGCGAAACAAGTTCACTGATATCCGAACGTTCATCCAGCACTTTGGTCAGCATCATCTGCAAATCTGCCATGTTAACTTGCCCGCCAATTCCCTCGCTCTCTGTGGCCGAGAGCACACGTAATTCAAAATTCTTTCCGATACTTTTAACCGCATTGGCATTTTTAAACCAAATATTGTAAAAGTCTGTACCGATGTCTACTACCACACCGCGTCCGAAATTGGGATGTTCTACCC
Organism: Bacteroidota bacterium; assembly: GCA_013414745.1. Taxonomy (GTDB): domain Bacteria; phylum Bacteroidota; class Bacteroidia; order Chitinophagales; family Chitinophagaceae; genus OLB11. The sequence continues at coordinate 212,961 of CP058707.1, forward strand.
TCGATCAGATTCCTAATTCCATAAGATTTATTTATGGGCTAATTTATTTAATTCGCTTTATTTTCCAAGAAGTTTTATTTTTGCTCACTTAGTATATAAACCATGCAAGAACTGACTGATTTGAAACAAACCCTGAAGACTCAGATTATTGAATCCCTGAATTTACAGGGTATGACTCCTGATGATATTGATGAGAACGCCCCACTGTTCGGTGAAGGTCTTGGCCTGGATAGTATCGATTCCTTGGAATTAATGGTTCTGCTGGAAAGAAATTACGGCATCAAGATTGAAGATGCACGGGAAGGACGTAAAGCCATGGAATCCGTTGCCGCAATGGCGCAATATATTACCGAACATCGGACGAAATAATGCAGAACCGGCTGGTCGTTAGCGGAGCAGGCATTTTTACCGCGATGGGCCGTGGACTCTCNCGCACATTTCGAAGCCTTAAAAGAAGAACCCGCGTTCGGCTCACTCGATTTTTAGACTCCATTCATGCCGGATCCTATCCATTTGCTGAAATTAAACTGGATACGAAACAACTACTTGAACTTAGTCGGCATCAATTAACACAAGGTTATACCCGAACCTCACTACTCGGCATCCTGGCTTTACAAGATGCACTGGAAATGGCTCAACTCAATACCCGTTCCTCTTCTCCATTACGCATCGGACTCATCAATGCGACAACCGTTGGAGGAATGTGTGAGGTTGAAAAGTACTATTTTGATATTCTGGATAAACCCGGTGATTACAGCCGATATTCAGATACCATTGATTGTGCGGATTGTACCCATCGCATCGCCGATCGCCATGGCATCCACCATTTCGTCACAACAATATCTACTGCCTGTTCTTCATCAGCCAATGCTGTGATGCTCGGCGCCCGTATGCTTCAACAGAATAAACTGGATATAGCCATTTGCGGAGGCACCGATGCCTTAACCCGTTTCACCATCAACGGATTCAATGCCTTAAAAAACATTGACCGAAACCACTGCCGCCCATTTGATGCAGCGCGTAATGGATTAAACCTCGGAGAAGGTGCGGCCTATTTGATTTTAGAACGCCAAGAGCAGGCACAACAACGAGGGGTAACTCCCTTGGTGAGTTTTAGCGGATATGCCAATTACAACGAGGCGTTTCACCCTACCGCGCCTAATCCGGAAGGTGAAGGCGCTTATCAGGTTATGATCAGGGCTTTACAAAAAGCCAATTTGCACACCAGCGATATCCAGTATATCAATGCCCATGGTACAGCAACCTTAACCAACGATGAATCGGAATCCAATGCCATGAAACGATTGTTCGGNGAAGTACCTGCATTCAGTTCTACCAAGTGCTATACTGGTCACACGCTGGCCGCAGCCGGAGCTGTTGAAGCNCTGTTTTCAATACTTGCCCTTCAGCACCAGGCTGTTTTCGCCAATTTAAATTTTGAAACACCTATGCCGCAATCTGAGTTGATTCCTGTTACACGTTTTCAGCATCAGCCCGGAATCCGACATGTGATGTCTAATTCGTTTGCATTTGGTGGCAACAATGCATCCTCATCTTTTCAACCTGTACCGAATGATGCCATCCATGTATATTCTCTCCTCGGCGTGCATCTCTCCGCAAAATTCGTTATCCGGTTTATCTGCATTAAACGATCCTGTTTACCCGGAAACCCAGTTGTATTATTGCCAGGAACCTGATTTTAGTCAATACATCAATCCCGTTCAGATTCGCCGGATGAGCCGGGCATTAAAAATCGGATACAGTGCAGCCATTGAAGCGATCCAACGGGCTGGCCCGGCTACCATCGAGGCCATCCTTATAGGCACCGGAAAAGGATGTATGGCAGATACCGAACTCTTTCTGCATTCGATACGCGAATACCATGAAACCGCGCTCAATGCGACGCATTTTATTCATTCCACCTATAACCAGTTGAATGGAATGATTGCCCTGAACAAAAAATAAGTTGTTACAACCTAACCTATGTGCATCGCGGGTTTTCATTCGAACATACTTTGCTGGATGCCGCTCTGCATTTTGGAGAAGGCCTCACAGCTTCGGTTTTGGTTGGTTGTTTTGATGAAATGACACCGGATCATTTAAAGTCAAGAAACAATGGGGGTATTGGAAAGATGAAGTCATTACCGGTAAAGAACTCCTGCGAAGTGGATCATCGGCACTTTTGCGGGAGAAGGTGCTGCCTTTTGTTCTTTCAAACGCCCGCCCCGATGGCTCAGTAGTGTCGATAGAAGATGTTTTATGTCTTTACCATCCTGGTATCGGGCAGGTGGAACAGGAAATAGATCGTTTATTAAGGCAACATCAATTGACCCGTTCAGACATTGATGTGCTGATTAGTGGTGAAAATGGAAATGTCAATTATCGTAACGATTATGAAAAAATTGAAAGTCTTTTCCCGAATGCACAGGTGACCTACTTCAAACACTTCTGCGGAGAATACGATACGGCGATCAATTTCGGTTTATGGGCCGGATGCGAAATATTGAAAGAACAATACATCCCATTCACCATGATGCGGCAAATACAGCCTGCGGAAAAACGCCCTTACAATATGCCCTGATTTACAATAATTATTTTGGCAAAAATCAGAATATCATCTTATTAAAATACCATACCGACAAAGTTTAGTCTGCTTCAGCCGGAAGGAATTTACACCTTCGCTCAAAAGCGTGGTATCACTTACAGGTTATTCTTTTGAATGAGAATCGCCGCATTGCATCCTCCAAATCCGGATGCCGTTTTCAGGATATTTTGAACTGGTTGATGCAGTACTGTATCCGAAATCTGTATAGCTCCACTGACCCCTTTCTCTTGAAAATTGATACTGGAAGGAATCCAATTTTCTGTGATAAATCCTGCACATAATGCAATTTCAAGCACACCACTCGCCCCTAAAGTATGACCAAAGGCCCCTTTTAAACTAAATACCGGAACATGATTTAAACCGGATGCATCAAAAGCCTTACTTTCCATTTCATCATTGTAGGCTGTAGCAGTGCCATGGGCAGAAACACAGGATATTTGTTCCTTACTTACTGTATTCGCCTTCAGGGTGTTCTGAATACACCAGGCCAGTTCTTCTCCGCTTTTTGATGGACCTGAAATATGATTGCTATCATTAGAAATAAAACCTGCTCCGAGTTGAATTTCACCGCGTACTTCCGAACTTAAAATAGTGATCGCCCCGGCCTCACCTAAATTAATGCCTTTGCGCTGGGCGTCAAAAGGTTTACAAGGTTCTTTACTTAATGCATGAAATGAATTAAATCCACTGCTCACGAATTGTGTCAGTACATCACAACCAAAAATGACAACATGCTTGAATTTCTCGGTGGATAGCCATCGACGGGCAAGGATATGTGCTGTAANCCCTGAAATACAGGCCTGAGATACAACCAAAGGCTTGTTGGGGTTACCCAGAAGTTCACACAACCATTCCGCTGATGCATGCAGTGTAAACGCCGAAGACGCACCGGGCAATTCCAGAAGTTCGACATTTCCTTTTGTGGTAGATAAAATAATCAGTACATCCGATGTATTTAAAGGAATGGGAGATTCAAGCTTCAACAACTCACTAAGNNTGAAAAAGCAGGGCATCAAATCGCGTGGACCGGGAAAGACAATTCGGGTTAAAAAATGATCAGGAATTCTACCCACAGGATACTCACGCAAGTAATTTTGAAAACCCGTTGTGTAAGCAATTCCAGAACGGCCCGCCTGAATGGCTTGAAGATTTTCCTTGAGACCCCTACCCAAAGGAGTGATGGCGGTTTGATATATCTGGTAAACGGGCTTCAAAATTAGTCCCAGCTTTTGAACTCTTTCTTCATCGTTTTAAGAACATTCTTCACGCTACCGGCCCAATAGTTCCGAAAACCAAATCCACCAGCTTTTCCGGTAACCCGTTTCGTAAAAAGAACCTTTTTGGATGCCATATCGATGAAGGTGGCCCAATAACTACCTTCTTCCAGGTTTTTATTCATGCCTTCAGCAATCAATACAAACCCGATACCGCTTTTGCCTTTTAAATCATAGCGTTTTACCATGGTTTGAATATCGCCTTCTGAAAGATGTTGGTATTCAGAACTGGATTCTGAAAAAATTTCTTTTTTATTCATTTTNNCATTGGCCTTCATCACGGCATCAATATCCATTTTTACTTCTGCTCGGCGCACCGCCTCTTCAATTTTGAACGCCTTCGGTTCACGTACAATCAGGTTATTCCATTCGGGAAAATACTTATCTTTCATTTCTCCGGATGTCTTGGTTGACACTTCACCCCACCCCGAGGCTGGTCCAATAAAACGAACATCCGAATAGTCGATACCCAACCAGGTTATTTCGGAATTAGNATCAAAAACATCCGATTTGGATTGCGCAAAAATTGAAAACTGATGAGCATCAACACAAAGGAAATCAAGGTAAACTTTTTCATGGCGTACTTTTTAATTTTCGGTAAATATAGTTAATTCACAAGATGCTATTTGTTGTCCCTTTAAATAAACAGCGCCTGTCACAATAGAAGCCGAGCCTACCTGATGCAGGGGCTGTATGGTAGCTTCAAGTTCATCACCGGCTCTGGTAATGGCATGTATTTTAATATTCTTCACCGCACCAATAAATCCACGGCGAACCCCATTCCCGGACACCAATTGATGAAATCCTGAAGATGCGGCTGCGGTTTGTGCCATCACTTCTATCAAGGCTGATTCGCACAGTACACCTTCAAAACATAGCACATGATTCCCGGGTATCCGGAATGAGGTTCGGGTCTCAGATTCGTTACAGGTGAGTATTGAATCAATACATTGAAATGGCGCTTTCTGTGGAATCAAATCAGCCGCTGGCATGGGTAATTGATGCATGTTGCAAATATAAGTTAATGCCGCGTTGAAGTATCCGGTCGATTACTTGCGGGCATTTATGAAATGAATTACCTTAGCCTCCATGCTGGAAATTATCATCTTAATATTACTCAGTCGCTACATTGGTGATATGGCCATCCGGAAAGGACAAAAGCCCGGGACATGGAAATGGCGTGTCGTTCTTGGCTGGTTTGGTGGCGAAATTTCAGGCATCCTGATTGGCGTACTTCTTGGACTGGAAATGATTGCCATTTTATTATTGGCTTATGGTTTGGCCGTGGCCGGTTACCATATCGTTCGAAACCAATTGGCTAAATTGCCCGACATAACTGACGATATTGAACAATTGGGAAGTAAACTTGAATACTAATATTTTAGCATGAATTATATTCTCTTTGATGATTCCCGATGGAGTCAGTTTTTACCACTCACCCATACACGACCTGTTTCAGAATTACGTTGCGGAATTCTGACCATGAAAACGCGTTGGGAAAAGATACTCAGCGCTTCTTGTTCAAATTTGACACAAGCGTATCTGCAAGAAAAATTCCCTTTGGCATCCGGCCAGGACAATATACTTCTGAATGGAGGCATCTTCGCAACTGCCGAATTGTATAACGCCATTGAAAAGTTGCAACCCAATGAGGCCCTGGTTCAAAATGACCTGTTGATCGCCTGTCGTATTTCAGGAGAACAGTTAAATAATAATCGACTCCCTGAAATCAATAGCCTGAATACTCTTCATTGGGAAGGCTCCGTAATGCAACTTTCTAACCTTTGGGATTTGTTTAGTTTAAATGACCAGGCGATTCGATTGGACTATACTTTGTTAACAGCCGGTCGAACATCCGCCCCTCTTCCTGAAGGCAATCAGGTAATAGGTAAAGATTTGTTCATTGAAGAAGGCGCTCAGGTTTATGCCAGTGTAATAAACACTACGAGTGGACCGGTATATCTGGCGAAAGACTCCGAAGTGATGGAGGGCAGCTTAATTCGTGGCCCCTTTGCTTTGGGAGAACAGGCCGTGTTAAAGATGGGCGCTAAAATTTATGGAGCCACAACCATCGGACCTGGTTGTAAAGTAGGTGGTGAAGTGAATAACTCGGTATTNTTCTCCAACTCCAACAAAGCACACGATGGTTTTATAGGCAATGCGGTAATTGGTGAGTGGTGCAATATTGGTGCAGATTCCAATAATTCTAATCTGAAAAACAATTACGAAGAAGTGAAACTCTGGAGTGAAAGTNNAAAGTCTTTCGTAAAAACCGGTTTACAATTTTGCGGATTGATTTTNGGGGATCATTCAAAATGTGGTATCAATACCATGTTTAACACCGGCACTATAGTTGGAGTCAGTTGCAATATTTATGGTGCAGGTTTCCCAAGAAATTTTATTCCGTCTTTTAGTTGGGGCTCAGCCAATGGATTTATGGAGTATCAGATTCACAAAGCAATTGATACAGCCTCACGGGTATTTGCACGTCGTAAATTACCCTTTGATGAAGTGGAGCAACGTTTGTTGCAAACTGTATTTGAGCACACTGCCGAACAACGCAATTATTAATAGGAATTCATGTCTGACTTTCATGTCCTGCTGGTTACACCTCCNTTTACTCAATTGAATACGCCGTATCCGGCAACTGCTTATTTGAAAGGGTTCCTGAATGCATCCGGCATCGCATCAACCCAATCCGATTTAGGGATTGAAGTCATTTTAGCACTNTTTACGCCTCAGAAATTAGAGGAATTGTTTGCTCATTTTCCGGTCGATGCAACGCATTCAGCGCAAGCTCACTTTGTCTTTGATCGAAGAAGAGATTATATCCGACTGATACCGGGCATCGTTCATTTTTTGCAGGGGAAGGATGAAACCCTGGCCTATCCTTTCTCACACAAAAACACCTTTCCATGCGGACAACGGTTTAGGGATACAGAAATTCAGTCTGAACTATTTGGTATCGCCGGAATTCAGGACAAAGCAAAATATTATTGCACTTTGGTTCTGGAAGATTTTTCTGATTATCTGCAAGAGGTGGTCGACCCTCATTTTGGCTTTAGTCGATACGCAGAACGCATAGCACGATGTGCCTCCAGTTTTGAGACCATCTACCATGAACTGGAACAAGAAACGCGTTTCATTGAAGAAATCATGCCTAGGGTTTTNGATGCGTTAATTCAACAAACAAATCCCAAGTTAATTGCAATTACAGCGCCATTCCCCGGAAATGTATTTGCTTCATTTCGATGCGCACAATTCGTAAAACAAAAATATCCCTCTATCGCGATCGCTTTTGGTGGAGGATTCGCCAATACCGAATTACGTGAAGTGAGTGATCCTCGCGTTTTTGAATTTATGGATTTTATATGCCTGGACGATGGTGAAATTCCACTTTACATNATCACTGAATATTTACAAAAGCGTCGGCCTATAGAATTATTGAAACGAACCTTCATTTGTCGGGATGGAATTGTTGAATTTATCAATGGAAGCATCCAACAAGATTTAAAACAAGATCGTTACGGAAATCCGGATACCACCGGCCTGCCTCTTCCCGACTACATCTCGGTACTGGAAATCAGCAATCCCATGCACCGCTTATGGAATGATGGCCGATGGAACAAACTGACCATGGCTCATGGATGTTATTGGGGTAAATGTACATTTTGTGATATCAGCCTNCCCTACATCCGCGATTATGAACCAATAGCTGCCGCTTTGATTTGCGACCGCATGGAGTACCTGATGCAGCAAACACAACAATCAGGATTCCATTTTGTGGATGAAGCAGCCCCACCGGCACTAATGAAAGAAGTTGCACTTGAAATTATTCGCAGACGGCTTGTTGTTACCTGGTGGACGAATATTCGCTTTGAGAAAGCGTTTACCCGCGACTTGTGTATCCTATTGCGTGAAAGCGGTTGTGTGGCCGTTTCGGGAGGCCTTGAAGTTGCCTCTGACCGATTACTGGCACTCATTAAAAAAGGTGTTTCGTTGGAACAGGTGACTCATGTCACCAAAAATTTCCGGAGCGCCGGCATTTTAGTGCATGCCTATTTGATGTATGGTTATCCCACACAAACCACGCAGGAAACGATAGATTCGCTTGAAGTGGTAAAGCAACTTTTTGAACAAGACTTATTACAATCCGCTTTTTGGCATCAATTTGCCCTAACAGTACATAGTCCCATTGCATCCGAGCCGGAGCGTTATGGAATTCAAATTCTTCAGACAACCAAGGGAACTTTTGCCAACAACGACCTGGAATTTAAAGACCTTACAGGCATTGACCATAACGCATTTTCGTTTGGATTNAANAAATCAATGTATAACTACATGCATGGATTGGGTTTTGAANNAGAGGTACATACCTGGTTTGATAAATCAGATTTTAAGTTGAAAATTCCACGAACCGGGGTCGCACCGAATTTCATTGCGTCTATCGTACAACAAGATCAACTCCCATCGGTTAAACCTAACCTGCGTGTTGTTTGGCTNGGGACAAGTACTTCGTGCTGAACGTATCACAAAAGTCGAAAAGGAAATTCCTGGGAAGAATTACAACTAATTTTAGCCTTAAAAGATACCGATCAGACGATTCACATTCCGGCACAACAAGGTGAGTGGTTACTCCATTGGCTGAATCAGGCATCCCTCGATCATCCACCTGTTACATTGGGACAATTACAATCAGATTTTGAAAGAAATAATCTGGGTGACTTTGAACTNTTTTGGTGTAACAAACCCATGAATCTGGCATATAAATGGGGGTATTGGTGGTTTGATGCAATATGTTTCGTAGCGCGGTTGCCTGAACCACTAGGCATCGCCATATCAATTCCTATATAGGGTTTGCTGGTTATCTCACTGGCGCTTCAAATTCAAAGAAGCGTCCATAGGATAGTACTGGGGAACAGCCTTTTCTTCCCGACACTGCGTATCGGGACTAAAGGGTGACGAAGAATTAGAAGATGTCAGTGAGAAGTGAAAATCAGGAAATCAACTGCATGCTTATCCACGAGAACTGAAACATTGCCGTGCAGCTAAACAAGCTAATACCACACCAGAATCCAATGATAGCGACTACTTTCACGTTAAACAGCATACCCTATGTAAACTTCAATGTATTCTTCCTGAATAAGCCTGGCCGACTTCTTTTGGAGTAGGACATAAATTAATTCTACATATTGTTCACCGCATAGAAATAAAAGCGGCTCAAAGTGAACCGCTAATAAAACTCCCTTAGTTGGAATTATTTTTTACGAGTGGTCGCTTTTTTGTTGCTTTCGGTGCCGTTGTTTCGGTATCCAATTCCAACATGCTTTGCAACTGACGTACTTGTTTTTTCAAGTCGTAAATGGTTTGGTATACTTCATCCATTTCGCTGCGCGTAGCAACCGGTACATTCACAAACATTTTTTCAACCTGGGTTTCAACAGCTTNTTTGATGCGCAATTGTAAAGCGCTGACTTCAGCCATCAATTTGCTGTATTCATCCGTTTCAAACAACTCAACGAAACGAGCATCACTCAGATTCAGCCATTCCTGATACAATTTCATCATGCTGTTTACATCTTCTCCATTCTCGATTTTGTGCATCAGGGTTTCAGCAATTGATTCCATCACTTTCATACCTTGCTGATAAACCATGTATTGCATTTCTGCACTCTTCAGGTTGTACACATTCATCTGATTGATGATTTGATTCCATTCCTGCATTGTTTTTGTATCCTGTGTAGGGGTCATCAACTTAGCAAACGGAGAAACTGCGTTCATCATTTGCGTGTACATGTTGTTGTAGTTGTTTAACATCATGGTGAACGGATTACCGAACATTTCCGGCATCATATTGTTCATACTGTTCTTCATGGTATTCATGAAGTCTTTCATTGCGTTCCCTGACCCTTCATAGANCTCAATAAACATATCCTTCATTTTATTGAAATAGTCCTGAGTTCCCTGAGGCATAAATGTGAAATACTTATCCAGGAATTCTTTGTATTTGGTCATATCCAATTGCGACTTGAACATGTCCATATTGAAAGTTTTATCCTGCATCGATTTCAACATTGGCATCCACAATTCATAGAATTTAGAGAAGCCATCGGTCATATTAAACATGCCTTTGTAGGTATCTGCCAGGGTACCGTTTTGGAATTGTTTGGTCAGATCACTATAGTTCGTATTCAGAATATTCTGAAATTGTGCCCAGAAAGCCTTGTATTGCTCAGTGGCCTGGTTCATCGCATCCTGCATTGAAGTAGGATTCATGGTATTCATCCAATTGGTCCAGTTATTTTGCGTAGTGGCCTGATTCCACATATTCATCATGTTCTGCATGGGATTCTGGAAAGAAGCAGGATTCATCATTCCGGAAAGAAATTGTTTGTTCATTTCCATCATTTGATTGGCCCAATTTGTTTGTTGGGTATACCAGTTTTTCAGGTAGTCGTTCATAAATTCCGTAGTGTGGGTTGCCTCATCTTTTACGGTATTGGCTTGTCCATTTACTTTTTCAAAAACAGTTTTGGTGTTGTTCACNNTACCTGATCACTGATTTTTGTAGAAATCTGAACTTTTGTCTAAAGTTTCATTAATCAGCGAATTCCCGTTGGTGAACTTCTTGGTATTTTCAACCATAGTGTCAACCGCTTGTTGTTGTGCATCCAGAACGGTTTCAAAAAAATTTTCTGGGTGTTTGTTTTGTTAGCCATTTTAATATTTATTTGCAGTGATTGTATCGGATTAAGTTGAATCCGGAACTTACCTTTCCTGAATTCGGGCGCAAAGTTAGGATATGTCAGCGGGCTGAAAGGAGGATTCTTGTTATTAAAATGTAATAAAATCATATGTTAAACGTTGGAGACAAATTCGAACATGAGTATTCCTACACACAGGAAGAAGTTAATTTATATGCCCAGGTAAGTGGAGACACGAATCCCTTGCACGTTAATGAAGATGCTGGAAAAAGCAGCATTTTCGGTCGATGTATCATGCATGGATTTCTTGGAGCCAGTGTATTCACTAAAATATTCGGGGCATTATGGTATGCCGATGGCCATATCTATATGAAGCAAAGTATGATGTGGATGAAACCCATGTTTGTGGATACCAAATACAAAGCCGTAATTACGGTAAAAGAAATTTTCCCAGACAAGAATCGGGTGCTATACGATTGCGCCGTTTTCGATAGTAGCACCGGAGACCAAACCATTAGCGGAGAAGCTCTGCTTATGAACAAAAAACAATACGTTTGGTCGTAGTTCGATAAACGCACTTCAATGTTATGGTGTTGAACCCCAGGTGTCTCCTCTTAAAGAGTCAACCGCGGTACTGTTCCAGAATCCTGAAAATTTAATAGGAAAAGGTTCAGGGCATTTTGAGTTTTTCCATTTGAATGGAACGGATGAACGAGAAGATCGTATTATGCCTCACCTTGAGATGTGTATCGTGCGATGAATTATAGTCGGTAAACCATGGTTTGGTTCAACTGTCGAGTAGGCCGTTGAGGTGACCTGGTTGCACAAATCCTGCTCTGGCGCCCAGGCAAAGACTAAATTCTAAGGTATACAGAGATATTTCAGGAAAATACTTTGATTTTAACGGGTATTGCTTACCTTTGCGCTCCCTTAGAAGTTCTTTTCAATACAATTTTGAAGGAATTGGGAGTCTGGAATTCAATGTTTCCGGACGTTTGAACCAAAAATTTTAGAAATGGCTAAAGAAATCAGCGGCTACGTGAAGCTGCAATGTAAAGGTGGTCAGGCCAATCCTGCCCCTCCGATCGGCCCTGCACTCGGTTCCAAAGGTGTTAACATCATGGAATTCTGCAAGCAGTTTAATGCGCGCACGCAGGACAAACCAGGTAAAGTATTGCCTGTATTAATTACTGTTTATTCAGACAAAAGTTTTGATTTTGTTATCAAAACACCTCCGGCTCCGGTTCAGTTAATGGAAGCTGCCAAGGTAAAAAATGGTTCCAAAGAACCTAACCGTAACAAGGTGGGTAAGGTAACCTGGGCTCAGGTGGAAGAAATTGCCAAAGACAAAATGCCCGATTTGAATTGTTTTACCGTCGAAAGTGCCATGCGTATGGTAGCCGGTACTGCCCGCAGTATGGGATTAACTAGAAGGCAGCGCACCTTGGGAAAACTAAATCTGAATTAAACTATTTAAAAGAATTTTACAATGGCAAAAATTGGAAAAAGCGTAAAGCAGCCCAGGCAAAATATGACAGTGCCAAATTCTACGGTCTGAATGAAGCTTCTAAAATAATTAAAGACCTGAACTGTACGAAGTTCGATAGTTCAGTTGATTTACACATCCGTTTGGGTGTAGATCCCCGTAAAGCGGATCAGGCGATTCGCGGAACCGTAACCCTTCCTCATGGGACCGGTAAAACAAAACGTGTTTTNGTACTTTGTACTCCTGAAAAGGAAGCAGAAGCTAAAGCAGCCGGAGCAGATCGTGTTGGTCTGGATGAATATGTTCAGAAAATTGATGGTGGTTGGACCGATATCGACGTGATTATCGCAACCCCTTCAGTGATGCCTAAAATTGGTCGTTTAGGTAAGGTTTTAGGTCCTCGTAACCTGATGCCTAACCCCAAAACCGGTACGGTAACCAATGATGTAGGTGCTGCAGTGAACGAAGTAAAAGGCGGTAAAATTGCATTTAAGGTGGATAAAGCAGGTATCATTCATGCCTCTATCGGACGTGTTTCATTTGATCCAAAAAAATTNGAAGAAAATAGTCAGGAACTGATTAATGCTATTGTGAAACTGAAACCTTCTACTGCCAAAGGAACCTATGTAAAAGGGATCGGCATGGCCACCTCGATGAGTCCGGGTATTTACATTGACACCAAATCGGCTCAGAATTAATCATCTTCCAAAACATTGAGATCATGACAACAGAACAAAAAAATCAAGCCATAGATGTACTGAAGGAAAAATTCGCCCAGTACAAGAATTTCTATGTAACAAATACTGAATCTCTGACCGTTGAACAGGTGAACAAATTACGTCGCCTTTGTTTCGACAAATCAGTAGAAATGAAAGTCGCTAAAAATACCCTCATTGTAAAAGCACTTCAGGCTTTGGGTGATGAACGATACAACGGCATCATGGAATCTTTCCACGGTGTAACTGCCTTAATGTTCAGCGACAATCCAAAAGAACCTGCATTGCTGATTAGCTCGATTCGCGAAGAATTCAAAACCGACAAGCCTNNCCTGAAAGCTGCATTGATCGGTGAAGATATCTTCCTGGGTAATGAAAGCTTAACCGCACTGAAGAATATCAAAACGAAGAACGANTTAATCGGAGAAGTGATCGGATTACTGAAATCCCCTATTTCCCGTGTTATATCGGCCCTTCAAAACAAAGCGGAAACAGCAGATGCTGCTGCGTCCGAATAAACAACGGCTTCCAAGCTCAACTATATTTTAACAACATTAAAAAATTAAAAACAATTTATCATGGCAGACATTAAAAGCTTAGCTGAACAATTAGTAGGCTTAACAGTTAAAGAAGTTCAGGAACTCGCTGATGTCCTGAAAGCAGACTACGGTATTGAACCGGCAGCAGCTGCAGTTGTTGTAGCTGGTGGCGCTGCAGGTGGCGGAGCCGCAGCAGAAGAAAAACATCATTCACAGTCGTTCTGAAAAGTGCTGGAGCTAGCAAACTGGGCGTAGTGAAAGTGGTTAAAGATTTAACCGGTCTGGGTCTGAAAGAAGCCAAAGATCTGGTTGACGGTGCTCCTGGAAACGTAAAAGAAAACGTTGACAAAGCAACTGCTGACGATATCGCCGCCAAGCTGAAAGAAGCGGGTGCTGATGTTGAGATCGTCTAATTGCATTAAACAATGTATATAAAAAGCCTTCAGAGATTCTGGAGGCTTTTTCAGTTATACTACATCGTAGGACTTTTCCAGGGATTCCGGTAACATGAAACAACTAATCTAAAATACCTTCTTCCGAATCAAAGGCATCGGAAAGTCGAACTATAAATTGGACTTTCTTTGCACACACACTGAATTAAAAAAGTCAAATGATCGCTCTTTATGTATCCGATTTCTGAATTACTTTTACAATCTTAATTTATCATTTTGCCTTTAAATAAAAATCAAATCGCCCAACGCATTGCCCTTGAAGTTCAGGATGGATTTTATGTGAATCTGGGAATAGGAATTCCGACACTGGTTGCTAATTTTATTCCTGATGGGATGGAAGTTGTATTACAAAGCGAAAACGGATTACTGGGTATGGGCCCCTTCCCTTTTGAAGGAGAAGAAGATCCGGATTTAATTAATGCCGGTAAACAAACCATTACAACAATTCCGGGTTCTGTCTTTTTTGATAGTGCTACCAGTTTTGGTATGATACGGGCCGGGAAAGTTGACCTGACGATTTTAGGTGCCATGGAAGTAGCGGATAACGGTGATATTGCCAATTGGAAGGTACCAGGGAAAATGGTTAAAGGAATGGGAGGCGCGATGGATGCGGTGGCAAGTGCGAAAAATATTATCGTTGCCATGCAGCATACCGATAAAGCGGGCAACTCCAAACTATTATCAGCCTGTACCCTGCCAATTACCGGATTACGTTGTGTNAAAAAAGTAGTCACCGATTTGGGCGTGTTTAACATCACTCCGGACGGCTTTGAATGTATCGAACACGCCCCTGATGTTACCATCGATGAAATTCGCCAAAAAACGGCAGGGCGTTTGAAGATTTCGACAGACGTAAAACCAATGGCTGTTTGATGCCAGCAATTGATTAGCCTTATTTTTGGTTTTTAAATTAAACACTACATTTGTAGTTACTTAAATTATTTAATGCATCCTAGACAACCCCGACGTCCTTTTAAAAAGAAGAGAACACCGAATTAACACAGAAATCAGTGCCCCACAAGTTCGTTTAGTGGGTGAAAACATTGAACCCGGTGTATACCCTACTGAAAAAGCCCTTAGTCTTTGCCAAAACATGGAAGTAGACCTGGTAGAAATCTCTCCTCAGGCAGATCCTCCCGTTTGTCGTGCTGTGAATTACAATAAATTCCTGTATGAGAAGAAACGCAAGGANAAGGAAATGAAAGCTAAAGCTCAGAAGAGTGAAGTGAAAGAAATTCGTTTTACACCGAATACAGATGATCGCGACTTCGATTTCAAAGCGAAACACGCTGAAAAGTTTCTANNCAAAGGAAATAAGGTGAAGGCCTATGTGCAATTCAAAGGNAGAGCTATCATATTCAAAGACCGTGGCGAATTGATTCTGTTGAAATTCGCTGAACGATTATCTGAATTCGGNATCCTGGAAGGAATGCCTAAATTAGAAGGCAAAAGAATGCATGCTATCTTTTCGCCAAAAGTGAAGAAAAAGTCTGATAATTCATTTTATATCGGTTTTATACAATACCTTCACGACCTTATTTTTAATGACAATGAATATTTATGTTTCAAACATTCCGTTTCGCATGAAATCGGAAGAACTTTCAGCACTGTTTGCTGAATTCGGGGAGGTGAACTCTTGTAAAATTATTATGGACAAGGTCACCCACCGCAGTCGTGGCTTTGGATTTGTAGAAATGGCTGATGATGCCGGACGCGCCGCAATTGATGGCCTTAATGGTCGCGATGTGATGGGTCTTGCACTTCGTGTGAACGAAGCACGCCCGAGAGAGTAGTCTTCAACCATCGTTAATGATAACCCAGCACGGTCAATTCGACCGTGCTTTTTTGCCCGATGAACTACCCATGTGGGCATTATTGGGTGAAAGTGTGCAAGAAGTAGTTTGGAAATTGTACAATACGAGACCGTTGTAAAACAATCAAGAATAATTGGCTAAGTCGTTTGGCTTTAAATTTCTGCGTTAACCGGATTTTTTTAACGATTTCATTATCAACAAAATAACTCAGTACTTACTAATTCAAAAAGCCTTGATCTTTTTGCCGGTGACTTTTGCAACCGTTTCAATACGGACATTATACTCGATGCAAGCTCATCAGGCAAATCAACAGCACGTTCAACACTCCACCTTGTTGTGGCTATTTCGATGATAGGAAATTAAGAGTACGTTAAAAAGCTCCTTTCAATTAACCTTCTTACATGCAGGAGGTCTAGGGAGGCGTATACAGGAAACGGCCGATATTTATTTTCATCATCTCAAAATGCTTTAAAACATGAAAAACCGAATTTTGTTGACCTTTTTGGTCGGACTATTTACGCTCTCTTTCACTTCACCCCTTGAGGCACAACCACGCTTTCGTAATCATCCTCATCGCTATGTCCATCGCCCGCCGATGCCTCCCCTGCCTCGCCTTTGCCCACCACCTGCACCTGGTCGAATGATAGCTCGCCATCACCGAATGGTTCAACGGGCCCGCCGTAGCCACGACCGTTGTCTGTCTCGTCGCCATGACAGAATTTGTGACCGCCGGTATTCCAACAGATGGCGGCGATAAAAACGAATTAATTCCTTGAAAGACTGGTCTTTGACCGGTCTTTTTTGTTCAAACAGGACGAATTTTCCAGGCATATCCTGAAGATTAGTATCCCCGGAATAAATGCCTTCGCACTGCGATAATTCGAAATAAATTGTATCTTCGCACGTTCAAAAATCATACTAAACCAAAGTACCAATAAAGAAATGCAGCTAAAAGGACTGATCAAAATTTTTACGATCGCACTGATTCTAATTTCGCTCTTCCAGTTATCGTTCACCCTGGTGGTCAATAATTTTGAGAAAAGCCAGGCTTCCAAAGTTCGCTCTAAGATTCAACAGGAGAACCCCGGAATGTCGAAAGCCGAGCTGGATATTGCAGCCGAAGACAAACTGCGTTTTGTTTTGGACAGCTTGTCAACCAAAGAAATAATGAACCTGGGGGTTACCAAGTACACCTATCAGGAAGCGAAGGAACAACAATTAAACCTGGGCCTTGACCTGCAAGGTGGAATGAACGTTGTTTTGGAAGTTAGTTTAGATGATTTGGTTCGGAATATGAGTAATAATCCGAAGGACCCGGCGCTGAATATGGCTCTGGAAGATGCTAAACGCTTACAAGCAAACAGTCAGGCAGATTTCATTTCCTTGTTTTCTCAGGCTTACCTAAGCAAAAACCCCAATGCCAGATTGGCGACCTTGTTCGTGAATTCATCTTCAAAAGATTCGACCTTCAATTCATCCAATGATGATGTGTTGAAAAAGATTAAAACAGAAGCCAAGGATGCCATTAACCGTACACATAAAGTGCTCATGACACGTATTGATAAATTCGGGGTTGCTCAGCCAAATGTAAACTTGGATGCCAATCGGGGTATTATCAGCGTAGAATTGGCTGGTGTAAATAATCCGGAAAGGGTGCGTAAATACTTACAAGCCACTGCCAAATTAGAGTTCTGGGAAACGTATCCGCAACACGAAGTTGCGCAAGGCTTCATCAAAGCAGATGAAGAATTAAAAGCCTATTTAGCCGGAACGAAAGCGAATGACACGTTGTCTCAGACGGCTCCGTCAATTTCGAACGATTCTTCGAAAACCGCTACTGGTTCAAACAATAACACAACAACGGATACCACTTCATTAGCCAATCTGATTAAAACAGACACTTCAAAATCAGATACGAGCATGGCCGGCCTAACCGATGAACAAAAAATGGCCAAAGCCCGGAAGGAGAATCCACTACGAAGTTTTCTNATTAGGAGGATTTGAGGTTCGTCCGGATCCAAAACCGGCCAAATGCCGAATGTTCCGATGATTTCCTATGTATTCACCCGGGACACGCAACAATTGCGTCAATACCTCAATTTGCCTATCGTTAAAAAGAATTTCAAAGCAGATTGCCGTTTTTACTTTGGTATTGCGGATAAAGAAAATCGTGANAAAAATAAGGTTTGTATCCTTTACACGATCAAAACCAATGGCAAAGAAGTACCACCATTGGCAGGAGATCATATCACCGATACTCGTCAGGATTACGATCGCCTCAGTGGCTCACCCGATGTTCAGATGAGTATGGATCCGGTAGGAGCCCGTGCCTGGGAACGCCTTACCGGGGCTAATGTTGGAAAACCAATTGCCATCATTCTGGATGACATTGTATATTCCGCTCCTGCTCCCAGTGAAAAATTGCCNGGTGGTAATTCGAACATCACAGGTTCCTTCACAGTAGAAGAAGCACAGGATTTAGCCAACATTTTAAAAACGGGTAAACTTCCNGCTCCGGCAAAAATTGTTCAAGAACAAGTTGTCGGTCCTACTTTAGGTGAAGAGGCCGTACGCGGTGGATTATTATCCTTCCTGATATCCTTCATTGTCATTTTTGTGTTGATGCTGGTTTATTATAATACAGCAGGTTGGGTCGCAAACATTGCCTTAATCTTAAACTTACTATTTACTGTTGGGGTATTGGCTGCACTACATGCATCATTAACAGCTGCAGGTATCGCTGGTCTGGTTCTGACGATCGGTATGGCTGTTGATACTAACGTTATCATTTTTGAACGCATCAAGGAAGAATTAAAACTGGGTAAAAACCACGAAACGGCGGTGAACGATGGTTACCGGAGGTCTTTAAACCCCGTGTTAGATGGTCACATTACCGTTTTGATGACTGCAATCATTCTTTTCATTTTTGGACTGGGACCTGTTTTAGGATTTGCGACCACCCAGATTCTGGGTATCCTNTTGTCTTTATTCTGTGGAATTTTAGTTTCNCGATTAATTACGGATATGCGCATGTCTAAAGGCAAGCACTTCAATTATTTCACCGGATTATCTGAAAAGCTCTTTCANAAATTCAACTTCCATTTTATTGAATGGAGGAAGAAGGCATACATGATTTCAATTGTTGTTTTATTGTTAGGTGTTGCGGCAATCTTTAATGGATTCTATTATGGTGTTGAATTCGCCGGTGGCCGTAGTTATACTGTAAAACTGGATAAAGCTGCAAGTACGAATGAGGTTCGTGANAAAATGAAACCATTCTTTGAAGACTATCCGATTGTAAAAACAATTGGGAATGCTAATCAATTGAATATTACAACGGCCTACAAGATCAAAGAATCAGCCCCAAGCATTGAAACCGAAGTTCAAAACAAATTGTTTGAGGGCTTAAAACAGGGCGGATTTATTTCAGGATCTCTCAGTGAGAAAGAATTTGCAACTACCCGTATTTTGAGTTCACAAACGGTTTTACCAACCATCTCAGATGACTTAAAAACAGGTGCCTTGTGGGCCACATTCTGGTCATTCTTACTGATTGCTGTATATATTTTTATTCGCTTCCGTAAATGGCAATATTCCTTGGGTACGATTGTGGCCTTAATCCATGACGTATTAGTTACTTTAGCCGTATTCTCTTTCCTGAAAGGCGTTGTGCCATTTGCATTAGAAATTGACCAGCACTTTATTGCCGCGGTGCTCACCGTAATCGGGTTCTCAATGAATGATACCGTTATCGTATTTGACCGGGTTCGTGAATACTTCAGGAANACGTCAGGGGAAAGCAAAACCAATATCATCAATGCTGCTATTAATGATACCATGAGCCGGACCATCATGACCTCCTTAACGGTATTCCTTACCTTATTAATCCTTTTCATTTTCGGCGGAGAAGTTACTCGCGGTTTTGCCTTTGCTATGATGATCGGGGTAATTACCGGTACGTATTCTTCGATCTTTGTTGCTGCACCTATTTTAGTTGACTTGGATAAGTCTGACAATCTGGTGAACGAAGAAGACAAAGAGCGTCGCATTGAAGAGTTAAAGAAAATGGCTTAGTTTAAATCATAGGTCTTATAATCCCGGCTATTTTGCCGGGATTTTTTTGTCTGCTCGGGATGAAATATCTTTCCATCGATGAAACTTCAATTTAAACCAGGAGATGAACTGGAATTCCGGAAAACGATTCAACCCGATGAAATCGCACAGTTCGAAAGTGGTACGGTTCATGCTGTTTATAGTACGTTTGCCATTGCCAGGGATGCCGAGTGGAGTGGCCGATTATTCGTATTACAAATGAAAGAAGACGATGAAGAAGGCATTGGTACCTTTATTCACGTTAACCACCGAAGTGCAGCTTTCCCGGGACAAGAAGTTCAGTTNCATTTCCGTTTCGAACGGATAGAAGAAAATGGAGAAATCATCACTTCATTTAAAGCCNNCTGCAAAAATCGACTCATTGCTGAAGGTCAACAAGGACAACGGATTTTGCCAAAAGACAAATTGGAAGCGATTTTCAGGAAATTACAAGCAGAATAAGACTAACCACTAATATTAAAATCACGCAGCGCATCATTCAAACTGGTTTTAAGGTCGGTTGAAGCCTTTCGTTCTCCGATAATTAAAGCGCATCCCACCTGATACGCACCGGCTGGATATTTTCTGGTATAACTACCTGGTATTACAACACTTCGGGATGGAACAAATCCTTTGTACTCGGGNNGCTGTTCGCCCGTAACATCAATAATTTTAGTGCTTTGCGTCAAAACCACATTGGCTGCGAGAACAGCTTCCTGCCCTACCCGCACACCTTCCACCACAATGCAACGGGATCCTATAAAGCAACCGTCTTCNNTAATAATCACCGGACTTGCTTGCAAAGGTTCAAGAACTCCTCCTACTCCTANCCCTCCACTTAAATGTACATTTTTACCAATTTGCGCGCAACTGCCTACGGTGGCCCAGGTATCAACCATAGTGCCCTCATCCACATAAGCACCAATGTTCACATAACTTGGCATCAATACAACATTCTTGGCCAAATAGCTGCCATATCTCGCCACAGCGTGTGGAACGGCGCGCACACCTTGCGAGGCATAATNCTNTTTCAAAGCCATCTTATCATAAAATTCAAATGGTGGCAAATGGAACGTTTCCATGGACCGTACGGCAAAATACATCAGGATGGCTTGTTTAACCCACTCGTTGACCTGCCAGCTATCCCCCAGAGGTTGTGCAACGCGTANGTCGCCCTTATCCACTTCTTCGATGACTGCACAAACGGCCTCCTCGTATTTTTTATCTTTCAATAATTCGCGCTGAATGAATGCCTCTTCGATCAGTGATTTTAATTCCATGATGCTGCTTTTAGTTGTCAAAAATAGGAAGCTATTTCTGTAAATAGATAAGGATTCCTTGACAACTCTTAGACTCTTTATTTAAACGGCTTTACAATAAAATGAACCCGTTTCAAAACTATACTGAAAAATTGGTTAAGTCCTTTGACTTCAAAATTCTGCGTTACGTTAATTTTTTTTTGCCAATTAACTTTTGCAACGGTCTCAAAATCATCTTATTCGAGGAGCAAGTTTCAAAGCACTAATTATTGAATTTTCGGCCAAAATCAATTGTATGTAAAAACCACCCGAATCTCTGGTGGTTAATTTTAGTATGAATCTGTTTAGTCTAATACGATGTCATTTACCATAGAGCCCAATTTCGTTTTTGGGCTAGTCGCCTAAATTCTTGAATTAGCGGCATTTACCCTTTCAAACACGATCAATTATTTCATAAATAAACTGGTCACCCAATAGGCAATAGCGGCCAGGATAGCACTAATAGGAATAGTAAGAATCCATGCCCAAAGTAAGTTTACCGTCACGCCCCAGCGAACTGCACTTAAACGTTTTGTAGCACCTACTCCAATAATTGCTCCGGTAATAGTATGTGTAGTTGAAACGGGTATCCCCATTTGTTCTGTTANAAAGAGAGTTCCTGCACCAGCAGTTTCCGCACAAACACCTTCGAGAGGTGATACTTTTGTGATTTTCGTACCCATTGTTTTTACAATTTTCCAACCACCACTCAAAGTCCCCAAGCCAATGGCCAGGTAACATGCCAAAGGAACCCAATCAGGCATTTGTTTGATATCTGCAATTTCCCCATTGGCCATTAAAGCGGCTGCAATGATTCCCATCACTTTTTGGGCGTCATTTCCACCATGTCCCACGGAGAAAGCTGCGGATGAAAGCAACTGCAACTTCTTAAACATATTCCCTGTTCGGGCTGCACTAGGTTGACGTAATTTTTCGTTGTAAATAAAGGCTAGAATAAACATGAACAGGATAGCCATCATCGAGATGCGCAAAATAAGATTGTCTGCTTTGGCGATTTCCTTCTTTAAATCCGACTCCACATTAACTTTAATCGACTCCTTAAATTTATCCACCTTATCGACACCTAATGGATAGTTCATATCCATCAGCTTTTGAGCCATTTTTGAACTTAAGGCTTCAAAACCAANCTTCATGTAATTTTTAGCCATGGGCTTCAAGGTATCCAATGCAGACTGTGCGGCTTGATAGGCTAAGAGCTTATTTGGACCCTTGTCTTTAACCGCTTTTTTCCGGTCTACTTCCAGGTATAGGGCTAATTTATCCTGAAGTTTTGAAATTTCAACCGGTTTCGTATCAACATGTGCGACGATTGCCTTTGCCACGAATTCAGACCCCTTACTCTCATACGATGACAAATACGGCTTGGCCAGGTTCACATTTTTCTCAGCTACCACGAGCTTTCCGCTTGATCAGTTAATTTTTTNTCTAATTCCTGAATTTTTCAATGGAACCATTGCTCTTTTCAGTCGATCAATTTCAAGCGTAAGTTTTTCAACTTCGTGCGAATATTTGTCTACTTTAAAATACTTCGAAACATTTTCTCCGATTTTACTGGTCTCAAATCGCTGAAATGAAAACCNAATTGCCACGATGCAGGCTGCCAGAATCCCCGTTTTAATCCAAATATTCCGACTGATGGTGACTAAAGTAAAGAACATTGAAATCAACATCCCGATTAATGGAGCCAGGAAGATGAACATCACTGTCTTCCCAATTTTCGAGGAATCAATGATGGTTTTTAAGGCCGGCAAGCTTTCGCCTTTATCCCAGGCCGAAAAGAAAGCATGAGCAATTGCTGCCCCGGCAAATCCTCCGATCAATGTGTGTGAAGAGGAAGATGGGATACCCCACCACCAGGTAAGTAAATTCCAGGTGATAGCTGCTACTAAGCCCGAAAATATTACCGGCAACGTGATGAACTCCTTATATACCGTTTTACCGATGGTGTTGGCTACGGTACGATCTTTAAAAATCAGGTAGGCTATAAAATTGAAGAAGGCGGCCCAAACCACAGCCTGAAACGGGGTCAGCACTTNTGTAGATACAATCGTGGCGATTGAGTTGGCCGCATCATGAAACCCATTAATGTAGTCAAAAATGAGCGCCAGTATGATAACGACGATAACAAATGTCATGTAGTTGCTGTTAGTTGAATGAAATAGTTTGAACCTGTTCTAGGCATATTTGATGACGATTGATTCAATCACATTAGCGGCATCTTCACATTTGTCGGTCGCCGTTTCCATCACCTGATAAATTTCGCGTTNTTTAATAACCTCTTTAGCATCTGGTTCTTCTGCAAAGAGTCGTTCAATACTCAAATCGTATATATCGTCAGCTTGATTTTCAAGACTATTGGCTTTTACCAACGCATTTGTGATACTGGGTACATTTTTCATGTTACGGAGTTCCTTAACAGCCGATCGGATAGCTTCGACACCCAATTCAATGCATTCAGCAAGTTTCTGAATTCCTTGCTCTTGCGGATTAACCTTGTAGAAATTTATTTTTTNTGCGGAGGCATTAATATAATCCGCGATATCATCGAGCGCCGTTGCCAGATAATGAATGTCTTCACGATCGAATGGGGTAATGAAGTTTCGTCCCAATTCCTGAAATATCTGATGGGTGAAGTTATCGTTTTCATGTTCCAGGTTTTCGATTTGAGCAATGAGGGTCGCTCGCTTATTGTAGTCTGGCTCGTGAACCATTTCACGAAGTTTTTTAGCCATCACATCAACCGTATCAACAACACTTTCAAATAAGCTGTAAAAGATTTTGTCTTTGGGTTGAAAAATTTTGAGTATTGAATTTAAACTCATTTTATCATTATTTGACGCAAAGATGATTCATCCCTTGCATCCTTGCAATGTTAACGGGAAACGTAACAATTTGGTAATATTCGGGTCATACAAAAGAAATAAACATAATCTTTTGGTAACATTGATATACCTTTTTCTGTGAATGAACATTTTTCTTTGCGTCATTATTTAATTATTTCATCACAATTTCTTTACATTTATGAAACATGCTTTATTTATTGCTTTCTTTCTGATAATCTCACTGCTAGTGTTGCACAAGAGAATACCCCAACCCTATAGGCTAATTTTTGGTAAAGGAATTGGGGTGACCTCTGCAGATAAATTGTTTACAATGAATATTTCCGGACGAATTCAGAGCATGGCTGAATTTCGCCGCGATCTAGTGAACGATATAAGTACCACGGANTTTTTACTTCGTCGTTGCCGTCTCAATATTCAGGGCACCGCATTCAATCCGAAATTTACGTATCGGATTCAGCTGGGGTTTGCGCATGGTGACATCACAACGAATAATAGTGCAGTTGTCAACAATCTNTTTTTACGGGATGCGATGTTGTATTATGCTCCTAANAAATGGCTGAAAATCGGTTTCGGACAAACCAAACTCCCTGGAAACAGGCAACGTTTAGTTTCCTCAGCTAATTTACAACTGGTGGAGCGTTCCATTGCGAACAATAATTTTACATTGCATCGCGACAAGGGAATCTGGATGTTNTACCAATTTTAAATTAAAAACGTTGTGTTAAAAGGGACTGTGGCTGTTTCCAGTGGTGAAGGGCGAATCGTATCTGACAAAAACGGCAAACTTTGTTATTCAGGTCGTTTCGAATGTTTGCCATTTGGAGAGTTCACAAATGGTGGTGATATCATAGAAAGCGATCAGGAGATAGANGAAAAGCCTAAGCTATCTATTGCCGGCGTTTATAGCTATAATGATCAAACAAGTCGAACCATGGGGCAATTAGGTGAATATTTATACAATGGCAAAACATCAACTATTCGGTATTATGGTGTCGATCTTTTCTTTAAATACAAAGGGTTTTCGTTTGAAACGGAATGGTACAACCGCCAATCATCCACAGGAATCATTATCAACTCCAAAGATTCTACTTTAAAAAATTATGTCATGAGTGGTTCTACGTTAATGTTTCAGGCCGGCTACCTGGTTACTCCCAGCAATGAAGTGGCTATGCGATATGCTACTATTACGCCAGATGCTGCAATCAGCGGGGTAGCCCACGATCAGAAAGAAATAGTTGTGGGGTATTCACATTACTTTAAAAAGCACAACCTAAAAATCCAAACCGATGGAAGTTATTTCGAGAATGGAAGTAATAAATCGTTTGTGTATCGTTTGAGTAGTGTGGTCACCTTTTGATAAGGGCACAACCATTCGAAGCCATACTAAATGAACTTCCGCATGTGTTATTTTTGTTCTTGAAAAATTTGATTTCGATGTTGAATTGACGAACTAGACCATTCTCATTCAAGTGCAGATACATGCGGCATGAATTTATCTACCAAGATTGCGCTGAATAACGTGCATGAAGTTGAATACAATTGGAAGTGAATAATAAAATTTCACCTCCATTGTAATTGAAATTACCTCCTGCAGGAGCTTACTTTATTCTTTTGTTATTTTAGATTGCACAACATACTATAAAAAGCCATGCATCTCTTACGGAATCATTCATCCACTTTACAACATCGTTCTCTGTTCATCCCAAATTCTGCAGTTGGACAAAGACAACGGTACAATAAATACGAAAATCAAAAATTTCGGCTAATTAGGTTTAGCTTGCTATCTCACTGACGATTTAAATTCAACTTAACATTCAAGTGATTCTAATAAGATTCAGTACTTTCCCTCCTTAAAGTCTGTATCGGTACCCAAAGATATAATGATGAGATATTCGTCATACCGATCGCGTGGCTGTAACCTGCCCACAGCATCGGTACAGTTTGTAGCAGATTTAGTATAAACAACCTTCCTATTACCGATTTTCTCTTTAAGCTCATTCCACGCAAACAACGAATGGATGGATACAGGCTAGCATCCTGATGACGAGATACGAATTGGTCTATCTACCCATTTACATTGGTTTGATATTTAAATTTTGAGTAAACTTTCTTAATGAAATTATTCAGAAGATGAAGAAAGAAGAGGTATAAATACTATATTCCCTGTAAATGCTAAAATTTTAACCTGGAAATTTTAGTAAAAAAAATCCTCGCAAGCGGGGATCTTCATTTTTAGATCAGCGTTAATGTGTTCCGTTACTATCCGCTATAGCCTGTACACTCAATGAATCGTGACCAGGAGTAGTCACTTCAGATTCCGATTTGCAACAAGCTTTTTCCATCTTTTGCATCGCAATTTTCACCGCATGACTTGTCGCAATTTTCATGGCCTTCTGATTTACAACTGCCTTCACAAGAGCTTCCTGCCTGCATTACCTTGCTACATTGCTCTTCGGTGCATCCGGCAGCTTTACAAGCCTGCATCGAAGATTCCAAACGATGCATCCGGTGTTCCTGAATACTATCCGCATGTAATTTGGCCAACGTTGGCGCAATCACCAAGGATACAATACTCATTAGCTTAATGAGAATGTTCATGGATGGACCGGAAGTATCTTTAAACGGATCACCTACGGTATCACCAGTTACAGATGCTTTGTGTGGCTCTGATTTCTTATAATAGATTTCTCCGTTAATCTCAACTCCCTTTTCGAACGATTNTTTCGCATTATCCCAGGCACCACCGGCATTGTTCTGGAACATTCCCATCAATACACCACTTACTGTGGCTCCGGCCAGGAATCCACCTAATACTTCAGGACCAAACAAGAAACCAATTACCAGAGGAGATACTATCGCAATGGCTCCAGGTAACATCATTTTTTTAATTGAAGCTTCCGTCGAAATAGCCACGCATTTTTCATATTCAGGTTTTCCTTTTCCTTCAAGGATGCCCGGAATTTCACGGAACTGCCGACGAACTTCTTCTACCATCGCCATGGCCGCTTTACCAACGGCTGTAATGGCCAATGATGAGAAAATAAACGGAATCATGGCGCCTACAAACAATCCGGCCAATACATCCGCTCGATAAATATCGATACCATCAATTTTAGCAATACCAACAAAGGCTGCAAATAAGGCTAAAGCTGTTAGCGCCGCTGAAGCGATTGCAAACCCTTTACCCGTNNGGGCTGTAGTGTTTCCTACATCCAGAATATCAGTCTTTTCACGTACTTCAGCAGGCAACTCACTCATTTCTGCAATTCCACNCGCATTATCCGCAATCGGTCCAAAGGCGTCAATCGCTAACTGCATTGCTGTTGTAGCCATCATACCAGCTGCAGCAATGGCCACACCGTATAAACCGGCACACAAGTAAGAACCATAAATACCACCGGCCAAAACCAGAATAGGCAATAAGGTTGATTCCATACCCACACTTAAACCTCCAATGATATTAGTCGCATGTCCGGTACTGGATTGACGCACGATACTTAATACCGGGCGCTTACCCATGGCAGTGTAATATTCGGTAATAATACTCATCAAGGTGCCTACAACGAGTCCTACAACTATTGCCCCGAATGCTCCTGTATTGGTAAACTCAANACCACGTAAGGTCATCTTGGCAGGAAGTATATGCATCGTTAAAAAATAACAGGCAATTGCCGTTAAAACGATAGAACCCCAGTTCCCCATATTCAGTGCATTTTGAACTTTATTCACACTCAAACCGGCACTATCCGAGATGCGCACAAATAATGTTCCGATCATCGAAAACACGATGCCCAGACCAGCAATCAGCATCGGTAATAAGATAGGCGCTAACCTACCAAAATTATCCTGACTAACTGTTTCACGGCCTAATACCATTGTTGCTAATACTATAGCCACATAAGAGCCAAATAAATCAGCACCCATACCGGCTACGTCACCTACGTTATCCCCAACATTGTCGGCAATGGTTGCCGGATTGCGCGNATCATCTTCAGGAATGCCTGCTTCTACTTTACCTACCAGGTCAGCTCCAACGTCGGCAGCTTTGGTATAAATTCCACCACCAACGCGGGCAAACAAGGCGATTGATTCGGCACCCAATGAAAAGCCCGTAAGAATTTCAATGGCTCGTTCCATTTCAACACTGTTTACCGCAGCATCCGGTGCAANAATTTGTTTTAAAACGATGAACAAAGCACCTAATCCCAATACGGCAAGTCCTGCTACACCCATGCCCATAACGGAACCACCAGTGAAAGACACTTTTAGTGCTTTACTTAAACTGGTTTTAGCCGCTTCAGCCGTACGAACGTTTGATTTAGTCGCAATGCGCATCCCGATAAAACCGGCTAAGGCGCTAAAAAAGGCTCCAATCACAAACGCCAATGCGATACTCCAATGCGAATTATGGTTGCTTGCTCCCATAATACCCAAGAGTATGGCTGCAATGACTACAAAATAAGTCAGCACTTTATACTCGGCTTTTAAAAACGCCATAGCACCATTTGCGATATGGCCACTAATTTCTTTCATCCGATCGTTACCAGCAGGTTGTTTTCCAACCCAGGCACTCTGGATGAACGTGTACAAGAGGGCCAGGATACCGAAGGCGGGAACCAGGTAAAATAATACATTCATAGTCTTTATAGTTTTTTGAGGGCGCAAAAGTAAGTCATGAGGCCCGAAAATCAAACCGAACCGGCTATAAAATCAGGGTTTTGCCCATTCCGAGGCTTAAAGTGAGCATAGTCTTCCAAATTCAAGCGTCCATTGGAATAAGTATCACTCAAAAATTCTCAACACGAAGTTGTCGAAAAGCTCACAAGGTCTGTAACCATTTTGTAGTATAAATGCCTTCTTGGTCTGAAAACGCAAAATACGGATCCCCTGCTTCGCATTCCAGGGTAAATCTGGCCTGTTGGGTTTGTTCAGGGATATACGCTTTGAGCATTTGACGCCCTTGTAAATCAAAAACTTCTAAGGTTCCTTCACGATGTTGCCCAGGGAATAAAACATGAAGTTCATTAGAAGGGCTCACAACCACGAAGGAAGCCGGAGCCATTGGTTCAGATTCAACCTCAACCGGATTGGAAAATTTAAAATAACTCATCACTGGTAAATGGTCGCTTGTTGTGGCGGCATAGGAAGGGATATAATCCAACACTTCCGAAAAGATGAAACAGGCGCTATCCGGAAACTGAGGGTCCAAATTCTGGCTATAACAAACATTGTCAATCAGATGATCTGTGGAGCCCACAAAAGTGGTTTGATTAGGATATACTGACGGTAAAGTAACCCCAATAAATCCATTGTTTAATAGATACTGATATGGTGAAGTTGTTTGACCACTCACCGAACTCCTTCCAGATAATCATTGTAATCGCCAACAATCAAACGTTTCCGATTCGGGAATAAGGCATTGAGGTTGTCCGTCATCCATTGTGCGCCACATAAACGACGGTTGTAATCGGTGATTGTGGCACTGGCTTTAGCATGGATATTGGCTAAGATGAGTGTGTCGTAGATTGACACACCTGTTCGAATAGATGCTTTCAGAATAAAAGGATACCTTCCCGACGAAAACAGTAATACGCTGCGGTATCTGCGGGATACATGGATGCACAAAGTCCGAATGTGCCGGCATTTTTGAGTTTATCTGTATTGATCAGAAAAGCAAGTTTTTGCGCTCCGGCATAATTTCCACTTTGTGTATTTAATGCCCCACTTCCGTAAGGGGATACGATCATCTGATATTNGGTTCCCAAAGAATTTCGAATGGCATCCAGGCTACTGATGCTAACCACTTCCTGCAAACAATATACATCGGCATTCAAATCTTTCAGCACCATCGTCGCCCGCGTTCTAGCCAAAGCTGTATCACAAGAACAATTTCCGGGATCGCCGAACCAACGCATATCCCA
Source organism: Bacteroidota bacterium (assembly GCA_013414745.1). GTDB lineage: Bacteria > Bacteroidota > Bacteroidia > Chitinophagales > Chitinophagaceae > OLB11. The sequence continues at coordinate 242,726 of CP058707.1, forward strand.
ATTCGCCACGCGAATCGTTTGTCCATCCGGGAGCGATGTTCCCAATACATCTACTTGCTGATTTAAGAGCTGTGCATTGTATGTAAACGTAATTTTGTTTCTGCNGATCTTATCCGCTTGTACAGGAGCAATTCGTACAAACACTGTTTGTGCTAATCCGGAAACAGAATTGGAATACGAAAGCTGTGTTGACCAGTTCATATTGTCCTTGGAAAGTTCAAAAGGTTGTGGTGCGGATAGCAGAAGCGTTCCATTGAGCCCGTTCATGGTAAATTGAAAATCGATCGGAAGAAGTTGCTGTTGCTGCGCATTGACCCGCATTCACGAATTTTTGGGAATCGTTAAGGCGCCCTCAGTCACTTGAATGTCATCAATCCGCCAGGTCGCCGCTGCGGATGTGGTGGAGAGATATTTGAAAGCTATATGTAATGGAGTTGATTTAAATGCTGTGAGCGAGACCTGGTCGGTAAAGAACCAAACATCTGAATTTGAAGNTGGTAGTGTCACAGCCAATTGCGTCCAGTTGGCAGTATTTGGATTTCCGGACCCACTGTAATTGTTCGACACCCAGACCTGAACAAAAGGACCGGCGTATTTTGTGCGTGACCAAAACGACAGCATCGGGGATGAATAGGATGCGAAATTGAGTAAAGGCGAAATCAGCCAGTCTTCGTTGGTATTGTTTCCTCCGCTGCTATACCCATTCATGTATGCAGCCCGGTTGGTAAAACCCGATGAAGTACAAGTCCATACATCAGAACCGCTGACACTATATTGTTGCCAGCCTGCAGGAAATGAACTGAAGCAGGTGCTAAAATTTTCAGAAAGGTTTGTGGCCTGTGAAAATGCCATGAACGGCAACGAGACCAAACCGAAAATAAGAAGAAAACGCATCATCCTGCGAAAATAATGAATCTCTATTGGCACGGACCAAATAGGTACTGCTCATTTACGGCTTACCAGAAAAATTAGCGAACCACCAGATTCCAACGCCGGTTCACTCTATTCCATTCCAAACGAATGGTTTCACCTTTGGTATAACAACAGTTGAAGTTAACTGAATATTTCCTCCCGGTTCAAGTGTGAATTTCGATAGTGCCTTCAGATGCAAGGTACCTGTCAGGACATCTTCCCAGTCTGACTTCTCTGGATCATTTTTTGCATCAAATAAATAAATTTCCCGAATTGAACCAGGCCCCTGAATCTGATAGGTATCAAAATTAAATCCTATCGTTTTTCCGATACGGGACTGAGCTGGTATCGATATCGGGGACTGGCCCTGTTGAAATTCAATCAGCACATGTTTTGAATTTGCACTTCGCATCTGAATGGCCTGCAATGCTTTGTTCCCTTCCGGAACACCCCGAAAATCACTGTAGCGTTGGTGTCACTGTATTTGCTATTTGGTGCAAAAAGCAGTTGAGGCTTCATACGTCGATCCGGTAAGCGAACAGTATTCACTTCTGTACGTGCTTCCTCGCCTGTTTTGGAATGACAATAAATTTAGCATTGCCGTATACCACAGCGGAATCGATGCGGGCAATATTGTTATACGCCACACTGACACAACCGTGAATGGTTGTGAAAAATGTATCGGATACAGAATGTAAATAAATTAAGGATGAATCGCCGGTATAAGCCGAGCCGATGGTAAAAGCCGTGCTATTTACCCGAAAACGGTTACCAACGGAAAGGATTTGATAGAACTTTGCTTCCTTCACACAATTGGCGACAGTGACACCTGTACTTGAATAAAAATATTGTTCTTGATAAGTACCCGAATACTATCTTCTTCATTGGCTTTGAAATCCAATTTATAATCAATCGCACGAATAACAGGCTGATTAAAGAGATTCTCTTCAATAGTGGCTCCAATAAGTCCTTGAATGGCATAAGCCCTGTTATTGAATACGTTTTTGCGAACTATGGCATGGGGAAAGAAAAAGCCCAACTGAATTCCATCATGACAGGTACTATCAAAATAATTTGATTCAAAAATCTGGTACCTGGTGCGTGAGCTGATATCCGGAACATACTTTTGATAATACAATCCGCTGCCGCTGGCCAATTGAATGGCGTTACGTCCGTTATTAAAAAAGCGGCATGAATCAATCCGAATATTTACGTTCGGGTGACAATAAATGGATGCCCCATACGCCTTACCCCGTTGTGTTTGATACCCTGGGATTCCGTTTCGAAGAAAATCGCATTTATGACATATAAAGTGTTTTCAAACCCCGTACCAAATAACCCGGCACCGATATTGCTGCTTTGTTCAATGATACAATGATTGATGCGTACGGTTTGATTTCCTGCTCCACTTCCTAATATGCCTGTGAAGAAGCAGCCCCGAATTCTTACTCGTTCTACATTCAGCTCTCCTGAACCACCTTCCAATAAGATGGCCGTCGTTCGTGGATTTTTTCTGCCAGTTTTCCATAGCGCCGGGGCCCTTCAATAACCAGATCTTGAAAAGTTACCTTCCAGGGGACTATTTGTGGTGAACTACTAATTTTAAAAAACTGAAAAGCCCCGCTCGCTTCATCAACGGATGTTGCAAGAACAGTTTGTTCTCCCTGACCTTGAATACATAGCTGCTGACCCGATTTGGGGGCTATCTTAAACCCGGTATAGAGGGAGTCTGGGGCAAACAAAAAATTCCCTTATCGAAAATAATGTGGATGACTGAATCATCTAATGCCTTCAACATTAATTTCATTCCTCTGGTGTTTTGCATGGGAGAATTATCCGGACGTATGCCATACTGACTGCAAGAAATTTTGATGGCTCCTAAACCAGTCACAAAGTGAAACATCAATCCACTGAGAAGAAGAAATATGCGAAATAAAATGGGTTTAGCGAATACAGGATCTTTAGTCCGGATATTTGTCTCAACTTCCCCAACAAAGGGCTGCTTATCAATTAAATAAACACGATGCACATGATAACTTGTACCGCAAAAGCTTACTAAATCGGAAAGCCAGTACCTTTGATTCATTTTGTAGAGCATTCAAAGTTGTTTTAATCCATTCAGAGAAGTATTACTTCTCAGTAAAACTCCTTGTAAATCAAGGTTATATAAAATCTACTTCAAACACCATCTCAATGGCAGCAGTACGTTTCCATAATCCCTCATGACATGATGTAAATGGGAATCTTACGAATTGCTCAGTTCCTGTTTAATCATGTTCAGAAAAACTTTGTAATTGATCAGAACAAGCAGGATGAATCCCATTAAAACAAATACAACAAGTGAAACTTTCACCGCTGATGGCTTTTTAAATTCATAGGGAGGGCCAGGAAAATCCAATACCTGGAAAATGGGTCTTTCCGAAAGCAATTTAAAATTTGCATTTTGGTAAGCCGTTACAGCCGTTACATAAAGCTGTTCCACCTCAGCTCTATCCCGCAATAACTTCGCCTGAGGTATACCAGTCGTATACTTCACAGACAACTGATTCGCATCCTGATATCCGGCGATTTGTTTTTCTAGGTCATCCAATTGAAATTTTAGTGAGTCCCGGATAACTTGTAATTTTTCAACTTCCGAACTAGGTTTTTCAATCGCCAGTTTAATATATAAGGACGATAAATTCTTTAATATGGATTCGTTGACTTCCTTTGATAAATTCTGATCATGAAACGAAGTTATAATTTTAGAAAAGTCAGTTTTGTCTGTTACGATCTCGGTATTTAAAAGTAAGAGATCTGAGGCGATATAATAAAGTTCATTGCTATCTTTGGTTTTCAGAGTGATTCTTTTACTGAACATTTTAAGATGATCATTGTAATCCTGAAGAATCCAATGCGCCAAGGTCTTGTGTTTCTTATTTGAACAAACAGAACGCACCACGTTCATTGAGACTGTTCGGCTTGTAACAAGTTCCTTGCAGGTTATATAACTTCTCGTAGTCCGTTTTATCGGTCAAGCCAAACTGTGCCTTTAATGAGGATAAACTGGACCCGGCCCTCCGGATGCATTAAATGAGAGTGGAAAAATTTTCGAATACGCAATATACCGGCCAGATTCAGATTTTGTGTAGAAGCCGGCGAATAACGCAACAAGCAATGCAACAAGCACAATAGTCCATTTTTTTCCTTACTACGTTGTACAAATTGGTTAAACAATTTATCAGAGGGGCTCATAAATCAAAGGGATTTGGATAAGATCAGTAATGTGGCCAATGTTGTTAGTGCAGATAAACTATAACTAAATACCTCGGAGAACTTTGTCTGATTCTCTTTTTCGGTTTTACGGGCACATAAACCGTAGTTCCTTCTTTCACAGAAGGATATCTTTTAAAGATCAAAAATGTTTTAGTGGTTCTTATCTTCCCATTTTGGTCCTTCACATATATACGTCGTTTCCAGGGGCGTTCACCATATCCTCCTGCTGAATTGATATAATATCTGACATCTAAATTTGACGGATCAAATTTGATATTGACCTCAGACTGAACTTCTCCCCGAATCGAAACAATATCATTAATGGATGGAATGATCACAATATCACTGTCTTTCAGTACAATATCCTGATTAGATCCTTTATTGTTTAAGGCTGAGTTTAAATCTACCACAATTTGTCCGATTTTCATCCGATACAAACGGGCACCTTCTGCATAGGCTGATTTTTNCAATCCTCCTGCGCGCTTGATAACCGAAGATAATCGTTCGTTTTNTCCTACCAACACATATTCACCGGCATAAACAACTTCACCCACAATTTGAATCTTTTCTAAATTAAGGAACTCTGATTTTCGCCGAACATAAATTCTGTCCATAGGTTTAATCGTAATATTTTCGGAGGCATCATCCAATTCTAAATTGGCATCAATTGATATCATTTTGATTTGATTTCCCTTTGATTCCAGAGTATAACGATTGACCGAATCAACAATATTTGAAATTTCAATCCGGCCATTTTCTGCATCCAATCTTAGTCCACCGCATAACAACAAAGCATCTTTTAATTTCATGTTTTTGTAATAGGGAACTCGTTTCGGACTTCGTACATAACCATTCACTTCGATAAAATATTCTTGTTCGAAATCTTTTGTTGATAAAATTTTCAGTCGATCTCCTGCAAAAACTTCCACATTCGTTTCCAGGTCATTAAGACTATTCAAATCGATTTTTATGGCATCAGATTCTAATGGACTTCCTGCCCGAAATAAATAAGCCCTTGGTTTATAGGCTTTGCCGGAAACTCCTCCCGCCTTTTGGATCAGGTCTCTTACCCGCATACCCTGAATGACTTCATATTCATCCGGATAATCAACTGCGCCTTCTACAAGGACTACATTCTTCAATCCTTCATTAATTGTCCGTAATTCAACTACATCGCCATCATTCAGTAAGACATTATCATAATCACCTTTTGAAAATGCGTTCCAGTTGATATCCAAATAAACACGCTTTTCATTTTTGACAGTCTTAATGTGTATGAGTGAATTTCTTGCATCCGATAAGCTCCCGCCAGCAAAATCAATTAACTCCCTAACTCCTTCATCTTCGCGTAATTGATAATACATAGGACGTTTAAATAATCCTTTGGCTTCAATCAATTTATCGTAAACGCTAACAAGTATACGGTCATTGTCTTCAAGATAAATTTCAGAAACACGATTTCCACTTTTCAGATAACTGTAAATATCCAATTCATCTACCACTCGCCCATCACGAATCACCTCAATGCGTCGCATATTTCCATTCGGGGTAACACNCCCAGCACGAAACAAGGCGTTTAGAGCAGTATTAAATGCTGACATCGTATAGGTACCTTGTTTCTTTACTTCTCCGACTACAGTAATCCGGATGGTCCGGGCATTCTTCAATTGAACGTCGATGCTGGTCGTGGATGGTACGATCTNTTTAAATTTATTTTCGATGACCTGGCTAGCCGCGTCAAAGGTTAACCNCTGCAGGAAGATCTTACCTACCAGTTTGGGGAAAATTGATCCATCTTTGGCAAGTGTATAGGACTGCTGTAGCTCAGCATTTCCCCACAAGGAAACGGTAATTTCATCACCGGGTCCTAATCGATAGTCGGCAGGAGGAACCCCAGGTGATTTGTCGGATAAGTCATATACATTATTCGTAAAGAAGGCTGCACCATACACTTTTTNCTGATCCTGGCTTGTTGAATCCGGTTCATTCACTTTGAGGGTGTCTTTCTTTTGCTGATTCATGACCCGCAAATACTGCAAATAATCCGGATCGTTGAGATAGGAACTTTTCAATTCTTCCTCGGCTTGTTTTCTTGCCTGATTCATATCCTTCAAACTCTCCATATCAAGCTTTCTGTTGCCTTGTTCCAACAACTCGCTAGCCGATTTTTCTTATCGTCCGTTTTGTCTTCTGTCTGGCTTTTCCGCCAATTATCAATTTGTTCGCTCCCGGTATAAGGATTACTTTCATAAGGATTCGTATAGGGATTCGAATACGGGTTTTGCGAATCCTTTTAGGCGGTTCGCTTCCATTTATCCCAGTTTGTGCCCAAACCATCGAAGGGAGTGCCAATAAGAATAGGGCCTGAAGTAGTTTTTTCATATACAAATCGCTCAAATATATTAATTCCTAATTCGTTTTTTGACCAATAGTTTTAAACAAGGCGTTAAACTCCTTCCAAATCGTATATACAATTTCAGCTGCCGGAGTGATTTCCGAAATTCTTGCGGCTACCTGGCCTATTTCTAATTCTCCTTCCTGTAAATCTCCTTCTAGCATCCCTTTTCTCGCCCGGCCCTTTCCAAGCAATTCCGTTAATTGCTCCTCAGAGTCACAACGCAATTCGGCTTCTTTTACTTGTTGATAAAAGGCATTTTTTAGCAGGCGAACCGGCGTTAACTTCTTTAATACCAATTCAGTACTTCCTTCCTGAGCGTCCAGAATCTGTTGTTTGAAATTCATATGTGAACTTGCCTCAGGGGTACAAACAAAGCGGGAGCCAATTTGAACTCCCTCTGCCCCTAAAATCATACAAGCCAGCATACTTCGGGCATCGGCAATTCCGCCGGCTGCTACTAATGGAATTTCAATTTGGTCACGAACAGCAGGTATTAAACATAAAGTTGTTGTTTCTTCGCGGCCGTTATGCCCGCCAGCTTCAAAACCTTCAGCCACTACCGCATCTACCCCTGCGTCCTGACAGCTTAAAGCAAACTTCCCGGAAGATACCACATGGGCAACTTTAATTCCTTCCTGCTGTAAAACTTTAGTCCAGGTCTTCGGATTGCCCGCTGACGTAAAAACAATAGGAACACGATGCCGGATGATGCATTTTATCTGTTCTTCGATGCCATGATAAAGAAGAGGCAAATTAACTCCGAACGGTTTTGAGGTAGCTTGTTTGCATCGGGTTATATGATGGTCTAATACGTCCAAACTCATGCTACCCGCACCAATGAGTCCTAATCCGCCGGCTTCACTGACTGCNNAAGCCAATTTCCAGCCTGAGGCCCAGATCGTTCCTGCCTGTATGATAGGGATGTTTATCTCAAAAAGTTTAGTGATTCTGTTTTCAAACCTTCCATCTGTTGCCCAAGTGAAGTCTGTTCGCATACGATTTATTTACTTAAATTAATTTCGGTATTGTCACCTATATTCAAACTCTGACTGGCACCGCAAACAAAAGCATCACTGCCAATGAGTGAAGAATGCAGCACTACCTTCTCGAGAACAGAGTAGCTGCCTATGATCGAATTCTTGAGTATGGATGATTTAATACTGGCTTTTTCCCCAATGGTAACGTGTGGGCCAATAATTGAATTTTCAATACTACATCCTTCCCCAATACTCACCGGGTGAATGATAATGGTATTATCAAAAAAGGAATTTCCTCCGAGGCGAATTCCACTTTTTCAAGTAAAATGGCATTGGTTTCAATGAGTGTTTCTTTTTTCCGCAATCAAACCAATTATCTACAAAAAAGTACCGATTTTGATCCCTTCTATAGCGAGGGTCTCTATCGCATTGGTCAGGTGATATTCTTCCGACGAAGATCCGTTGTTTAGATTTTTCGATGATTTCAAAAGATGCTGACTTTCTTTAATCTTATATAAGCCAACTAATGCCAGATTGCTCTTAGGGATCAGCGGTTTTTCAACCACATGTTTTACAGAACCATCCGGATGCAATTCAGCGACGCCAAATTCTCTCGGATCGTCAACTTTTTAACCCGACCAACGAAATCTCCGACGACAATACCTGTTCCAGCGAGTAGTCGCAAATTGTATCTCCATAAACAACCATAATCTCTTCATGGGGTTGTACAAATTCTTTCGCTAAAAATACAGCATGCCCGGTTCCACTCCGCTCATTTTGTTGAATAAAGTGAGCTGTAATCTCTGGGTATTTCGAGATAACATAATCCTGAATTTTTTCACCCAGGTAACCAATAATAAAGACAAACTCTTTTTGTCCCAGTTCAATAAACTGATCGATAATAAAACTCAGAATGGTTTTACCCGCCAATGGAATCAAAGGTTTAGGCTGAGTATACGTATGAGGTCTTAATTTGGCTCCTGCACCGGCAACAGGAATAATTACTTTCATATAGCACAATTTGAAATGAGCCTCGCATTTCATGGTGCCAGGCGTGGTTTAAACCGGCTTCAAATGTAAAGTATTTCATTCAGTTCTGATGCCATCAACTGGGTTTGAAGATCGTTGATTTGCATTTTGTAAACCTTGAAGTAGCCTGTATCTTTGGCCCCTTTCAAATTCTACACCATGCAAACAGACCACGCCATCTTTGAATTGATACAGGAAGAGTTTAATCGCCAGCAACAGGGCCTGGAGTTGATCGCATCAGAAAATTTCACCAGCCAACAGGTCATGCGGGCTATGGGAAATGTGATGACCAACAAATATGCGGAAGGTTATCCCGGCAAACGCTATTATGGTGGATGCGAAGTAGTGGATAAAAGTGAACAGTTGGCGATTGAACGCGCAAAGCAGATTTTTCCTGTNGAATATGCCAATGTGCAACCCCATAGTGGTGCTCAGGCTAATGCGGCGTTGATGCTGGCCATCTTAAAGCCAGGCGATCGCATTCTTGGACTTGATCTCAGCATGGGTGGGCACCTCACGCACGGTTCACCGGTCAATTTTTCGGGAAAATTATATGAACCTCACTTTTATGGTGTTCGTAAAGAGGATGGCCTGGTCGATTACGAACAAATGGAAAAGAAAGCGCTGGAAGTCAAACCCAAACTAATCATTTGCGGAGCATCTGCCTATAGCAGAGATTGGGATTATGCCCGCATCCGTGCTATTGCCGATGCCTGCGGTGCTTTTGTGTTATGCGACATGTCGCACCCTGCCGGTCTCATCGCCAAAGGGCTTCTGAATTCTCCATTTGAACATTGTCATTTTGTGAGTTCTACAACGCATAAAACTTTGCGGGGACCCAGAGGCGGCATCCTTCTGATGAAAAAAGACTTTGAAAACCCGATGGGAATCACCGGTCCCAAAGGTGAAATCCGTATGATGTCGGATCTCATAAATCTAGCCGTTTTTCCCGGAACACAAGGAGGCCCTTTAGAACATGTGATTGCGGCCAAAGCGGTTGCTTTTTATGAAATTTTACAGGATGAATTTCTGGCTTACGCGCAACAAATCATAACGAATGCCAAGGCCATGGAAAAAGCATTTGCTCAACGGGATTATGATATGGTTTCCGGTGGCACCGATAATCATTTGCTCCTGATTGATTTAAGGAACAAAGGCATTTCCGGTAANAAAGCAGAAAATACGTTGGTTCAGGCCGATATTACCATAAATAAAAACATGGTCCCTTTTGATGACAAATCACCTTTTATCACTTCAGGCATTCGTGTAGGTGTGGCAGCACTAACTACGCGTGGATTGCAAGAACACCATATGGATCGGGTGGTGGACTGGATTGATCGAAGTTTGATGCATGCCGAAGACCAGAACACGATTGGAAGTATTCGCGCAGAAGTGAACAATTTTATGCAGCAATTTCCATTGTATCCGGGATGGTCTGTCTAGAACCTAAACGATTGTTATCTATTCATTCCGGCTTATGAAAACACTCTCTGATTTTATCAAAGAAACTTTTATCACTTTTTGAGGCATTGGGTTGAAAGTTGATACTCTGACTCATTTTCTCTAAAAGTTCTTNTTCTTCTGAACTCAAGGCCTGAGGTGTCCAAACATTCACGTTAATTAGCTGATCGCCCTTTTCATAACTATTCACACTAGGAAATCCTTTTCCTTTTAAACGCAAAATTTTACCGGCATGCGTTCCGGCCGGAATTTTAATTTNTGCTTTTCCTCCTACGGTGGGCACTTCAACTTCCTTGCCCAAGGCCACATCGGGGAAGGATAAGTGTAAATCATACAATACATTCAATCCCTCGCGAATCAATTCCGGATGTTTCTCTTCTTCAATGACCACTAACAAATCACCGGGTGGACCATTTCGTTCTCCAACATTTCCTTTTCCGCTGACGTTTAGTTGCATGCCTTCCTGAACCCCTGCCGGAATATCTAAACTGATCGTATCCTCACCATACATACGTCCCTCCCCTTTACAGGAAGAACATTTATTGGCAATTGTGGTACCATCGCCATGACATGCCGGACAGGTAGTTACTGTTTGCATCTGCCCTAAAAAAGTACTTTGAACACGTCGAACCTGACCGCTTCCCCCACATGTGCTGCAGGTTTGAACCGAAGATTTGTCTTTGGCACCGGATCTACACGAATCGCAACGTACGTGTTNTTNTACTTTGATGGTTTTATGGGCTCCTTTAATAATATCTTCATAGGTCAGTTTTACTTTAACACGAAGGTTAGATCCCCGTACCGGTACCTCGTGAACGCCCTCGTTGTGCACCACCGCCGCCAAAAAACTACTGAACATATCATCTCCGAACACATCGCCAAAATTTTGGAAAATGTCTTCCATGCGCATCCCGCCGAATCCACTCCCCGGAGGCCCACCAACACCGGCATGTCCGAATTGATCGTAGCGTTGCTTTTTCTGCGTATCACTGAGTACTTCATACGCTTCAGCGGCTTCCTTAAATTTTTCCTCGGCCGCCTGATCTCCCGGATTACGATCCGGGTGATACTGCATCGCCACTTTACGATAGGCCTTTTTAATTTCATCGGCGGAAGCACTTTTGCTCACTCCTAAAATTTCATAATAATCTCTTTTCATGCCTTGGTTTTTGAACGATTTAGTTAGTTTTTTATACCAAGGGAGTCAGGCATCGATCCTTTTCCAACAACCACTTTGGCATGGCGTATCAGTTTATCATTGAGGTAATACCCTTTTTGTAATTCGTCAACTACTTTGCCAGCCATCTCGTCACCAGCCGGAATTTCGGTAACAGCTTCATGCTTTTCCACATCAAATTCCTCGCCTTTACTATCGAACGATTTTAATCCTTTCGACTGCAGGGTGTGTTTTAATTTACTAAAAACCAATGAAGTCCCTTCTTTCAAAGCCTGTAAGTCGGAAGCGGATTCTAATTGTTTCTCCGCACGTTCCGTATCGTCTAAAACATCCAGCAAACTTTGAATAATCTCTCGTCCAGCTGTTTGTATCGTTTCCATCTTTTCTTTAAAGGAACGTTNTTTGTAGTTGTCGAACTCAGCAATCAGGCGGGTGTATTTGTCTTTCCACTCGGCAATTTCGGATTGATACTTGCCAATTTCATCTTCCGTACTGATTTCTTCAGATAATTTGGTAGTTCCGGAAACATTCTCATCCGTATTAATATCCATACGGGTTCCAATTCGGGTTGCAGTTCATTTTCATTTACAGACATATCTCTCTCGTTTTGGGTTCGCAAAGTTAGGTGTCAAATCGTTTGCCAAGTGTTTATTTTAAGACAAGTTGTCGGAATTTAGGTTCACCGGCGGGCAGTTTGTCGTTTCTGGGAGTTTCTTCTGTCGCATTGTATATTTGCCCCATGCGGAATATTAAAATCATTGAGGTAAAATCTGAAATTGGGGCAGGTACCCGTGGCGCTAGTCTGGGTGTAGATGCGCTGAAAGTGGCAGCCCTGGACTTTATGAGTAACTTCTTTGTGAATTTCCCGAGTGAAGTAGTTGAAACCGAAAACAAATTATTATACGAACCGGTGGAAAGCCCCTATGCCAAACGAATTCAGGGCATCCGGATCGTGTACGAACGGGTCGCAAAAAGTGTTGAAAGCAACTTAAAATCCGGTTTGTTTCCGCTCATTCTTTCAGGTGATCGCAGTACGGCAGGTGGTACGATAGCTGGTATCCGCATGGCAAAGCCCAAGTCGCGTTTAGGAGTGATCTGGATAGATGCTCATGCCGACCTGCATTCACCGTATACCACCCCAAGCGGAAACATGCATGGCATGCCTCTGAGCGTGAGTATCGGTGAAGATAACCTCGATTGTCAGGTGCATCAGCCAGACGAAAAAACAGTAAAAACCTGGAACGAATTAAAATCATTGGGCGGAATCCAACCGAAAGTTCGCCCGGAAGATCTCATTTTTATTGCCCTTCGGGATACCGAGAAGGAAGAAGATCGTCTGATCCGAAAACATGGTATTAAGGTGATTCCTGTTTCTGAGGTTCGTAANAAAGGAGTTGAACAAGTGGTACGTCAGGCTCTGCTGTCTTTACAGCATTGTGACGACATTTATGTATCCTTTGATGTAGACAACCTGGATAGCAGCATTTCCCGGGGCACAGGTACTCCGGTTCCAAACGGACTCAAAGAACGGGAAGCAGAAGATATTCTGGCTAGTCTGATGCAGAATCATAAAATTTGTTGCTTCGAAATTACTGAGGTAAATCCCACTTTAGATAAAGAGAACCTGATGGCCGAAATAGCCTTTAATATCTTGCAACGCAGTGTGAATATTCTGCTAGTGAACTAAGTTTTCATGATGAATATAATTCCATAAACTGACTGGCAACCACCTGATAATTGTATTTACCGGCAGCATCTCGTGAAATGGCCTCAGCGTTAAAACGTTGGTAATTTTCTAGCATATCGCGCAGTGCAGTAACAAGTGCCTCCACATCACCCGGGTTCACCAAAATTCCGTTCTCCTGCGTCACCAATTCTTCCACTCCTCCTGCCCGACTTGTAATAACCGGCATTCCGCTACACAACCATTCCAGAACAACGCAACTTTGGGTTTCGCGCCATGAAAATAAAATGCCGGCATGGCATGCTTTAATTTGCTCAGCCACCTCAGCATAAGGTATGGGAGGAACCAAACTTACCATCCCCTGCAGATGGTGAGATCCGATCAGGGAACGCAGGCGCTCATCCGCAGCTCCAATAAGTTTGAGATGAAAATGAAATCCCTCGTCCTTGAGGTGTTTTGCCGCCTCAAGAATGCCTTTCACATTTTTATTTTCATCCATCCCGGAAACATGAACAAATGTAAATTCATGCATAGCCATCCGATCGGATGGATAAAACAAATCGGTATTTACCACATTTGGTATAACCCTAAAGTNCAGCGATCGAACCCTCATTTTCATATCCACACCCAAAGACCGACTAACGGTTACAACATTCATGGACTGGGCAAGGATGCGTTTTAAAAAATATCGGAAGAAGAACGAACGGGTTTTCCAATGATCGGCGATTCCGGGATGATAGATTCCATAGTGCTCCGACAAAAAGTAAGGGATTCCTGACTGGTGCCAATCCAGGGCGATGAGACCCATTTCAAGCGGAATATGTAAATGCACACGGTCTGGTTGACCAAACTCCCGTTNGATAAGCTTGTAAAATGCCCTGCCTGCCCGCCGAATTCGGAGCCATCGATTCAATCGGTTAGTTTCTTTGAAATACCAGATATTTTCGGTGAGTGTTTCATGAACCACCTTCCGGGTAACTTTCTCAGCAGANNCCCAGAATACGATATGGAAAACAGACAACCTGACCTTTGAAGAAAGAGCCATGGCCTGCCGCTGAATAAAATCTCCCGATAAGGNATCTTCCTCATTCGGGTACCAACTACAAAGCCATATCACATTCGGTAATTCCTGCATTTCAAATCTGCATCAAAAGAACAAATTAATTTCGATTCTGCGGCATCTCTGGTTCGTCAGGATATTCTATTTTTGTGGGATGCCACATTATTACGCCCTTGGAAACATTCCACACAAACGACATACCCAATTCCGCCAACCTGATGGAAAATTATATGCTGAAGAATTATTCAGTACAGAAGGATTTTCATACAATTATTCCTTGCTTTATCATATTCATCCACCTACCCGCATCATAGCATCAGAAGAACCCAAAGATGTGAACCCGGTGATCGCCACNCCCAATATTCTGAAACACCGTAGTTTTCAGGGGTTCAAGGTAAAGCCCTGCGCAGATTATCTGGAAAGCCGAAAACCTGTATTGGTGAACAATGATTGTCATATTACTCTGGCAGCNCCTCAACAAAGTATGACCTCCTANTTTTTTAAAAACGCTGATGCTGATGAGGTCATATTTATTCATGAAGGCCGCGGTAAAGCGAAAACGCCTTATGGAGAACTTCCCTTTTCGTATGGCGATTATGTAGTGATTCCCAGAGGTTGTACCTATCAACTTGAATTTGAAACTGAAGCCAACCGCCTGTTCATAGTAGAATCATTTGGTCCTATCCGATTCCCCAAACGGTATAAAACCTCAGAAGGTCAGTTAATGGAACATTCACCGTTCTGTGAGCGCGATATCCGCAAGCCACAGGATTTGAAGACCTATGATGAAGAAGGTGCCTTTTTGATCTATACTAAAAAGAAGGGGCTATTGTATCCTATTACATACGGTAATCACCCCTTTGATGTGGTGGGTTGGGATGGTTATGAATATCCGTTTATTTTTTCGATTCACGACTTTGAACCGATCGCTGGCCGGGTACACATGCCACCGCCCATACATCAAACTTTTGACGGTAAGGATTTTGTGATTTGTAGTTTTGTNCCCCGTTTATTTGATTACCACCCACAGGCGATACCTGCTCCTTACAACCATTCCAATATCGATAGTGATGAGGTCCTGTATTATGTGGATGGCGAATTTATGAGTCGTAAACATGTTACAAAAGGTATGATCNNGCTGCATCCCAGTGGAATCCCTCATGGGCCACACCCAGGAGCTGTTGANAAAAGTATCGGTGCCAAAGAAACTGTTGAGCTCGCCGTAATGGTAGATACATTTCGCCCCTTACACCTGACGAATCATGCACTGGAAATTGAAGATGCCAACTACGAAATGAGTTGGGCCGAATAGAATGAATTCCTGAAACTTGAATCCGGAAAGTATTAATTTTGTCGTCGCAGAACATAAAACCATGCAAACAGAAACACTAGCCACACCAGGTACTCAAACTGATTTTCTTCCATTACTGGGTACCGATTATATAGAGCTTTACGTAGGAAATGCCAAACAAGCAGCCCACTATTATAAAACCGCTTTCGGATTTCAGTCGTTGGCGTATGCCGGACCTGAAACCGGCGTACGTGATCGAGCTTCGTACGTGTTGGTACAGGATAAAATCCGATTAGTACTAACCTCTCCTCTGCAATCCGANCATGCCATTGCTGAACATCACAAGAAGCACGGTGATGGTGTTAAAGTGTTGGCTTTATGGGTTGATGATGCCTATGATGCCTATGAGCAAACCATTAAACGTGGAGCAAAATCGTATCTGGAACCCCAGACCCTTCAGGATGCGCATGGTGAGGTGAAGATGAGTGGAATACATACTTATGGTGAGGTGATTCATATGTTCATTGAACGNAAAAATTATTCAGGTGTTTTTATGCCGGGTTTTGTGGAGTTGAAAAGCGAATACAATCCGGAACCAGTTGGCTTACGTTATGTTGATCGTTGTGTAGGCAACGTCGGTTGGAATCAGATGAATCCATGGGTAAAGTTCTATGAAGAGGTGATGGGTTTTAAAAACATACTCAGTTTTGATGATAAAGACATTTCTACCGAGTATAGTGCCCTGATGAGTAAAGTGATGAGTAATGGCAATGGGTACGTAAAATTCCCGATCGATGAACCAGCGGAAGGCAAGAAAAAAAGTCAGGTAGAAGAGTATCTTGATTTTTATGAGGGAGAAGGTGTGCAGCATATTGCCGTGGCAACTTCNAATATTATTGAAACCGTTACCAAATTAAAAGATCGTGGTGTTGAATTCCTGCGGGTTCCGAATAATTATTATGATCGCGTATTAGATCGTGTAGGTAAAATCGATGAAGACCTGAAACCGCTGAGCGAATTAGGAATTCTGATTGACAGGGATGATGAAGGCTATTTGTTACAGATTTTTACCAAACCAGTTGAAGATCGCCCTACCATGTTCTTTGAAATTATTCAACGCAAGGGGGCNAAAAGTTTTGGGAAAGGAAACTTCNNAGCATTGTTTGAAGCACTGGAACAAGAACAGGCCCTGCGAGGCAATTTGTAATGTAAACTATGAATAGCAACGATTACCTTGGCAATGANGTTGCCGGCATCCATTCACCTAGCTCTGATGAGCGTACTTTNGCCATCATTGCACATGCCTTAGGCGTAGTGACTTCCTTTAAGGCNCCCATGGTAATTTACCTGATGAANAAAGATGAGTCGCCCTATGTGGCCGACCACGCCCAGGAATCNCTGAATTTTCAAATAACGATGCTTATCGGGTATGTTATTTCTATGTTTCTGAAAATTCTTTTAATCGGATTCGTATTGCCTTGGGTTTTATCGGTAATCAATCTGGTGCTGATTATCGTTGCGGTTTTAAAAGCCAGTGAAAATAAGTTGTATCGTTATCCAATCAACTGGCGTATCGTACAGTAATTTAGTTTTTCTGGTATTCTACTTCACAAGTTGGCATAAGCTCAAGTGTTGTCCATGCCTTTGTTTCAACCCAAATTAAAGGAGGGGATACGGTTTAACGCGAAAATAGTTGATATCATTCCATTCAAGAGTGAATTTCGCTGATTCAGATGCACGGTAATTTCTCAATTCACTTCATCAATATGCTTGCAGTTCATTTCTTGATTTTCACTGCTGATACCGTTAGCAAATCTCGAAACAAATACATGAATCATTAAACTACTACGGTATGGTCCGCTGTAACATTCGAAAAGCTTTGCTATTTCTCATGAACAAGGGCCTAACTGGCATCTTCAATTTTGGCGTCATCCTTTAGTACCGATACGAAGTGTCGGGAAGAAAAGGGCTGTACGATAGCACTATCCCTGGAACGCTTCCTTAAATTTGAAGCGCCATTGAGATAACCGGCAGCCCCCATATATAGTCGGAGGGGAATGTCATGTAGGTCAAAATTGGTCGATCATAAAAAACCGCCTGTTTGAAGGCGGTTTTTATGTTTATTGAAAAAGACTATTGATTTTCGAAGTGCGNATCAAGACCCAATCCACGCAATTCATGTACCAATACATTGAATGATTCAGGAATTCCTGGTTTCGGTAAATTCTCTCCTTTCACAATCGATTCATAGGCTTTAGCACGGCCGGCAATATCATCTGATTTCAGGGTTAACAATTCCTGAAGAATGTTTGAAGCGCCATAGGCTTCAATAGCCCAAACTTCCATTTCACCGAAACGCTGACCTCCAANTTGCGCCTTACCGCCTAAAGGTTGTTGCGTAATCAAACTATATGGTCCGATAGAACGGGCATGCATTTTATCATCAACCAAGTGGTGGAGTTTCATCATATAAATCACCCCTATAGTTGCTTTCTGATGGAAACGCTCACCGGTTTCACCATCAAACAAATGGGTATGACACCAATCCGGCAGTCCGGCCTCAATCACTTTAGAAGCGATTTCTTCACGAGTTGCACCATCAAAAATCGGAGTTGCAAATTTCACACCCANTTTCATTCCGGCCATACCTAAGATAGTTTCATAAATTTGCCCGAGGTTCATACNGGAAGGTACCCNCAACGGATTCAACACGATATCAACCGGTGAACCATCTTCCAGGAAAGGCATATCCTCCTGACGAACGATACGAGCCACAATTCCTTTGTTACCGTGGCGACCGGCCATCTTATCCCCTACTTTCAGTTTACGCTTACTGGCCAGATAAACTTTCGCAAGTTTTAATACCCCATTTGGCAATTCATCCCCGATAGAAATATTAAACTTCTCCCGTTTGTAACGGCCTATCTCTTCGTTGAAACGGATATTGTAATTATGCAACAACTGGTTCACCAAATCATTCATTTNTTCATCGGCCGTCCAGTTCAGCGGATTTACGGTAGTATAGTCAATTGATTTAATCGCTTTCAACGTGAACTTTGCATTTTTACCAATTACAATTTCACCGTAGTGGTTTGTTACTCCCGCAGAAATTTGACCATCCAACAATTTTTCCAGCTTAGTGAATAATTGTTCATTGATAATTTCCAGATTCTCTTGATGGACCTTTTCAATTTTCTCTAAGGCCGTCTTTTCACGGATTTTAGAGTTCTTATCTTTCTTGGCACGCGCAAACAACTNTTTACCGATTACAACCCCTTCAATGGATGGAGGCATTTTAAGGGAAGCATCTTTTGCATCACCTGCTTTATCTCCAAAGATCGCACGTAAGAGTTTTTCTTCAGGTGTTGNATCCGTTTCTCCTTTAGGGGTAATTTTTCCGATCAGGATATCGCCTTCCTTAACATGCGCACCCAGACGAATAATTCCATTTTCATCCAGATCTTTAGTGGCTTCTTCACTAACATTCGGAATATCCGGTGTTAATTCTTCTCCCAGTTTTGTATCACGTACTTCAAGTTCATATTCATCGATGTGAATTGACGTGAACCAGTCTTCGCGAACAACTTTTTCATTAATTACAATCGCATCCTCAAAGTTAAACCCTTTCCAAGGCATGAAGGCTACGCGCAAATTACGTCCCGCNNGCCGTTCTCCATCCCGTGTGGCATAACCGTCGGTCAGGAAGTCGCCAGCTTTAACTGGTTGACNCTTAACCACATGCGGTTTCAGGTTAATACAAGTACTTTGGTTGGTTTTAGAATATTTTGTCAGTTTATAAACAACCAAATCGTCTTCGAATGAAATCAAACGCTGGGTTTCAGAACGTTTGTATCGAACATGAATTTCATTGGCATCCACATATTCTACTACACCATCACCGATAGCGGTAATTTGAATCCGGGCATCGCGAGCCGCTTTGGCCTCCAGACCAGTTCCAACAATAGGCACTTCAGGGCGTAATAAAGGAACACCCTGACGTTGCATGTTCGATCCCATCAGGGCACGGTTCGCATCATCATGTTCCAAAAACGGAATCAAAGAGGCACTCAATCCTACAATCTGATTAGGTGCTACGTCCATGTATTCCACCTCGTCCTTTTCAAGAATAGGGAAATCACCTGTTTGGCGCGAACGTACCTTATCTTCAACAAAGAAACCTTTATCATCTAATTCAACATCGGCCTGGGCAATTTTAGCTTCATCTTCCTCTTCCGCACTCAGGTAAACATGTTTCGTGTCTACTTTACCTTCTTTCACCTTACGATAAGGCGTTTCGATAAAGCCCATTTCGTTGATTTTGGCATGCACACAAAGGGTCGAAATCAATCCGATGTTCGGACCTTCCGGCGTTTCGATGGTACACAAACGGCCATAATGCGAATAGTGTACGTCACGAACCTCAAATCCGGCACGTTCACGACTCAAACCTCCGGGCCCTAAGGCGGAGATNNACAGGCGTTTATGCGTTATTTCAGATAATGGATTCGTTTGATCGAGGAACTGCGACAACTGACTGGTTCCAAAGAAGGAATTAATCACTGAACTTAGCGTTCTGGCATTAATCAAATCAATCGGAGTGAATACTTCATTGTCGCGCACATTCATACGTTCGCGAATGGTACGGGCCATACGAGCCAAGCCAACGCCGAACTGGGCATATAATTGTTCACCAACAGTACGAACACGGCGATTGCTCAGACGATCGATATCGTCAATTTCTGCCTTGGCGTTAGTTAATTGAACCAGATATTTGATGATTGCAATAATGTCGTCCTTGGTCAGAACCTTCTTGGTAACCGTCAAAGGAAATCCAAGTTTACGATTGATTTTATAACGACCTACTTCACCAAGATCGTAGCGCTTGTCGGAGAAGAAAAGTTTATCAATGATACCACGAGCTGTTTCATCATCTGGTGCATCAGTGCTTCGCAACTGGCGATAGATGTGTTGTACCGCTTCCAATTCTGAGTTGGAGGTATCTTTATTTAAGGTATTGTAAATGATGGAGAAGTCGCCACCAGATTCTTCTTTTTGGAGGAAAATAGACTGAACGCCTAAATCGGCGATCATTTCAATGTTGTCTTCTGTCAACTCAGAATCCCGATCCAGTATCACTTCATTCCGTTCAATGGAAACCACTTCACCGGTATCTTCATCTACGAAATCTTCAGTCCAGCTTCTCAATACGCGGGCAGCAAGGCGTTTTCCTACATGCTCCTGCAATGTTTTTTTATCTGCCTTCACCTCATCGGCCATACCAAATAATTCCAGAATGTCCTTATCCGTTTCGTATCCGATAGAACGTAACAACATCGTAACGGGGAATTTCTNTTTCCGGTCGATGTATGCATACATCACATTGTTGATATTCGTGGCAAATTCCATCCAGGCTCCTTTAAACGGAATTACCCGGGCCGAGTAGATTTTCGTTCCATTCGGATGCACCGACTGGCCAAAGAANNCACCGGGTGAACGGTGCAACTGCGAAACAACAACTCGCTCAGCACCATTAATCACAAAGGTTCCGCGAGGCGTCATGTAAGGTATATTACCAAGAAACACATCCTGTACAATAGTTTCGAAGTCGATATGCTCTTCATCATTACAACTCAAACGCAACTTGGCTTTCANGGGAACAGAATACGTTAAACCACGATCAATACATTCATCAATNNGTGTGTACCGTGGAGGATCAACAAAATAGTCCAGAAATTCCAACACGAAAATGTTGCGAGTATCGGTAATGGGAAAATTCTCTTTAAATACCCGATACAAACCTTCATTGTTTCGTTTATCCGGTGTTGTTTCCAATTGAAGGAAATCGGAAAAAGAGGCTAACTGAATGTCCAGAAGATNCGGTGTGTCTGACTGACGGATTTTACCAAAACTGATCCGTTCGTTGACTTTAGCGTTTTTATTGATGCCATAATTTAGAATTCTCGATAATATAGACAAGTCATGAGCCTACCGCTTATACGGTTCATTGTTTTTCAGGAAATAATTTAACCAAAATGCCGGGCAGATAAACTCATTGGGAGTGCGAAATTAAGTCGATAAAAGTTGTTTATCAAATTATCGAACAAATAGACATATTTTTATTTTTAATATTCATAATTTATTAATTATCTATGATTTTTAGGTAATAATTTGTTAAATATCTATCTGGGTGCTTACCCTGAACCATGGATCTTAAACGACTTCGATGAAATACGAAATGGTTTGAACTACCTTTGGAGCCACAGTGAATTATTATGGCGTTTAAAATTTATACCAAAACCGGAGATGCCGGCGAAACCGCGCTCATTGGAGGTACACGTATTCCTAAATCACATATCCGTATCGAAGCCTATGGAACAGTCGATGAACTGAATTCCTGGTTCGGGGTTATCCGCGATCATATCCAGGACGCCTCTTTAAATTTATCACTGGCCTCTGTTCAAAATACGCTCTTCGTAGTTGGCTCACAATTGGCCACCGATCCAGACAAAACATAAAAATGAATTTACCGGCCTTAACGGATCAGGAAATTCACATGCTGGAGAGTTCTATTGATGCCATGGAATCGAAGCTGCCTGAATTAAAAACTTCGTATTGCCGGGCGGGCATCCAGCGTCTTCCTTCATTCATGTGGCGCGCTGTGTTTGCCGCCGCGCAGAACGGATTTGTGTTCAGATGCAGGAACTTGAGTTTTCAGTACAACCTATTGTGATTCGGTATCTGAACCGTTTGTCCGATTACCTCTTTGTTCTTTCGAGGCATGTTTTGCATCTTAATAAAGGAAATGAAACCATTTGGCAAGCTCAGGTTTCGAACGACTAGTTCACCCTGAAATAAAACATTCCCAATCTGTTTACATAGACCTTCCAGAATGTTCAGCATCCAATCGTCGCATTCGTAGGAGATCGGAATTTACTCTACGGTAACACTTTTGGCCAGGTTGCGCGGCTGGTCCACGTTGCAACCACGCATCAACGCAATATGGTAGGAGAGCAACTGCAAGGGTACAATTGAAACTAAAGGAGAAAGTATCTCATCGGTCTCAGGAATTTCAATAACCTCATCAGCCAACTCACGAATAATTTTATCCCNCTCGTTCACAATAGCAATGATTTTTCCTTTCCGTGCTTTCACTTCCTGGATGTTTGAAACAATCTTCTCATGAGCTGATGCATTGGTTGCAATAAACACCACCGGCATATTTTCATCGATTAAAGCGATGGGTCCATGTTTCATTTCGGCAGCCGGATAGCCTTCGGCATGGATGTAAGAAATTTCTTNTAGCTTAAGCGCCCCTTCCAGCGCAATCGGGAAATTCAGTCCACGGCCCAAATAAAGAAAATTAGACGCATCCTTATATTTCTCTGCAATGGCCCGAATTTGCTGGTCTGTTTTTAATGCCAGTTTCACCTTTTCAGGTAGGGATTCCATTTCATAAAGAATGGCCCGCAAACGCGACATAGAAATAGTCCCTTTACTTTGTGCAAGTTGTAAGGCAAGCAGGGTTAAAATGGTGACTTGTGCTGTAAATGCTTTGGTAGAAGCGACCCCGATTTCCGGGCCGGCGTGGGTATAGGAGCCCGCATGTGACGCACGGGCAATTGAAGAACCAATTACATNTGCGATCCCATATATTAATGCTTGTCGCTCTTTCGCCAATTCAATCGCTGCCAGTGTATCAGCCGTTTCTCCACTTTGAGAAATCGCTACGATAACGTCCTTTTCATTCACAATAGGATTGCGGTAACGAAATTCAGAAGCATATTCCACTTCAACCGGAACCCTGGCCAGTTCTTCAATGAGGTATTCAGCTAGCAAACCACTATGCCAGGACGTTCCACAAGCCGTAATCACAATACGTTTGGCATTATTAATGCGGGAGGCAAATTCATTGATTCNCCCTAAACGAATCCATCCGTGTTCGGCATTCATCCGACCGCGCATGCAATCCAGAATCACCTGAGGTTGTTCGTAAATTTCTTTTAACATGAAATGTTCGTAGCCCCCTTTCTCAATTTTCTCTAAATCCATTTCTAACTTCTGGATATACGGCGACTTAGTAATATTTCCCAAGGTACGTACGCTGAATTCACCGTTCCGATTCAGGACGGCAAATTCTTCATCGTTCAGATAAACTACATTTTTGGTGTATTCGATAATCGGTGATGCATCAGAGGCTAAAANAAATTCACCTTTTCCGATGCCCAATACCAGTGGACTACCTTTACGGGCAGCTACCAGTTTATCAGGATCCCGACGATCTAAAACCACAATGGCATAAGCGCCGATTACTTCATTCAGTGCCACGCGTACTGCCTCTTCAAGGCTCAGTTTATCTTCGTTTTGAATATCTTCAATCAGGTTCACTAACACTTCTGTATCCGTGTCACTCTCAAACTTAAATCCACGCAAGGTCAATTCTTCCTTAATGGAGGCATAATTCTCAATAATTCCATTATGAATGATTGCCAGATTACCGGAGTTGGATAAGTGAGGATGCGCATTCCTGTCGCAAGGCTCACCATGTGTGGCCCAACGGGTATGCCCGATTCCGATCATACCATTCTTATTTTTTCCTTCGGCATGCATTTCCAGATCAGATACTTTACCTTCTTNTTTCAGAATAGATAATTCTCCGTTCAACAAGGCCACACCGGCACTGTCATAACCTCTGTATTCTAATCGCTTCAAGCCTTTCACAAGGATGGGATAGGCCTCTTTCGGACCTATATAAGCAACAATTCCGCACATAGTGAATTGATTTATTTATGAATTTTTGTATAGATGATATTCAATCGCGGCCTGAGAGCGGCTACCTGGCTACTGCTCCCTGCAATAACACCCGGTAAATGGCCGGCAGCCCCTGATTCAACGCCATGATCTTGAACCTAAAGGTACTGTCTTTTGTGTAATAATTTGTTGAATCGACTGACTAACTCCGAATCGGTATTGAATCATAGGTATTCCGGCAATGGTTTTAACTTCCCGCCTACCATTCACAAAATTTGTACCAAAAACACCATAATCATCCGGAATCCGGTCGGCATTGGTTGTATCCGATGCCAGTATCTGCATACGAGGAATCAAACCATACACGGTTGTATCCATCCAGTTATAATAAGGTGATACAGCGGTAAAGATCGATTCTGCTTTATTAACGACTACATTCTCATTTTGATACAAGTAGGGTAATTTGATCAGACCACAGGTACCAGGAACATTTTGAATGAACATCACTGAATCACCAGTGGTATGCGGATTGTCGAGATAAGAAGATACTAAAGTTCCTTGATAATTCCGGAATATGGAATTAAATCGGTTACAATAATTTGGATCGAAAGGGAGAANAACATCCACGGCAGTGTCCGGCAGGTTATTCGTATTGGTATAGCGGTAATAAATTTTCAACCGGGTATTGTATGTATNCAAAAAACCAAGGGTAGCTCCCGTATTCGAATCCGGTAATATCGCAAAGCCCTTCCACCAGCTTAAGAATTTCGAATAATCTGCCGCCGCTCCATTCAATCCTGAATCCACCTGTGCAGCCAAACTATCCGCGANACCAGGGGCCAGTTTAAAATGCAAGGTTGGGTTTTGTTTCACAGAACCGTATAAGGTATCAAAGCGGAATTTACCATAATCAACCAAGGTAGTCGCCACAATTTGCGAGGCATCAACGGAATCCCGCGTGAAGTCGTATTGGGCAGAATCTCGCGAAAAGGTTTTAATGATCGGTATACCCGGTACGTTTGNATTCACATGATTAAAGGTGTCGCCGTAAGATGATTTAAAGGNAATGGAAAGTATTACCGAATCAATGGTTCGGTTCGTTCCCGGGTAATTGGTTTTAAAGGAAAAATTGCTCACAGGAGGTAATACTTCCACATGAATGGCTGCGGAGGTTTTGCCGAATACCGGATNCGAAACGATGGTTCCAAGGGCATGATAAAACGTTGGTGAATTCGAAACCCGGGAAGATCCTAAAATTCCTCCGGTTAGCAGGGAATCCTGAAATACACTGTTTGTGATTAACGTAAAAGTATCTGTTTGAAACGTATTGATATTGTCAATAGCCGGAATGAGATCCGAGGGTAGAATGGTATTCTCTTTACATCCGGCAGAAAACAAAACCACACCAGCTACCCAGGTGCAAAGCAGTGCACGCATTTTTCCAACAATCTCATATCCTTTATTTGCCAGCCAAATTATTATATGNATCCATGATATCCGTCACATCTTCTGAGGTCGTTGCAAAATTTAACACTTTCTTGCTTCGTGTGGGTTTAATCGCATTCAGTAGTTTTTCGTCGGTATCGTTCTCTGTGAAGATGGCGGCATCAGNCATTTTAGCCCCGCCCATATACATGTCCAGATTGGATCCGCTGCCATATACTTCAATATCTTTTTCCTTTATTGGGGTGCTGGATAAAACCTGTTTCTGGAATTGCTCTCCTAACCCTTCCTCAAAAATATTTTTGGTGGCTGAAANAATTATTTTCGAATTGGCGAAAACCGGTTCCTTTTTGTAAAACGATTTTATATACATCGGAATCAGTGAACTCATCCAACCATGTACATGAATGATGTCTGGAGGCCAACCAAATTTTTTAACGGTTTCCAATGCTCCTTTGCAGAAGAAAATGGTTCGAATCGCATTGTCATCATAAAAATTACTATTTTCATCATGAAAGGTCTGTTTGCGTTTGAACATATCTTCATTATCCATAAAATAAACCTGCAAACGGGCATTCGGCAATGAAGCTACTTTAATCACCAACGGGTAATCTTCCTTATCGACAGTAATATTGATACCACTTAAACGGACAACTTCATGTAAACGATGCCTACGCTCATTGATGGTTCCGAAACGCGGCATGATGGCCCTCACTTCATACCCTGAATCATTAGACTTAACAGCCAGTGCATTCAAAATTTTAGCGAAATCCGTCTCCTCATTATAAGGAGCCATTTCATGCGAAATAAAAGAACTTTTTCTTAGGAACAACAGCCATGGGCGCGGTATTTGAAGATGAAACTAAATTCGGGGTGCGAAAGTACGATTTTTTGTCGATTATTGTAGTTTATAAATTGCTAACATTAGGCTTTGTTGTAATATGTTTGTTGTCAAACACGCCTCCGACCTACTCAAACTAACCGAAAATAAGCACCCGATTGGCTTTGTTCCCACCATGGGGGCCTTGCATCAGGGCCACATTTCGCTCATTAAAAGAAGTGTTTCAAAATCCAGACTCACCATCTACAGTATTTTTGTGAATCCGACCCAATTCAATGANTCGCAAGATTATCTGAAGTACCCCAAAACGCTGGAGCAGGATATCCTTATGCTGGAACAAGCCGGTTGCGATGTGCTTTTTCTGCCTGAAGTAAGTGAAATGTACCCGGAAGGAATTCATCAAATCAGGCAATACGACATTGGTTTTCTGAACACAGTTTTGGAAGGATTGCATCGACCCGGTCATTTTAACGGAGTTTGTGCCATCGTACATAAATTGTTGGATTCGGTTCAGCCGGATATTTTATTCCTTGGTGAAAAAGACTTTCAACAATGTCTGGTGATTCAACAACTAATTAAACTGGAGGCTCTCCCGGTTTCCGTTGAAATTTGTGAAACTACCCGGCATATCTCCGGTTTGGCAATGAGTTCAAGGAACCAACGTTTAAGTGAATCAGGTCGTGAACTTGCCTCATCCATTTACAAAACCTATAGGATATCCGGGCACAATGGCGANGCTCATTCGTTTTCAGTGTTACGTGAAAAAGTCATCGATTCGCTCAATAAAGCATCCTTTGAAACAGAATATCTTGAACTTGCTGATGCCTCAAACCTGGAACCGTTGCAAGAATTTGATGCCGGGCGTTCCATGGTCGTATTAATAGCTACCCGGCTCGAAGGAATACGACTAATCGATAATATTCGGATTCAGGCTTAGTTTTATTCTGGGTATTTCAACCAAAACTATCAAGGAAACACATACTTTTGTAAATCCATGCAAATACAAGTCCTCAAATCAAAGATCCATAGAGCAAAAGTTACCCAGGCGAATTTAAATTATATCGGAAGTGTGACGATCGATCANAATCTGATGGAAGCAGCTAACCTGCTGGAACATGAAAAAGTTCAAATTGTGAATGTGAATAATGGCGAACGACTGGAAACCTATGTCATCAAAGGTAGACGAGGTAGTGGAACGATCTGCTTAAATGGCCCTGCCGCTCGTAAAGTAGAACCGGGTGATATCGTTATAATTATCTCCTATGCCCTGATGGACTTCGANAGTTGCAAAAAATTTAAACCCACTATCGTATTTCCGACTGAACAGAATAAACTGAAATAATTCCTGATGCCAAAATCCCTGGTTAATATCCTGACGTACCTCGTCACTCTAGGATTGGGTATNTTTTTAATCTGGCTCTCCGTAAAGGACTTAAAGCCGGAAGACATTGANAAAATCAAGTTTGCTATTAAAAAAGCAAACTACATTCTTCTCATTCCCATTCTAATTATGGGTTTCATTAGTCATTGGAGTCGGGCAGTTCGCTGGACCTACTTAATGGAGCCTATGGGATTTAAACCTTCCGTAACAAATACCACGTTTGCTGTTTTNATCGGATATCTGGCTAATCTGGCNTTTCCCCGACTGGGTGAAGTGCTGAAATGTACCCTTTTGGCCCGTTACGAAAAAGTACCTGCAGATAAATTGGTTGGTACGATTATCGCAGAGCGGGCGTTTGATATGCTTTGTTTGCTCGTNTTTGTGCTTACCATAATCACACAAACTGAACTGGCGGGTGATTACTTATCCTCATTATGGACTCGATTTAATCAATCCTCCGATGGCGAGAGTTCTTCAGGGAAAGGCTATTGGGTTTTAATTGGCATTGCTGTTTTAGTTTTAAGCCTTCTGCTGTTCAGAAAACGTATTTTACAAAGCAAATTCGCTGTTCGATTTCGGGAAGTCCTGCTCAATGTTGGAAAAGGAATACTTAGTTTCCGGACTATGAAAAATAAAAGAGGATTTGTGCTTCATACCTTGTTAATCTGGTCTATGTATTTTGGAATGATCTTATTGGGATTCCAAAGCATACAGGAAACGAGCCATTTAGGGTATAAAACCGGATTATCTGTTTTATCCTTTGGTAGTGTAGGTATGATCGTCACTCCTGGAGGCCTTGGAGCTTATACCGCACTGGTTCAGGAAATTGTAGGATTGTATGGAATAGATAAAGCCATCAGTGTGGCCATCAGCTGGATTATTTGGCTTGTGCCCACCTTGATTATCATCTTAGGTGGCGTGCTGTCATTTATATTCCTCCCATTTGTAAACAAAAATAGAAATGTCAAGTAAGTTAGAAATAATTCAAAATAAAATCCACTCGCTGCAATCCTTAACCTTGTTGGTTAACCAATGGAAAATGCTCTCNAAAAAGGTTGTTTTTACGAATGGATGCTTTGATATCATTCACCGGGGGCATAACACCTATTTGCTCCAGGCTGCTGAACTGGGTAACCGTTTAATTGTAGGTGTAAACAGTGATGATTCTGTTCGACGCTTAAAAGGTGANAAAAGACCTGTTCTGGATGAAACGTCTCGTGCATTTAATTTAGCCTGTCATACCTATATCGATGCGGTGATTGTATTTGAAGAAGATACACCCATGAATTTAATTGAGCGGTTTCAGCCCGATGTCCTGGTTAAGGGTGGTGACTACACACTAGATGGAATCGTCGGAGCAGAATTCGTCAAGTCGTACGGAGGGCAGGTCGAAATTATTCCGTTTCTGGATGGCTACTCAACCACTTCAATTTTGAACCGGGCCAATGCCTGATTGTTTTACTCATTCCAGCGGTAAGTATCCATAGAGATACCCAGTAATTGAATCACCCGATCAACCACAGTATCAACAAGAGCTTCTATGGTATCCGGTTTGCTGTAAAATGAAGGAGATGCCGGACAAATGATGCCGCCGGCTTCGGACANGTTTTTCATATTATCCAGGTGAATCAGATTAAAGGGAGTCTCTCGGACAACACAAATTAACTTTCTCCTTTCTTTGAGCATCACATCGGCTGCCCGGGAAATTAAATTGTCACTGATTCCTTGCGCTATCCTACCCAAGGTTCCCATGCTGCACGGACAAACTACCAAAGCCTGATAGGTACTGCTACCGCTGGCAAATGGTGCCTGATAATTATGTAAATCAAAAACCTCGGCTTTACCTTTCAGCTGCGGGTAGGTTCCCAATTCATGATTCCAAACATCTGGTGCTTGTTGACTAAATACAACCGCTAGTTGCACGTCCTGAAACATAGCCAACTTGTCAATGAGTCGTTGCGCGTAAATAGACCCGGAAGCCCCACTCACCGCGATCGCAATTTTTTTCATTCCATGATTTTCAGTTAACATTGCATTGCACAAAGTAGATTCAAATGTACAGCAGTCTGAAGCGAACCAGTCAAAGAATTTATCTATTGCTGATCTTCCTGGGAATTTCATTTCAGGTTGAGGCGCAAACTTCCAATCAAAAAACAGGAGTTAAAAATTCNAAACAGCGAAAAAAGAAAGGCATCCAATGGATCACTCTTGAAGAGGCTGAAGCCCGGATGAAGCAAACTCCCAAAAAAGTTTATATTGATATTTTTACGGATTGGTGTTACTGGTGTAAGGTGATGGATAAAAAAACGTTTTCAAACGCCGTTGTCATTGAATACATGAATGCAAATTTCTACTGCATCCATATCAATGCAGAAAGTGCCGATTCACTCACATTTCAAGGTAAAAATACGGACGCCTCNCCAAACAGTAAAACCAATGANTCGACTGCGCAATGGATGAAAGACCGCATCTCCTACCCGACCAGCATCTTTATGGAAGAAAATTTCCAGAATCCACAACCTGTGCCGGGTTATCTTGAAATTCCCGTGATGGAAATGCTTCTGAAATATTTCGGTGAGAACAAACACAAATCTGTACCCTGGGAAACATGGACTAAAACATTCAAGGGTGTTTGGCAATAAATACATTGAATCGATATGAAACAGAAACGCAAGTCTGTCAACCGAATGATCCCGATCAGGAAGGTGCATGAGGCCTGCGAAAATTGTCAGACTCCTTTAAAAGGCCCCTGGTGCCACAGTTGTGGGCAAAAGGTATTGCATCATCAGGACAATTTCTGGCATCTGATACTCCACTTCATTGCCGATTACTTTCATTACGACGGTAAATTCTGGAATACATTTAAAACTTTATTTACTCACCCGGGACAAGCCACTCTTCACTTTCTGGAAGGTCGACGTGCTTCGTATCTCCCGCCGGTCCAATTGTATATTTTTAGTTCGGCGGTGTTTTTATTCTGTTTTTAAATTCACAAAACCCTATGTAGAAACAGAAAATCTGAATTTTCAGGAGAAACTTACTAGATTGAATGAGACAATTAAATACAGGGATTCCGTATTCCGGCATGCTACGTATCAAAAGAATTTTGGCTTTTCCGCTGATGAACATGGATTTTTGGTGAATAGTAAAGTATATTACCTGAAGCAGTATGATAGCGTTGAAAAATCAATACCTTGGGGGCAAAGAGACCATGGATTACAACGAATCCTGCATCGGAAATTATTAAGCATCAATGAAGCTAATCTGGATGCCTCACGTATCACCGAGGAAAAGTATTTTACAGCGCTTCTGGGTAGTTTGCCAAAAGCATTGTTTATTATTCTTCCCTTATTTGCCTTGTTTTTAAAACTATTTTACAGAAGACGGCCGTTTGTGCATCATATTATTTTCAGTTTGCACTTTCATGTCATGGCATTTTTATGATGCTGGCATGCTTCGTATTGTACAATTTGCTATTAGAAGACCTCCCGGACACCATTCACTTGCTTTTACTTTTTTTCCGGCGTGTTACCTTTTTCTGTCTTTTAAACGGGTTTATCCCCAAAAATCTTAATTCTGGCAGGTAAATTTCTTGGATTTTCAGTATTGTATTCGGGGTTGTTACTGGCCGTAACGGTTGCTGTTTTTTGGTTTCCTGTTTCTTATTTCCTGACCAAAACATGTCTTAGAATAACTTCCATTCAGCATGTTAGATTGACTATTAACAGTTCCTATAATTCACAGGGCGCAAATTTTATTAACTTTGCGTCATGTTAGATAGCATTGAAAGCGCCATTGAAGATATCCGTAACGGCAAACTCGTTATTGTTGTTGATGACGAGGATCGTGAAAATGAAGGCGATTTTTTAACCGCTGCCCGAAATGTAACCCCTGAAGTCATCACGTTCATGAGTAAATACGGCCGTGGACTCATTTGTGCGCCTCTTAGTGAAGATCGATGCGATGCGTTGGGATTAAATCTTATGGTAAAAGATAATACCGAATTGCATCAAACACCATTTACAATTTCGGTCGATCTTCTGGGGCATGGCTGTACCACAGGGATTTCTTCACACGATCGGGCAAAAACTATTCAGGCGCTGATCGACCCCGCAACCAAATCTTCAGATTTAGCGAAACCAGGTCATATTTTTCCATTACGCGCACGTCGCGAAGGGGTATTGCGGAGGGCTGGTCATACCGAAGCGGCCATTGATTTAGCCCGTTTGGCAGGATTTGAACCTGCCGGCGCCATAGTAGAAATTATTGATGAAAACGGTGAAATGGCACGTCTGCCTCGCCTGAAAGAGATTGCAGCCGAGCATCAACTTAAAATTATTTCTATCNNGCATCTGATTGAATATCGTTTGCGCACTGAAAAGATGATCACAGAACAGATTCGGGTAGAAATGCCTACCCGATATGGATTGTTTGAGTTAGTCACCTTTTCAAATAACCGAACCGGCGAATTGCATCATGCCTTACTGAAAGGCACCTGGGAGCCTGATGAACCTATTTTAGTGCGCGTACACAGTTCTTGTTTTACCGGGGATATTTTACACTCGATGCGTTGTGATTGTGGTGAACAATTGCATGCCGCTATGAAAATGGTGGAACACGAAGGAAAAGGGGTTGTGCTTTATATGAATCAGGAAGGCCGGGGCATTGGACTATTAAACAAACTAAAAGCCTACAAATTACAAGAATCCGGGCGGGATACAGTAGAAGCCAATTTAGAATTAGGTTTTGGCATGGACGAACGCGACTACGGCATCGGCGCTCAAATTCTTCGCCATCTAAATATTCACAAACTGAAACTGATCACAAACAATCCCCGAAAACGAGCCGGATTGTTAGGATATGGACTGGAGATCGTGGAAAATGTAGCCATTGAAATCCACCCTAATCCCTACAATGAAAATTATCTCATCACAAAACGAGATAAACTTGGACACGAAATTTTAAAATAAACAATCACACTATGTACCCAGCAGAAATTGTTATGCCCATGAAGGCAGAATTAGTAAATCAGGGCTTTGAAGATTTAAACGCCCCTGAATTAGTTGACCAGGCCATGAATCGCCCCGGAACCACCTTACTGGTATTAAATTCGGTGTGCGGATGTAGCGCAGGCACCGCACGTCCCGGCGTATTAATGGCCGTCCAGAATGCACAAAACAAACCTGACCATTTAGTAACATCCTTTGCCGGTTTCGACATCGATGCCGTAAAACAAGCACGTACCTATCTGCTGCCCTATCCGCCATCATCACCTTGTATTGCCTTGTTGAAAGATGGTCAGTTAGTACACATGATTGAACGCCATATGATTGAAGGACGGCCAGCTCAGATGATTGCAGCAAACCCGATCGATGCATTCAATCAACACTGTGCTGTGGAAGCCTAAACGAAACGGACTGTTAATTATAAAATGTAAAGCCCTCATACCGGGGCTTTTCTTAATTTAGCCCTCCTATGTACCCGATTTTTATCATTTACTAAAAGACTGGTTTGGCCTGGAATTACCAGTATTGGGTCTNTTAAAAACGTTTGGTTTTATGGTGGCGATGGCTTTTCTAGCTGCCGGAATGGTACTCCGTACTGAACTTAAACGAAAAGAAACAGAAGGACTCCTACCCTATACCCTTGAAGATCAGGTTACAGGAAAACCTGTTGGGTGGCAAGATTATTTCCTCACTGCGCTATTATCCTTTTTAGCAGGATACAAGGCGATCGGAATGATTTTAAATTTTCAAGAAGCTACTGCGCATCCGTTGAGTTACCTGACAACGCGCAAAGGAAACCTTAATGCAGGAATTGCCTTGTGCCTGGTGGCCCTAACCTGGAAGTATNNTTCGAAGACCGCGAAGCCCGAAAACAGGGCTTCAACAAAAAAGGTCAAAGTATATCCTCGTCATCGGGTGGGTGATTTTGCTGTTATTGCAGCCATTGGAGGATTTGTGGGTGCTAAGATTTTTAATGCGTTTGAAACCTGGGATCAATTCATTCAGGATCCGTTGGGAAATTTATTTTCCAGTGCCGGACTAACATTNTATGGTGGGCTGATTGTAGCAACACTGGCACTTTGGTATTATAGCCGAAAAATTAAAATGGATTTCCGACATCTCTGTGATGCCACTGCACCGGCCTTAATTCTGGCTTATGGCATCGGTCGCCTTGANTGTCAGGTGAGTGGAGATGGGGACTGGGGAATATACAATGCAGCTTATATGACCAATGAACAAGGGCAGATACAAAGTAATCTACAACCATTTGATTCACTGGTAGCTCAGCATCATGAACATGTTTACCGACATTTTGATGCTAANAGAAAAATACCACATGCCAGTTTTCAGGCTCCCTCCTTNTTGCCAGTATGGCTAGTTGCGTATAATTACCCGAATAACGTGAACAATATCGGTGAGCCTTTAAAAGGTTGCAAGGGTGCTTATTGTTCGGTACTGCCAATTCCAGTTTTCCCAACTCCGATTTACGAGTTTCTGATGAGCCTGCTTATTTTCGGAATTTTATGGCGTTTACGACGTCAGTGGGATACACCACTCAGCATTTTTTCGGTGTATCTGATTTTTAATGGCATCGAGCGATTCCTTATTGAACAAATTCGTGTGAATTCTGAATACGACTTAGGNTTGATTCAACCTACCCAGGCTGAAATCATTGCCGTGGCTATAAGTTTGACAGGCATTTTATTATTCGCGTTTCGAAAAAATTGACTCCGTGGTCAGCAAAGCAAACAGTCTGCCTTAATTTGACTTGGAAACAATTAAAATTCGCCTTTAAACATCAGCAGAATTTCCTCCTTCCTATTTCTGCTCACCGGAATCGATGAACCATCAGACATCACGAGATAGCCTCCGTCTTTTTTATTATACTGCTGGATGTATTTGCTATTAATAATATAACTCTGGTGCGGGCGAATAAATCCTTNNGCGGGGTAAGAATATCTTCGAAGTAACGCATCGTTTTGGAAGCTATGACTTTTTCACCCGTTACAAGAACCAGACTGGTATAATTATCACTACTCTGGCAATACAAAATATCCTGAGGGTCATAAAACAGAATCCTGTCCTGAAAGCCCACTGCAATCTTATTCCCCGGCATGCCCTGGTTCATGGGCGTAGGATGGGTGGGCAAATTATATTGCTGTAACAAGGTGGAAAGCTGTTGCTGAATATTTGTTTCACCTTTTAATTTTCGGAATTTCTGGATAGCACTGCTCAGAAGTTCTTCATCGATAGGTTTCAGTAAATAATCCAATGCCGAAAGCTTAATTGCGCTTATCGCATATCGATCATACGCAGTTGTAAATATGACACTGAAGTTATACTTATTTAGTCGCTGCANAAGTTCAATACCCGTCATAAATGGCATCTGAATATCCAGAAACATTAAATCGATGTTATGCGTCTCCAGGTACTCCAGTGCCTNTTTAGATGAAGTAAATTTTTCAACGATTTCAATATCATCAAAATGTTCTTTTATAAGTATTTCAAGGACTTCTACACAGTTGATTTCATCATCAACAAGAATCGTTTTATACATAGTATTTCATTTAGTTAGTTGTTAATTTAATACTTGGCAGCAAAATTGAAATTCGGGTACCTATTGCCTGCCTCTTGTCATCATACAGGTCGACCACCTCCACGGATGCACGAAGTCCATTCTCCGTATTCATTAAACGCAACCGACTTTCTCCTAAGGACATACCATAGGAAGTATNGTTTTCTGTTTTGTTTTCCAGCTCTTNTGCAGAGGCCCTTCCAATTCCATTGTCTTCGATTTCAATACAAATATATTCTTCATCCTTTCGTTTTACTGAAATCCNGATATGCTTCTCGCCATCTTTATGCAACAAACCATGCCAAATCGCATTTTCAACATAGGGCTGAAGCAATAAGGATGGGATTCGAATCTGCCCGAGTGGCAAAAGATGTTCAACGTCAATCTGATAACTGAATTGATTGCTAAACCGCATACCTTCAATTAAAATATACAATTCAATGGTTTCTAATTCTTCACCCAAACTGATATAAGTTGCCGATGAATTATTTAGAATATTCCGAACCAACTGAGAAAATTTAACGAGATAGCGGGATGCCAGTTTTGTGTCGTTGCGTAGAATAAAATTATTAATTGAATTCAATGAATTAAACAGGAAATGCGGATCGATCTGTGCCCGAAGTGCTTTCATTTCAACTTCAGCTAATTCTTTGGTGTATTGAATCCGGATCGCTTCTTTTTCACGAATCTGATTCAATTTATTTTTATACACCAGAAAAACCAATTGCCCCAGCAAAAGAATGGCTAAACTGATAAACCACCAGGTTCGATAAAATGNGGGTGGCATAGAGATGTTTAGCCGGGTTAATAGTGAACTCCATACCCCATCTGCATTGGTACAACGCACCTGAAATTCATAATCGCCGGAAGATAAGTTGGTATAGCTGACATAGTTTCGTTCACTGGTTGTAACCCATTCTTTGTCATAACCCAATAAACGATACTGGTATTTTATGTTATCCGGGTGATACCNGAGCGACGAAAATGAAAGTGAAATAGAGTTTTCATAATGCTTCAGATCAATTTTGAAAGGTAAGAAATATCTTCTTCGCGATTCAGGNNGGTTCTCAAAAACTTTAAATTCATCGATATAAACCTGAGGCTCTATGGCTGTGGACTTGATTTNCGAAGGATGAAATACATTAATTCCGTTAAGACCTCCAAACACGAATCGACCATCTCTAAGTTGGGTATAGGCTCCTGTATTAAATTCATTCGATTGAAGTCCGTTTGTTTCATCAAAATTCCGGANTAACGGGGTTTGCTTTTTTAGTAATACGTTTTCATTCCATCGAATATTTGATAAGCCTGAATTGGTACTGATCCAGAAACTGGTATCATTCTCAGCCAATATTGAATAAACCACATTATTGTTTAAAANATCATTCGTACTAAATGTTCTCAGCAAAGCAAAATCAGAATTTAAAACTGCTATTCCGCCACCATCGGTACCCAGCCAGAATCGGCCTTTATAATCCTGATAAAAACACTAATAGACTTCAGGGTACTGGTTCGAATTGAATTCTCCTTCGGAAAAACAGGTACTATTGTTTCGATCATCAGCCAGTTTAAAAACACCTTTTCNCGTTCCAACCAGGATACGTCCTTCACGGGATTGGAATAAACAACGTATCCCATTATTCTTAAAAAGGGAAAAGAGGAGGTGTTGTATTGTTTCACATTCCATGTTTTTGGTTGAATACAATTTATTCCGTTTTCGCGGGTACCTACCCAAATTCTACCCTGCCGATCTTCAAGAAAAGANCCAGATGGTACCATTGGAAATTTGGTTTACCCCTGAACCGATCGAAATCAATCTTTCCTTTTTCAAAGTTTTTAAATCTACTATCGCAATCCCGTTACCGTTAAAACCTAACCAAAGTGTATTGCCGTAACGTATCATTTCAATGATATAGTTTTCCGAGATATTCAGTTCATTACGAAAAGTAAAAAACTGAAAAGTTTGTGTGGAGGGAATATAACGAACCAAACCACTACCGGCAGTCCCAATTAATAAATTTCCATCGTCATCTTCAACAATTTTTCTGACAAAACGAATGGTTTTAGTGTCATCACTGTCTTTGCGAATAACCGGAACAAACTTACGGATATGGGGATCCAGAATATCGAACCCTGAACCATCATAACCAATGTAAACATATCCATTGGGATCCGCAANAACCTTCAACAAGTAATTCGCAGAAATGGAAAGGCGACCTTCATTCTTTTTATATTGTTGCAATGTATTTGTTGCATAGTCATAAACAAACAAACCCTGGCCATACGTAGAAAGAAGAAGTACGTTTTTAGTAGAATNCATAAAAGATGGAATTTACGGCAACGAGGCGTTCGTTCATTTTGTAAGTGCGGAAGCTGAATATGAAGAAGTTTGAGGATTAAATTCAGTTAAACTTCCACCAATAGACCCCAGTAAAATATGTTGGAATTTATCAATCCCGGCAGTATTAAAAAGTAATCCAGGTTCAGGATTTCTTGTAAGCGTTTGTTTTCTTGTTCGGGTATTTAATTTGAGGATATCTCCGTTGGTATGCACAGCAAAAATGTTCTCGCCGAGTTTCAACAAGCCGAGTACATCTTCAAAAGATTTTGCTTTGANATCGAAGAATTCCTCCACTTTATTCTCATTGATCCGGAAGAATAAAAACCCTTGCCGGCAACATAAAANCCACACCTTACCTGCTTCATCAGTAGTCACCCATTTCAGCTGGTAGTTCTTCAGAACTTCAGGTCGGAACAAGCGGTTTGTTCGGGTATCCATCATGGTAAAACCATCATTGGTCTATAGATATAAAATGCGGTCGCGATCGGCAAACAGGCGATGAATTTTCGAAGAGGGTATTGAATTGGAATCTTCAGGATTGTGGCGGAATACTTTGANTGCGTTTCCGTCAAACCGGTTCAAGCCATCAAAGGTAGAAACCCATANAAACCCTCTCGCATCCCGAACAATATCAGTTACAACCACTTGTGAGAGCCCTTCCTTTAACTGAACAGGGCTGGTATATATTCGATCGGGATCGAAGGCCGCCTGAACGCGATGAAAACTGATAAGCGATACCAGTAAAACAAATAAATATATCAGTCGGCTATACACCACCTACAACGTAATTCTGCTAATATAAGAATTCTCTTTGCTTGCCGGTGTCTGAATGAGAATTTGGTTGATTTCGCAATCCATTTAGCCAATTTCCTTAGAAAATGGTATAATTTGCGCGCATGTCGGATAGCCAGAATAACATTCTCGGACTCAAACTGCCAACAGATCCCCGCTGGGTTGATTTAGCCTCCATCTCTCTCCAGGAAATTCTGAGCGACCATGCGTATTGCGAACAAAAAGCAGCCAGTAACTGCATTAGTTTGATACAGAAATATCCTGATCGGAAAGAATTGGTTGATGAACTAGCTCCTATTGTCACCGAAGAATGGGGCCATTTCAGAATGGTCTTAAATGAATTAAATAAACGGGGCTTGCATTTAGGAAAACAACGAAAAGATGACTATGTGAACGGGCTTTTTGCCTATGAGTTGAAAGGCGGGTCACCTGAAGANACGCTTTTAGACAAATTACTCATTTTTGCATTAATTGAAGCGCGCAGTTGTGAACGATTTCGTTTACTCAGTGAAGGTCTTGAAGATGCTTACCTCAAAAATTTCTATCGGAAATTCATGATTTCTGAAGCGGGACATTATCGTTTATTTCTAGACCTGGCNAAAAAATACCTTCCCGAACATCAGGTGACCACAAGATGGAATGAATGGCTTCGAATCGANAAAAATGTTTTGGAGAATTTGCCGATACGAGGCGATCGAATGCACTGATCGGGAATGTAAATAAGATGTAAACAGTTTATTTTATTGACTGATTTTTGGAAATAATATGAATCTTTGTCACTCATTAAAAAGGAATAAACATGAAAACCTGAAATCAATTTTGCTGGCCTCTATTTTAACTATAGGCGCTTTTTCAACAACTTTGTTCACAGCCTGTAACCCGGATGCTTGTAAAGATGTAGTTTGCCAGAATGGTGGAACTTGTGTCGATGGTGATTGCACCTGCCCGGTTGGATATGAAGGTACAAACTGTCAAACATTATCACGTGATAAATTCATAGGAGTATTTACCGGATCCGAAACCTGCACAGTTGGTACAGACAATTATTCAATAACATGTTCTGCGAATAGTGATAACACTAAATTCAACATTCAAAATTTATACAACCAGTCTTTAACCGCTATTGCATCTGCCAATGGAAACGCCTTCACAATTCCTTCCCAAACAGTGGGTTCTGGAGTAACTGCGGTAGGTTCAGGTACTATCACAGGAAACACAATGACTGTGACCTATACAGTGAATGATGGTGTTACTTCAAACACTGTACGTTCACCGGAACTAAATAAGTTCACTTAACATTTTATAGAAAGCTACCTCTTAAAGGTAGCTTTTTTTATCTATTCACGGAGGTAGATAATCTTGGATGAATCGCCAAAAGCCCACTAGGTTTGATTTGGAATGGATCGTAATCAATGATTTTATACCTATGTGAATTCGTAGATAGACCATCTCGTCAGCTCTGACGAGACCGACCTGTACCGATACATACATTGTTTGCGAGGAACGAGCATTACAAAGAAGAAATCGGTAATTGGATAGTTGATTTGACCAATTTTATTGGTTTAACCTGTATCGATGTTGTGGATATTCCTGAGGAACGAAGGTTATACAAATCTTACTTATAAAATAGTCCAACCTATTTTATAAGTTTAGAGTAGTAAATGCTGATATAGCTTGAAAATAGTCCAGGCGAGTGAAACGCAGATTGGACTTTATTGAAAAGCATAATCGGTATTAGAACCACTCAATCGGTATTACAAATAGCACATCAGTATTAGATGATCCTATTCCAATGCCATCAAAAAAGTAGCCCTAAGCTCATTGATCGAACTGAAATCATGCCATGACGATGGACCTTAGTCGATTAAACTGAGAATATGCATCAACGTTTCAAATGGACAAATCAAGCTAGATACCCTACTAGGAACCCATCGCAAAAGCCTGATAAATCGGCAGGACAAAATCTCGGATGAATCAGAACTGCGGATTTTAAAACGACATTTTTAATTCGTTTGACTACCAGAAAATTGACCTCATTATAACTTTTTATGCTTCAGTCACATAGAAGTTTCGTGAAGAAGGAAGTACAAAGATTTTACTAGTCGTTTAATTCTTTTCTCCTTCAAGGTAAAATCAGGGTGTCTCAAATAATATCCAGATGAATGGGTTGCTAAATCCATTCGTTTCTCGTCTTCAGGAGTCCGCCTGTAAACATATTGTGGATTTTCATGAGGAACGAAGGTAACTGCCACTGTATCGGTATTACGAATATCACTACGGTACAATTAACCTTAACTGGAATGGCGGAATAAGTAATTGAAATTATCATAAAAAAAGCCGTCGTTACGACGGCCTTTACGTTTATTGCATAGCATGTGATTATTGTCCACCGCCCATCTTTGGTTTACCATTTCCAATTTTGGTATCGTCGGTTTTACCTTGTTCATTTTCGTACCACCCATTTTTGGCTTACCATTTCCTACTTCGCTCGCATTTTGGCTACCCATTTTTGGTTTACCATTACCTATGGTTGGTTTTGGAGGCGGCGGCGGTGGTGGTGAGTTTGTTTAGGTGGGACAGCCTTTGGAGGGTTCGTTTTAGGAGTTTTGGCAACAGGCTGCGTTTTTGCCGGGGCTTTCTTAGAAGCAGCTGCCATTATGCTATCCGCCTTCATATTAGCGGCGTTCATCAAATTATTATCACATTCAGTTTTCAATCTTTCAACTTCTGATTTCACTTTGGCATCTACCTGAGCATCCAATTCTGATTGTGATGGACCTTTGACTTCTGAGTTACAAGAAGCCAATATGATACCGGCCAATACCGGAGTAAGGATATATTTAATACTTTTCATTGTTGTGTTCATTTAAGAGTTCAAAATTATTGGGCAGCATTGGCCATTTGTGCGGCATTCACCATAGAATCCGTCATGGATTTTAATTCAGTGGCCATGCGGGTTTNCACCTCCTGAGTGGCTTTAGCTTGTATTTCCTGCATTTTGATTGCTGCCAAAGAATCCACTTTCGCTTGAACCATGGCTGGGTCCAAGGCTTGTTCACCGCAAGATTGTAAACCGAAGTACAAACCCACGGATAGCATTGTTAAGATGACTTTTTTCATATTCATTCGTATTTATGATTTCCAAAAGTACAATCCTTTGGTATTCAGAAAAATCTTTATTCGAGACTAACAAAAAATTAGGAAAATAAAAAATGCAAGTTACTTATATCGCACCGCTCAACCACATACCTTTGCTGTGTTCCCACCCTGGAGGATTAGCAGGAGCTGGTCGTATAAGACTTGCCGTCGCAAAGGTAAACTTCTGGCATTCAAAGACAAATTTTTTTAGAACCATCCTTNTCTCCGGAAATAGAGGAGCATACCCATTGGAATAATGAGCATAAAAACNNTGGCAATCCAAAATCCATTCTGATCATGTAGATAAGGTATTTTATCAAAGTTCATTCCGAATATTCCTCCTATCACCGTTGCTGGAGCTAATAATGTAGTCACGATAGCCAGAAACTTCATCACTTCGTTCATTTTGAGATTCATTTTACTGAGGTAAAGATCTCTGATACTATTGATGATATCTCTGTAATTCTCGGTCAGATCGTTTACATGCAGGGTATTGTCATAAATATCTTTAAAATACTTCTTACGATTCTCCAGGATGAGTTTATTTTCTGTTCGCAAAATGTTGTTCACCATTTCACGGACGGGTTCAACATTACGTTNTAAAAAAATCAGGTCCTTCCGCAATGCATTGATGGATTNCATGAAATAAGGGTCCTGATCTTCAGTCACCAACTCTTCCTCTAATTTCTCGATTTGGGTCCCTAGCTTTTCCAGCACCACAAAATAATGATGCACTATGGCATCTACCAACGCATGCAGCAAAGCATCCGGCCCCGCGGAGCGCAATCGACTTTCTTCTGCTTTTAATCGGTCCCGCACCGGATTAAACAAATCTCTTGCCGCGTCATCTTGAAAGGAAAGCAGCAAATGATCTTNTAAAACAAAACTGACCTGTTCATTTTCGATAGAATGTCTTTCATCATTATAATACAACATTTGCATCACCAAACTTAATGTACCATCAAACTCATCGAGTTTAGGTCGTTGATGCACGTTTACGATATCTTCAATCAATAAGGCATGAAGCCCTACTGCTTGTGCTACCCGTTCTACTGTTTCCGTATTGATGATGTCCATGTTTAACCAGTGGACAACATTCGTTTCATNGAGTAAGGTTTTTAGCGAATGTAATGGCGGCTGAATCACTTCTGCACAGGAGGCTGAAGAGTATGTATAAAGACTTAGTTTGGATGCTTCTACGGGTCTTCTCGTATCAGATAGTGTAGGATTACTTTGCAGGATTTTCTTGGTTTGCAGTAATTCCAGAGGATTGAGATACTGCAAGTAGCGTAACTTACTTTTATTTTTCATGGATTAATCGAATCATGATGTTTGAGGCCATACGTCCTGAAAGCAATAAGGGTTCCGTATCGATACCGATTTGAATTAATACGGAATCGTCGTATTGAAAATGGCGAAGAACGGTTATTTCCGATTTTAATTGAATATTTTTCTCGAGCAGATACGACAAAAGTTCGTTGTGGGCATCCTTAACTGAAACTACTTCATACCGTTGATTTAATTCAGCATGATGCAAGGAAAGTCTTTCTAAATTTGGCATCACCCCTTGATTATTCGGAATTGGGTCTCCATGCGGATCAANATCCGGATATCCCAGAAATGCGTCAAGATATTCGATCGGTTTTTGTGACTTTACATGTTCCAATTGTTCGGCAACTTCATGTACCTCGTCCCATTTAAATTTAAGGATGTCTACCAAAAAACNTTCCCATAGTCGATGTTTCCGTATGATGGCGCAGGCCAGATTTTCACCGGTTTCCGTTAATTGAATCTTTCCGTAGCGTGTATGATGTACTAGTTCTTTCGATGCCAGTTNTTTAATCATTGNAGTGACCGTGGCTGGTCTTACTCNCAGTTGGGTAGAAATATGCTTGACATCGGTTTCAATATTCCTTTCTTCAATGGCATGATGATACAGACATTTCAGATAATTCTCTTCTGTATGACTTAAAACCATCCCGTAAATGTAAGTTAGAACCATAAAAAAGCGCCTCACAAGAGGCGCTTTTTACTATTTAAAATAATAACTTAATTCCATTTTTGATTTCGTTCAGACCACATTCCTGTGCGGTAATCACTTCAACACCGCTATCGCCAACTTTACCAGGAGTGTGAACCACAACCAATAACTTCAGGTTGTTTTTGTCTTTGTACTGACCAGAAATACTCAAGCCTTTCAGGGAAACTTTTGTATATTTTTGACCACCTACCCAGGTAATGTCATCACCTTCCATTTTGGTAGTAAGATAATTGCGAAGAACATGTTCGTGGATATACCCAGCACCTCCACTTGTTTGGCCAGTGGCTGATTGTGGTAAATTATTCTCGATCAGTAGATGGTGTATTTCAGGTCTTTGTGATGGTAACTGTCTGACCAAAGTAAACATCTAAGTCAACTTTGTCTCCGACAGTTTTAGAAACTAAAGCCACACCCATATTCACTGGGATATTCAGAC
Organism: Bacteroidota bacterium; assembly: GCA_013414745.1. Classification (GTDB taxonomy): domain Bacteria; phylum Bacteroidota; class Bacteroidia; order Chitinophagales; family Chitinophagaceae; genus OLB11. The sequence goes on from CP058707.1 coordinate 286,712, forward strand.
GTGCTGCCACATCATTTTTCCATGAACCTGCACTTTTGATGCGATCCGTTAGCACCAGGATAAGAAGTATGCTGCCCCAACATCGCATTCAGTTGGTTAAAGAAGGGCACTTCATAAGGATCTGAACCACCATTGGCGTTATGAATCGCTACGGCATACGCCTTGTCAGGATAAGTCGTAACGATATCGTGTAAATCAGCGGCTCCACTTGGGCAAGCTCCACACCATTCACCGGTAAACTCTTCCACTACCACCTTTTTTACAAAAGAAGTTGGAACTGGTCCCACATCTTTTAATGGATTTGTTGGAGTTGGTTCAGTAACAACAGGTGCTGTCCAAACCGGATTTGTACCAGATGTGTTGGTGTTGTTCTTTTTACAAGCCGAGAAACTGGCGAAAAGGGCCAGTGCAAGGGAAATGGAAAGAAGTTTTTTCATGTTCTAAGTTTTATTTTCTGTTGTAAATATGGTAATTGTGTGTGAGACACCAAAATTTTAACAATTGTTAATATTCACACACTATCAAGACGAAGTAATGTATCCAGTCGTTAGAAGGAATTGTTGATAAGTGTATTAATTTCTGCGATTTTAATTTCCTCCTGAACTTCATCATCTTTCGGGTGTTATCGTCTACTTTGCGTTTTTGAAAGTTGGCAATTTTAATCATCCGATTCAGATTGGTATCGGATAGGTTAAATGCCTTTTCGATCCAAACATCGACAACATCGAGTAATTCCTGTTTTGATACTTTGTTGCAGATGTTTTTAAACGGGTTATTGTTTATTTCGGTTAATTTACCCTTTATGATATCCATGTTCATTTGAGCGACCCCCATCCCATCATCGCAAACTTTATCAATAATGCCCAAATCGAAAATTTCTTTTGATGTGTAGGTCTTATTTGAATTGATAATTTCGTTAGCCTTATTAAATCCTACCTTTTTCGTTAAAAAACTATAGGCCCCCATGCCGGGAAACGTTCCGAAAATTACTTCCGGAAAACTAAATCGTGCCGATTCCTCGGCAATGATATAATTACCACTTAATGCGCTTTCAAAACCGCCGCCATATGCATTCCCTTGAACAATACAGGCGGAGATGACGTCCATTTCATAATTGGAATTATAATTGTACACCAAATCAATGCATTTATACGCGTATTCTTTCAATGCCTTTTTGTTATTGTTGCGAATACATGATACAAAATACTNCAGATCACCGCCCAAATTCCAGACCCCTTTGTTCAAAGAGTACGCACAAACATATTTGATATTTTCCTTCTTGATTAAGTAGACGATCAACTCCTTAACATGGGTCAGATTATCTAAAAAGGATATGGAATAACACAGTTTATCCTGTAAATCGATTCCTACCCATAGAATTTTGTATTCTTCATCGATTTTTACCCGAAGGTTATTATTGATGAACATAATGTAGTGTAGTTTTGTAGTTTTAAAATGACAATTTCAGGGTGAATTTAACATCAATTTTTCATAAAAATCAAGAAGTTCGTTTAAAAAATAGACATAGATTAATTAGAAACATTTGAATCGTATGCTATATTTATTGCATTGATATTCATTAACATATAAATTAATTAATATATATATGCTATGTACTTAGCGCCGTGCCAACCAGACCCCACAGCAGATCGATGAATTTTTCATTCATTTCACTCATCAGAAGAAATGGTATCTGCTCTTTAAATTCTTAAATGTCAGGCCCCAAACCAGAATAGACAGATTCAATAAATTCCTGTGTTCGCATCATCGATAATTCCTACCTTCGCCGAAATTTTTAACGAGTTCTTTCCATCCATGATTAGCAGGCGCAATATCCGTATTAAAGTATTCCAGACCATTTTTGAATCCAACATTCAAGACGATGTTTATCAACCGGATAAGCTTCATAAAAAACTCGATAAACAATTTGAACAAACCCAGACCATGTTAGCGGTTTGTGTTGAATTGGTCTGTCAGATTTCTGATTATGTTTTGGTATATGCTCAGCAAAAATCCTCAAAACACCTTCCCAGCTTTGAAGATTTAAACATCGACACCCGAATAGCGAAAACGCTCTAGTTCNNAAAAATCAAAAACAATCCTTCCTTCAACGAGATTGTAAAATCAAATCACTTAAACCTGTTCTTTGATACGGAGTACATCCGTCATCTCTTNTTAATGCTTATTGAACAGGAAGAATACAGGAACTACATTACACTAACTGAAAACAAGCCAGCCGACGATCTTTCTATAGTTCGATTTATATACAATACATTAATCTTCGAAAATGAAGATACTTGTCAGCTGATTGCTGAAAAATTCCTGAATTGGTACTCCGATTTCGAAATGATTTATCCCTGGATGGAATTAATTTTAGCAAAACCCGACAAATTTGTTTTTCATAAATTGATATCTGCTGAAAAACTGGAATTTGCACATCAATTACTCAGTTCGTATTATGAGAANAAAGATTATGTATTTAGTTTGATTGAACCTAATCTGATGAACTGGGACGCTGAACGCGTGGCGATCGTCGATCTAATTTTATTGCATTTGGGTATCTGTGAAATGCTTTACTTTGAAAGTATCCCTTTAAAAGTCAGTATCAACGAATATATTGATATCGCCAAGTCGTACTCAACACCACAAAGCGGTCAGTTTGTAAACGGACTTCTCGACAACGTCAGAAAACAACTCACAGAACAACAGAAAATCTTTAAAACCGAATTCATCAAAAGAGCAAATAAATTATGAAACTGGCTTCTGTCTTAGTTCCGGTTGCCTGGTGTTTGATTCTGGCTTGTGATTCGTCCATTACAAATCATGAGGCCAAATCTATTCAGGATAGTTTGCAAGGCCATTTGACTTCCGATCTGGTACAGAACCCGCACTCGCTGGCGTCCTCCTCTTCGAAGCAAGTGGCACCGGCACAAATTTCGTTTACCGACACCTTGCATCAATTTGGTCGCATTCAGGAAGGTGAAATTGTGAATTATGAATTTGAGTTTACCAATACCGGCGAGGCTGATCTTCTGATTAACGACACAAAAACCAGTTGTGGATGCACGACTCCTGAATATCCTCGTCAACCGATTCGTGCGGGTGAAAAGGAAGTNATTCGCGTCATTTTTAATTCGACCGGAAAAAGAGGATATAATGAGAAATCCATCGTCGTATTCTCAAATGCGCAGCCAGCAACTCAGGAACTATTGATACAGGCTGAGGTTCGCTAAGTACTTGTAACAAGCTCTAAATTTTCTATAGACCGTTTTTTTGTTTTACCTTCGCTCGCAATTAATTTAATTTATGATGAATTTATTATCAATCCTGCTCGCAATGGGCACCGGAAGTCAGGCAAATCCTATGGGAAGTTTATTTTTTATGGTTGCTATGATTGCTGTGATGTATTTTTATGTTGCGCCCGCAAATGAAACGAGCCAAAGAACAAAAAGGAATTTTCAAACAATATTCAGAATGGCGATGTGATAGTAACTACTGCAGGCATTTACGGTAAAATTTTACGTACCAATGAAGATGGAACGCTCTCATTGGAGGTAGATCGTAATACCGTTCTAAAAGTGGATAGAAGTGCAATTTCTCTTGAACTGACAACAGCCTACCGTAAGAAAACGGCTACAGAGACTAAACCAGCTGCATAGTCATTTTACCCATGGCCTTCATACGTGTTCTCAAAAACAAGTATCTCATCGTCACCCTGTTATTTTTAACCTGGGTTTTCTTTTTTTGCTCAGTATGACATACTCTCCTTGTTTCGTCAAAAAAAGGAACTTCAGGAAATGAACGAAAAGATTCGTTATATGCAAGAAGAAGTTCATTGGATGGAAAATGAAAAGAAAGCGATTTTAACGGATTCCAGTGTCATGGAGCGCTATGCCCGGGAAAAGTACTTCATGAAGACACCGAATGAGGAAGTGTATGTTTTTGATACTATAAGTTCAACGACTTCACAGTCTGTGAAAAACACTAATAATCATTCGCAGGAAAGTCCCCGTAAAACTATAAACTCCAGTAATTTATTTCCCCCAGTTTGTTTCTGAAAATTCCCTTCAGGTCAACGAGCAGTCCTCCAGGATTAAGTTTTGCCTGAAAGAAATTTGCGTCCAATGTCAGGTATTCCTTGTGATTCACTGCTACAATAATAGCATCATATCTACCCGAAATTTCATTCAGGCGGTACCCATATTCATGTTCCAATTCATCTGAATCTGCATGTGGGTCAACCACGTCCACGGCAATGGAATATCCTTTGAGTTCATTAATCGNATCAGCAACTTTTGAATTTCGGATATCGGTGACATTCTCTTTAAAAGTAGTCCCCATAACCAGAACTCTGGCTTTTGCGATATTGACACCATTTTTCAGGATGCTTTGAACGGTTTTCTTGGCCACATAACTTGCCATTTCGTCATTGATGATGCGTCCTGAAAGGATCGCTTTAGATTTATAGCCAAGTTGTTCAGACTTATACGTTAAGTAATAAGGGTCCACACCAATACAATGTCCGCCAACCAATCCGGNGAAGAATTTCAGAAAGTTCCATTTCGTTCCGGCAGCTTCAAGGACCTCGTAGGTATTAATGCCAATTTTATCAAAAATGATCGACAACTCATTCATCAATGCGATATTTAAATCGCGTTGGGTATTTTCAATAATTTTTGCAGCTTCGGCCACTTTAATATTGGAAGCACGATGTACACCAGCCTGAACAACCAATTCATACACTTTGGCAATTACTTCAAGCGATTCCGAATCACAACCGGAAACAACCTTGACAACATTTTGCAAGGTATGTTCTTTATCTCCTGGATTAATTCTTTCAGGAGAATACCCGATCTTAAAATCGGAAGTTCCCTTTAATCCGGAAATTTNTTCAATCACCGGCAAACAATCTTCTTCCGTGCAACCAGGATAAACCGTTGATTCAAAAACCACATAATCCCCTTTTTTGATGACCTTCCCAATAGTTTCAGAAGCTTTCAATACAGGTGTTAAATCAGGAACATTATGCTGATCAACCGGAGTTGGAACAGCCACGACATAAAAATTGGCCGATCGCAGAACATCTATCGAATCGGTGAATTCAATTTGACATCCTTCAAAGGCACTTGAATCTAATTCGCAACTAGGATCGATTCCCTGCTTCATCATTTCAATGCGTTTGGAATTAATATCAAACCCAATTACATCCANGTTTTTGGCAAATTCAAGCGCAATAGGTAATCCGACGTACCCCAAACCGATAACCGCTAATTTTCTTTCTTTTTGAACTAATTGATTATACATGGCCATGAAAACGGCGAAGTTAATGAAATTAATTGTCCCAGATCGGGAATTCAATCAGGTTTTGTTTTCAATTCTCTTCTGGAATACACAAAATAAAAAACTGTATAAACAGTAACAAAAATCAGAGATAACAGAATTAAAATTGCCGTTTTATTGAAACTGAAAATAGCCAATCCATTCACTGCTATAATAAAAGGATAAATGAACAAAGAAGTTTTAGGATTATTATTTCCGGTGATATTCCGATAAATCAATTGATGAACATGTTTAGAATCAGGATATAATGGGGATAGTTTATATACCAGGGTGCGACGGGTAAAAGAAANAATCACTTCCCAAACCGGATAAATCAGACAAACAAATACAAACCAGGGAGAAATTGAAGGATTTCTCTTGACGAGCAAAATAGAAACTACAACCAACAAAAATCCCAAACTATAGGCTCCGCCATCACCAAGAAATATTTTGCCCCACGGGAAATTAAAAACTAAAAAGCCTAAAATGGACGCGATACAAATTAAGTTGATATAGGTCATTTCCATATCTCCGACCAGATAACTCATCAGGGCGTAGGACCCAAAAATTAAAANACTCACCCCTGAAGACAACCCATTAAACCCATCAATCATGTTGGTTCCGTTAATCAATCCTAAAATGGCTATCAATGAAATTACCATTCCCATCCAAAATGGGATGGTAATAATTCCAANATCTGTTACCACAGTTTCCATCAGGTAAATGGCCATTCCAGCTGAAATACTCATGATTAAAAGTCTTCGCCAAGGAGAGATTTTAGCATACAAATCCTNCAGAAAACCCGCCAGAAAGGCTGGAATCAGGCATAATATGATATATAGACCTAATTTAAGGTCCTTCGCCATGAATAAAATCGATACAAAAATCCCGAGTCCTCCAATTCGGGGTGTCGGTTCATGATGCAACTTCTGAGGAAGATCCAGTGTATTATCATCAATAAAAATTCCCCTTTTATGCGAAAGGTCTATCACTAAATAGTGGGTCACCAAAGATACCAGGAAGGCCCNCAAAACATATATCAATAGCGAAATTGGCATCTTAACCCCCAAAGGTAACCAATGTTTGTGACATTAAAGAGTTCAAATTAAATCGAACTTCAACCAGTAATTACTGATAATTTGATGCGCAGCAACTACATTTGCGAAAATTTTTTCAGGATGAATTTACATGAATTTCAGGCCAAAGAACTTTTGAAAAAGTTTCAGGTTCCCGTTCAGGATGGCATTGTTTGCGAAACCGTTGAATCGGCTGTTGCCTCCTACCAACAAATCAGTGAGCGCACAAATAGCAGATTTGTGGTCATTAAGGCGCAAATACATGCCGGAGGACGAGGTAAAGGAACTTTTAAAGAAGTCCCTACGCAGCACGGGGTGCAGGTTGTGAAAAGTGCAGAGCAAGCCGAAGAAGTAGCAAAAAATATGCTTTCAAATACGTTGGTTACTTTGCAAACCGGAGATCGGGGAAAAGTTGTTTCAAAATTATTTTTTGCTGAAGACGCCTACTATGACGGGCCAAATCCAACCAAAGAATTTTACCTTTCGATTCTTTTGGATCGTCAGAAAAAACAATATGTATTTATGTATAGTACGGAGGGTGGAATGAATATTGAAGATGTTGCACATGATACCCCGGAAAAAATATTCAAAGAATGGGTNGACCCCGGCAGCATGCTTCAGCCATTTCAAGCCAGAAAAATTGCTTTTAACTTGGGTCTTGAGGGAGAGGCATTTAAAAATTGCGTGAAATTTGTTACCAATCTCTATCAGGCTTTTACTTCGCTGGATTGTGATATGCTGGAGATTAATCCGTTATTCAAAACAAGTGACGANAAAATTATAGCGGTTGATTGTAAAATGAATCTGGAGGACAATGCGTTGATTCGTCATAAGGATCTTGCCCTCTTGCGTGATAAGACTGAAGAAGATCCAACTGAGGTTGAAGCCAGTGAAAGCAACCTGAATTATGTGAAGTTAGATGGTAATGTTGGTTGTATGGTAAATGGTGCCGGGTTGGCCATGGCCACTATGGATATGATTAAACTGAGCGGAGGCGAACCTGCAAATTTTCTGGATGTCGGTGGCGGTGCCAATGCAACTACTNNAGAAGCTGGTTTTCGCATTATTTTAAAAGATCCGAACGTGAAGGCTATTTTGATTAATATTTTTGGTGGTATTGTGCGTTGCGATCGAGTGGCTCAAGGAGTTGTGGACGCCTATCAGGCAATCGGAGAAATTAATGTGCCGGTGATCGTGCGTTTACAAGGAACCAATGCCGAGGCAGCCAAAGAATTAATTGAAAAATCAGGGTTGAAAGTTCAAAGCGCTATTTTGCTGAGTGAAGCTGCTGAATTGGTGAATAAAGCAGTTGCCTGAGAAATATCAAAACTCTATCTATTCAAATGCCCGGTGAAAACCGGGCATTTGAATGAACCTATGTTATGTTATTGTTGTCTCTGTATAAAATCATTGATTTCATCTTTACTACTTTGGAAAGTAAATACGTCGTTCACCAGATAAAAATTTCGTTGGTCGGCTATTTTAGCATAGGCACTTTTGGCAAATTCCAGCTTGGTACTCTCAAATGAAAATTCACCCAATATCCCAATTAATTGTTGCACGGTGATTTTATTGTTCCTTATCCCTGTATTTGCCGTTGAAACTTTAGAAGTTTCGAATGATGCTTTTCGGATCCGATCGATTAAACTCTGAAAGCGTCCTGTACTCATTACTCCGGTGTAACTATTCCAGTCGTTTTGCTGAAAATGTTCATCCGGATTTTGCCACGGATTAGGGTCTTTATAAGGCTTGTGATCCCAATTATGATTATTATTCCAAGATTCCCGATCGTCATCCCAATCATCCCAACGATCATTGTTATTCCAATGACCATAATCATCCAGACAACAATTTTCTTCAATATCCAAGCCATTTCTGAATACCGTCGCGTAATAGATACGTCCAGGTTTCATCTCAATTCTACCATCATAAATCAATACACCTTGCGCATAGCCATGTCCATTGGAATTATAGCGGTAAATTTTAATCCGATGCATCCCGGCAGGAAGATCTCCAACGGTTAATGTTCGGGCCATTTTTTGATAGCGCCTTCCATCCACACTCACTGAAATGGTACGCCCCCGTTCTTCCCGCAATCGCAACATAGTTCGATTCCATCCAGCGAATGAGAATAATGAATTTAAAACAATAATCCAGAGTAGTACGATACGTTTCATGGTCTTCAATTTAAGTTTGAAAAAGAATATTGGCCTCAAGACCCTTACTACTTTTCAATGTTTATGCCCCAAATATAAAATAACTTTAGTATAACAAGCCATATGCCAGAATACCTGCGGCAACCGCAGCGTTTAAACTCTCGGCTGCTCCCCCACCCGGAATCCGAATCTGATAGGTTGAAGCGCTCAGTAACTCTGGTGTGAGTCCGTTCGATTCGTTTCCGATGAGTATGGCTCCAGTTTGTATACTGTGGGAACTTTCATGAAGATTTTTGCCCTGAAGTGAAGCGGCATAAACCGGTATATCCGCGTGGGTCCCGATCCAATCCGGCAAAGTTGTGTAAATCACAGGCACGCGAAAATNACTTCCCATACTGGCCTGAACCACTTTCGGATTATAGAGTTCCACAGTTTCCAGACTGCAAATAATCCCATCCAATCCGAACCAATCTGCGATACGGATAATGGTTCCCAAATTACCCGGATCCTTATCTGATCTAATAAAAAAATCGTTTCCCACAATATCGTTGGTGTCAGGGATGCCAACTACCCCAACNNACCGGGAGGGTGAACTCATGGAAGATATTTTTCATTTCAAAATNNCTTCTACTACCTGAACCAATCTACTCCTTCTTTGTAATGATTCTGTTCCAGGCCATCCATTCTGCACAAATACCTGGATCACATCAAAATCAGAGTCTATCAATTCCATTACCATTTTCTCACCTTCAACAATGAATTGCTTGTGCTGTTTTCGGTATTNTTTGTCATCCAATGACCGAATATGTTTAACTTGCGACTTCGTAATCATTCTATCCGCATATTTGAATGTTGGCAATTAAGACAAAAATTCCTGGGCTACCTCATGCTTACGGGAATCAATTTTCTGATTTTAAACTCTTGCAATTATACCAAACACTTAAGGCAAAATCAAACTTTATTAGAAGAAAACCAAGTTAGCATTATATCTGATTTGCCTAAACGCACCAAAAGTGATTTAGAAAACTCCATTCTCACCCTACTTGCCCAACAACCAAATAGTCATTTATTTGATGTTGANCTTCTTTCGAAATATAAACTATGGAAATTCAACAATCGGTTCAATAGGTACCAAACTGACTCCCTCAACTCGAAAATTGTTAAACGAAAAGTTGAGCGACCTGTTTTGATGGATACCCTGGCAATTGANAAATCCAAACAGCGTATTCGTCAATTTATGATTAATCGGGGATACTTCTATGCCAACGTAGATACTAAAATAATCCGGTCTGAAACAAATAAAACAGCCAAAGTACAATATATCATTCACAGTGGAAAATCGTATACTATCGAATCTGTGGTGGTAAAATCAAGTGATCCGTTTCTGGAACGACTGGTACAAAGTTCAATGCATGAAAGCTATTTGAAACCTGGCGAATTGTTTACCAATTACAATTGTGGTTTTGACAGAGAAAGAATTTTCCGATTCGCTCGAAATTCCGGGTACTATGATTTTAAAACAGACAATATTTCTTTCATCATCGACACGATTAATAAAAAGCCCCTTTGCAATTACTGGACGATCCTTTTCNNAGAAAGTAAAATTCTTGGTAAGGATACCATCGCAAAGAATGAATCTGTAAAAGTTCTGATTGAAATTGAATCGGTACGAGATAGTTTATACAGCAAACAGTTCCGAATCGAAGAAATCATCATTGAATTGCGAAATCCCAAGGAATTAAGTAGTGCCGGATATCAATATGAGAGCTACCTTGATAATATGACCTTTCGATACAATTTCCTTCCTGTGAATCGCAAGGTGATTAGTCGAAGTATTTTTTAAACCGGGAGATTTNNATATCAACCTAAAAACGTAGATGCCACCATAAATCGCCTCAATCAATTGGGTTTGTTTCAATTTGTGAATATCCAATTTGAAAAAATTTCCAGTCGTCCGGGATTCCTTAAAGCGCGAGTAGTGTTAAATACGGCNTCCAAAATGGACTCAGAAATCCGGGGCGATATTTCAACAAGTGATGGAGACTATTTTCTTGGGCTTGGAGGTAGTTTAACTTATCGAAATAAAAACCTTNNTTTTGGTGCTAATCAACTATCTATACGTACGGCTTTATCCACAGAATTTCGGAATGACTCCTTATTAAGTGGAAAGAAAGAATTTTACCGATCNGGAAATAACTTTAGTATCACCGCCAATTTAACCCTTCCTAAATTCATTGTGCCCTTTCGGACCAACCGTTTGAGCAAGAAGAACAGGCCCTTCACAGTAATTGGTTTAAACTATACTTTAATTAATCGAATCCAATCCTACACTATCAACAATATTTCGGGAAGTTTCGGGTATAATTGGAAAGAGACCGATNNCAAAAACTGGAGAGTCAATCCGGCATTTCTCACAGTTACGCGTGTACCACCCGGATTGCTTAGTGCAGCTTTTGAACAGAAGTTGGACAGCAACGATTATTTAAGGACCATATTTTCAAACAATATCATTTACGGAGAGAATATTTCATTCGAATATAAAAGCCCGGTTAAAAATAAATGGGGCGATTTTAAAACCCTCAAAGTGGGTGTTGAAGAGGCCGGCACCCTGCTTAAAGGTGTTAATTATATCTATAGCAATCTTACCAGTAAAAACATTTCGCCTATTGCCAATTACCTTAAAATTGAAGGTGACCTCCGAACGTATTCCAACAGAAGAAAATTTTTATGGGCTAACCGGATCATGGTAGGATTGGGGATGCCACTCGGGGATAATGGATCACTGCCTTACATCAAGCAGTATTCCGCCGGCGGAAGTTTCTCAAACCGAGGTTGGCGCGCCCGCACACTTGGCCCGGGAAGAAGTGTGGCCAGTACATTCCGGAGTGGTGCTGCAACCATTGACCGAACTGGTGATATTAAATTAGAAATAAATTCTGAACTCCGGTTCAATCTACTGAAATTATTTTCAGGTGCTATTAACATCAAAGGTGCAGCATTTGCAGATGCCGGGAATGTCTGGTTATTTTACAAAGACAAGGATATTCCGGGCGGTGAATTTAATATTAATGAGCTTTATCATGATATCGCATTAGCCTCCGGGCTTGGTTTGCGGCTTGATTTTTCCTTCTTTGTTTTCCGACTTGATCTGGTTATCCCCAAAACAACCCCAATTAACTACGGANNAGGTGGATGGTCGCTGAATCAATTACATTGGCGAAAGAGTGGCGTTTGGAATATCGCCATTGGATACCCCTTCTAGAAATGCGCTACTATGGATCGGAATAATTCTGATTTTGTTGGCGCGATTCCAACTATTCGTTTATAAATCCAATTCTCCAAATTAGGTTTTTAGAGAATTCATATTTACTTAGATGTATGGCAAGGATATCCCGATTAGCAGAAACACTAATCCCCTCTGAAATTATTAAGTTAGGTAATGAGATCAATGATAAGATCCGTCAAGGTCAATCGATATATAACTATACCATTGGCGACTTTGATCCTAAACAATTTCCTATACCTCAAAAACTGCAGGAGTCCATCATTCACGCATATGAAATAAAAACAAACTATCCTCCGGCCAACGGAATTCCGGAATTACGACAAGCAGTCAGTTCATTCATTGCGAAATTTCAGGGTTTGAATTATTCAGCCAATCAATTTCTGATCTCTGGTGGAGGCAGGCCATTAATTTACGCCGCCTACCGAACCATTTGTGATGCCGGCGAAAAAGTAATATACCCGGTTCCTTCCTGGAATAATAACCACTATACCCATTTCGTTTCCGGCGATCATTGCATGGTAGAAACAACCCGTGATACCGATTTTCTCCCCTCTGCTGAATCACTGATTCCTCATTTCGAACGCGCTTGTTTGTTGGCACTTTGTTCGCCATTGAATCCAACCGGTACNACTTTTAGTAGAGAACAGTTAGACGAAATTTGTCAAGCCGTTCTGGCAGAAAACAAACGGAGAAGCCCTGATGAGAAACCACTCTATATCCTCTATGATCAAATTTACTGGACACTAACTTATGGAGGTCATAAACATGTAGATCCCGTCAGCTTATATCCCGAGTTGCGTGAGTATACTATCTATATTGATGGAATCAGTAAATCATTTTGTGCCACAGGAGTTCGGGTTGGATGGGCTTTTGGTCCTGAATTTATCATNAGAAAAATGAAAGGGATACTCAGTCATATCGGAGCGTGGAGTCCGATGGCTGAGCAATACGGCACCGCCCTTTTCCTCAATCAATATGCTGAGGTCAATGAAGCGCTAACAAGTATCCGGAGTGGTATTGAAGCCAGATTAAATATTTTGTATCAAGGATTTAATCAACTTAAGTCACAAGGCTTACCTGTTGATGTTATTGAACCNAAAGCTGCCATGTATCTTACCATACGGTTTGCGATAAAGAACTATCAAACAGCTGACGGACATCGGATCACCACCACACAGGAAATTTCCTACTATCTCCTCAATGAAGCCTCTCTTGCGGTGGTACCATTTGCTGCTTTTGGAGCTGACCGGGAATCTGATTGGTATAGATTGAGTGTAGGAACCTGTGAAATTGAAACTATCCCTGAAATGTTGCTTAAACTGGACAAGCCTTGGAAAAACTCAAACGTGCTTAACGATAACTATGAAATTAAGCACATTGGCTGTTTTTTGCGGGGCAAGTTCAGGAAACTCCCGGCATTATAGTGAAATCAGTCAACAACTTGGAATTTACCTTTCTAAACGACAGATAAAATTGATTTATGGTGGAGCTCGTGTAGGCCTCATGGGCCGTTTGGCTGATTCGGTTCTAAGGAAAAATGGTCACGTGATAGGGTTATTCCTCAGTTTCTTAAAATGAAAGAAATCGTTCATGAAGAATTAAGCGAATTATTTACCGTCCAAACCATGCATGAACGAAAACAAACCATGTGTACCTTAAGCGATGCTTTTTGGCGCTCCCCGGCGGGTTTGGTACTCTAGATGAGTTGTTTGAAATTATTACATGGGCTCAGCTAGGATTGCATCATAAACCAATTGCCCTGCTTAATGTGGATGGATACTATAATTTCATGATACAATTTCTTCATCATATGGTGAATCAAGGATTTGTACAGGAAAAACACCTCAATCTTTTGATTATTGGAAATACCCTGGAGGAAATTTTTACGGGATTTGATAACTATTTAATGCCCGATCAGACCTAAAACCGAACCAATTTAAAATAGGATGGACACTCTGTCCTTCGCCAGCCCCAGTAAAACGGAATGTTTTGCCTATTCGGCCTATCAAAAATGTTATTGATGGTTTTCAGAAGGCTGATAAGGGTATTGTACCTTGCCCACCATGGCTAAAATTAGTATTAATATTGCTACAGGCTCAATCCAAAAGGAAGAAGCCATTGTTGGAATCGATTTAGGTACCACAAATAGTTTGGTGGCGATTATGCATCCTACCGATAAACGTCCCACAGTTTTAAAGGAAACCGATCAAAGCACGATGGTACCTTCCGTAGTGGCGGTCAATTTAAACGAAGAAATTCTGGTGGGAGCACAGGCAATGCCCTTCCTGGAAGAATATCCGGAAAGAACCCTTTACAGTGTAAAACGCCTGATGGGCATGTCTTATTTGGATATAGAATCACAGGATGAATTTCCATTTGAACTTCGGGATGGAGGTTCAGGGAAACCTGTCATTCTTCAGGTAGGAAATAAATCCTTCACTGCAACAGAAGTATCTTCATACATCCTGGCTGAATTNAAAAAACGGGCTGAACATTTATTAAAAATGCCAGTAAACCAATGTGTTATTACAGTACCCGCCTATTTTAATGATACCCAACGGCAAGCTACTCGCGATGCCGGGAAATTGGCTGGACTGGAAGTTTTGCGGATCATTAATGAACCAACAGCCGCCAGTTTAGCTTATGGAATCGGACAAGAAAATCACGAACAAAAAATNATTGCTGTATACGATTTAGGAGGAGGCACATTTGATATTTCGATTTTACGATTGCAAGATGGCATTTTTGAAGTTTTGAGTACCCATGGAGACACACGTTTAGGTGGTGACGACTTCGATCGAGTATTAATGGAGTACCTCAAAGACGAAATGAACAAATTGTCTCTTAAGATTCCTTCACAAACATCGCTGCGTTTAATTGCCATTGATACAAAACACAAACTTAGTCAACTGGAACTAGTTCATATTCCATATGGAAATGAGATCGTGTTGTTGAATCGAAATGAATTTACCTTACGCGCAACCAAACTTCTGGAAAGAACTCTTCGTTCTTGTGCGCAGGCAATCAAAGATGCCGGATTANNGAAAAATGCCATCGACGAAGTCGTTCTGGTAGGAGGAAGTACCAGAATGCCTATGGTGAAAGAGGCAGTTCATGGATTNTTCAATAAGACTCCGCATGATTCTCTGAATCCAGATGAGGTGGTTGCCTTAGGGGCGGCTATTCAAGCGGATATTCTGGCCGGTAACAACAAAGAACTTCTCTTACTGGATGTCATTCCGCTTAGTTTGGGCATCGAAACCATGGGTGGACTCATGGATGTACTGATTCCAAGAAATTCAAAAATTCCTGCCCGAGCCGGAAGACAATATACCACTCAGCGAGATGGACAACACGGGATACGCATCACCGTATTTCAAGGCGAACGAGATGAGGTAAAGTACAACAGACAACTTGCAGAATTTCATTTAACAGGAATTCCTTCCATGCCTAGGTTTACCAAAATTGACATCCAATTTCTCGTAAATGCCGATGGAATACTGCAAGTGAAAGCGAGAGAATTACGAAGTGGAATTGAACAACAAATAGAAGTGAGACCCACCAATGGGTTAAGTGATGCTGAAGTAGAAGCCATGTTAAAAGACTCGATCCTGAATGCAAAAGAGGATATTGAAAACAGGGCCTTCATCGAATTGCGGACTGAGGCCGAGCAGATGATTGAGTTAACCCGAAATTTCATTCANAAAAATAAACAATTAATTCAACCGCAGGAAATTGAAGATACCAACATTCAGATTCAATGTTTGGAACAAGCCATTGATCAGGGAAATCGCGGCAACATACAGGCTGAAATAGAAAAACTCAATGCTATAAGTCAAACTTATGCTGAACGGGTCATGGACCTCGCTGTGTCAGAGGCACTCCGGGGTAAGACTATTTAACTTTGTGGATGAGCTGACAGTCCGAATCCAATGTGCACTCGAATTTTGTGCCTTCCGGTTTAAGGATAAAACTGATTCGCTGTATTTTATCCCCTGATTAGTTTCTTAAACACAAAATAATGCGCATAGAATTATTTACTTTTGCGCCATGTATTTTCCATTAAAACAAATCCCAGCCAGGACCCAAAAGCCGCGTAACGAAGGACTCACTATGGTTATGGATAAGGGACTCAGTATTCAGGAAGTGTCGAACTTCATTTCAATTGCGGGCCCGTATGTGGATATCGTCAAATTAGGATTTGGGACTTCGTTGGTTACTCCAAATCTGAAAGAAAAATTAAAGGTCTACAACGACCATGGCATTCCGGTTTATTTCGGTGGTACATTGTTTGAAGCCTTTCTGATACGGAACCAGTTTGATGAATATTTAAAGATGGTTTTGGATGCCGGATTAAAACATGTTGAGGTATCTGATGGTTCTATTACCATACCACATACGGAGAAATGTGGCTATATTGAAAAGCTGGCTAAATATGTCACTGTGTTAAGTGAGGTCGGTAGTAAAGATGCTACTCATATTATACCTCCTTATAAATGGATTGAATTGATGAAAGCCGAGTTGGAAGCTGGTAGCCAATATGTGATTGCAGAAGCCCGTGAAGCCGGGAATGTTGGAATTTATCGCAGCAGTGGTGAAGTTCGTGAAGGACTTGTTCAGGAAATTCTGACGCAAATACCACAGGATAAAATTATCTGGGAGGCTCCTCAAAAAGCACAACAGGTTTATTTTCTGGAACTTTGCGGAAGCAATGTAAATCTGGGGAATATTGCTCCAAATGAAGTTATTCCTCTGGAGGCTACCCGCATCGGACTTCGTGGTGATACTTTTCAATTCTTTTTAGATTAAACCCCTTGCAGCAGTTTGGATTAATCGGGTATCCCCTAACCCATTCATTCTCTGCGGAATGGTTTGCCAACTTTTTCAGGAAACATCAAATTGAGGCTAGCTANTACAGCGTCTCCCTGGCTTCGCGCGATGAAGTCCGGCAATTTCTGTTGCATCGCCCCTGGCAGGGTTTCAATGTCACCATTCCTTACAAAGAATTTATACTTCCCTTATTGGATGAAGTTGATTCGATAGCCCGGGAAGTTGGAGCAGTAAATTGTGTNTGTTCGTCGAAAAATAAACTCATTGGCTACAACACGGATATTCTGGGGTTTGAACAGACCTTGCAGCGATGGAATCTTCCCGAACAATTGCAGGCACTCATTTTTGGAACCGGAGGNGCTAGTAAATCGGTTCAGTATGTATTAAAGAAAATGCAGATCCCCTATATTTTAGTTTCGCGAAACGAAGTCAAGGATGCAATTACCTATGCCGATCTGAATCAGGAATTCATGGCATCCCATCATCTTCTCATTCAAACCACTCCGGTAGGAACTTTTCCGGATACAGAGAACTGTATTCCCATTCCATACCACTATATCCGTTCACATCATTTTGTGTTTGATATGGTATACAACCCGGATAAATCAAAATTCCTTTCCATTTGTGAAAGCGCCGGTGCCCGAATTAANAATGGATTGGAAATGCTGCATTGTCAGGCAGAAGCATCCTGGCATCTGTATCAAACTGCAGAAGACTGATTCAGGAACTTTTTCAAATCGTATGACCATCTCCGGTCAGCATGCGCCTATTTTATCTTATTTTAGCCAGTCTTGAAATCATGTACATGAAACATTCTGCAAATTTCCTTGGATACTGTCTGGCTCTGCTGGTCACAGTACAGTCTTGCAAACCCACGCAATCCGACAATGTCATCGAATTTAATCCGGAGTTACATAGTTTTTCCAATACGCATAAAATTCATACCACCCATCTGAATTGGGACGCCGCCATCGACTTTGACCGTAAGCAAGTGAGTGGAACAGCCACCTGGACATTTCGAAATGATTCAAATGCCCGGTATATCCATTTTGATACCTACGATCTTACTATNAAAAAGGTGAAAGTCAGCGGAAAAGAGGTTCAGTANTTTTTAACCCCGGCCATGAAAGAATACGGAAGCGGTTTATCGGTTCCGGTGAGCCCCACAGATACGATACTTTCTATCGAATATTTTACCGGTCCTCAGGCAACTGCATTACAATGGCTACAACCGAGCCAAACGGCAGGANNAAAAATACCTTATATGTTCACCCAATGTGAAAGCATACATGCGCGTTCCTTATTGCCTTGCCAGGATTTACCTTCCAATAGAATCACCTATGAAGCTAAGTTACAGGTACCCAAAGGTATGCTGGCCGTAATGAGTGCGAAGAACCCAAAAGAAAAAAATGATCAAGGCATATATCAATTCACGATGGAAATTCCTGTACCCACCTATTTGATTGCCATCGCCGCAGGAGATATTGCTTATAAAGCTATTGACGAACGCAGTGGAGTGTATGCTGAACCGGAAATGTTAGAACGGGCCTGGAAAGAATTGAGTGATATTCCGGACATGATGCAGGCCGCTGAGAAATTAGGTGGTCCTTACAGATGGGGACAATACGATGTTTTGATCGCTCCTCCCTCTNNTTTTCCGATTGGTGGTATGGAAAACCCACGACTCACGTTTGCGACTCCTACTATTATAGCTGGTGATAAAAGTCTGGTGAGCCTGATAGCCCATGAAATGGCACATAGTTGGAGTGGTAATCTGGTCACCAATGCCCGCTGGGATGATTTATGGTTGAATGAAGGATTCACAACGTACTTCGAGCGACGCATTATGGAAGCGATTGCAGGGAAAAGTTATACGGAAATGTTNGTAGAATTAGGTTATCAGGATATGCAAAGTGATTTAGATGCGATGGGTATGCAGGGTGAAGATACCCGTTTAAAAGTAAACCTGACTAATCGCAACCCCGGAGACGCCTTTTCGAATATTCCGTATGAAAAGGGCGCCATNTTNTTACGGATGCTGGAAGAAAATACAGGACGTGTTCAATTCGATCAATTCATGAATAGCTATTTTAATGCCCGTGCCTTTCAACCTACTACAACAGAACAATGCCTGCAGTTTATGGACAGCGTTTTATTTAAAGGAGATACCAACCGACGAAATGCACTCCTGGTTCGTCAATGGATTTATGAACCCGGTTTGCCAGGCAACTGTCCGAAAATTAAACCGGAACGATTTGAGGCTGTTGATAAACAACGTGAGAATTATGAAACGCTGGGCAAAGTCGCTGAACTGAAAACAGCTGGTTGGACCACCCATGAATGGCTTCAATTNTTACGTAAACTAAAAAGGCCTCAGACCCAGGAAAGCATGAAAGCTCTTGACGACCAATTTTCCTTGTCGTTGAGCAGTAACAGCGAAATAGCGGATGAATGGTTTAAATTAAGTATCAGTTCAAACTACAAAGAAGCTTACGATGAAATGGCCTCCTTTTTATCACAAGTTGGACGTAANAAATTTCTGGAACCTTTGTATGGTGAGATGCGAAAAAATCCTGAACAACTAAAAATGGCGAAAGATTTATTTGCACGATTCAAAAACAATTATCACCCTTAACGGCACAAAAATTGAAGGGATTCTGAATTCCACCCAATGACCACTTCAGTAGTGTGTCGATTCCATATACCGGGATAGTTTCCTGGCCCCATTTGAAACCATCGTATTTATTCCGGAATCTGCTTCCGGGATAGCGGTTTCTTTGAATTGACATATATCATTTTTATTTCTGTTAAAAGTCTTGCATGCTCAATCTCTGAGGTTGTATCTTTATGAGAAGAAAGGAATCCTCCTTTAGCTAGTTCTTTTATTTCTCATCTTAAAACACCTTAACTATGTTTACAGAAGTTCAGCAAAAAACCTTCTGACTGAAGGTCAACAATGGTATGATCAACTTGTCGCCCTGCGCGATAAACTCAATCTCTTTAAAACGGAATTGTATCAGTTTGCGCCGGGGAAGACGGATAAGGATGTTTTGATGGGCATAGAACATTTTCATAATCAGTTTCATATTCAGTTGATCAACGTGCATGATTTCAAGCATGAATTGCGCCATCATATTCAGGAATTAGAACATTTAGCCGTAGCCAACCACAATACCACGCATCTGAAATTCAAACATAATCTGGATGCACTCCTTAAAGATCTCCAGGAACTGGAAGTTGATTTTCATCGTTTCATCGGAAAAGAATAAAGCAGTCCATCCATGGTTCAATTGGCTGAGGCTTCTTAAACCAACAATTTTTTTGCCCTGAAAGATCGGCTGAGTTTCTAACAGCCGGTATGAATTACCTCTTTACTTAAATTCAAATTGTATGTCTTACGATACTAAACATGTTAAAAACATTGCGCTGCTTGGGCATCCCGGCTCTGGAAAAACAACATTGGCTGAAAGCATGTTGTTTGAAGCAGGAATAATTAAACGACGCGGTTCCGTGCTAACTGCAAACACAGTAAGTGATTACCATGAGTTAGAAACTGAGCGTAGAAGTTCTGTGTTCACAACACTTATGCATACCACCTGGCATGACTATAAAATTAATATTCTGGACACACCAGGCTACAGTGATTTTTCCGGGGAGGTTATTAGTGCCCTGCGAGTTGCGGATACCGGCGTCATCGTGCTTCATGCTGCCGCCGGTGTTGAAGTTGGCACCGATCCGATCTGGGAGTATACGGATTCTTTTAAAACACCCACCCTCTTTGCGATCAATCAACTGGATCATGCCGAAGCTGACTACGATAAAACCTTGTCTGAAGCTCAGGCCCATTTCGGGTCGCATGCGATCCCCGTTCAGTATCCTGTCAATACCGGATCAGATTTCAATGCCATAATCGATGTACTGAATATGGTGATGTATACCTACCCTGCGGAAGGCGGTATCCCACAAAAGATGCCNCTACCTGATTCAGAAAAAGAACGCGCCGAAACTATGCATCGCACCTTGGTGGAAGCTGTTGCTGCCAATGATGAAGGGTTGATGGAAAAGTACTTTGAACAAGGCAACCTGAGTGAGGCCGANCTTAAAAATGGTTTGCACGTTGCGATGCTGCACCATGAACTATTTCCGGTATTTTGCGCTAGTGCAGAACGCAATATGGGTTGTGGACGGATCATGAGCTATATCGATTATGTTTGCCCTTCACCCCAGGAAATGCCGGCGCAANNAAGTATTCAGGGGCAGGAGGTGATTTGCGACCCTGATGCTCCGGCCTGCATCTTTATATTCAAGACAATTATTGAACCCCATATTGGCGAACTAAGTTTGTTTAAAGTATTCAGCGGAACTATTAAATCCGGCACGGAATTGGTGAATGAAACCACTGGTGCGTATGAAAAACTGAATCAACTTTTCCTACTTGAAGGACATAACCGTATCCCCGTTCAGCAACTGGTGGCAGGCGACATAGGAGCTACCATGAAATTACGTTCTACGCATGTGAATAATACCCTACATGATAAAAAAACGCAGCTCGAATTAACACCCATTGAATTTCCGGAACCTCATATGACTGTCGCGATNTCGGGCAACCAAAAAGGTGAAGAAGAGAAACTCGCTCAGGTACTTCACATTCTGAAAGAAGAAGATGCCAGCATCCGGTTTGAAGTTTCAGCTGAATTAAAACAAACCCTTTTGCATTGTCAGGGCGAACTACACTTGCAAGTGATTCAATGGAAAATNGATCATATTCATAAATTAGAAGTTGCTTTTGATGCCCCGAAAATTCCTTATCGGGAAACTATCCGGAAACAGGCTGAATCTACCTATCGACACAANAAACAAAGCGGAGGAGCAGGTCAATTTGCCGAAGTTAGTTTGCGTATTGAACCGTATTCCGATGGCATGCCAGACCCGCATGGTATACAGGTGCGTGGAAAAGAAGAATTGGCATTGGATTGGGGTGGCAAACTGGTATTTTTAAATTGTATTGTGGGAGGAGCTATTGATACCCGGTTCTTACCATCCATATTAAAAGGTGTCATGNNGAAAATGCACAACGGACCACTAACAGGTTCCTATGTTCGCGATGTTCGTGTATCCGTATTTGATGGAAAAATGCATNNCCTAGACAGTAATGATATTTCCTTTAAAATTGCCGGGTTGCAAGCTTTTCGGGAGGCATTCAAACAGGCNGATCCTCAACTCCTTGAACCTGTTTATGAATTAACGGTGTATTGTCCGGATGACCAGGTGGGTGCCGTAATGGGCGACTTACAAACCCGTATGGGAATTGTAGAAGGCATGGAAGGTGAAGGGCATTTTCAGAAAATAAAGGCAAAAGTACCTTTAGCTCAATTGAATCAGTACTCCTCCTCACTACGCAGTTTAACACAAGGAAGAGCCCGTTACCACCAAAAGTTTGCAGAATATGCTCCGGTTAATCACGAACAACAACAAAAACTAATGGCCGCCTATCTTGCGGAAGAACATCATGAAGAACACACTTAAATAAATACCCCTGACGGAATGGAGTTGAAACGTGTTCGATGCTTATACAGCATACAGTCATTTTGCAATCGGCTGCTTAACTGAAGGGGATGTAGTATAACCTGGCTTTGATGGAATCGGTTAGTACGGCAATTTTAATTTGAGCTGTTTGATAGAAAAACTAACTTTACCAATAAAACCATCCGTATGAAAATACTTCATGGCGCAATGCTTATCCTCCTCACTGCATTATTATTTAGTGCAGTGCCAAGCATCCCTGAAAAATCAAGAAAGCTGACTTATCGGTTTTGTGGTACAATAATCACACGCACGACTCCGAGACTGGATTAGACAATTACATGTTTCATGAACCGCTCGGGTTTATCGGAAATCAATATGAACGTTTTTATATTCATTACTCTTCCATTCAAAAGAGTAAAATAAATGCCATTCAATATCAGGTGCAGGGTAAATCACGAGTGCGATCAACAATTTGCNNCCTTACCGGAACCATCACCATCACAAAAGTACAAGAA
The DNA here is from genome assembly GCA_013414745.1 of Bacteroidota bacterium. GTDB lineage: Bacteria > Bacteroidota > Bacteroidia > Chitinophagales > Chitinophagaceae > OLB11. Next base: position 309,420 of record CP058707.1, read on the forward strand.
GTGAAACTGGAAGATGGATCCGATTACCCCGTAAATAAACTCTATAAATTAAGTTGCCAAATTGACTTCAACGAAAGCCGCACACATGCGCACACCGGAACCTTTAAAGGAACCATGACTTCATACTGTTACTTCGACCAAAATGGTATCCCTCAATTGGCATCTGAATCATTTGGTGACGGGGAAAATTTTAATCAGACCAAAACCTTCTGGAGCAGCTACACCAAAAAGTTGAAGAAGAAATGTCATTGGGGTATTTATCGGATACCGGATTGTGGAGATCTTGATGCCGGAGCCGGAGAATTTTCGGTCAACGACAAGTATCTTAAAAACGGATGGGCCAACTATCGGGAAGCTCTTCGTATAGCCAATGAGAACCCCAGGATCCGGCAGTCAAAGAATTTAATCGGAGATGGTGGGATTAGTTACACCTGTTCCCCATCCATTTCAAAGCATAAATGAGATAGGATTAATCGGCTAGTCAGGCCACCGAGAAGCACGAAACATGGATCTATTTTCACATTTGCTGCATTATTCATTGCATTTCGTTTTTCCTTTTTTACTTGCCCGATGGATTAACCCTTCCGAGTGGCGTAAAGTGGGTTTGGTCATGCTGGGCACGATGATAATTGATGTTGATCATCTTCTCGCCAACCCAATTTTCGATCCCCACCGGTGCAGTCTGGGTTTTCATCCACTCCACGGCTGGATCGTTGCAGGTCTTTATCTCACCTTATGCTTTTTCCGCGCCNNCTGGCTTTGGATTGGCATAGGTTGTATCTGTCACCTGCTCACCGATGGAATTAATTGTTGGATGCTACATTTAGAGTGAACTACTCTTCCGATCGATCATCGGCAAACCATTCCGCATAAGAAGTCGGCGTTTCTTCTAATTTCAGGGCATGCAACCGGATATTCTCCGGCATGGCGGCTTTGAGTCGTCGACAAAAATCAAGTAATAAATTTTCTGCACTCGGTTGATAATCCACTAAATGAATCCTTTCATGTTCGGGTAAGGAATTTTTCAGTTGGGCATGGTGTGAATCAGCAGCCAGCACCAGCGAATGATCAAACACCTGAATAATATGTTCCTGCACCATTCGTTTCAAATCGGTAAAGTCTATCACCAATCCATACTTCGGATTCGTAGAATCGTTTTCAACACGCCCTTTCACCGTGACACTAAAAATATAGGTATGGCCATGAATATTTTTACATGGACCGTCATATCCACTGAGTGCATGGGCCATATCAAAAATAAATTTCTTGGTGACTCGTATTGTTGCCGACTTCATTTGAACAGGTTTTTAAGTTGGCATGAATTCTAGTTCTATTTCAGGCGAAGGAAAAATCAGGTATCCCAAAGTTCCAGCCTTTCCAGAAAGTTGTTCGTGTAACTTATCTCACGGTTTCATGCTGCCAGCAAAGAAAAAGTAAAATTACTTTTCTACCTCAATTTTAAACTAATTATTCATTCCCAGCCCTGATATGACTGGTTTTATTGAAATCATTCCAGTTGTAGCCCACATCATTGGCCTTTTGGGACTGGCATTGAATTTCCTTTGAATGTTCTATCCCATTTAAACATAAATAGCACTTCATCGTTTAATCCGATTAAACTCTGCTTCATTGACATTTCTATTTTGATATCTGAATTCAGTTTTACTGTGCAACGTATAGTTTATGGAAAGTCGTATATAGTCTGTCGGAAAACGCTGACTATATTGATTTCGAAACGTATTGACAGCAAATTCTCCTCCCANAACTGCGGTGCGGGCAAAATCGTTCCAAAGAAGATTGACATTGAGCGACTGATTTTCAACCAGGAGCGTGAAACCNNGCAGTGTAAAATAGTAATATGCCTGCTTGTTGGTAAAGCCATCGTAACTGGGAGAATAATATTCAGCGGTCAATTCCGCCGTGAGCCTCATGGGCAATTTCATACTATGGTATGAATAAATATACCATTGCGGTGTAGCTTGTCGGGCCTGGTACAACGGTCGTGCATCGTTGAATTGGTATCTGTTAAAGGCCAACGTAGTGAAACCGAATAGCGTCCTTTNTTCATAAGGCAAATCAAGGGCTACGGTGTGGGTGATGCGTTGTTGAATATTATCCTTGGTAAAAATAACACTGTTCACTCCACTGTTACCAGTTTTCATCACCGAGGCAATGGAATGTTTAGACCAGGTAAATCCATATCTTAATGTCATTTGTTTATAGCTCAAACGGAATTCATATTGATGCAAAAATTCAGGGACTAATTTCGAATTTCCTTGTATGCTGGTCAGGCTATCCAAATACCACAAAAACGGATCAAGATCCTGGTACAAGGGTCGATTAATTTTGTAAGCATAGGAACCACTAGTGCTCCAATTTGTATTCCATTGTACAGCAACCCTGGCACTTGGAANAACGTTGAAATACCGTGTATCGATTAAAGGGGATTCCTGGCGCGAAGACAAGCCTTTCGCTTTAGTCATTTCAGCGCGCAGCCCGATATTACTTTGAACCTTTTTGTATGTTTTACTTATTTTGGCATATAAAGCCAGAACCTGCTCCTGATACCTGGTTGCATTGGCAAAATCAACATTTTCCGCAAATTGGTATTCATCTGCCGATTTAGAGAAAAATTGAATCCTTCCCTTGTTTTCAATGTTGGATACTTTGAGGCCGCTCTCCAATTTTATTTCATGTTTTAATTTGCGTACCCGATCAACTTGTGCTGAAAATATCCTTATTCGATTGTACCCGACATTTTTTCTGTTATTTATTGATACATCCGAGGATTGGGTAATCGACTCTGTTAATTGATCTAAAAGGTTATTTTCAAATTGATTCCATTGCAAACCAACAANAACCTGATCGCCCTTCTGACTGTTTTTTTCAAGGAGATTGATGTTAAAGGAGTGATTCAGTAATCGGGTACTGGCGGCATTCGTCATATAAATGGTGGNTCGATCATTCTGCGGATTCCGGTATTCACCCAATTGCAATACATCTAATTTAAAATTGTGTGATAGACCATCATATTGTACCGACCAATTGGTTTTTTCATTGGGTTGAAATCCGATGCCGAAGCGATACGTATGAATTCCAAGACAACGGTTATTCTCCGCATAAAACCCATCCTTTAGGTAACTTCCTGAACCGCCTGCAACCGAAGTTCTGAATTCATTTTGAGAATAATTGGTTCTAGTTCATTGGCATAGTACCCTGAAAATTCCCAGTGGTTTTTTCGCATACATAGAGCCAAAGAGGGGTATGCATTACATAGTTACGGGCTGTTAATTTTTGGCCGGTTCGCCACGTTCATGAATATAACAACTTATGGCGTCATTTAACGTAGCAAGGAATCCCTGAGCATAGTGCTTTTTCATTGCGATCAGGATGACCGCTTTGGCTTTGGCATCAAATCTTGCATCGGGATTTTGTACAATTTCAATAGATTTAATTTCTCCAGGTGGCAACGCTTTAAAACTTTCAAAACTGATTTCACGACCGTTTAAATAAATGAATGCCTCTCNCCTCCCGAATACATTTATCTTATTCCCGGATACACTAACTCCCGGCATTCGCCCCAGTAATTCCTGCGCATTCGCGCATCGGCTAAACAAAGTATTTTCTATTCGTACGAGGTNTCCATTCGCCCCAGCTTCAAAGATTGGTCTGATGGCTTTTATTCTTACGTCCTTCAGCTGATTCCTGATTGGCGTAAGAATGATTTGCAGGTTCGTTAAATTTTGAGGATGAAAGCTGGTATCAACTTCCTGAAATCCTGATACCGAAATCCAAAGATGATAGACTTCATTTCGAAGTTCCTTTAATTGCACCGTGTTGCCATTAATATTGCCCGCATCCTGCATCTTAGCATTTGAATCCGACAAAACATAATTCCCATAAAGCTGCATGGAATCCGCCATCAGATGTACGGCTATATTTTGGGCTTTCAGAAGTTCATTGGCAAATAGCATCATGAGTCCGCCCATTACGAGTGATTTCATAGCAAATAATTTTGTTGTTTAAAGGTAGATGATGTGCAGTGTGAGCAACGGACAAAGCCGGGACAGATTCGGCCTGTTATTGTTGCAAAATTCTGTTTAACTGCCGTTCGCTTCGCAGCCCGAGTTTTGCAGCAATTTGAATTTTACTAAGATCGGGATTCTTCATCCATTGTCTTGCCAATTCGGCGCGAATCGAATTTAAAAACTGAATAACCGTTGTTCCGGTTTCTTGCTTAAATATCCGGGTAAAATTTCGTTCGCTCATATTGGCCATTTCGGCCGNATCTACAATACGATGCTTTCTATCCGTATGTTCAATCAGATAATCCTGCACCAAATGGATTCCGGAATGAATATGATTTCGAAATTGCANAAGAGCACTTTGCTGTTTCTGATTCCCATCACGTCGATTATAAATTACGAGTTCCCGCGCAACCTTATGGGCAAAATAACTACCCTGTAATCTCTCTACAATGTGAAGCATCAGGTCGATTCCGGATGCAATTCCGGCACTGGTAAAAATACCCTCATCTTCAACGAAGAGCATATTTTCTTCGACCCTGGCCAATGGAAATCGCTTCTGCAATTGGGCCGTCCGTTTAAAATGGGTGGTACACCGTCTTCCGTCCAGTAATCCGGCCAGTCCGAGAACAAAAGCACCTGCGCAAACCGATACCAAATGAACGCCGTTAGCATACTGATTTCGCAGCCNACTTAAAAGAACTTCATTCTGAAGAAATGACTTGCTCATTAAAAAATCGACGCTAGACCCCGGTAAAATCAAGTAATCTCCGGCCTNGTAACCAAGCTTTTTAAATGGTTTTGTTTTCCCTAAATTAAGTCCGGCCGTTGTTTGCGGTCCATCACCCAATCCGTAATATTCAATCTTAAATTCAGCACCATAATCCATTGCTTCTANAATGGTCCGATCAGGCCCGGCCAGATCCATCAGGTGAATTTGGGGTAAAACAAGAAAAGCGAATTTGATCGGCATGTTTGATTTTTGAACAAAATTAGCTCAGCCCATCATTTCGTCCTAGGTCAGAGGAAGGACACATCCGGCCATGGATATCTTAAGGCAGAAATGGATTGGAATACCGCGGGTCAGAAATTAAATTCTGATCAGTAAGTGTTTGAAGGAAGGCTACCAAGGCGGCTTTATCAGAGGCCGTTAGTTCCAACCCTTTGGNGAGCTGTTGATAAAAGGTAGGATCCAATGTTGAACTGGCATGCACCAAATTATAATGCTCAACCACTTCTTCCAGGGTACGGAATCTACCATCGTGCATATATGGAGGTGTCAATGCAATATTGCGTAAACTAGTCGTTCGAAACTTCCNCTTATCCATAGGATTATTTGTCACCTTTTCACGGCCTACATCCTGAATGGCATTGGTACTATCCAGTCCGTTGTTGTGATAACGATTGTCTGTAAAATTCGGACCAGAATGACAATGCTGACAATCAGCCCCGGAAGTAGCCGGAAAACCCGGTTATACTCGGTAAAAAAGATACCGACCTCTTTCTTCTTCAGCGGTTAACGTAGCCTTGCCCGCTAAATACGCATCGTACTTCGATTGATGCGACACGATAGAATGCATGAATTGTTCCAGCGCCAGACTGATTTTTAACTCGGTAATTTCATCGGAACCAAAAGCCTTTCTGAACTGAACCAGGTAACGGGAATCCGATTTCAGTTTTTCAACCACATTCGTCAGCGTTTCGTCCATTTCAACAGGATCCTGAATAGGTTTTAAAGATTGTTCGCGCAGTGAGGCTGCCCTTCCATCCCAGAAGAATTCATTGGTATTCCAAGCCATATTAAAAACTGCCATGGCTTGTCGGCCGCCNNAAATGCCCTTAATACCCAACGAGAAGCGGTTGGTATCTGAAAAGGCTGTTTTCTGATTGTGACATGATGCACAACTCATTGAATTATTGCCAGACAATTTCGGTTCATAAAATAGCATCCGTCCTAATTTGACCCCTTCCACACGCAAGGGATTGTCTGCGGGTATGGCCGGCGGAGTGAGTCCTCCATAATCAAGAATATAAGGATAATTTGAATCAAACCCGGNATCCTTTTGACAAGCGAGCACTACGCCAAAAACCAGTAGCACAATCAGGTAGATAAAATTCGTTTTTCATGGCAGGAAATTAGGGTTCGTTACAAAGTTATGATCGGTTAATGTATTTAAAAACGCTACCAGGGCCTGTTCCTCTTCGGTACTCAAATAGAGTGGGCGAACCAAGGGGCTCTTTGTTGGAAAATCCACACCACCTGAGTTGTAATGATGAACGACTTCTTCGAGCGTAGAGAAAGAACCATCATGCATATACGGTGCAGTTAAGGCTATGTTTCGTAAGGAAGGAACTTTAANAACGCCCCTGTCATATTCTAGTTTTGTTAATCGCATTCTTCCACTATCTGCATAATTTAAATAGAGCCCATTGTTTTCGAACTGATAGTTTGTAAAATTGAATCCGGAATGACAAGAAGAGCAATTGGTTCTGTTACTAANAAATAAATCCCGACCTTTTTNTGCCGATACACTCAATGCATTGCCTGATGGATGTTGCACGGAACGATCATATTCTGAATCTCCACTCAACAAACTTCGTTCAAATGTGGCCAGGGCTCTCGTGAGAACAAAGGGGTCAAAAGCGCGCTTGTAACACATTTGGGCCATTTGCTGGTAATACGGGTTTGAGGCCAGTCGTTGTGTGAGTTCCACCATGTCCATGTCAAACTCAGCATGTTCCTGAACCGGAATTGCAACTTGCATTTCCAGTGTGGCAACACCTCCGGCCCGTGTATAGTAAGGATGATAGGCGATGTTACTTAAGGTGGGTGAATTGGAAGTTCCTTCACGTTGAGAACTACCCTGGCTGAATGCTTTAGTATCACTAAATGCAAAGGCGGGTAAATGACAGCTTGCACAACTAACTGAAGAATCTTNTGACAAGGCTTTATCAAAAAACAGCTGTTTCCNCAGATTCCATCGGGCCAGCGTGAAGGTATTGTCTTCAGGAAATTGAACAGGTGGAAAGCCATCTGGGATTTCCATTAATTGCGGAAATACTTCGATTGGGGCTTTATTATTGCAGTTGGTAAATACCAACCCGATGATTCCTATGAATAGGAATTGGCGCATTATTGTATTTCGATTCGAATCGTTTCAATCGGCAAACCATATCGTTGAACGCTTAAGATAAATTGACCGGATACCGGGAAATCAATACTATGGTTTGGTTGACCAGGATTCAAGGCAAAGTGACGAAGGTATCGACCTTGCATGTCCAGTAAGATTGCATCAGTAGAAATTCCCTTCTCATCATTTAAAATGAACTTGCCATTAGAAGGGTTGGGATAAACCGACAGCTCAGAATTTTCATTCATTACGGAGGCTATAACGTTTGGAATTGCTGAACCCGGAGTAAACACCAGGTCTCTGAAATTCTGTAGCATTTTCGATCCTGCTGGTCGGTNACCATGATCAATCGGGCCTACAGAAACGTTCACGTCTTGCAGCGCCTTAACATAGTCTGCATTTAAATTAATATATGCTTTGTTCCCGATCATCATAGCGCTCAGGGTTTTGCTTTGTTGAAAATAGTTGGCATTCCATAAACCATGCAATTGAAAATTGGTGGCGAAACCGGATCCGGCCATCCCTTCGAGGCATACGAACCGATAGCCTGAACTCCAGCCCCAATGCATGGATGGGGTTTGATAGGCTAAAGGATGTGGTAGGGAGTATAAAGCAGGGTCCGCATTATTGGCCGGTGAATCAACACCTACCGAAAACTTAATTCCTTCAATACTAGTGACGTTAAAAACGCCCAATGAATCTATGACCGGGTTGTTACCCCTAACCAAGATATAATGATTCGGAACGGGTGTCTCCTGGCCTCCGTCATGAATAATTTTTATTCCGGACAGGTAATAATCAACCCGTGTAATTTGAAAACTATTTCCCAGATTATTTTGTGCCGTCTGACCAAATGCGAAACTGCCGCCATTTAGCTGATGGGTAATCGTTAAATACACTTCTTTTTGGGCATGGGCTGAAAGCATGGTTCCAAATAAAAGTAGCAGAGTAAGTATACGGTTCATAGCTTTTAAGTTTTAAGCGAAGTTATGCCTTCTAAGGGGAATTAAAAACCTATTCACTAAAACTTTAACAAAATTTCTTATAGGCGTTAAGGAAAATACAATAACTTAGTGGAGTTATACGTTTCTGGATATGCACAAAGCAGTACTCTTCACTATTCTGGTTCTTTGGAGTTGGCAGGGTATATCGCAACGCAATACATCTTCCACTTATTTTGGTATTCAGTCTACCTTGACCAGAACAGCCTATCAACCCATTCCGAAACACAAACTTGGATTTACTTCATTTTCATACGGGGCAAGTCTGGAAAGACGTTTCTCACTTCGTAACCAATTAAAATTCTCCTACAATTACGCCCTAAACTACCTCCGGTTTAGTCCGCCTCAACCAACGAATAGCCCCAGTTTAACCAAACGAACTTTTCCCGGCTCAGAACTCAGCGCAGGTATAGGAGTGAATGCAATCTATCAATTCAGAAAACAATCCTGTGTCATCACCGGGTTTTCCATGAATAAACCGATTTACACCTGCTTTAAAGTTGATGGAATTAGTGAAGATCCTTCAAAACCTATCATTCGCAACCAGGAAACCAAATTTACTTTAAGTGATTTGAACCGTTGGAACGCCTATTTTATGATTGGATTAGAGCAATCGATGAAATTGTTTAAGCGAGTTAGTGTATTCCTTACAGTATCATTTTGGGTTTCAACCAGACACTTATTTTGGTGGAGTTCAGCGTTCAGAACTTATCATGTCGCATGGGATACAAGTTGGGTTGAAATACAACTACTAGCATTTTGATTGTATCTTGGTCAGATGAAAAACTGGCAAACCAGAATTTCCATTTATCTTGCTTTTCTTCTTGGTATCGTTTTTCGATCAAATGCCTGCGAGAGCCGGATTTGTGGTGGCAGATCCGCAGTGGTGAATGGATTTTGCAGCATAAGACTATTCCCCACACCGATGTATTTTCTTATACGATGTCTGGACAACCCTGGTTCAATGTGAAATGGGGCGCTGAGGTCATCTGTGCATGGGTCAGTCAGGCTTTTGGCCCCGAATGCATTCCGCTGCTGCAGGCTATGCTCATTGTTCTTATCCTCTGGATACTTAAAAATTGGATTCAACATCTCGGTACATTTTCTGCGCCTCTTTTTCTGGCCATCCTCCTACCTACTCTATTACTCATAGAATTTCGCATGACCGGGAGACCGGAAATGTATAGTCATTTATTCAGCGTTTTGTTCACCTGGATCCTGGTGAGGCATTCNCAAAAACAGGATTATTGGTTGTATACATTAATTCCATTGCAGGCCCTCTGGGCCAATCTGCATGAAGCGTTTGGAATGGGAATTGCCATCACCTTGTTGTATGTTTTTGGACAACGAATTTCTGCACGCCAATGGCCACGTAAGATGCTATTGGTTCTGATATTGCAAACCGGCGGTATTCTGCTGAATCCAAGAGGGTGGAAAATTCTTACTAAACCCTTTGATATTTTTAATCAACTCAATACAAATAAATTTACCACAGAACTGGCTTCAATCGCTGATGCGGAGTATTGGTCCTGGCAAAGCATCTTGTTTTTAGTCGTTCTGATTGCCTTTATTTTTCTTACAACTAAAAAGCAAAATGGTCCGATAATNCTGAACGGATATTTCCTTGTTTTATTAGGGATGCTGGTGTTAGGCGTTTTAGCACAACGGAATTTGGTCTTTTTGTCCTTCTTTCCGTTCCATGGTTTTACCAAATCCNNTTTCCCCGCATGCTCAAAAGTAGAATCAAAAAAAAATTGGATACAGGGATTAGCCGTTTTGGTGTACCTCGCAATAGTCAGTAATATGTTTTACCGAATCACCTACTCGCGCGACCGCTACGGTTTAGAAGTATTATCTACCAACACACCTGTAAGTGCTGGAGAATATTTACAAAGCCAGCAATTGAAAGGACAAAATATCTTCAGCGATTATCTGACCTCGTCGTATTTACTTTGGAAATTACAACCTGACTTCAAATCCTATATCGACCTGCGTTGATCGGACGTATTTTCAACTGANTTTTTTACCTCCTATTTTAAAATTGCGAATGATCCCAAATTGTTTCACCAGTTGGATGAACAAAGGAACTTTCAGACTGTTGTTTTATTCAGGAATTCACATGAAGCCTTGCATCGCTATCTTTATACTGATACCATTTTTGCCTGTGTATTTGCCGATCCGGTGGCCGCCGTTTATAGGAAAACGGATCGCTTTAATTCCGGGGATGTTTTCNNGGCTCCTCAGGCCGTTGAAACCGGAAACTTGGCTAATCTCGTGGCCACATTATTCAATCCNTTTTACCAATCATTTCCCTACGAATCGTTGAACGTAGATTTAGAAGCTGCCAGATATTATTTAACCGTAGGTCGGGTCATACTGGCAGAAAATCGCCTAAAACACTTTTAAGCGAACATTCCNGAAAATTCCGAATCGATCGCCATACAAAAGGAAATTACTCAGATAAAATCAAAAATGAACGGAATCTAATTACGCATTCCGTGTAAATTTGGGGCATGGCAGAAAAAACAATTCTCATTGCAGATAGCGGATCNACTAAAACGGATTGGTGTTTAATTCGGAATCAACGCAAAACCATGTACTCTACCCAGGGAATCAATCCNTATTTTATGCAAAGCGAAGAAATTGCGAGGCTCTTGCATCACGAATTGAAAATCAACACCAGTCCAGATGAAATTCATTTTTACGGGGCTGGCATCAGCAGTACAGACAAACAGAATAGCATTCTGAAGGCCCTCAAAACAAGATTTGAAAGTAGGAAAATCCAATGCCATAGTGATATTTTAGCCGCGGCAAGAGCGTGTTGCGGAACGGAGAAAGGGATTGTTGCTATTTTAGGAACCGGAAGTAATTCCTGTTTATACAACGGCAAAAAAATAACATTTAAAACGCCCTCGTTGGGTTATATCCTGGGGGATGAAGGAGGCGGAACTCAAATCGGTCGAAAGATTCTTCAATATTATTTGCACGACATCTTTGATGAAAATTTGTTGAAAGACTTTCGGAAAACTTTTGATACCACGCAGGAAGAAATTTTACATCAGTTGTATCAAAAGCCATTTCCGAACCGGTATCTGGCCCATTTCACCCAATTTGCTGTGTCACATAGAGGACACTTTATGATTGAGAATATTCTGGAGGATACCTTGAACGAATTGTTTATGAATCACCTCTTGCGCTACCCAGGCATTCATAAAACACCCGTATCCTTTTGTGGTAGTGTGGCGTTTTACTTTAAAGACATCCTTATCAACTTATGCGCTCAATACGAAATTCCTTTTGGCAATATTGTACAGAAACCAATCGCAGGATTGATCCATTACCACCGAAAAACATGTAGGGCTTGTTGATTATCTCGCAGGCGCTTCAAATACAAGGAAGCGCACGAGGGATAGTACTTTGGTACAAACCTTTTCTTCCCGACACTTCGTATCGGGACTAAAGGATGACGAAGGAGTTGAAGATGCCGGTGAAGAGAGAAACAAGAAATGATCTGCAAGCTTATTGAAGAGATATGAAATTTTGTTGTGCATTTAAATGAACGATATATACTCCTTCATGTAATGAAATCAACTATTTTCACGTTAATCAGCAAGCCCTATGTAAGCACGAAAAGATTCTGCTAGATGCCTTCAGGATAAGTCAATTCAATGCGAACAAACTTTCCATATTCGTTGATCGATATTCCGCCTGAAAGGGTTTTCCGGAATCAATCAATTCTCCTTGAATACGCATCGTTCGGTTTACCTTATGAAATTCCTTAAGATCCGGATTAAATCGCACCTGTGGAGCGTGTTCGGAAAGCGATTTAAAATAATTCATCACCGGATCGATACCTTGAATCGTATCTGAATCGGATTGGGGCGAAATTTTGAGAACGAAAGGCGAACGGATAACAACACCTGGTACTAAAAACTTCTTAATTTTTCAAAATCACGATCATTCCAGGTTTGAATAAATTCTTTGGTAAGGCGCTCTATTTTTTCAACGAAATTCATAAGCCAAAAGAATTATACCTTTAATATACAATGAATTTGCGTCCCATACAACTTATCCTGTTATGAGCATTGCCAAGATGCCCATAATTTTAGTATTTTGATTCAGATTGCTTTAAAATTGTGTGACTTTGAATGGCAAATTCCTAATGGTTTGAAATAACTTGAATAGACTTTTAGCCTGTATTTCTCATTATTTGGCGCTACTTTTGGCCTTCAGTTTTCTATTATGTCGGAAGAAAAAACATTGAATTTCCTGGAAGAAATCATCGAAAGTGATCTTAAAAACAATACCCACAATGGGAGAGTTCAGGTACGATTCCCGCCGGAACCAAACGGGTACTTGCATATCGGACATGCGAAGGCAATCTGCGTTAATTTCGGATTGGCGAAAAAGTACAGGGGCCAATGCAATCTCCGTTTTGATGATACCAACCCAAGCACCGAAGAAACCGAATATGTGAACAGCATCCGGGAGGATATTCAATGGCTCGGTTTTCAATGGGATAATGAGTTTTATGCTTCGGACTATTTTCCACAACTCTACGCATTTGCACACCAGCTGATTGATGCCGGATTCGCTTATGTAGATGATTCTACTTCCGAAGAAATGGCCTCCATGAAAGGAACGCCTACCAGTCCCGGAACCGACTCACCCTACCGCAACCGAAGTATCTCAGAAAATAAAGAATTGTTCACTGCCATGAAGGATGGGAAATTTCCGGATGGCAGCAAAGTATTACGTGCTAAAATTGACATGAAGCATACCAATATGCTCATGCGAGATCCTGTCATTTATCGCATCAAGCATGCTCATCACCACCGAACCGGCAATGAATGGTGTATTTACCCCATGTATGATTTTGCCCATGGCCAGTCAGACAGCATCGAACAAATCACGCATTCAATTTGTACCCTTGAATTTGTTCCCCATCGTGAATTATATGATTGGTTCATTGAAAAATTAGGCATCTTTCCTTCTCATCAGTATGAGTTTGCTCGGGGTAATGTCAATTACATGGTCACCAGCAAACGTAAATTGCTGCAGCTCGTGCGCGAAGGCCATGTGACTGCCTGGGATGACCCAAGAATGCCAACCATCAGCGGACATCGGCGAAGAGGCTATACGCCCCACAGCGTACGTACCTTTTGGGAAAAAGTGGGAGTAGCTAAACGCGATAATCTGATTGATGTGAGCCTACTTGAGTTTTGCGTCCGTGAAGATCTGAATCGGATTGCGCTTCGCAGGATGGCCGTTTTAGATCAGGTGAAATTAATTATCATGAACTTACCGGAAGGTCATTCTGAAGAACTGGATGCCGAAAACAATCCGGAAGANTCGCAAGCCGGACATCGTAAAATTCGTTTTGGCAGGGAACTCTGGATTGAACGGGATGATTTCATGGAAAACCCACCGGCCAAATATTTCCGGCTCGCACCCGGACAAAAAGTACGTCTTAAACATGCTTACATTATAGAATGTACCGGTTGCGTAAAGGACGANAGAGGAAATATCACCGAGATTCATGCGGTGTATTTTGAGAATTCAAAAAGTGGCAACGATCAAAGTGGCATCAAAGTGAAGGGTACCATGCATTGGGTAGATGCAAATTCATCCATTCAGGCAGAAGTTCGTTTGTATGACCGATTATTTCAGGTAGAAGATCCNGCGAATGCGGAAGGAGAACTCACTGAACATCTCAATCCGGATAGTCTGACTATTATTCAAAGTGCGCAGTTAGAACCAGCCTTAAGCGAGGCAACACTNCAGGATCGATTCCAATTCCTTCGCTTGGGTTATTTCTGCCTGGATAAGGATTCCGGACCCGGCTCGTTGATTTTTAATAAAACAGTTGGATTGAAAGATTCCTGGGCGAAAGAACAAAGAAGTAAACGAACGAGTCTTCTCAGAACAAATTACACTGTATAGGAATACCCTGTTCTTTAAGTAGAGTAGACCAATCAGAAACCGAATTCATATCCACAAAAAGAAAAGGTATTCGTTTGTAAAATTGAGAATAAACTGCTTCTCTAAACGACGGTTCTGCTAATTCAAAAGCTTCATCCGCTGCGATCCCAAGTAAAAAAAGGGTTCTTCGTCTTTTGCTACATTTAAATAATACCCAAACCAAATAGGGTACGCTTGCATGGTTTGGGGCAATGTTCTTAGTCCTTTTTAGTGATTTTATTTCTTCTGGTTCCGGATGTTTTAAAACTGTTTTATGACGATTTAAAAGCACCTCTTCCCGGTAAAGATTTTCCTGGGTAAGATTCAACATGATATCTTCCGTCACATCCAGGCCGCCCTCCCGGATCGCTTTCAGGTAATCGAATGTTTTAATGATTCCCCATGGGATGGCCCACAATCCGTATTGATAATTTTTTCGAACATATTTGCGGGCAAAAAAATTAAGGTCTTTATCACCTGAAATATAAATAGCCGGGGAAAGTTGCTGCATGGTAACCACCAGAAAAGAAATGGCATATGGGAACACAACGAAACGACCACCTCGCTGAATTTTCTCTTCTAAATCCTGCAATTGATGTGTTGGCAGATTCACTAATCGATAGACCATCGCCGATCGTTTTCACAATTAAACACCCAACAAATCAATATCCTCAGCATCAGCCCCTGCAATACCCTTAATTGCACCTAACAAATGCGAATTATTTAGTAACACCTTGTCGATTTGTTTTTCACGTTCTTTCCAGATTTTTCCATTTGCAATTTTTCACGATCCAGAAGACTTCAGGTATAAATAGGCCTCGTTGAGGGCCTGCATTTGTTGAANAAACTCGTTGCTTGTAAAATACCGGTATAGCATCTCTTTCTTTTCTCCTTTATTTTCCTGAGATTGTTGCGCACGGGCCACACGAATCAACCCTTCCCGAACAAGCTTCACCACAGGCACCAACTCATTGAAACGACAGATCCAAACCCCATCTTTCTGATCAAATATTTTCCACTCGTCGGGTAATACCTGGCTCACCAGAATCGACAGGTCACAGGAGGCTTCCATCATATCTTCCTTCAGTTTCGGAATCCACTTTTTATCAAAATCTTTGGTTCGTTTACTTTCAAAAATTATGCGTCCACAGGGTTGGCCTGATTCATTTCTGATTTGAAGAATACAATCCGCACCACGTTTCCCTTTTCCTACTTCCTGAACCACATCAAATGGAAACGATTGTTTTAAAACTTCTTCAATCGCCAGCTCCAGAATTTCTCCTTGCGTTTGCATCGAACCCTGTTGCATTTTCCGTTGCATTTCCTCAATCAGTTTATTCTGGTCNNGGATAGTTTTTTCGTGTTCCCTTCGTTCCATATCAAAACGTTCCTGTTCCTTCTGAATAATTTCACGGGCCACGGTTTCTTTTAGTTCAGTTTCTACCTCCAACCGGAGTTTTCTTAAATTGTGTGCCTCTGCTTCTTGTTGCTCTTCCAGCTTTTTATTGAGTTGCAAGACTTGAATTTCTGCTTGTTGCAATTTTCTGAGTTTTCCTCCTGTACTTTNTTGCTGTTCCTCCAGAAACTTCACTTTGGCCTGCTGTTCCTCTTCGATTTTCTTACGTAATTCAGATTCTTTTTCAACGTCACTTCAGCAACCTCTTTCCGCAAGCGTTCCTGAAACAACTCATTCTCTCTTTTTAAGTTCCTGAAACCGCTCCTGTTCCCGGAGAAATTCCTCATTTTTCTTTTGATAAAGTTCTACAATCCGCTGATTTTCGGCATTGTATTTCTCCCGAATATTCTTTTCGATGTCTTCGCTGAGCACATCTTCCAAATTAAACGCTGTTTTACAAGACGGGCAGGTGATCTGAGTTTGCATGATTTTAGTTCTGAGCCCCAAAAGTAGATTGTTTTTCTAATCGATGCTGTTGATAACCCTTTTACTTAAAAAAGTATAAATCGAGGTACGATGACTAACTTACCTTAAATTCGGCTTCTGTTTTACATGAACTTCTCAAGGATTACGAGGTGGCTTCGGTTTACCGTTCAGTACTTTCCCCTGAAACTGAATTTTATCCTGTTTGTGGCAGGCATTCTTCTGGTTGCCTGGACCTTGCAACAGGGTAAAACGGAAAACAATTCCTTTTATGAATTAAGCAAGCTAATGGGACTGATTGTACTGGTGCTGGCAATTGTTTTAAGCTCGGTCGCTTTACTTTCAGTATTTATCCCATGGATTCATTTTTAATTNTACAAGGGTAAACCCGGGCAACAGGATTTGTTCCTGCAGATGCAGGTGAGCGATGAAAATGCCGGACTGGTTAAAACNAAAACCATCCTGCCTCAAGCTATACGCCCTCTGATGGGATGGGTTAAGGTTCGATTGATTTACGATCAGCAGCATTATACAGCGCCATATACTTTNGCACGAAAAATGCGCAAATCCTGGATACCCTTCCAAAAAGGAATTGCCGGACATCATGTGCTTCAACTTCCGGATATCAGAGAATATCATGTACAAGGAGCCTTTATTTACTTCGAGGANTTTTTACAACTNTTTTCGATTCCGGTGTATACCAAAATTCAGCAACAGATTTTAAATCCCGCTCAGAACTGGTTACAGCCTCAAAAGGAGCTACCTCCCAAAACGCAGGAAGAACTGGTCCGCATCGAACAATTGCGCAAGGTGGAAGGCGAACTACTGAACTATAAAAAATTTGAGGATTCTGACGATGTGCGACGTATTGTCTGGAAAATATTTGCAAAAAACAGAGAGTTGGTTGTGCGCATTCCTGAAATAATGGACCCCTTCGCTTCGCATGTTCACTTTTATGCGAGTTTTTGTTCAGAATTCTTTCAACAAAGANNTTCTGCGTTTAGTCGAAGTATGCTGAATCATTACAAATCGGCGTTGTGGACTATTTACCACGGCCTCAGTCAGCTACCGTATCAATTAGTCTATATTCCGGATCAACTGATTCATGGTGCTGATTCAGAAAAAGAAAATGTACGTATCCGGATTACCTTACAGGATTGGCATGATGAAACCGGAATCAAAGATTATTTTAAACCAAAATCGGGAAGCGTACTTTGTATTCATTCCATGAGCGACGCAGATGAATTGAATCAGCTCCTGGAAAGAATAGATAACCAGACAACCATTTTTNNGATCCGGTGTAGCTCGATATTTCGTTCCTACTATGTTCTGAACTGGATCAGTCGGCTGTTTTTAAAGCCTCCTCCCGATCAACTCAGCCGGCTTCGTGCCCGTTGGATGCTGCAACCCATGCGTTACCAAATTAANAAAAATGAAAAGGACCTGATACATCTTTTAGAGAAAAGTGGTGTCCGGTTTGAACTTATCTGATGCAGGTATTCCGTAACATATCGATTTCCCGCTTTTTGCCGCCGTGGTATTTATTCTTATACCCACAGCAATGATTTGTTTTTTTATTCTATGGAATGCGAACTTATACTTTTCTATATTAAAAGAACAATGGTTTCAACANGGGGTATATGCCAGTCTGGGATTACTGACCGGCTATTTTATTCATCAATTCCGCTTACGCTTTTTGCCGCTCTTTGTTGTCCTGGTGTTGATACTCTATACCATCTATTCCGGAATCAGTGAGTATGCCAAAGGAGAGTTTGATGGTTTATTTCTTAGCGTTCGCTTTCTCGTCTTTTCCTGGTTATTTGGAGCTGGCTATGTGATGGGATGGGCTTTACATCGTATCCGTTTTGCCGCCTTGATGATTTCCGGCTTACTACTTACGATAAGCATTATCCTGTTGTCCAAAACCGGAGAAATGACTGTTCAAAAGTTACTGAGTAGTTTAACTCCCGTAGCACTTTATACAATTTATCTGGTATTCACTGTAGAAAATCTGCGCCAAACCGAAGATACTTCTCGTTCGTTCTGGTGGAGGTTCAGTAAACGCTTCATTCTATTTCTGGTGGTGCTTTTATCGGCGTTTGCCTGTATTATTTATCTGATGCTGCCACATATTACCATGCGGGTGGAAGAATTCGGAGGAGGTGCTAAAGCGGGCGATCAGGAAATGCTCCAAAAAAATAAAGATGGCAGTGTAGAGAATAAACAATCGATGGGAATGGGTGCCAACAATAAAAAATCANNAAATCCGGAACCGCTTTTTTGTGCCCATATTGATTCCTATTTACCCGGAACGGATATTCCAAATCCGCTGTACCTGACATCCTATCATTTTACCAAATATGATGCCAGCACCGAAACATTTGAGCGAGATACTTTATTTCAGGATCATGATGAATTTGTTCCGAATCCGGCGTCCATCCCACTCTTCTTTACATTCGTTGATTCAACCAGAATTCGCAAGGCACGCGGTACAAAACGACGGCATGTAGTGGAACTTGAAATATACAAGAAACGATTGTCTCCTGCAGCTTTCATTGCACCTAGTACCGCATTTTTTGTTCAGCCTATCACAGTTGAAAAAGATTTTCANAAAGAATTTAAATCCGCATACCGGGCAAAGAGTTATGTGTCTGAATTAAATAGTGCCTACTTTATTTACAACACCGAAAATCCCGATATTCGTCAATTTCAGGAGCAGCGATTTACTGAATTACGAAAGGCCAAAGATTATCGTGAGGTTGATTCGGCCTTCATGCGTTACTATACCTTNTTTCCAACACAAGGAACCTACCGACCAATCAAAGAATTGGCTGATTCACTGGCCCAAGGTAAAAAGACAACTATCGATAAAATACTGGCGGTGCGGGATTACTTNTTGCAGAAGAATGAAGTTGGTGAACAAGTATATCAGTACAGCGATAATCCCGGAATTCCCGGCTTACCATCCGCATCCAAATTAAATTACTTTTTATTTGAAAGTAANAAAGGATATTGTGCCTATTATGCGGGAGCTACCGTTTTTATTTTGCGTTCGATGGGTATCCCATCGCGGGTTGTGACCGGTTTTCTGACAGTCGATCGCAGCGATAAAAACACAGGGTGGTATTGGTTCTATGAAGATCAATCACATGGTTGGGTTCAGGTATACTTTCCAGAATATGGTTGGATCGATTTTGATACAACAGTTGGTAATGATGATGCCCAACAANNTCCTACCCCCGATGGCACACCGCCCATGCAACCACCTAATCCGGTGCTGGCAGTAGCCGGCAAAATTCTTTCCGTGGACACCGTTTCCAAAACTGCATCGATCAGAGCATCAGATGCCTTATTCAAGGATAAAGAATATAGTGGTTTGTCGGATTCCGTTTCATTGGATTTAGCCATTGCCCGTATCTGGAAAGATAGCATTGCTGCAACCTTGGATATGCTTCGTAAAGGAGATGACGTGATGTGTGTTTCGTATGCACAAAAATTAAAGGCCCTGACCCCGAAACACGTTTTAAGGAGGTGCTGAAAAATGCCCAAACATCTACCTACCGATGAAGTATACATAAAAACGTTTGTCCCTAAAAAAACAGAACGCAAGGAATCTGATAACGAGTCGGTGAAAGGTTGGAAATTCTGGATAGTATGTATTGCCGGGGTCTTCCTGCTGCTGATACTGGTCATTGTTGCGTTGCCTTCCATAATCTACATTTTTTATAAAAACCGCGCCAGGAATAGTCGTTCGGTAAGCAGAAAAATTTATTTCACCTATCGCTGTGCGGGCTTATTACTCAACCAATTGGGAATGTACCGCGGCGAATCCACCTATCTGAAATTTGCCAAACGGGTTGATTCACGTTATGATAGTCGATTCACACCGTTCATCATCAATTATCTTAAACTAAAGTATTCCGGACAGGAACTCACCGCGCAGGAAACAAGTGATTGTTTAAAATTCCTGCAACCTTTTATTCAACAAGTAAGCAACAAACATCCTTTACAATTTCGCATCAAACGATTTCTGAATCCGATTCCACTGATCCTGTTTTATTTTGGCAGTGAACCGGATGACACGACAACATAGATCAATCAAAATAAAAAACCATGGACTATCAACAGAAAATTGAATCTCTCTTATCCAATATGGAAACTGTTATCCGAGGTAAGCAGGAACAGATTCGTATGGTGATCACCTGTTTACTGGCCAAAGGTCATATCCTGATGGAAGATAATCCCGGTACGGGTAAAACCGTTTTAGCCCGCACGTTGGCCGGATCGATTTCAGGAGANAGCTGCAACAATGCCAGTTTCAAACGAGTACAGTTTACCCCTGACCTGCTTCCAATGGATCTTTTAGGTACCCATATTTTTGATGATGCCAANAAAGAGTTCATTTTTAAACGAGGCCCGCTATTCTGTAATGTTTTATTAGCGGATGAAATTAACCGGGCTTCACCCAAAGTGCAAAGTGCCTTATTAGAATGTATGGCAGAGCATCAAATTACCCTGGGTGAAAAAACGTATCAGCTGGANAAACTCTTNTTTACTATAGCTACCCAAAATCCGATTGAAATGGAAGGTACCTANCCCCTACCTGCCGCCCAACTGGATAGGTTTTTCATGAAAATTCATTTTGGGTATGTTAATGAAGAAACCGAAATAGATATTTATCGGAACTACCTGAAAATCGGAAATAACCTGAAAGACATTCAACAGGTGCTAAGCCTGCCGGAGATACTTCATCTATAGGAGGAAGCAGAAAAGTTTTTACATGACGAAATTATTCGGGGTATCNNCAATATTGTTCGTGCCACGCGCAACCATGAAAATATCAGTTTGGGTGCATCTACCCGAAGCGGAATTACNTTNTTGAAATGTTTGAAAGCATATGCTTTGTTGAAAGGACGAACCTTTGTTGTGGAAGATGATATTCAGGATATTGCTTTATCGGTTCTGGATCATCGCCTCATTTACAAAAACAAAGATGGGAAATTACAAGCGCTGCAACAGCTTGTTCAGAAAGAAATGGACCGCCTGAGTAAACTAAAATTATTTTAGAACGGCTTGAAAAGAAGTACTCCATATTACAGTGCCTTGTCGGGAAGTATGTGCTTCTTGATAGTGATTTTGTTGTTCAATTCGGCGTTAGGTCAGAGTAAACAATCCTTGCGTTACGAAATTGATGCCAAACGCGGCAATATGACCTACACAGCCCGGGAAGCATTAAGTAGTGGACGGGAATTTAAACGTATCGACCCATCATATTACGTTGGCTGGATGTTTGAAGGGTGTTACAAATTTGAGCATGCCGCCGATTATCTGGGATTTAAATATGCCGCTGAACAACTTAGTAAAGCATTAGATCTGATGGAAAAAGATTTTCGGAAAGAACTTCGGCAGCGCTCCTCCGATGTGCTGGAATATGTTACAGTGATGAAGTACCATCGCGATTGGGATTATACCGCTTATGCATTGATGCAATGTTACAGCAATATGGAAGATCCGGACAAGGTATGGACTTTGTTACAACGGTGTAAACGAATCGACTTACAGGATGAATTGTATATGGATACCTATTGTTACTTATCCTGGACCGTTCATCGAAATCGTTTTTACACCTCGTCTAAATATCCATTTCTACGAAAGAGTATTCCGGAAAATGAGGGCTATGCCAACAAACTTCTTGATAGTATGGCTTTAAAAATTAAACGGGATGCGATTTTGAATAGTAAAATTTTTACAGCGAATTATGAACAAGAGAAGATGCCCTCGGTTTGGCATTATAAATCGATACTTTACAGTTATCAGCTAAACATTGAATCAGGAGGCTACTATTACGATAAATTAAAAAGCACCCGCTATTTTCCCGCCAATAACTATGCCACCTTCTGTGCGATACAGGCTAAGTTCAGAGAAGCTGAAAAATATTATAATGATGCGAAACAAGATGATCCCGGCGATAAACGCATGAAGGAATCGTATTACTATGCATCCATAATAAATCAATACAAAGGAGATCCGAAAAAGGGTATACAGGAATTAAAGGAACTCATTAAAGCCAATGGTTCTACACCCGGTTATGGCTGGTACAATGCCGCTTTGGCACGAGTTCTGATTTATGATGCACAAATCGAGGCAGCCAAGCGCTATGCCGACAGAGCCGAAAATTTTAAAGAAATCCATATCGGAACAACATTAGGGCAGAGCCATTACGATTTCACCATTTTGTTGCTATAGTTGATGATTAAAATGAAAGAAATTGATGAAGAGAAATTTCAAAACAGCGATTGGTGGTATTCCCCTTCCAGTTTAAGTCGAATTACCCGGCTTACCCTTGAAAAATATGGGATGCAATTTCTAATTATAAATCAGTTTGCATCCAATCCGGAACGAGACCGGGTGATTTACAAAGTATTCTCCACTGAAAGCACAGTTAGCTTTGATGAAGTATGGCACCTCATAGATGGATTCAGTATCAATTTCTTTCTTGAAAAATTCCANAAAGAAATCAGTGCTGAAAAACGATACGATGTGCGACGCTATTTCAGATATTACACGGCTAAGCTTTTAATGAANAAAGAAAACTACGAAGCAGCCCTAACTCAACTCGAAAGCATCGAGCGGGAAATTCGGATTGATGCAGACTACGAACGCCTGTTATTGGCTCGCACGCTTGAAGCAAAAATTCTATGTAAACAAGAATTAGCTGATGCCTATAACCCCAGTGCCGACATGATGGAGTTATATCGTTTGTATCCTCAACTTATTCCGCATTCCGGATTGTCGATGCCGATGTATCTGCGTCAAAATGCGAAAGGCGAAACAGAGAAGGAAATTATTCGTCAGCTTCGTCAATACGCCATTACGTGGAAAAAGATAAAGATATTCTTGCGGTGGATGCCAATATCCAGTTCGGCATAAAAGGTAAATTACCGGTTATCACATTGAGTACTTCACAAAATGGTGAGCAACGGGTCCCCCTACTGAGTTTAGTTACAAAACCCCGGAAGAGGCATCCAAATTGTGTGCTTATTTGTTATTTAATGCCGGCCAGGATGAAAAAACCTGAATGCTCTCAGTCAGTGGAAAGCTGAAAATCCCGATTAGTAAGCCATCAACTTATGCACCATCTCATGTAATCGGTTTTTAGCTAAAAACTGTTGTTCCAGTTCAATGGCAAACGGAACGGCTGTATCTAAACTCGCGCAACGCATTACCGGAGCATCCAAATACTGAAAACAATGTTCCTGAATCCAGGCACTGATTTCACCGCCCAGTCCACCAATCAAAACATCCTCGTGTAAAATTAACACCTTGCCGGTACGCTGAACTGTCATGGCAATAGCCTCATAATCTAAAGGAAGTAAGGTGCGTAAATCTACGATTTCAAGACTCAAATCCGGATGCTGTGCAGCATATTCAAGAGCCCAGTGAACTCCACTACCGTAAGTGATGATACTCATGTCATNCCCTGACTGAACGAGACGGGCTTTACCAATCTCGGTATTGTAATAACCCTCTGGCACCGGACCACTTACACTGCGATACAAGGCCTTATGCTCGAAATACATTACCGGATTGGGATCTTCAAATGCAGCAATCAACAATCCTTTGGCATCTTCAGGCGTGGATGGATAAACCACTTTAAGGCCCGGTGTATGGGTAAACCAGGCTTCCGTACTTTGGGAGTGAAAGGGTCCGGCTCCCACGCCACCGCCTGTTGGCATTCGAATAACGACATCGGCCTGTTGCCCCCAGCGATAATAAATTTTAGCCAGATTGTTGACAATCTGATTAAAGCCCACAGTCACGAAATCAGAAAACTGCATCTCCATCATCGACTTAAACCCTTTAATCGATAAGCCGAGGGCGGCCCCTAAAATAGCACTTTCACAAAGTGGAGTATTTCGTACCCGTTCCTTCCCAAATTGCTCCACAAATCCTTCGGTCACCTTAAAAGCTCCGCCATACTCCGCTATATCCTGTCCCATCAATACCAGGTTCGGGAAACGTTTCATACTCTCTTCCATTCCCTCGGATATGGCCTGTATCAGTTTCAGGTCGCGCGCCACAGGACTTGCCGGAACGGGCTGATGAACATGTGGTGCATAGACATCGTTGATTTCCTCTTCAATATTCGGAGCAATGGCCGGTTCAGCAAATCCCCGTTCCAGACTAGATTCAATATACAACTTGTGTTTTTCGCGAATACGTTCGATAGTTTCGTTGTTCAGAACACCTGATTGTAACAAATAGGCTTCATAGCGGGCAATGGGATCCTTTTCAGACCAAATTTCAAACAATTCCTTAGGAACATATTTCACCCCGCTGGCTTCTTCATGGCCGCGCATCCTGAACGTCATACANNCCACCAGAATCGGTTTCTGTTCGGTGATACAGTAGGCTCGCGCATCCTTCAAGGCATGATATACTTCGAGCAAATTATTTCCATCAATGGTGATTGCCTTCATGCCATACCCCACTCCCCGATCTGCCAACTGCTTACAAATAAACTGTTCACNTGCTGGGGTGCTTAATCCATACCCATTGTTTTCAATCACAAAAATAACCGGAAGGCCCCAGACCGCCGCTACGTTCAGGGCTTCATGAAAATCTCCTTCGCTGGTTGCTCCATCACCGGTAAATGCCAGGGATACTTTATTTTCCTTTTTTAATTTATGAGCAAGCGCCACGCCATCTGCAATAGCCATTTGTGGTCCGAGATGAGAAATCATCCCACAGATATGATGCGCATTGCTACCAAAATGAAAACTACGCTCCCGGCCTTTACTATATCCGTTTTTACGACCTTGCCATTGCATGAACAAGCGGTCCAGAGGCATCTTGCGACCCGTAAAAACGCCCAGATTGCGGTGCATCGGCATAATATATTCATCGGCATCCAGGGCCAGGGTTGCCCCCACAGCTACTGCTTCTTGTCCGATACCACTAAACCATTTGCTGATTCTACCCTGACGAAGTAAAATCAGCATCTTATCTTCTATCATACGGGGTAACAAAAGCTCTTCATAAAATTGAATAAGCTGTTGATCGTTCAAATCCTTGCGTTCAAAATTCATGGCGCAAAGATACAAGCCTCCGGTAAACTACCCTAACGCCCAATGCCCTGTTAATGACCTTCATCCATAGCCCGACCAAACAACATTTCGCCAGCCTCTATTTTAAAAAAGAGTTCATTTTCGCGGGGAGGAATGGGGCAATGAAAGCCATTCTGATAGGCACAATACGGATTATATGCCTTATTAAAATCTAATTCTAAAATACCTTGTTGGATATCACTCATCTTTAAATCAAGATAGCGGCCGCCCCCAAATGTTGAGGTATAATTTGTTTCATCCTTAAAGGGTACAAACAAATAATCTTCGAATCCCCTCTTCGTCTTTAATTTTTCACTTTGATAAATGTACAAGCGGCAGAAATGATCTTTCAGATTGAATTGCAAGGTTCCATAAACAAAATAGCGACGCTTTTGGCCAGAATGGGTCATCATATCAAAACCAACAGTATCCTTCACCGGACTGAATACAGCATAAACACGAAAAGATGCATCGGGCGCGAAAAAACGAAGAAAACTCGTATCCTCGGCTTTTAACGGACTATGATCGTCCTTCAGAAATTCAGCTTTATAATTCGCACGATATTGAGCGATGGAATCTGAAAAAGATTGTGCCTGAATACGGATAGTACAAAGCAAAAGAAGTACAAATAAACGTATCACCATTTGATCCAAAGATACCCCGGAATTCAGTGAAGTGTAATAGAATCTATTTCTGGATTTGAGTTAAGCAGGTTTGCATAATTAAATAGGGCCTGCGTGAAAATCAACAGGCCCTAAAATAAATGATTCAACCAATTGGATGCATCCTTTCAGAATAAACTAATTCGCCTTTAAAAACACAATTCGCTGGTTCCCCGATACGAGAATATAGCTACCAGATGCCAGTTGAGCAATGTTCACCGATTGAAAACCTTCTGTCAATTGGGTCGTCAGAACCGGTTGTCCCAGTTGATTGAATATTTGTACAGTAGATTCTTTATTCACCTGAAGCGACAAATTATCAGATACCGGGTTTTGAATCAACTGAATGGCATCCAATTGACTTTNTTCATTCTTCCAACTTTGAATCGCGCTGAAATAGACGCGACCATCGGCTAACTGCATCCGGACACGGTAAAACCAAAGGTTGGAGAAAAGAGGATTATCCTTATAATTGAAAGTTTGGGAACCAGATTCAGCGCTTGTTTGATATATGGTACTAAAATCAGTTCCATTCTCTGATCGTTGCAATTCAAAACCAGCCAACTGATCCGGTGTTGCGTGCCAGGTAATATCCAGTGCCCCTGCTACTTGTTGAATGCTCAAGGTTATGGGATGTGCATCCAATGAAATGGCCGGATTACCTAAGGCAGTACTACCACCATGTAAATAAAATGTTGAGAAGGAAGTGAGGTTGGTCATATCCAAAANACGATCTCCATTCATGGAACCAAAACCAGTGGGATAAATTAAACTTCCCAAAGGCACGGAACTATTGACCTGCGTTGCACAAGGCACCTGTTGATTTTNTGTCATTACCAAATCAAACTGCGAAGTCACACCACTGCCAGGCATAGCAATTAAATTATTCAACTCAGAATTAAGATAAAAGAATCTCAGATTGTAGGTATTCACAGCCTGAAATTCAGGTTCAATGGTGATGTTTCGGTCTATCAAGTAAATACCTTTCGAATCCTGTCGAACGGGTCCATTATATACGTACAACGTAGTTTTAACAGCACCCAGCGTATTTCCATTCGGGTAGATCGACAGACATAATTATTGTTCGAATCGCGAACCTGTACGAACTGGGCCGTGTTGTTGTTCGTAGCTGTTCCGATACTTACCACCGCCGGGTTGGAACAAGCGCCCGCAGTTCCCGAAGCCACAAACGAAGTTCCTGGAGCATTAGTAATATTCACCAAATAGTCCTCCGTTTCGGAAAAGGTAATCAGGTTGCAGGGATGCGTAAGTGTGGCATAAGCTGGCGCACTGGAATAATAGGCAAGCCGAACACGCATCCGATGTTGACCTAAACTCCATAGCGAGGAATGTAGATTCCATACAACAACTTACCTGAACCCGGCCGCAAATTATGGACCAAACGTTCCTGATCTTCAAATACCAGATCATTGTCTTCATCAATCCAAATGGTGACATAATTATCCGGATTTGAAGTTTGCAAGTGGCCGGAATATGCATATCCACGCGTCAAATTAACTGGTGCAAAAGAGGCTGTGTAATCGGAATAGATCCGACCGAACATGCAGAAGGAGATTGTATTTCTGTTCCGGATTCACCTTTTAATGAGAAATAACTGATGTAGTCTAAGATACATCCCGCTGAAGAAGCCGGGGTGCAAGGCTGAGCAAATAATATCGAACTGCTTAAAAGGGCTAAAAGGGTAAAAATGGGTTTATACATAGTATTGAATTTAATTATAAATGAATGGCTCGTTTTCTACTTTCCTTTTCCACCTGTTCCACCTCAGAAATGGTTTGTTTTACATGTTGCATCACTTCTTCTGTGCAATCTACTGAAATAATATGAAGCATTTCAAACACGGCTATAACGTTCAAACCTTCCGTTTTTAAGTTTCCGGAGGGCCGTTTTCAAGTGGTTTTCCGATATGGTTAAAAGATAAGTCACGAAAGTTTATTTCTTTTTTGCTGAATGGTGCCTGTACTAAACCTGCGCCCACTGCAATCACTTGCTGATTTAAAGGTAGCGCATTGGAAACCAATTTTTGCCACAACTTTGCCCCGCGGTTTGTTTTGCGTTGTTGCGCATACAAGGCCGCGATGCCGGCTACATGGGGAGTTGCCATGCTGGTTCCATTCAGAAAACCATATTGCAATGAAGCAGCTATTTCGGTTAAACCGGAATGAGGCTTCGAAACACTCGACAATACCTTAACGCCCGGACCGGCTATATCTACCTTACCTCCCGGAGGATATTTACCCACGCATGAAAACGAAGCTTTGACCAGTTTCTCATCCACCGCGGCAACAGAAAGAATACTTGGGCAATTTGCAGGATGGTTGACCGCAGGTGAAGAAGGATAGGAATTTCCGGCCGCTGCAATGATNNCGAAACTACCCTGCTCCAGGGCCTTATTGGCAGCACGCTCATAGATCGCACTATAGCCTTCTGAATCGGCCGTCCCTCCGATCGACATGGAAATAACTTCACATTTTTGCGACAAGGCCCAATTGATACCGGCCAGAATCCATCCATCCGCTCCACTGCCTGCATTGTTCAATACTTTCCCTACATAGAGTTTCGAATCATACGCTACGGAATACCGAGTTTNGTTTTTGTCTGTCGGATGTAAATNCCCGACGGCTGTTCCGGCACAGTGTGTTCCATGACCATGTTTATCCTGCACCAACTGATTCGGAACAAAGGATGCCGAAAGGATTGTTCGGTTTTTAAAATCAGGGTGCAATAAATCGATGCCGGTATCCAAAACACAAAGGCGAATATTTTTACCGGTATACTTCATTTGATATGAAGGTCCGGGAACCACCCNGGTTTTTAGTAAACCCCAGGTATTCGTTTTCANAAGACTTTTATAGTCTTCAAATTCAGGCGTATCTAACTCCAGATTTGTCATACCTAATTTCGACTTCANAACTTTTAGGGCATCCTGAAACCCTTTATTATAGGCAGCGTCATTGATGGCATGCACCACCCGCTCTGGTTCAGTATATACGGCCAATTGCGCTCCAATACTTCGTGTAGAACGAATTTTATTGATCGGATCGGCATCACCGTGGGGATCCAAAATGGCAACTCTAATTTTTCTAAAAANAATGCCATCCCCTTCTGTTCGGGCTCCATCCTGCTGTTTCGAAAAATCGCTGCTACTCGAAACCTGAACACCAATCGTGCGCATAAGTGCTCTCAGTCCGGAGGCTGTTTTCATAGATTCCGGCATGGCCATCAGGATACGTCCGGTATGTGTACCACTCAGGTTGATGCCTGAAGGATTAATGTTGTTATTTTTGCTTTCGACATAAAACTTATTTTAAAAGTGAGGTGTGGATCCTCCATCAGAAGGTAATATCCGGTGTGGATACCAGGGTGGTGGACTTCGCGTTAGTTGCTGCATGCCGTTATTTAAAGTAAGCAACTGCGACCAGGCGCGTTCACGTTCACGTTGGGTGGTGATTGCCTTTATTTGATCGACCGTCATCACGGTTAACTGAATACTTCCAAGAAGAATCTGTTTTAATAAAGTTCTTCCTTCTTGTAAAGTCTGTTCCAGCTTTTCAGCATCCACGCGTAAACGATCGTTCAGATTCTGGATGATTTTATAGCAGGTAGTGATTACCAATTCATGCTTTCGAACTGTAATGCGTTCCAATGAGAATGGATGAATCCCCCGTTTAGCCGTATGTATTTCGGCCAGTAAACTTTGTATCCAGTTAGCAGCACTTTCGGTATGTGTATTTTTATAGTAGCGTAATAAATCCTGCAAGAGTTGAATCAACTGTTGTTCCAGATTAAAATCACGACCAAGATACAAATCGTATACCCTAATTAATGCCCGCTGAAATTCCTTCAGTTCATTGAGTTCCTTATGGTAAAACTTAATAAACATGGTTTATTCAAAATCAACATCCGCTGAAATAATCTTATTGCTTTCCTTATCCCGAATCGTTTTTACAAAAATTCCTTCTTCGGTAATTTTTGCTTTGATAGAAAATACCGATAAGTCGCTGGCTTCTTCCCGAATAATATTGGTCTCAGGATTTACCAGAAGATTGTCGATTTTGTTTTNTTCAACTATCGTCTTGTTTCGGACATAACTCAATACCTGGGCGACACTTTCAAGGAACAATTCATTTTTCGGATAAAATTCCTTGTAATCTTTAATCAAGGCTTTCTCTTCAAAGCGTTGGTTAAACAAACGGGCAAAATGCAGAGTCACGATTTCTTCGGGGCGGTCAGGAACAGGATTACTTTTGAGGGCATCAAAAAATAACACAATTTGCTCATCCTCTTTGGCATCCTGAACGCCTACCTTACGAGCTCCTTTGGCATCCTGGGGTTTGATTAGTTTAGGATCGATCAGAATATTGAAATCCTTATCTTTTATCAAACTGAAATCAATATTCACTTTTCCTTNTTTGATTTGCATCTTGCGCACTGCAATCGCCAATTCGTTCTGAATCTGTGCAATAAAGTTCTCTTTCTTTTCTGAAANAATCATGGTACTTGAATACTTGGCGCCCGAAATCACCACAGGCACATTCAGTTCCATTTCCGGAATTTTAAATCGGGGAACAGAGAATTTTTCTAGTAAGGGATTCTTTGAATAAAGTTCCGCAATGCGGGCAGATTCCTGATCGGCCATCACCCGGGCATTGGTAATTTCAATAAAAATGAATCCTAAATATTCAGATAGGGTAATCATAAATCTTTTTCTGGATGAAATCCGGAACTCCCCTCACCACCGATAAGAACCGGAAACAAAAGTATCCTGAAAATGCATGGCGGTTTTGAATCCCAAGGCATTCATCTCCGTTTATAAAAAGGCAACAGCTTACTGACTCAACAGGTTCAATATTTTCTCCAGGCCTGGNNGTATTTCATCTTGCACCGCTTTCACACGCACATTAAGGGTATATTCTTTTTCTACTTTGTATCCTGTTGTACTAGAGCGCTGGTAAGATGCCGTTACTTTAAAACTCACGGGCCNCCATCCTGCTTTCGCTTCTACACCTACTTTTAATTCATCCTTCACTTCGGTGGTTTGAACAGAGTTCAATTTTGCGTTAAAATTGATGTCCACAGAATCGATGCGTAAACTAGGAATCGGAAGCATAGAGAGAAAAGGAACTTCAATGGTAGCCGCTTCTGTTGTTCCGTCTGATTTCGTTTTGTTGTATTTGAACTCTACTGTACGGATTTCGCCATCCTCATCAAAACCAACTTGTTTAATAAAGTTAATTGTCGCCATCGAGGAGGCTACCTGCGCATCAATGGCCGCTTGCANGGNGCCTCCGATCGTCATCCGGAAATCAATGTTATTGAGTTGATCGACCAGATCGCCAGCGGCTTGAACGCCTATTCCGCGGGAGCGTCGGCGGGATGCTGTTTCCAGAATACGATTTGCCGTTTGTGAAACGGCTTGTGATGCTGAATCTGATTGGATTTGGCAGCAGAGCGAGGTGCTGCTTTTTTGTTGCTTTTGCCATAGGTAAATAATTAAGTTTGTTTGGAGTGATAAAGCTAATGAAAAGAATTCAAAGCTTTCGTAACAATTCAAATGACTTTCATCAGGATGATCTCAACGGCTTCATAAGAAATTAAAAATCAATTTGTTAATTATCTTTAACTTTTCGATACCTCCACAGTCTTTGTCAAAATTCTACCATGAATCGAGTTAAGTCCATCGTTCTGATCTGTTCCTCATTGTTATTTTCGATACATGTGGTAAAAGCCTCCCGGGCGATTCAATTTTTACACTGCATACCATACATAATTTATACGTCACTTTTCCCTATTCGAACTTCTATGACTCTTTATTGTGGTCGCATGCCAATGACACCTATTTGGAAGTTGATATCCAGTTCAACAACGAAGTGTATCAGCAGGTCGGCATTAAGGCNAAAGGAAATTCATCCTTCAATGGTCCCAGTGAAAAGAAATCATTTAAACTGGATTTTAACCGATTCGTGAGTGGGCAGGATATCCATGGTTTGAANAAATTGAATTTCAATAATGCCTTCAAGGATCCNTCATTTATGCGTGAAAAACTGGCCAATGATTTTATGATTGAACATGATTTGCCAGCGCCCCGCACAACCTATTGCAATGTTTATTTTAATAACCAGCTCTGGGGACTGTACCTCATTGTAGAAGAAGTGGACGATGAGTTTTGCACCCGCTGGTTTGGCAATAACGATGAAAACTTATTTAAGGGTGACCCACATGGTGATTTGCGCTGNGAAGGAAGTAGCACACAATCACTCTACGAAACAGATTACGAGCTGGAAAATAATTCAACGAGCAATAACTGGAGTGACCTGATTGGGTTAATTCAAATTATCAACAATCAAACGGGAGCTGGTTTTAATTCCGCTTTGGACTCAGCATTAAATACCTACCGGTTTATTCGGCATTGGGCAGTGATGAATATATTCTCCAGTTTGGATTCCTATCTGGGAAGCGGACACAATTATTACCTCTATCATGATTCCACAAAGAATCGATTTGAATGGATCGCCTGGGATAACAACGAAACATTTGGTGGATTTAAGATGAATCTGAGTACAACCCAACTCAAGAATTTAGACATGTACTATACTTCCCAACCCGCAACAAGCAGGCCTCTTGTCAATAATCTTTTGCAAAATCCTACATACAAAGCAGCATACAACCTGGCTATATGCGAATTAAAACAAGATTTTACAAATGCTAAATTGGATGCCCGAATTGACTCCTTGCGTTCGGCCATCCAACAAAGTGTTTACAGTGACCCGAAGAAATTCTATTCAAATTCAAAGTTTGACTCCAGTTTTAATTTTGATGTCAACCTCAGCGGACCCGGTGGGATCGCTNNTGTCTTTGGATTAAAACCATTTATCAACCAACGCCAAAATGCCCTAACGACTCAATTGGCANNTCTTACACCATTCCTTGTTATCCGTTGAACAATACATCCTTGATGTGGCCGATTANNTTCCATTTATCCAAATCCAACCCGGGAGCTATTGCAGATTCATTCCGATACTCCCCTTGAACAAATTGAGCTGATCTCAATGGTCGTTGTATCCAAAAGCAAGGTTATNCCATCCAATACGCATAGTACCCAATTACCGCTTGGATCGTTAAGTCCCGGATTTTATATCCTCTGTATAGATAAGAAAATTAAATACAAAATAAACGTTTGGTGATGCGCCTCTTTGAGTCCTCGATATGCCATTTATCCTACAACGAATCGGATTAAACTAATCATTTTCCAATATTTCATTTGGCTATCCAAAATAGAAAAATTTCTGACGAGGTGATTCACGTTAACAGAATGTTTCAGAACGCTGCGAAAAACTTCGGGTAATTTTGAAGCTTATGTTTAGAAGTTTTTGTTGATCTTATCTCTGGTATCCTTTCAAAGCCTGGCTCAATTGGCTTCCGTAAACGGCATTGTAAAAATGAGGCAGACAATGTCCCGATTGGCTATGCCACCATTGTAGCGAAACAAACGGGAAAAGACAAAGTTTATGGGACCCGTTCCAAAGAAAATGGTTCGTACACATTAAAGGATTTACCCTCCGGAGAATTTGAAGTGACCATTTCATCTATTGGATATCAATCCAAAACCATTCCTATAAATTTGACAGAGGGTGAAACAAAAACCTCGGCATCACACTTCTTCAGAGCAACAATAAACAATTAAACGATGTGGTTGTTAAAGGGGAAAAATCTGCCATGGAGTTAGGCATCGATAAAAAAACATTTAATGTAGATAAAAATATAACCGCGGCCGGTGGTACAGCAGCAGATATTTTAAATAATGTTCCATCTGTTAATGTTGATATGGACGGCAACCTGAGTGTACGGGGAAAATCGAATGTCACCTTGTTGGTTGATGGCAAACCCTCAGCAATGTTCGGGAATGATCCCCAAACGGCCCTGCAAACCATTCCGGCCTCCAGCATTGAAAGTATTGAAGTGATTAATAATCCATCTTCGAAATACGAATCTCAGGGAATGAATGGTATCGTAAACATCATCCTGAAGAAAGACCGGAAACCGGGTTATAACGGGATGCTTACCTTGGGAGGGGCTCTCCCCTATCGTTTGAATGGCGGCATTAACCTGAATGCGAATACCGGAAAATGGAATGTGTTTTTAAATGCGAATGCCAGAACCGCAAGGACCTGGGAAGAAACCACATCACGCAGGGATAATTATGAGGATAGTTTAACCAATTATTCTTTCACACACAATGATCGTCGGCCTCTAAGTGGTTTTGTCAACCTGGGCGCGGAGTACAATCCAAATAANAAAAATAAGTTCACGCTGAGTCAGAATATTTTTAATGCCAATATGAAAGGCAATAGCCTCAACACCATTCGCAATGAAGTCAACTATACCGAGTTGATTTCGGCACAAAGCAGACGAAACATATATACCGGAAGACCATTAAGTTTTACAACCAATCTGCAGTACAAACATTTATTTAAGCAGCCAGGTGAAGAGATCAATATGGAAATAAACTTCAGTAAAACCCGTTACCGACGTGAAACCTCATTTGAAACGGTGGTTTATGATTCTCTTTATCAAACCACGAATTCTTTTAATCAATTGAATCCGGTTCGCGGTGGAAATTGGAACGCTACGTTTCAGTTAGATTACGTTCGTCCACTGAGTAAAACAGCCAAATTAGAATTAGGTGAAAGAACCTATTATATCCGATTTAAATCAGAAAACCAGCCAACCATTCAATTCGCAGGTCAGGAGGTAAAAGATGANAACGCTGTTAAAAATAAGTTTACATACGATCGGCAAGTTCATGGATTTTACGCCAACTACAACAACCAATTCAAAAAAACAGGTATACAACTTGGATTGCGTGCAGAATATTTTGGTTACGAAGGTTTCGTTTATCAATTAAATGCCGACGTAAATAATGGATACTTCAGCTTATTCCCAACCTTGTTTTTAAGTCAAAAGGTCAGCAAAAATGAAGATCTGAACTTTAGTTATTCCCGTCGGGTGAACCGCCCTAATTTCTTTCAATTGGTCCCCTATATTGATGCAAGTAATCCATTAGATACCAGTATGGGCAATCCCAACCTGAAACCTGAATTTATCCATGCTATGGAGTTGACGTATTCAAACCAATTTGGTGGACAGCATACCCTTTTAGCGAGTGTTTATTACCAGTATACCAGTAATTTAATTCAACGATATCGTCGATTTAATGCCGATGGCACTACCTTCTCCCAAAACAGAAATCTCGCCACCGGATACACGTATGGTTTAGATATTACCGGTAAAACCAATTTAACCAAATGGTGGGATGCTACGCTGAACATCAATCTGTTCAGAAATCATATTGATGGCAGTAATATTGAAACCAATTTGAATGCCACCGGCTATGGTGGTTTTGCCAAACTGGTGACCAATGCAAAATTAATTTCCGGATGGAGTGCACAACTCACTGGAAATTATAATGCCAGAACGGTGGTTGCCCAGGGAAGTATTGCGCCGTATGGAAATCTTGATATTGCNCTTAAAAAATCTTTTCTTAAAAATCTGGCCACACTGACGTTCACTGCAACGGACGTATTCAATACCCAACAAACAGAAACTCAGTACAATCTTTTTCCCTACTATAACCAATCCGTATTAAGNAAAAATCTGACACGTACCTTTGGTTTAAATTTACAGATTCGTTTTGCCAGTAAGTCGATGCGAAACGCCGAGGCCCCGAAACGTCCCGGNAAAAAGGATAAAGACAAAGAAGGAAAGAATCGTGATGAGAACCTGAAAAAGATGAAGGCGGTGGAGACGATAATAACAATGGCGGTGGGAATCAAGGCGGTAATCGCTAAAGGCCTCCCTTCAAAAATGAACCCTGCTCAGTCCTACAATTTCTTCCCAAGTATGAGTTGCCGGTGATTCACCCNCCAACGATACAGTTCATTCATAACCGGCTCTAAAGGTTTTGCGTAGTCGGTTAAGGTGTATTCAATCATAACCGGATACTCATCATACACCGTTCGTTTGATGAGTTTATGTTGCTCCAGATCCTTCAGTTCCTTCGCAAGAACTTTTGAGGTAATATTTGGGATACTCCGTTCAATTTCACGAAATCGTTTATTCTCATGTTTGATGGCAATGAGAATCATAATTTTCCATTTTCCACTAATCACATCCAAGGCGTCACGAATCGGTAACATCGTCTTTAAACAATCGGGTTCAGTCTTTTTCTTTTGATGGGGCCATTTACGATAAGTTGATTCAGTCAGATACTTACTTACTTTTGGGTAACTACTTACTATTTGAAAGCAAATTTAAATAAGTTTGTAGAATTATTCACTTAATATCAACTGGCATGACAAATAAAATCATCAAGGGAATCCATATTTCATTGTGGATTGCACAGGGACTACTCGCAGCAGCTTTTGGAATGGCTGGATTTATGAAACTTTTCTCCCCTGTTGCAGATCTTGCAAAAACGGANATGTCGTTTGTTAACCACTATGAAGTAGGTACAGTACGCTTTATTGGTGTTGTGGAATTACTTGCGGCTATAGGACTAATTCTCCCATCCGCATTAAGAATNTTTCCCAGATTGACCCCTTTGGCTGCAACCGGTCTTACCCTGGTGATGGCCTTGGCCACCCAATACCATATTAAGCAAAACGAATCCGCTATTGCATCAATTGTACTTGGCTTGTTGTGTTTGTTTGTGGCTTGGGGACGATTTTCAAAGTCGCCCATAACCGCGAAAGCCTGATTGGTTTTGCCTGTATTCATGTGCCTTGTCGAGTCTAACTTATAACAGCAGATTGACGAGAAGGTTTGGTTTAGCGATCCAGTTTAACGTTAAACGCAATCTGATTGACCAAATCGAATTATTTTAAGATGCACGGTTTCGTCAATTCACAAGCACCTTTTTTGCTTCTCACTTCACCTGCGGTTCACATACTTCAAACTGCGTTGATTGAGACCGTTGCAAACGATCGAAATTAATTGACTAGGTCATTTGGCTTCAAATTTCTGCGTGACCTTGATTTTTATACCCAGGTGAATTGGTAGATAGACCATCTCGTTAGCTCTGACGAGACCGACCTGTACCGATGATGTGGATTTACATGAGGAACGAGGGTTATACCAATCTTACTTATAAAATAGTCCAACCTATTTAATAAGTTTAGAGAGGTAAATGCCGATATAGCTTGAAAACAGTCAGGCGAGTGAAACGAAGATTGGACTATACTGAAAGCATAATCGGTACTACAAATAGCACATCGGTATAAAAATTCAGGATAACTCAATACTTAAAAGCCAAAAGCCTTGAACTTTTTACCGGTGACTTTGCAACGGTCTCAGATAAATCATTAATCTGCCTGCTACACCTTTTGAAAAGCTCTGCCATTACGCATTAACAGGTGGCCAGGAGGCATCTTCAAATCCCCATTTTTTTCATTGCTGAAATCTCTTGATTGCAAGTTCTTGTAATCGTTCAGACCTATGCGATCCGAGAATTCATCGTACACCAGACCATTGAATTCCGGCGACAAAGTAATGCACATAAAAAACTACCCCATCAGAGGGGTAGTTCTGAGATAATTTTAATTGAATTAAGCTAAAGATTCTTCAGCAGACTGATGCATCCGGAGTTGCATGCTCTTTTTCAACTTCAGCCACGGCCGGAGTTTCAGTAACTTCTGCCACAGGTGCTTCTTCAACTATAGCATCAGAGGCACTAGCTTCCGGAGCAGTTTCAGCCACAGGAGCTATAGGCTTTGCAGCAGCTGGTTTTTTACTGCGACTACGACGTGTTTTCTTCTTCTCTTCTCCAACAGCAGTTGATGGGTTATACAACTCGTTAAAGTCAACCAACTCAATCATTGCCATATCAGCAGCATCTCCCACCCGACGTTCCAACTTGATGATGCGGCAATAACCGCCTGGACGTTGAGCAATTTTTCCATTGATGGTAGAGAACAATTCTTTGATGGCTTCTTTATCCTGGAGGTAAGAGAATACAACACGGCGTTGATGGGTCGTATCTTCTTTTGATTTGGTCAACAATGGTTCAACAAATACACGTAAAGCTTTTGCCTTTGCCAAGGTAGTTACAATACGTTTGTGTTGAATCAGTTGAATAGCCAGATTACGCAATAAGGCTTTTCTATGTGGGGTTTTACGCCCTAAGTGATTAATTTTTGCACCGTGTCTCATGTTACAATTTTTTACGGAAGGTTTCCGTGATTAAAGGTCTTCTAAATTAATTTTTGACAGGTCCATTCCAAATCCCAGTCCACGGTCGATAAGAACCTGTTCGATTTCGGACAGTGATTTTTGACCAAAGTTTCTGAATTTCATTAATTCATCTTGTTCGTACTGAACCAACTCACTCAGGCTGTTGATTTTCGCAGCTTTCAAACAGTTAAAGGCACGTACAGACAAATCCAGATCTTCTAATGGTGTTTTTAATACTTGACGAAGTTTCAGCGTTTGTTCATCAACGACATCATGTTTCTCAGAGACTCCGGTATCGAATGTGATATTTTCATCTGTAATGAGCATCAGATGTTGAATCATGATACGAGAGGCTTGTTTCACCGCATCTTCCGGATGAATGGTTCCGTCGGTACTCACTTCCAATATCAATTTCTCAAAATCGGTACGTTGTTCAACACGGGTATTCTCGATCGTGTATTTAACGTTTTTAATTGGGGTGAAGATACTATCGGTTGCGATCCAACCGGCAGCTAACTCACGGGATTTATTTTCATCTGCTGGAATATATCCACGGCCTTTGATAACACTCAGTTCTACTTTTAAATTCGTAGACGTGTTCATATTACAAATCACCAAATCGGGATTGGTAATTTCAAAGCTATTGGTAGCTTCTCCAATCATTCCAGCGGTGAATTGCTCTTTTCCCTTAATGAGAACCTCAAATTTTTCGCTGGAAATTTCAGTATCCAACTTCTTTTTAAAGCGAACTTGTTTCAGGTTCAGGATAATTTCGGTAACATCTTCGGTTACGCCCTTTATCGTGGTAAACTCATGGTCTACGCCTTCGATGCGAATACCGCTGATGGCATAACCTTCCAGAGAGCTTAAAAGAACACGACGCAAAGAATTACCTACTGTAACTCCGAATCCGGGTTCCAGGGNGCGAAATTCAAAGACACCTTCAAATTCATTGGCTTTCTGAAGAACTATTTTGTCCGGTTNTTGGAAATTTAAAATTGCCATTAACTTATGTTGTTTAAATATTGAATAAAAAAGTCAGCAGGAAACGGATTATTTGGAATACAATTCCACAATCAGTTGTTCCTTAATATTTTCAGGGACACTTTCGCGTTCTGGGTGAGCGATATAGGTTCCCTTCAAATCCTTTTCGTTCCACTCTAACCAGTTAATTTTGGNGTCTTTCCCACGGAAACGGGCTACAAGTGTTGAGTTTGCTGCACTTTNTTCTTTTACGCCAATTACATCTCCCGGTTTCAGTTTCGCGGAAGGAATGTTACAAACCTCACCGTTAACTGTAATATGTTTGTGCGATACTAATTGACGCGNTGCAGGGCGAGATTCGGCCAATCCCAAACGATACACGGTATTATCTAAACGACATTCGAGTAAACGAATCAGATTTTCACCGGTTACTCCCTTCAAACGAGTTGCTTCTTCAAAAGTATTACGGAATCGACGCTCAAGCACACCATAGGTGTATTTTGCTTNTTGTTTTTCGCGTAATTGAAGGGCGTACTCGCCTAATTGTTTCCGCTTACGGGCTTGACCATGTTGACCGGGCGGGTTACTGTTTTTGGACAGATATTTTCCGTTACCTAAGATAGGCTNCCCGAAAATTCTGCAAATTTTGGTCTTTGGACCTGTATATCTTGCCATAAATATTAAATGGATTTTCGTTTAACAATAACCCTGACTCCTATTAAAATCCATAAATTTCGATTCAGGGCCTGTATTCCTGATAGAATTATACTCTTCTTTTCTTGGGTGGACGACAACCATTATGTGGTAACGGTGTAACATCGTAAATAGATGTCACTTCAATTCCTGAACCAGATACTGCGCGGATGGCACTTTCACGTCCCGAACCTGGACCCTTGACATAAACGTCGGCCTTTTTCATACCGGCATCAAATGCAACCTTACCGGCATCCTGAGNAGCCAATTGCGCCGCATAAGGGGTATTCTNTTTACTTCCACGGAATCCCATTTTTCCGGCACTACTCCATGAAATAACCTGACCTTNTTTGTTCGTGTAAACAATAATAATATTGTTGAAACTTGCTGTCACGTGAACATCTCCGTGTGCATCCACCTTAACAATCCGCTTCTTGGCAGCGGCTTTAGCACTGGTTTGTTGATTTCCTTTAGCCATTTTAAACTGATGTCTTTACTTCGTAATTGTTTTGAAATATCCGGAAGGTTAGAAAACGCATCCCGATGAATATTATTTTTGGTGCTTTTTCTTTCCGGCAACTGTTTTCCGACGCCCTTTACGGGTTCTTGAATTGGTACGTGTGCGTTGGCCACGTAAAGGCAATCCTTTCCGGTGACGAAGACCGCGATAGCACACGATATNCAATAAACGCTTAATGCTGGTTTGTACCTCTGAACGAAGCTGACCTTCAACTTTTAATTCCGAATTAATGATATTCCGGATGGCAGCCTGCTCATCATCATTCCAGTCCTTTACTTTCTTATCAAAGTCAATATTGGCTTTGTTCAGAATATCCTGTGCGGTAGAACGTCCGATCCCATAGATATAAGTCAGTCCGATTTCGCCTCNTTTGTTTTNTGGTAAGTCAATACCTGCTATACGAGCCATATTCTATTATAATGCGTTTTGAGTTTATGTATTATCCCTGACGTTGTTTAAAACGAGGATTCTTTTTATTGATAATACGAAGTACACCTTTGCGGCGAACGATTTTACAGTCTGCACTGCGTTTCTTGATGGATGCTCTTACTTTCATGTCTGCTTTATTTGTAGCGTATAATGATACGTCCTCTTGTCAGGTCATATGGACTCATCTCAATTCNCACCTTATCCCNCGGAAGAATCCGAATATAGTGCATTCGCATCTTTCCTGAAATGGTGGCAATAACCTCGTGACCATTCTCCAATCTCACCCTGAACATCGCGTTGCTCAAGGCTTCTATAATGACTCCGTCCTGTTTGATNNCGAGAGGTTGTTTACCCATATTTGCTTAAAGAGGTGCAAAGGTAGGAATCTTTTTTAATTTTTTACGGTTTTTCGAAGTATTTCGAAGGAAAAAGGGGCCAAATGACCTCCTTTTTTACAATTTAATTGTTAAAGCTTCGGATAGCCTAAAAAAGCAAGGCCCCGTCCGGAGCCCTGCTTGTATTGAAAATATTTTATATATGTTCGGCGCGATCCAATTAATGCGTCTACTTGCTATTCAACAAACTTTGAATAGCATTGGCTTNTTCCGTCTGATTTAAAAGATTATAGGATTGCATTAATCCAGTTAAGGCCTGTCGATATATTTCACGGTTACTGTCGTTCACTCCTTCCGCTTCTACTAAGGATTTTGTTTTTTCTAAAAACGGAATTGCCTTACCGATAAGTGCATCACGTTCAGGTTTCATCGCCTGGTATTNTTTATCGTCCGCTTTATTCATTTCATCCGTGGTCTCTTTGGCTTTATTGTAATACAATAAACCCAGGTAGTATTGTGTGAAATAATTGTCAGATTTTAATTCAAGGGCTTTGTTATAACTGGCAATGGCTTCCTTCTCAAGATCTGAACTGTTAGCTGGTTTGGCCACGAACTTTCCCTTGGCATCCGTTGGATTCGCCATATTATAGTAAAGCTGACCCAAATTAATATACAAATATTCATTCTTCGGATGCAGCAATCCCCTCTTTCAATTTTTGATCGATTCTTCTGCTTTTCCGCTTTTCAGGTAATAGTTAATCTCAGAATTTAAAATTCGTTTATCCGTCGGGAATTTGCTTTTTGCTGCGGTCAGTACCTCTAACATTTTTGCTTCATTTCCTTTCTTTTCGTGAATTTCTGCAACCATAATATACATATCCGCCTTTTGGGTAATCGGATTGGCCAGACAAGCTTCAATAATTGGCAGAGCCTCGTCTTCCTGATTGAGCTGATATGCACAGTTTCCCTGATACATGCGGGCATAGGCGGCAATGGTGTCCATAGACTTTAATTCTTTAAATAACTTGCCATTATCAATGGTACCTATTCCTACTACGTTAGCAAAACTGCTCTGGGCATCCGCAAATTTGCTTTCATTCATCTTGGCTACGCCGACATTGAACTGATCAAACGCCATACTTTGAAGTAAAAACAAAANATCTTCTTTTTCATATTTCGGATTGAGTTCCATGGACTTNNTATAGGCCTCAAGCGATTGCACTAAGGCGTCCGGATGCTGGGCAGCAAACTTATTCGCATCCTCTAAAATCACCGGAAAATCCTGTTCTTCACCCGAACTATTCGAGGCCCTAAAGGTAATGAATGGCATTTGCTCACTGGCTTTCGTTCCAATGGCCTGATAAATAAGACCTTTTAAAANCCACGCCCGGGCATTGCTTTTGGTGGATTCATTCTTCACAGCATCATCAATCATCTTTTTTGCATTTTCAATGTCTTTGTCTTTAAGATAAGAGATGGCACTTTGAATGTTGGCTTNTTGTGCCTGCATACCCAACACGCTCAAAAGTAGTGTCAGGGCAAGAATAATCTTTTTCATATCGCTTGTTTTATTATTCCGAAGAACGCTAAACTACTGGTTCGGTTCCTCCTCGGATGTTATTGAATCATTATTTGTATTTTCCTTTGAATCTCGATTTTCATTTTCGGATGGTTGGTTGTCTTCATGAGCATCTTTTAACTCCTCCTCTTCCTCCTGTTCATCGATCCGGGCAATCGCTGCAATTTCATCGCCTTCATCCAGGTTAATCAATTTCACACCCTGGGTGGCACGGCCAGCTTCGCGAATAGTTTTAACATGGGTTCTGATGGTAACTCCGGATACACAGGTGATAAACAAATCATCCGATTCATTCACCGCCAGGAAGCCAACCAGCTTGCCGGTTTTATCGGTAACATTTAACGTTTTAACTCCTTTTCCTCCCCGGTTTGTGATTCGGTATACTTCTTCCCATTGTTGGGTTTCTTCATTCCATTCGTCCAAAGGCGTTCGTTTACCGATTCCCTTTTCGCTCACCACCAGGATGGTTTTCGTTTTGTCTTCCTTGTTCACACATAGCATGCCCACCACTTCATCGTTTTGGTCATCTACTTCAATGCCATATACACCAATTGCACCCCNGCCTATAGGTCGGACTGTTTCTTCAGGGAATCGAATTGCCCGTCCGGAACGCAATGCCATCATAATATAACAATTGCCGTCTGTTAAAGCAGCTTCAAGAAGGGTATCCCCTTCCGAAATAGTAATTGCATTCACTCCATTCTGACGCGGTCTGGAAAAATCTTTCAGTTTCGTTTTTTTAATGATGCCTTGTTTGGTGCAAAGAACAATGTTGTGATTTTCTACATATTCTTCATTCGACAANNGATTGGCTACATTAATGATGGTTTTAATTTTTTCATCCTGCGGCAACTGAATCAGATTCTGAATGGCACGGCCTTTTCCACTTTNTTCTCCTTCCGGAATCTCATATACTTTTAACCAATAACAGCGCCCTTTGTCTGTAAAAAATAACAAGGTAGCATGTGTTGATGCTACAAAAATCTGATCGATATAATCTTCTTCACGTGTTTNTCCACCCATGGCACCCCGGCCACCTCTTTNTTGGGTTCGGTATTCGGTGGCGGAGGTTCGTTTAATATAACCAAGATGGCTGACTGTAATCACTACATCTTCCTCTTCGATCAGGTCTTCAATACTGATTTCGTTAGCCAGATATTCGATCTCCGTTTNTCGTTCATCGCCAAATTTTTTCCGGACATCTTGCATTTCTTCTTTGATCGAATCATAGCGCATTTGCTCATTGCCGAGCAATTCCTGTAAGTACGAAATGGTTTTCATCACTTCGTTGTATTCGTCCTGTATCTTCTCACGTTCCAGTCCGGTTAAGCGTTGTAAGCGCATTTCCAAAATAGCTTTGGCCTGAATTTCGCTCAATTTGAAATTACGCATTAAACCTTCTTTGGCATCGTCCGNGGTTTGCGATGAACGGATCGGTTTAATGACTTCATCGAGGTGATCAANTGCGATAAGATACCCTTCAAGAATATGTGCTCTTTCCTGCGCCTTTCTCAACTCGAAATTGGCCCGGCGTACCACCACCTCATGCCTGAATTTAACAAATTCAGCAATCAGATCTTTCATGCACAACAAGCGGGGGCGACCATTCACCAACGCCACATTATTTATACCATAGGAAGTTTGTAATTCGGTGTATTTATAAAGTTGATTGATGATCGCCGTAGCTATGGCATCCTTTTTCAGGTCTACCACAAGACGCATCCCGTCACGATCACTTTCATCACGCACATCACTAATCCCATCGATGATCTTATCACTCATCAATTGGGCAATTTTTTGATGCAACACGGCCTTATTCACCTGATAAGGCAGTTCATAAATGATGATGCTTTCCTTGTTGTTCTTGCCCGTTTCCACCAAAACCTTTCCACGAACCAC
This sequence comes from Bacteroidota bacterium, assembly GCA_013414745.1. Classification (GTDB taxonomy): domain Bacteria; phylum Bacteroidota; class Bacteroidia; order Chitinophagales; family Chitinophagaceae; genus OLB11. The sequence continues at coordinate 353,874 of CP058707.1, forward strand.
TACCCTTCCCCGACCGGTTTCAAAGGCCTGCTTCACACCTTCCATGCCGTAAATCACCCCACCAGTTGGAAAATCTGGTGCTTTGATGTACTTCATGATGCCTTCTGTTGTTATATCCCGGTCATCAATGTAGGCACAGATTGCATCAACAGTTTCACTTAAATTATGTGGTACCATGTTGGTCGCCATTCNCACGGCAATTCCCGCTGCTCCGTTCACTATAAGTTGCGGAATTCGGGTTGGCAGAACGGTTGGCTCCTCCAGGGTATCATCAAAGTTATTTTGAAAATTGACCGTTTCCTTATCGATATCCTCCAACATGGCTTCGGCAATCCGTTGCAGGCGTACCTCTGTATAACGCATCGCTGCCGGGCTGTCACCATCTACTGATCCAAAATTACCTTGTCCATCAATAAGCATGTAACGTAAACTCCATGGTTGGGCCATTCGCACCATGGTATCGTAAACGCTGCTGTCGCCATGCGGGTGATACTTACCCAATACTTCCCCAACAATACGTGCCGACTNTTTGTATGGTTTATTAAATGTATTACCCAATTCGTTCATCCCGAACAATACCCTTCGATGCACAGGTTTCAGCCCGTCCCGGACATCCGGAAGCGCCCTGCCAACAATGACCGACATCGAGTAGTCGATGTAACAGGTCTTCATTTGTTCTTCAATATTGACTTGGATGATACGGTCGCCGGATTCGCCGGAAGACTGGTTTTCTAAAGCTTCATTTTCCATAATCTGAAAGAGGGTCAAAGGTACGAATTCCGGCCTGCTTTAAGAAGCCGATTGTGCTGATATCGTGCAATTGTGGAAAACTATCGGCGGGGCTCAAATCCTTGCTATGAAAGGATTTAAAGACTGTAATCCACGCGATGGTTGCTTTGTTTTCTATACCCGATCAATGAAATTGGTGAAAGAATTCCGACAATCTGCAGAACTGGGTTAACTTGCCTGCATTATGTTGCAAGCTGAAACCTTTATCCGGGTAAGATATGGTGAAACAGACCAAATGGGCTTCCTGTATTATGGCTATTACGCCTTATATTACGAAGTGGCACGAGCCGAATTAATTCGTGAATTGGGTTATCCATATAGTGATATGGAAAAAGACGGAACGGTTATGCCCGTCGTAAATATGCAGGCCAAATATTTGCGTCCTGCACGATATGATGAACTAATACGGGTACAAACTACCATCAAAGAACTTCATTCGCATCCATTCATCACCTTTCACCATAAATTTTTAATGCCGCCAATGAACTACTTCATAAGGCGGAGGTGACTTTAACCTTTTATGACCCCTCCGAACAAAAACGTGTCGCCATGCCGGAACGCTTACGTGAGACTTTAAAACCACATTTCGCATGAAGACTATGATTAAGACCTGCGCCATACTCACCATTGGTGATGAGTTACTTATCGGACAAACCATCGATACAAATTCAGCCTGGATTGCAAAGGCCCTGGAACCTCTCGGTATTCAAATAAAACAGCGCGTATCAGTAGGCGATGTAAAACAAGATATTCTTGATGCCCTCAACCACATTAGAAATCACGCAGATTTAATTATCATGACCGGTGGTTTAGGCCCTACAACAGATGATATTACCAAGCCTTTGTTAGCCGCTTATTTTAATACAGAACTTATTTGGGATGCTTCTGTTTTGGAACACGTTACCCGCTATTTTGAACAAAGGAAACGCCCTTTACTGGAAAGTAATAAACGACAGGCTTTATTACCTGCCAGTTGCGATGTGCTTTTNAATGAAATGGGTACAGCCCCGGGAATGTGGTTTGAAGATGCCTCCAATTACTTTGTATCTCTACCNGGGGTTCCTTTCGAAATGCAACATATCATGCAGGAAAAAGTGATTCCTCGTTTAAGAAAACAGATTCAGCAACAAACGATAACACATCGGACTCTGATAACCGCCGGTGTTGGTGAAAGNTTTTTAGCGGAAAAATTGGCAACTTTCGAACAGCATTTACCCAAAGAAATTAAACTGGCTTATTTGCCCCAGTTGGGCATGGTAAAACTGCGGTTGAGTAGTACAGAATTATCTGAAAGCACGGTGGAACAGTATTTTCAGGAATTGATTCAACGCACGCAAGAACATTTTGTCGTTGCACAGGATCGCGAACTNGGAAGGGTCGTCGGAGATTTATTAATTCAGACTAAACAAGGTGTTGCTTGCATTGAAAGTTGCACAGGTGGTGCACTTGCCAGTCGAATCACAGCTGTTAAAGGTGCTTCGAAGTATTTTCAGGGCAGTTTCGTCACCTATACCCCGGAAATGAAAAACAAGGTGTTGGGTATCGATTTGAACTTTATTGAACAATATGGCGCAGTGTCGGAAGAAGTTGCTGTGGAAATGGCCAAAGCCGGGTTAAGGCAGTGGGANGTAGACTACTGTGTAGCCGTTAGCGGCTTGTTGGAGAAAGGGGATGAAGATAATCGGGTATGGATTGCTTTGGCTCATGGTAATATAACGGAAGCCCATAAAATTTTTGTTCCGTATGACCGAATTCGAAATACGCAGCTAACCACCACAGTGGCACTGAATCTGCTGAGAAAATTTATCATGCTCAATTCTATAAGTTGATTGGCATATAAACCCAATATTCAACTCAACATCTTGCACAATCGGAGCCAAGGTTGGGGATTTTGAATCCGGTTTTTATCTCATTTTGGTGGACGAGCACCCCTAAAGGCTAGCTCAATGCGAAATGGTTTTGTGGCCTGAATTTGGGTTATAGCAAACTGAATTGGAATCATACAGGCCATGGCCTCGTGCCATGTGACTGCAAACTATGATTGAAGTAGCTTGATATAAAAAAAATGGCCCGTAAATCCGGACCATTTTACCATTTTAAGTTTAAACTATTCCTTTACGATTTTAATCGTTTGTTTTAATCCATTTTGTTCTATCTCCAGAAAATAAATTCCTTTGGCAACTTCTGTGATATCCAGTGGGAATTGATTTAAACCCATTTGAACAATTCTGTTTTGATTCCACAGCTTTTGTCCTGCCACATTAACCAAAGCTAAATTCAGATCGCCGGACTTGGTTCCCATTACTTGCAGCGAGGCTAACCCATTGGTCGGGTTTGGATATAAGGCCGCCCAATGATCGCTTTCTTCCGGCATTCCCAATGGCCAGGCATCTTTCAACTGGATATTGATATTATCGACCAATAAGGTATTTCNCTGGTTATTGATGCCTTGAAAACGTACAAAAATCTTTTGTCCAATATAGGNGGTGATTTCAATCCGATCGTTGCGCCATTGATTCTGTAACGTAGGGCTAAACAAATTCGTCATTGTACCTACTGTTGCTAATCCGGCGCCCCAACGTTTGTAGGAAGTTTGCTGATAACTCTGCGTACAATTATTCGATAATAAAACGCTCAACGTGTCAGCTTCTCCCAAACTATAGGCGTAGGCCACATCAAAGGTGAGAANTACACTATCGGAGGTCACATTGGTTAAATCGATTTGCGCCGATTCAAATTCATCTATGGCATTTTTACTACCGTAATTATAAAAATCCATATATGCGGCATGCGAATTCCCTCCGTTAGCTCCTGCAAGTACAAAGGTCTTCTGCCATTTCACAGAATTATCAGCGTCAATCACTTTCCATCCCACAGGAGGAAACTGAGGCCCTTCAAAATCTTCAACCACCGGCGCCGTGAGTGTGACAGGTAAAATCACATTCAACGAATTCGATGAAGTATCATTTGATTTATTGACATCTGAAAATATCGATGACCATGTTTTTACCGTATGGGTTCCGATGCCACCAAAATTAGCTAATGTGGTGAAAGTGTAAATCATGGAATCTCCCATATTCAGAGGACCTGGTATCACTTCACTTACTATTGGGTTGGCATCTACCTGATAATAAATAGGTATACCGTACAGATTTCTTGCACCAATATTGAACAATTTCACACGAATTGGCTGGGTATTCCCAACCGCACAATTGTATTGCTCTTCGAATGGCAAAATAGTTTCAGCATTGTAAATATCATCCAGGCAGTTTATTTCACCAGGTAATTTTATGTAGGTGATACAACGTCTTCCTTTCGCGCCATTGCCCGAATTCACCGCAGCCACGGCGAAATAAAATGTATCAATCATATTGACACCCGTAGTCAGATAAATATCATTTGTAGAAGTGATTGCAATCGAATCCATGTATTTAGCTCNTAACATATAAACGATATAACTATCTGCTGTTCCTACCGGATTCCATGCAAGATGGAAAACATCTCCACAGGCGGTATCGCAAACCAAACCTGTTGGCACACCAATTACAGTAAATGTGGTATCGCTTTCGTCAACAAAACCCGCCCGTTCTATTTTCATTTTTACTTGTCCGCTATTGATGTTGGACGGAGGTGTCCAATCATAGTAGCGTTGTGAACCAGGAATTGTACTTGAAATCAGGTTCCAGGAAGTACCGGCATCGGTGGAGTAACTCAACGAGAAATTGCCACTTTGATCAAAAGCATCCCAACGTACGCGTTCAGTTTGTCCATTTGCAAAAGCTTCACCTCCCATGGGGTAAGTTAAGGTTGGAGTATCCGTAATGACTTCGTAGGCGACTATATAACGTTGTGGACCAAATGGCACGCTAAATCCCTTCACATTAATGACATAATTTCCTGGTACAGGATCATCGATAGTAACTTGTTCTACATTGTTCAGATTGTCTTTCTGGCGGGTTGCAGGTGCCGACAGAGCGGCCACATTCGCCGAGTTATCTAATACCCATGGATTGTATAAATCGGCATTGGGATCGAAGACCCGCATGTTTAGGTTGTTCACCAAAACAACAGCATTACCTGGATTACCTTCTTTATCGTTCCAATAAATAAGCACTTTTAATTGACGGGCACCAGCAGGAACGGTTACCGTGTAATTACGATTTCCATTGGTGTTAATCGAATCAATGAAATACTTATTGCCCTGAATAGCTTCCAGTGCCCGGCGAGCATTAATCCGACCAAATCCGTATTGAAAATCCGGTCCGGGATTTCCTAAATCATCCGCTGAATTCAATACGATCCCTTTCATTAAATAACTCTGGGGATCGGNATCACTGTTTAAGTCTCGATATGCCTGCCATAAACTCGCCAGAGTACCTGCTGCACCGGGGCATGCCATTGAGGTCCCTGTAANAGATGCATAAGTGTTATCAGGTTGGGTTGAATTAACATCCGTTCCAACTGCACAGATATCCGGTTTGATACGTCCATCTTCAGACGGACCACGACTTGAGCTTGGAGCCAGCGCATCATCTTTTTCAACATTTCCAACGGCCAAAACATTTTTACCTGCCTTGTACCCTCCTGTAATGGTGAAGTATCCTCCTCCCACACCACCACATGAGGTGGATCCGCTATTTCCGGCAGAATGCACACTCATAAGAGAATACTGCGAATTAATCAAAACATCAGCGTCCTGTGCATCAGAATCATAACCATCGTTACAACCCTGGCCCAGTGAATTTGATGTAATGCGGATGCCGTATGTGGAATAATCGGTAGGTGCGTTGTTTAAATTTTGATAATAGTCGTACACATGTAAATCAGAACCCACGGCATTACCCGCGGCAATCGGATTGAAATTACCAGCTCNGGAAATGATTCCCCCAACATGATCGCCATGCGTACCATTATTTCCGTTGGTGTGGTTAAAAATCCGTCCCTTAAAGTCAATATGTGGTCCAACCTCACCATCATCGCCTTCAGCAACACTCACACCTGTTCCGTTGTAGTCAACCCCATTCATCACATTTTTAAGTGTATTGGTTCGGTGATCACTGCGCCCTTCAAGATTTTCCAGTACGGCTGGTGCAGATGGGTAGGCCATAAATTGAACAAAGGCCAATTCGGAAACGGCCTGTAAATTCGTTTCATCCAAACGTACCACTGCCGTATTTGCATCTTTCCAACGCATCACTTGAACTCCGGCCTGATTCAACCATTGCTGGCAATCCGACTGAATTAAACCGGCATGAACGAAAAGGGTGATTTCAATCTTCCCCTGCCCAGCATTCATGTAGGCTGGAAATGGCCGCTCGTATAATTTGGGATGAACCTTATATGACGACACAAACGGAAGCAGGCTTCTGACTCCATATGCGGCAAGTTGTTGCGTATTCAGATTTTGAGGCAAGCGTGCGGCAAATGCAANATCCGGGATATAATATAAAATTTCTATACCGGTATTCGCTTCTAATTGTTTCCAATCATCCTGTGAAGGGGTTTGGTAGAATTGCAAAATGGCATACACTTTCCATTCCANTGCAGGCCAGTTTTGTAAAGACGTATTCCCATTATTCTCAGCAGGACTGACCAGACCAGTTTTAAGATGAAGAACCTGAGCCTGTGACACAACTGAAATCAAGAACAAACTGAAGGTTAAAATATACCGCATAGTATCGTTTTATATTAGCTATTTTTAGATTTATTCGTTGAATGCAAAATAATCGCCTAAAAATAGGACAATCGGAACAATTTGCGAAATAAAGACTCCAGAATCAGGCAGTTTGTTAGGTGAATGGCTGATTCTGTCTGTAGACCTTAACAATCTTGAGCAAAACGCCCTTGCGTTAATCCTGAAATGTATTTTCTGTCAACAAATAAAAAAGAATTGGCCGTTACAAATTCGCAACCATTAACTTATATCGGGAAGCCCCATAAGCCTCAACAGCATGGAATTATCCTTTCTTGAACAATTTGACGATAGATTTTTTTGAACCGGAGATTCCAGTTGAAGGATGTAGACTCCTTCCGGTTTATCGCTTAAATCAATTTCGAAATGCTGTTGCCCTTTTGGAAGCGTTCTGTATTCATTGAGGAGAACGGCTCCTTTTAAATCGGTCAGATGCAAGGCCAATCGGGTTTCCCGCTCATTGAATATTTCGACCTGAAAAATACCATTGGATGGGTTTGGAAATACAGAAACAACTCCGTTCGTGGTTTCAGCGGGTTTTAACTCAATGGTTTCTGAATAGGATACCCGGCCGTCAAAATCTACCTGTTTGAGTCGGTAGTAGTTAGTGCCTGTTTCTCGCGCGAAATCTATGTATTCGTAATTCGTTAGTAGATTTGAATTGTCTTGTCCTTCCACTTGGGCAATTCCGGTAAAATGAACGGCATCCACGGCACGTTGAATTTCGAAGTAATCATTATTCAGCTCCATCGAAGTTTGCCAACGTATTTCATTTCCTTCTGCTTTCCACTGCCCGTCAAAACTAGTGAGCGCGACAGGCGTTGCGAAGTTGGATGTCATTTATGAATGTATGCACCATACGTGGTGGCAACAGAAGTTGATAACGTTGCTGTTCCGGCAGTTTGATCGAAATCCATCGTACCCTGGAAACGCCCGATGGAATAAATTGCACCAGCATTGTCGACCATCACTTGTCTGCCTCCATCAAAATTAACGTCTCCGATGCGATAGGCAAAAACCAGATTTCCGGCATTGTTGTATCGGGCAATGTAAATATCACCGCTTCCGGCTGAAATCAGGTTAGAAGTACCTGCATTAGGATCAAAATCGATGGTACCGGAAAATCCTCCTATAGTTGTAACAAAACCGGCCGAAGTCACGTGCATCGAAGAAATATTATCACCCAGTGTTGACCCGATGACCTTATTAAATATGTAGGTTCCCGTAGAACTCAGTTTCCAGATAAACTGGTCTGTGGAGCCGGCAGACGTGAAATACGCCGTGGTGCCTGAGGATCAAAATCGGCGGTCCCCACAAAATTACCGGATACATAAATATTACCTGAGTTATCTTCTCCACTCCGGTGCCTGCCCCGGCATCAAACCCTCCTACTGATTTCGCCCAAACATAGGTACCTGTTGAAGACCAGCGCGCCACAAAAGCATTCGCCGGGCCAGCGGAAACGAGGTTAGCTGTGGTCGCTGACGGATCAAAATCAACCGTTCCATTAAATGAACCCGTAAAAAGTACGTCACCGTTTGAGGCAAGTTTTACCGCATTTAAAATTTCAGCCGATGATCCCCGGCCTTCTTTGCCCAGATATAAGTCCCCATCGTGGTGTATCTGGCAACATAGGCATCTGTACCACCTGAAGATGCCACATTAGCAGTTGTAGCGGATGGATCGAAATCGATCGTACCGCTTAGTTCGCCTCCGAAAATGATATCATAATTGGAAGCAATCGCAATGGATTTAACACTTTCATTGGCACCTGTATTTCCTAATCGTCTGGCCCACTTGTAATTTCCGCTGCTGTCATATTTGGCAATAAACGCATCATTGGTATTGGAGGTGGAGGTGATATTATTTGTTGAAGCCGAAGGATTAAAATCACAGGTTCCGAAAAATACACCACCGATCACCACACTCCCGGAATCATCCACAGCTACTGAAACGGCGGCATCATCAAAGTTACCACCAAACGACTTTGCCCAGACCAAATTGCCGGAGGCATCCAGTTTGGTTATAAATACATCGGTATAAAATGCTGTAACCGGAGTAAGATTTAATGTACCGGGACCAGGGTCGAAATCATTGACTTGCCGGAAATTACCAACTACATAAATGTATCCATTCGGGTCAGATGCAATTGCCGCAGCCTCAACAGCGCCCGAACCTGAATACTGGCGCGCCCATTGGAAAGTAGTTTGTGCATCCAACTGTGAAGCTGTTAATAAGGTAAGAACCAATAAATAGAATTTTCGCATGAATTCGACTTTGTGCCAAATTTAATTGAAATTTTGGTACATCAACCAGTCAAACCAGGCTTTCTTAAAGCACAAGCAAACTACACCCCCGCATTTCACTTTGTTCCAGACGGCCCAAAACCTGAAAACTGCCATCTTCCTGGCAGATGCCAACATCTTCGGTGGCAAGAAATGAACAGGAATAAATATTCGCCAAATCAATAATATTTAAGGCCCCTCGCCCACTTTGCCGAACTACTGTAGGGTCATATTCATCGCGGACATAAATTTTCATCCAGCTAGGGCATTTAAACAACCCGTCTTGCATCGCATAGGCTTGTGATAAGAGTTCGGTCATGCCATATTCCGAAATAATTTCNNTTCGGTTCGAAATGCCTTTTAAGAATTCATGCAATTGGGGTTTTGGCCATTCCGTTCCACGTCCCTTCATGCCACCGGTTTCCAGAATACGAGTCGATTGAAATGGAAAATCGATGTGCTCAGCCAAATCAATCAACGCAAAGGTGACTCCAAACAAAAGCGTGGGTTGGTTTTGACTTTCGAGTTCTTTGAGCTTACGGATGAGATCGATCTGTTGATTTAAATAGAATCCATTCTGAGGGTGTTGGCTTTTGGTCATCAGATGATGTACCATATACACCAACGAAGAATCCTGCCGCTNCAGATAACCAGGTAATAAGGCCAGAATACAATAGTTTTCCGNGGAACCAAACTGACGTTCAAACCCGCGAATCAATGACTCTTCATATAAAGCAGCTTTTCGGATTTCATGCTGGCTACGCTGCATGCCGGTGGTTGCACTGCTACGAAAAATAAGTTCAGGTTGTTCATCTGTTGAAAAAGTGCGGATTGCATGATTTTTAAAAAGAGTTATCGGCAAGAAAGGTATTTGCTCAGGCTGCTTGACACGATGTGGTGATTTACCAACCAAATCAGCGAACTGCCTGTACAGCATATTTTNTTGATACTGAAAATGGAATAACTCCAGAGCTAAATCTTCAAATTGCTGATTTTCGGAAAATATTCTGGCCTCTAAATCCGTTTTGTACATGAATTCCTTAATTTTGGCTATGCGTCGTTTCCTTATTGTTTGGTGTTGTCTGCTTGCTGGCGTCAGTTGCAACAAAGAAAAGAAATACTCCAATATTCCCAAACTCTCGTACAAAGGTATGGACCGTAATTCGATTAAAGCGGGAGATACCGGAGCTGTTCGGATTTTTATTCAATTTGAAGATGGCGACGGCAATATCGGTTTTGGCACAGAAAATCTGTTCTTTAAAGATTCCCGGGATACCCAGATCATTCCTTTCGTTATTCCGAAAGTGGATAGTCGCTATGAACCTGAAAACGGGCTGGAAGGAATCATACAGATAGATTACCAATCGGCCTTTCTTTTACTCCGCAACGATACCCTGCATAAGGAAAATGATACCTTGTTCTGGGAGATTTACATGAAAGATGAAGCAGGTAACGAGAGCAACCGGATATTAACGGATTACCTGTATTTGCGAAAATAGCTTGTAGTTGTGCACTGAATAACTGTGCGGCTTATAGCTTTTTCTGTATACCACTCCTGATTCCACCTCAATCAGGACTTGTCCTGTATCAGATAGTGTATGGCCAGATCGTAACCTGCTAAACCTAATCCACAAATTAGTCCCTGGCAATATGGCGTAAGAAAGGAATGATGGCGATATGATTCCCGGGAGAATACATTGGATAAATGGACTTCAATCACCGGAATGTTGAGCGCACGAACTGCATCAGCCAGAGCAATGGAAGAATGGGCATATCCACCCGCATTCAGTATCACCGCATCATATTGCTGAGCGGCATTTTGAATCTCGTCAATAAGGAGTCCTTCATGATTGCTCTGGAAATACGAAACTTCCTGATTGGCATATTTATGTTGCGTTTCCTGAATCCATTTTCAAAGGATTTATTACCATAGTGATGCGGTTCACGCGAGCCCGTTAAATTTAAATTTGGGCCATTGATGATTCTGATGCGCATGGTTTCAAAGATACAGCTATACGCTATATTGTCAGAATCTTCAACAAGGTTAAGTTGAGAAAATTCAAAAAAATCCGGACTTGCATCCGGATTTCTTATCGTTTGAGAAGGATCAGTTTATCCTTTATTTGCTTTCAGGTTGAGCATAATCTTTACTTCAGGATAAATAAATTTATCTCCAAGTGATTTATCATTTCCGTAGAACATACCCCATTTGGTACGATCGATCACAAATTCAGCAGTCGCGTTGAGGTCGTTTTCACCCAAAGTAACTTTTGCAGGAAAGCTCACATTTTGTGTACTGTCACGCAAAGTCAGGTTACCACTTAATTTGTGCGTGCCAGCAGGATCGTTGTTTAACGCTTCGCAAGTAATTTCAAATTTAGCCGTTCCATATTGGCTGGATTTGAAGAAGTCTTCGCTCAACAGGTGACCAGTTAATTTTCCGGTGAAGGCAGTATCCTTATCGGTGATTTTTAATGAATTAATATCAATTGTAAAAGAACCTCCCGTGATATTTCCATTTTCTACACTATCGAGCCATCGCTCAACTTAAACTCTCCATTATGGGTACCCACCGGCTTGGTTCCGACAAAACCCACTACAAATTTGCTATATCGGCTTTGTACGTTGCGCCGCTGGTTTGAGCTACTTCTTTCGTTTCAGAGGTTTGTGCTTTTTCACCTTCTGGTGCAGATTGGCAGGATGCGAAGGCTACCGCAATAGCCAGGGTGTAGATGATTTTTCATTGTTCTATAATTTTGGGCAAATGTATGAACTCTCAATTATATGTTTAAACATACATTTGTTATTATATCGCAAAGGCATGTTAAGAAATTATGACAATTATCCTATAAACATTTAGCCCTCAGGACTACCTTTGCAGCCTAAATTCAGAAAATGCAAGAAAACGGAACTAAGAACCTGAATGCCAATGTCAGCGATCTGGGATTCACCCCTTCCATGATACACTGGAATCTCCAACCGGAGGAATTAACCCAACAAACCATTGAACGCGGTCAGGGCACAATCACCGATATGGGTGCATTGGCAGTTAGCACCGGTAAATTCACTGGTCGTTCNCCAAAAGACAAATTAACTGTAAAAGATGCTACAACTGAGCATAGTGTAGACTGGAGTGATATTAATATCGCCATTTCTCCGGAGCATTTTGATGCGGTTTATCGCGATATGACGGCCTATTTAAATGGCAAAGAAATTTGGGCCAGAGATGCTTATGCCTGTGCAGATCCTAAACATCGTTTAAATATCAGGGTGTATAATGAAACCCCCTGGGCGAACTTATTCTGTTATGATTTATTTTTAAGACCTACTGCGGAAGAGATTCAGAATCAGCAGGCCGAATGGACTATCCTTCAGGCACCAGGATTTCTAGCGAACCCCGAAATTCATGGTACCCGGCAGGCCAACTTCACCATCGTGAATTTTACTCGTAAAATGATTCTCATTGGTGGAACAGCTTATACCGGTGAAATGAANAAAGGAATNTTTGGTGTGTTGAACTATGTGCTTCCACATGAGCGCGGAGTCTTGAGTATGCACTGTTCAGCCAACGAAGGAAAAAATGGCGATGTTGCACTGTTNTTTGGCTTGAGCGGAACCGGTAAAACCACTTTGAGTGCTGACCCTGAAAGACAGCTCATTGGCGATGATGAACATGGCTGGGATGCGGGTTCGGTGTTTAATTTTGAAGGAGGCTGTTATGCCAAGTGCATCGACTTAACTCAGGAAAAGGAACCACAAATTTATGCCGCCATCAAACCTAATGCGCTCGTTGAAAACACGGTGTACATTGACGGAACCAATCAGGTTGATTTTGCTAATGGCAGTATTACTGAAAATACGCGGGTGGCCTATCCGATCTTCCACATACCGAATGCCAAAGAACCAAGCGTTGGAGGTAATCCNAAAAATATATTCTTTCTAACTTGTGATGCCTATGGTATTCTACCTCCGATTTCACGTTTAGATAAAGGTCAGGCCATGTACAGCTTTATTAGCGGCTATACCGCNAAAGTTGCTGGCACTGAGGTTGGTGTAACTGAACCTCAGGCCACATTTAGCGCCTGTTTCGGACGAGCTTTCCTCCCTCTGCATCCTACGCGATATGCCGAATTACTTGGCAANAAACTTGAACAACATCCGGATGTGAAAGTCTGGTTGATTAACACCGGTTGGTCTGGAGGCCCATACGGAATCGGAAGCCGCATGAAATTGTCTTACACGCGTGCCATGATTACCGCAGCCATGAATGGCGAATTGAATCAGGTTGAATATCAAAAACATCCTGTATTCGGATTTGATATGCCGGTAACTTGCCCGAACGTGCCTGCTGAATTATTGATTCCTGAAAACACCTGGGCGAACAAGGATGAGTATATGAAAAAGGCTTACGAACTGGCCGCCATGTTTGTGAAGAACTTTGAAAAATATGCCGCACAAGCCAATGAAGAAATTCTGGCTGCANNAGCCCCCAAAGTTTTGGAGAATGCCTGATGCGATTCTCCCCTCTTATCCAGAACCGGCTTCATGCCGGTTTTTTGTGCCGGTTAAAACAATTACATGTGTTCAACAGCACCGCTTGTAAATTGAAATGAATCAGGCATAAACAATTCAAATTGATGATTCCGTAAATTGAATATACATTTGCGCCACTTTTAACCGATGTATACCATCCATTTTAAATTTGAGCAAAAAGGCCTGGAAGATCGCAGCATATCCGGTTGTGCTTCCGATGACAGTATCCTGGAAGTGGCCTTGAAAAATAATATTCAGCTTCATCACAATTGTGGCGGAGTTTGTGCCTATAGTACCTGCCATATTTACCTTGAACAAGGTGAACAATTTGTTGATGAACTGAGTGATCGGAAGAAGATTTTATCGATCGGGCACGAAATCCGAAATTAAATTCACGCCTGGCTTGTCAGTGTATTCTTCACGATGGTCAAGGTGAAATATCAGTAACCATTCCGGATCAAAGTTTGATACACGGAGAATAAATTTTACTATGAACTTCGAACCCCTATTCACTGGAACGATTACGAAGATATTGCACTCAAACTCTATGAAAAGTTTGGTGACGACTATTCGAAAGTAAAATTTACCGCATCCGATTCACTGATTTACTGGAATGGGTTTTGAGTTTGGATGGTTTTGTTGGCACCCGGGACGAATGCAATGAAGGGCATTTGGAAATGATTCAAAGTTCATGGGTATACGAGTGGCGCGATAACCAGAAATAAGTTGCCCCCTTCTTCGCTTCTCCAGGTTGTTCAAACCTTAATTGAGACCTCCGTATACCATCATACCGGAAAATACCCTCGTTAAGAGATAAAACCGGTTGCTCGCACGCTATATCGTTTGAAGAATTTTGGACTTCGAAACAACTATAGAACCCAAAAATATCCTGAGTTTGAACTTGGGCTTATATCTTTATGCCAAACTAATTGCATGTACCATATTCTGATTATTGATGATGAAAAGAGTATCCGCAAGGCGCTAAGTGAGATATTACTATCTGAAGGTTATAAAGTTACCGAAGCAACAGACGGGCATGAAGGGTATAATCTGATAAAAAATAAAAAATTTGACTGTGTTCTCAGCGATATCCGAATGCCCAAATTAAATGGACTGGACATGTTGGCCAANATTAAAAATGAAGGCCTGGATATTCCAATCATTATGATTTCAGGAAACAGCACTACGGAGGATGCTGTTGAAGCCGTTAAAAACGGTGCTTTTGATTATATTTCAAAACCCCGNGATTTAAATCGTCTTCTCATTACGATTCGCAATGCCATTGACAAAGGCACCCTGCAACAAGAAACCAATACGTTAAAACGGCATGTTTCCGGTATACAGGATATCATCGGGGTAAGTGAATGTATCGAAGATATTAAACGGACGATTGAGCGGGTAGCACCAACCGAAGCACGGGTTCTGATNGCAGGTGATAACGGGTCTGGAAAGGAACTGGTAGCGAAGTGGTTGCATGAAAAAAGCAAGCGTGCAGGTATGCCATTTATTGAAGTAAACTGTGCGGCCATTCCTTCAGAGTTGATCGATAGCGAAATGTTTGGTCATGAGAAGGGCAGTTTTACTTCGGCAGTGAAACAGCGAATTGGCAAATTTGAACTGGCTGATGGAGGTACCTTATTTCTGGATGAAATTGGGGATATGAGTCTGGATGCTCAGGCTAAAGTACTCCGTGCTTTGCAGGAAGGNAAAATAACCCGTGTAGGTGGTGANAAAGACATCAATGTGAATGTGCGGGTATTGGCTGCTACCAATAAAGACCTNTCAAAAGAAATTGAGAAAGGACTCTTCCGAATGGATTTATACCATCGCCTTAATGTCATTAATATAATTGTGCCTCCCCTGAATGAACGCCGTGATGACATTCCGGTACTTGCCCGCTATTTCCTGAATCAAATTTGTGCTGAATACAAAATGAAAATTCCGGAAATTGATGATGATGCGTTGGAAACTTTAAAAACGCATAACTGGACAGGTAATATCCGGGAGTTGCGCAACGTGATGGAGCGTCTGATCGTTCTTAGTGATAAATCCATTAAGAAA
This sequence comes from Bacteroidota bacterium, assembly GCA_013414745.1. Classification (GTDB taxonomy): domain Bacteria; phylum Bacteroidota; class Bacteroidia; order Chitinophagales; family Chitinophagaceae; genus OLB11. The sequence continues at coordinate 369,234 of CP058707.1, forward strand.
AGCGACATCGAAAATTTGTGATTGCTTAAGAGATTCGAATGGCTGAATACTCAATGGGAGATGCAATCCGGCGGATGCTGGAAGAAAGTAACTGGAAAGAGCGGTATCAGCTAACCAAGTTGCGTCAGGATTGGGAAGAACTCATGGGTAAAACCGTAGCCCGGTATACCGAAGAATTGTATATCCGTGACCGCAAATTATTTATTCGTACTTCGGTTGGAGCTTTNAAAAAAGAACTCACCATGAACAAATCCTTATTGGTCGCTAAAATCAATCAGTATTTTGAGGAAGAGATTCTGACTGACGTAGTTGTGCAATAAAACTTAAAAACAACGGCTGGTAGGATGCCGCGCCAGCGATTGTAGCGGCAGCGCCAGCTCTTGCAGCGTGGCCCGGCCTTGTTCGGAGAGTACAAAATTCTGAGGTAAACAAGCCGGGGGCGCCCCAAAAAAACCTTTGCGGGCATAGCGATTTGCAAAAGTCCAGTCACCAAGTCTTTCTGCAAAATTCGGGAAACCTTTTCACTCCACATATCAGTTGCAGGATGTCATGGTCTGATATTTCACAACGGGATACTGATGCACAGCTTATTCAAGTGGGCACGGCACCCGTCAAAAACTTCCTGCGAACTACATAGGGGATGTTGGTTATCTCACTGGCGCTTCAAATTCTAGGAAGCAGTGGAGGATAGTACTTTAACACTTAGGACGATTTAGTTGCAGTTCGTTATAAATGGCTTCAGTGAAACTGCGCTTTACTGCAACTTAATCGGTGTGGTACAGCACTTTTCTTCCCGACACTCGTAACGGGGCTAAAGGATGACGCTGAAGTTGAAGATGCCTGTGAGACCCTGTTCATGAGAAATAGCAATGCTTTTCGAATGTTACAGGAACCATACCGTAGTGGTTTAATGATTCATGTATTTGTTTCGAGATTTGCTAACGGTTTGAGAAGTGAAAATCAGAAAAAGAAACGCAAGCTAATCCTATAGCTATGAAAATTACTGTACATTAAAACAAACTAATTTCTCGTCAGAATGTAATGATGTCAACTACTTTTGCGTTAAACAGCAGCCCCTACATATTTTTAATTCGCTCACCAGGTCTTGCAGCACTTNTTTGGCATCTCCAAAAAGCATTGACGTTTTAGGCTGGAAGAACAACATGTTTTCGATGCCGGCATAACCCGGTTTCATGCTGCGTTTATTGACTATAACATGTTGGGCATTTTCAACATCCAAAATAGGCATTCCATAGATTGGAGAAGATGGATCATTTTTTGCAGCAGGGTTGACCACATCGTTCGCTCCCAATACCAATACCACATCGGTTTGAGAAAACTCAGGGTTAATTTCCTCCATCTCCTTTAATTTCTCATAGGCCACATCCGCCTCCGCGAGCAATACATTCATATGCCCCGGCATACGTCCGGCAACAGGGTGAATAGCATAAGCCAATTCTACACCTTTTTCTTCCAGAACCTTTTCCAATTCATGGCAGGTGTGTTGCGCCTGGGCAACAGCCAGGCCATAACCCGGAACAATGACCACTTTCTTTGAATATGCCATTAATACAGCGGTATCGGACAGCGAGATTTCCTTGTATGTACCACCTCCCGTGTCTTGAGAAGGGCCTCCTGCCTTATTTCCACCAAAGGCACCGACAATTACATTGGTGAGTGAGCGGTTCATGGCTTTACACATGAGAATGGTCAGGATAGTACCGGCACTTCCTACCAGAATCCCTCCGGTTAACATGACAGGGTTATCGTACAGAAAACCACCACAAGCAGCGGCTACTCCGGTGAATGAATTCAGCAGCGAAATAACCACAGGCATATCGGCGCCGCCTATCGGCATCACGAATAATATTCCGTAAACTGCAGAAACTATAAACAGCCCCCAGAATAACATACCGGCATCCAGACCACTCCAACCGCCTACCAAAGCTGCAAGACCAGCAACGATAATGAGCAGCAAACCAATATTTATTACTTGTTGACCAGGTAATGTTTTGTCGTTGATATTTCCGTTCAATTTACCAAAGGCAATCATCGAACCAANAAAGGATACTGTTCCGATCACAAGCCCCGATAAGATAGTGAGCACTTTAAGAGGTTCCTGAGTCACATCACCCAGTTCATGTTGCAGGTGCCCAAATTCAACAATTGAGATGATAGCAGCACAGGCACCTCCCATTCCATTAAACAGACTCACCATTTGAGGCATGGCCGTCATCTGAACTTTTGCCATCACGGTGCCGATCACCGTACCAATAACGAGCCCGCCAAATATCCAGAGATAGTTGCCTAAGTGGTTACCTTCCGAATCGACATATAAAAAGATGGTGGCTAAAATGGCAATGGTCATCCCCACTGCTGCTACCAGATTTCCTTNTCGGGCTGTATCGGGATGCGATAACATCTTTAAGCCCACAATAAAAGTGATGCTGCCGATCAGATAACTCAGGAGTAATAAAAAATTTTGCATAGCGTAAATTTCGAAGTAAGGATAGTCTTATTTTTCTTTTTCTTGGAGAACATTTCCAACATACGATCGGTGACCACAAAGCCTCCAACCACATTGAGTGTGCCCAGAATTACCGCTAAGAAGCCGAGTACCAATGCCAGGTAATTATCGCTTTCCGCCTGCCCCATAACAACGATCGCACCAATAATGACTACACCATGAATGGCATTGGCTCCACTCATCAGGGGGTGTGTAAAACAGAAGGAACCCTTGAAATGACTTCAATGCCCAGGAAAATGGATAGAATCACAATGGCGATCATATCATAATTGTCCGAAAAATTGTATTAAGCTATCCATAGTATTTTAGTGATACGATTTAAAAAAATTATAGAAGTTGTTTAACGCGTTCATTGGTCACTACGCCGCCATGCGCCACGCAGGTTTCTTTCACCAGATCATCTTCAAAATTCAGATTCAACTGACCTTCAGCTGTGATAATGAGTTTGAGGAAATTGAATACATTCTTCCCATACATTTTACTGGCATCTGAAGGCATGCCCGAGGGTAGATTTGAATTACCAATAATTCGTACACCGTTCACATCAACCGTACTATTGTTTTTGGTTTGGGAGTATTGCCTCCGGTGGATGCGGCCAAATCAACAATTACCGAACCCTTTCGCATCGAGGCAATCATTTCATCAGTTACCAATATAGGGCTTTACGACCGGGAATCTGGGCAGTTGTAATCACGATATCTGCCTTGGCGACACTTTCAGCGATGCGTTGTTGTTGCCTTTGTTTGTAGTCTTCGCTTTGCTCTACGGCATAACCACCGGCCTGACTGGCATCGGCTGCCCCTTCTACCTCAACGAATTTGGCGCCCAGGCTCTGTACTTCTTCTTTCACTGCGGGTCGGGTATCGAATACTTCCACTACGATCCGAGGCGACGGGCAGTAGCAATAGCCTGTAAACCGGCGACACCGGCTCCCAGAATCAATACTTTCGCCGGAGCAATGCTTCCTTGCAGCCGTCATGAACATAGGGAAATATCTTCCGTATTCATAGGCTGCCAGTAAGACGGCTTTATACCCGGCAATATTTGCCTGAGAACTCAATACGTCCATGGCCTGAGCCCGGGTTGTGCGAGGAATGATGTCGATACTAAAAACCGTATTTTGTTTGGCGGCCCAAGTACTGATTTGTTTAAAATTAAAAAGCGGTTGATAAACGCCCAGTAATACTTTATTCTGAATGTCTTCAACCGGCTGCTGAATCGAAAGGAGAATATCGGACTTGCTGATGACCTCCGATCGATTGGCGACTTTAGCCCCAACCGCTGTGTAATCGGAATCTGCGGCGTAAGCTCTCCAACCTGCATCCTGTTCAACCAGAACATCAACCTTTAACTTAACAAATTGAGAAACGATTTCTGGTAATGCGGAGACGCGGTTTTCACCATCCGCCTCTTTCAGAATTCCTATCGTCATAGATAATAATTAAGAGGCTAACTTACTGAATAATTTACGGAAAGAAAAATTCTGTTAAAAAAGTACAATAAAAAAAGCGGGATGCGTTGAATATGTAAACAGCGAATCGTCAGCATCCGACTCACACAAACCAAGCTTACAGGCCCATGCGTTAGAACTCGACCTACCAACTTGATGATATGATCGAATTTTCCTTCACCAAAAACAATAAAATGGAAAGGAATCAAATCCTGAAATCCGATGTCCTAGACATCATTTTCGAACAACGCAACAAGGCCTATGGAGCTTACGAACTCCGACGAAATTATCACCAACGTGCTCGTCGGGCCGTAACNAGGAGTCGCTCTGTTTTTATGCTCACAGCAGCTATACCCTTGGTTGCGTCCTGGGCCTGGGATAAACCGGCNGATCACCAAATTACCCCTCAGAAAGAACTGGTGCAAGTAACTCCTGTGCACCTTCGGAATGAGAANAAACCGGAACCGGTTAAACCACGCGTCAAACCCCAGCCTAAACCGACTTCCACCGTACAACAAACTACTCCTAGCATCGTGGCCAGTACTATGGTACGCGAAGAAGATCGCATGAAAACTCAGGACGAAATGAAGGACAAACTTGCCGGAATTGAAGATCATGAAGGGCCAGAAGGGCTTATTACTCCGGTAATTGCACCCGATGAATCAGGTGCTGATAACGGCACAACGAATACTACCCCACCCCAAGATGAACCTGCTAATGAACTGGTTGATTTTTCTTCAACCATGCCCGAATACCCCGGAGGTGAAGAAGCGCTGATTGCATTTCTACGCGACAACATGAAATATCCGAGTCAGGCCAGAAACTCAAATATCGAGGGGCGCGTAGTTGTTGGATTTATTGTGAACCGGGATGGAAACATTGAGAATATACAAATTAAGCGTAGTTTGGGCTATGGATGTGATGAAGAAGCCCGCCGAGTTGTGGGTATGATGCCGAAATGGTCGCCTGGTGATAACAACGGAAAAAAGGTGAGTGTGGTATATGAATTGCCCATCTTTTTTGAATTGGAAGAGTAAATTCAACGAATTGACATGAGGTATTGATAAATACGTCATGAATTTTCAAAATCAAAAACAAAATGATTTAGATAGAACCTCCGTCCGGAGGTTTTATTTTGAAATGACTACCAACATCAAAGTAGTTGCAATCCCGATCACTGCTGGGGAAACAACTATCCCAATCACGTTATACGCTCTGGAGTGCGCGCCCTTACCAAACAAATTATCGATCAAAAGAAAACATAATATAGTCCCGCTCATGCAGATAGGAATTGGTTTAGGTTCAAATCCACCTTGGTACAAATGCTTAATGACAGGTATTTATTGGGCAGCCCGGATTCGCATACACAGGAATGGTTATGGAATTTCTTCACTAAATTGAATTGATTAGCCCTTTTTTAACGGCAATTTCCGTAAAAATAAAACGTTTAGATCGAGGTTAATTTTCGAAATACTAACCAGAAAATAAACAAGGTGAAAGGAAAACCCAATAATACAACCAGAACTACTTTTCTTTTCCCTTTGATTGAATTAAAAAGTATTTACTAATTAAGTATTGCGTTGGAAATATAAGAGCGATGTATCCGAACAGAATAAGCCAATTCCAAATTTCTTTTATCCATTCCAGGTTACTGAATCCTTCATCCAGATAAATTAACAAAATGGCCAGACAAATGGTATTCACAGTCGCTGCGAAAACATCGGATTTAATTTGAGTCAAATGCATAACCGTAGAATCTTATTCAATAACCGAAAATTTTACTTTTTCGTATAAACTGATACCAATGCTATGCCGATTTAATGAAAATCTGAGGTGAACACGAATCACCGCAAGATAAATTATATAAAAAAAGGAAGACTTTGTATCTCCCTCAATGTTAAAGGTTTATAGATTAAGGTAATTACATCAAGGACTCAACATGTCCGAGCAAATTAGATTCAATCATTTTTGCTGCAACATCCAACATGCCATGAAAGGAATGTGCTTTTGAAATGCCATGTCCTACCACTACGGGTTTATTGACTCCTAATACCGGAACTCCTCCATATAATTCGTGGTTGAATTTTGCCAGGAATTCATCTTGAATATTCCTTCTAAGCATGACAACGTCATAGATAGATTCAGCCAATTTGAGGAGAATATTACCGGTAAATCCATCACAAACAATCACATCACAAGAATTTGCAAGTATATCTCGTCCTTCAATATTTCCGATAAAGTTGATGGACGCGTTTGATTTCAATAAGGGATATGTTGCCTGGGCTAAAATATTACCTTTTGTTTCCTCTTCTCCTATGTTTAGAAGACCGACACGAGGATTATCGATGCCCAGAACATCTCTTGCATACAAGGAGCCTAGTACCGCAAATTGATTCAGATTTTCAGGTTTGCAATCCGCATTTATTCCAACATCCAACATCAAGCTATAGCCCCCATCAATTGTGGGAACCAGGGTTGGAATTGTAGGTCGTAAAACACCTTGAATAGGCTTAATAATGTGTGCGGCTCCCACCAACATGACGCCTGTATTACCCGCAGAAATAAAGGCATCGATTTCACCTTGTGCGAGGCGTTGAAATCCGACAACCAATGATGAAGCGGGTTTTTCCTTCATGGCACGGGTGGGATGTTCATGCATTCCTATAATTTCCGGAGCATGCACTATGGTATACCTTGAAGGGTCTGCCAAATTCATTTNTTCATGAATTGCAGTTTCGTCACCTATGAGTTCCAGGTGCACGTGTTCGTGGGAGGATAAAAGACAAAGCCCCTGCACAGCTTTCAGNNCAGGAGCAAAATCGCCACCCATCATGTCAAGACCAATTCTCATGGAGCGAGAAATTATGATATTAAGCCTCTGTATCAGGTGTTTCGTCCTGAGGTACTTCTTTTACAGCTTTCTCCAGCACGACACGGCCTTTGTAGAACAATTTGTTCTCAACCCAATGGGCACGGTGGCGCATATGAGTTTCACCGGTGGTTTTATCAATGCTTAAGGTATCCACTGTCGCTTTGTAGTGTGTGCGTCGTTTGGCTCCTCTTTGTTGCGAGTGTCTACGTTTAGGATTCGGCATATCGCTAGTTTTTAATAATTCGTTTATTTTTATTATTCCTGAATCCCTAAATACTTTAAGGCTTCGGGGTTACAGTTACTTTTTCCATCCCCTGAATCTGGATGAATATGTTGCATGGGAATACTGAGTTGAACAAATTCATAAATCCAGGTGCTCACATCCAAAAGACTTTCCGATCGACCAATATAAGCCACTTCAGCATCCTCTTCAGATTTTGCGCTCACCAATTCATCATCTATTTGTTTAACAACAAGATCAAATTCATCCCATAGTTCAAATCTAAAATCATCACCACAGCGATCACAAGGCAGTATCAAAGAGCCATTAATATCGAAATGCAGTAAGAAGATTCCGGATTNTTTATCCAGGGTAAGTTTAATTTGGATTTGAGGTTCAGAGAACTCCACATCTCCAAATCGATCAAAGAACTTGGAGTCAACAGCATATTGAAAAACATGAATCCCGGGTTTCAGTCCTACAAACGCAATTTCGTACTCCCGGTTATGTTTCATTCTGCGTGTTAACAGGGCTGCAAATGTAGTAAAAAAAATTAATCCACAGGAAATCTTCTTAAAGAGCTTTCTTTTACCAATTCACAAAGGCTCTGTTAAAAACATCATCGGCCAAATTCACGGAAATATCCTCAATCAAACCAGATTCAATGCTTTGTATGCTTTGATCTGCTGAAAAATCTTTAAATCGTGTAAAGACTGTGTGAAACTCTGCTTTTCATTGAGTTTATTCTGAAATATTATACTGATGGTGACCGAAAGACGGTTTTTCGAAGAGGTTTCGGTACCAGCCAGTGAGGCTACCGTTACTTCGTACGAGGTAATCTGCCCACTCAAATTGTAATCAGCCTTGTCGGAATTCACTTGGGTCAGTGAAGTCTGGGATACGATGCGCTGCCTAAGTTTTTCAGTTAGCGTCGGGCTCAATGCGGGAGCAATGATTCGGGCATTATTTTCGATAAACTCAATTTGAATCGTTTTTCCTTCAATAGCGGCCCCTGTAAAACTGTACACCCCACAAGAACCGAGTAGGATGGTCAACATCAAACAGCCAAAAATCCAATTACTCCTCAATATCATATTCTTTAATTTTTCGATACAAGGTTCGTTCAGAAATGCCCAATTCCAATGCAGCATCGCGCCGACGACCACGATGTTTTTTGAGGGCTTTCACAATAAACTCTTTCTCTTTGTCGGCTAAATTGAGTGTCTCTTCAATCGTCTGAATTGTATCCACCTGCATCGATTCCGGCTTAGATAGGATAATGGGGTTATTGTTCACTCCGGCGGTCAGTTCTTTCGCAAATGGCATGTACGATGCATTACTGATATCCTGAATTTGTTCATGATAAACATTCTGGCTACCCGGGTTTTGAGCGATATCAAGAAACATCTTTTTCATTTCATTGACATCTTTCTTCAAATCAAAAAACAATTTATAAAGGATATCGCGCTCAGAATTGAAATCTGAATGACTATTTTGATTTGCTGATGAAATAATGGGAAGACGCTCCTGTGACTGATTTGGCAAAANATATCGGAACTCATCCGCTGTGACTAATTTATTCGGTGCCAAAACGGAAATTTGTTCGGCAATATTTTNTAATTCGCGGATATTACCAGGCCAATTGTAACTAATCAACAGTTCTCTCGCGTCTTCAGTCAATTGTATTGGTGTGGACTTGTATTTATCCGCGAAGTCGACGCAAAATTTCCGAAATAACACCGGAATATCCTGTTTTCTTTCACGAAGTGCCGCCANCTGAATCGGAACAGTACTTAAGCGGTAGTACAAATCCTCTCTGAATTTTCCGTGTTGAACAAGTTCCAGAAGATCTTTGTTCGTTGCCGCAATCACTCTAACATTGGTTTTCTGAACTTTCGAAGATCCGACGCGAATATATTCGCCGGTTTCAAGCACACGAAGTAGACGGGCTTGGGTGCCTAATGGCATCTCCCCGATTTCATCCAGAAAAATAGTACCACCATTAACGGTTTCGAAATACCCCTTCCGGCTCTCAGATGCACTGGTAAAAGAACCTTTCTCATGGCCAAACAATTCCGAGTCTATGGTACCTTCAGGTATTGCCCCGCAGTTTATAGCAATGAACGAATTATGCTTCCTATTGCTTTGATAATGAATTATTTGCGAAAATATTTCTTTTCCTACTCCGCTTTCTCCCTGAATAAGAACGGTTAAATCGGTGGGTGCAACCTGGGCAGCGACAAGCAAGGCGTAATTCAAGGAGGAATCATTGCCAATAATCCCAAATCGATTTTTAATAGACTGAAGTTCCCGATCGTTTAACATTGAACTAGTTAAGTGACAAAATTACAATTTTCATGCGAAAATGGCACTCGGCGGGCTTTAAAATTCCTTAATCCCAGAATCTTAAGTAGCACGGAACAAAGCTACCGCCGGAAGGGATTTACCCGGAAACCCCGAATGAGAAAATTATGCTCAGGTCAATTTGCCGAAGAAATTGATTTTCTCATGTTAATTCGACCGATAAAAATTCCAAAGGCGGATTGATACGTCATCCGCATCAGTAGTAATCCAATGATTATCGACTGAATCGGGAAGACTAAACTACTATTGACACGACATTAAACCATGTCTCCTTGGACACCTTGATATATTCGTTTGGCATACGTTGTGAAATGCCCCCTTCCCGCTGTTATAGGTGTTCCATAGGCACGAAGATTTTAAGATACTTCCTTTTAAGGGAACCTTTAATTTCTAACCAGAGTTTGTTGCAGGCTATGAAGACGTTATTGACCGATAAAATTAAAATACATGTTGCCGTGCAAAATACGGGAGAAGTAATACAATGATGCCCGTTCCAACTGCCATCGCTATTTTGTATCTGGAGTAGTTTGGCACTGACTTTCTCGTACCAGCTCTTCCACTCAAGATCTCTGGCAATAATTAACCCTTCTCCGGTTTGCAAGAAACTCAAAAACTCTTCGCCACCATTGTTCCCAAACCCACTCATCACAGCATCTGTTTGTGCCTGTTGTTTAGATAACTTATTCACTTCATAGGCTGTTGCGGCTTTATATGCCCGATCATCCGAATATCNCGATTTTTTTAAATTAGCCACGTTAACTTCATCTTCTGTCTTTAAAATTCCTTTAGCCTTCGCCTGGCGAACTTTGTCTTTGACTTCCCTGGCTTCAGACGCCGAGCCTCTGGCTGTGCTACTCACGGAATAAAGCATGACTCCCGCACCACGATCGGTTTTTACATCACCTGTGGCAAGGTTAATATTTGATTTCTGATAATCGCGAGATTTGGTCAACACTTCTTTATTGACTCGTGCGCCTTTCTNTTCCGCAGACTNCAATGCGTTATTTGCAAACGATGATTGCAAGACCCCTGCCCATCCATTGTCCTTAAAACTGCCATCTATATCCTGATTATTTTCAATTTTCGCCACACAGATATCCAGGCACTTCTTAATGCGGTCCATGTTCTCCGGCATTTGTTGCGGATAACTTGCAGNGTTACTAAAGAATTGAGCGGTCAACACAACATCAATATTGGCTCCTAATTTTGATTGAGGCTGTGTACTGGTCAGCGAAGTAATATTGTCGGATTTAGNATCCGAATTTAAGGTTGCCTGAATCAGATATTCAGTACCTCGTTGTAATGCAATTAAATAATCAGAATCATTTTGTGCCACTTTAGTTCGAAGTAATGCCATAGTCACCATGGCCGTAGTTGCAGGATCGGATTTCACTTCGTGAGGATCCAATTCATTTTGCAGGTGGTGATACCCTGCTCCCCAACCACCATCGGGATGCTGTGCCTTTCGTATCCAGATTAATCCCCTTTCCATCGCTTTGGCTACTTGCTCCGGAATCGGCAGCTCCATTTGATTATCCATGGAGTCTTCACCCATTACTGTTTTAAATACACAGCCTATGTGGACGTCATGCTGGGCTGGTTTGCAACACGATTTTAAAGGATACGGCGATTTTGAACTAAGAGTACCTGGATTAAAAAGTACAAAAACACTAAAACTAATTGTGATTAAAAGCACGCAAACCAGTGCTACCTGAGATTTTTTTGACATACGGTTAAATTTTAATTGAACGTATGCCCTGATGCAACACAAGAAATTATTTCACAGTCTGAAAATGTTAATGTTCTTTGCCAGAATTTAACATTGCCGGCGAACAAAGGAATAGCGTACCTAAAATTGCTATAAAAACTACGCCATGTTGAACGGACAACCAGTTTTCAGTAAGAAAACACCAGATACGAGAATAACAAAGGCCTGAAAACTCAACCTTGACGATTGAAACGCTTTGAACGCAAGAAAAATAATCAGTCCAACGAGCACGACTATACCCGGAATACCAAATACCAACCAATAATTGAGATATTCGTTATGGGTATTATAACTGCCTAAAGACTGTCCGGCCAGCGAGGATTGGTAAAGCATGGACAGATCAAGATTACGTTGTAATTCGCCAGGCCCCATTCCTTTTAACCAATGATACTTCAATAAGGCTGATCGGTTTGCCATATCAGTTGCCTCACCTGAACGGAATTCGGAGCCGAAACTATGCTGCTACCCGGAAGTAGTTCATTAATGCGGTCTTTCACCAAATGTAAATTCAATAAAACACAACGCCGCAACAACACCTAAAACAGGTATAACAACGCGCAATCTTTTTAATTGTTTACGTTGCCTGAAACCAAACATGAGATGAACAAAAAAGAGCGAATACAGGCATTTTGGGAAATAATAAAATCAACATTACCGTTAAAAGACTATAACTGAACCAGTAAATTTTTTTTTTGTGGAGACTGAAATCCAAATTCGAGGAGAAACGTGATAGCCATCCCGGTATAAACACCAAAAGTGGTAGGATGCATTTGCATGGCCCATTCCATGGCCTGTCGGTAACTAACATGATTCCAGGATATCAGAAACGTATGGTATTTTATCAGGATAAGGATATGACCAAAAAGGCCACGAACGATAACCGCAGCCACGAACCAAATCCAAAGTTGTTCCTTTGGCTTTTCCTGATGCTGGCTAAACAAGATCAGCATGAAGGGCAAGGCCAAAAGTGCAGATTTACGTTCTACAAATTCATTAACCAAGGATATGTCGTGATCGGGTACAGTGAGATACAGTGGCAGGTAAATTAAAAATGGAGATGCGAGCAGCAGCACCGGTTTAAACAAATGAATTTTTACTGGCCAGGGACGAGTGAAGTATTGTATTGAAATATAAATAGCGACAATCAATAAAGCCCACACCTGCCATTGGCGGGGAAAGACAAATGACAAAAGAATGAACCGCCAGGCCCACTGAGAACCGGAAGTCGTTCGGAAATCATCCTTTAAATGCCTGATACTTTTCCCGAACATATTCCTGAATTTTGTTTTCGAAAATCTGTCGATCAAACTGCAAAGTATGCTGCCGAATCTCAAGATGATTTTGCAATGGGTTAGATTCCATTTTACCGATGGCCTTCAGGAGCGATTCTGAAGTTTGCTCTTCAAAAATNNAACCGGTTACACCCTCTAAAACCGTTTCCAGATGACCGCCGTAACGAAGAGCGATCACAGGTGTTCCGGTTGCCTGCGCTTCCACACACATAATACCGAAATCTTCTTTTGATGCAAAGATGCAAGCTTTAGCTTGTTGCATATACAGAATAACCTCATCGTCATGCTGATACCCGATCCAGGTTATATTCGGAATGTCAACCAGTAAATTTCTGATTTTACCTGAATCGTAGCCATCTCCCAACAAGACTAGCTTTAAATCTGGACGTGTACGAAATGCCTCAATGATTAAATCGAACCGTTTATAATTCACAAAACGTCCGGGTGCCAGATAAAGGACTGCCTTGGATGGGGGTTTAANGGCAAACTTGGTTGTTTGAACAGGAGGATAAATAACCACGGCATCCCGATGGTAAAATTGTTCAATTTGCTTTTGTATGTGTTTCGAATTGGCAAGGAAGTAATGCACACGACCTGATGTATGACGATCCCATTTTCGAATGCGATGTAAAATCCGGGTAGCAAACCAATACCCTATCGAATTTAAACTTTTTAAATAGTCATCCTCCTGTGACCATGCATACCGCATCGGAGTATGGCAATAACAAATATGCAACTGCCCCAGTCGGATTCGACAACCCTTAGCCACGGCATGTGAGGATGAAATAACAACATCTGAGGCATCCAATCGAATGTAGTTTACAACAAACGGAAAAANTGGCATGAGGTATTTATACAGATGCTGAATTCCCGGAACAAACTGAAGCCAGGTGGTTTTAACTTTTACCCCCTCCAAAATCTCCTGGGCATCACGAACAGGCAATTTATTAAACAGGGTATATACNNTTTCCCCATCATTTTTAAACACACGTACCATAGATTGGACAACCTTCTCGGATCCTGCATTCACACGTAACCAATCATGTACAAGGTTAATTTTCATTTTTGCCAATCGTTGAAATTATTTTTGTGCACTGAATGAATAACTTAAAAATCAGGCCAATTTATATTCTCCTCCTGTTTTCCATTTTGCAGACATCGAAGTAAAGCTCCGGAAATTTCGGACAAATTAAACGGATCACAAAATCTACGCGATCTGCATACAGTTCCCGATGCACCGGGATATCGGAACAAACGACACGACACCCCATGGAAATAGCCTCCGCCACCGGCAAGTTAAATCCCTCATATTCAGACAAACTCACTACACAAGAAGCATGTTGATACCATTCGGCAAGTTCAGCATCACTACATGAAGAATGAACCAGAATAGAAGAATGATCTTCCGGTATGTCCGCGGTTAGCCAGCTTGACTTCGCCCCGATAAATACCAGTTTATAATTTAAAAAAGTTGACTTTCAGAAAGAAAAGCCTTAATCAAATTCCTGATATTTTTCTCCGGTTAAAACTGCCCACATGAAGAATATAGGGTCCAGGTGATTGAAATGAACTTCGTACCGGAATCAACAGGTTCCTAATTCCATTATAAGCTATTTCTATTTTTGTTCCGGTTTCAAATACACGAGAAATTTCGTTACGAACAGTGTCACTGATCGCAAACAAATACTTCGCCTGTCGTACTAGTCGGGGTATTAAAAAACGATACCATATCCGGAACGACAAATGCATACTTTCCGGAACAAAATGAAAAGCCAAATCATGAATCACCAAGGCATTTTTATCGTATCGCATGGGAGCTGTATTACATAAATTCAGCAAAATACCTCCTGATTTGCGCGCATAGCCAGCTAATTCCAGTTGCTCCCAAAGTATACCACGACATCGCCCTATTTGTTTTACATTCAATTGTCGGGCAAGCTGTTCATCCTGAATTCTTTTGGGGCAATAAATTCAATTTCAGGATAATGCTTTTTGATTTGAAGGCTAATTTCAATTGCATACCTTTGTACTCCTGTGACGGGTTGCGTCAGGAATCTGGCATTGACCAAAATTGGAATTCCATTCAATACGGCCTTCATTCAAGCAGCAACTTACAGCGATTTCAACATCTATGCAATTTCTATAGGCACTTTATGCATTAACCAAACGCAACGTGATATTGCGCTACAAACACTCCCTCATTGGATTCTTATGGGGATTCGTGAAACCCATTCTTTATTTGTTCATCTTCATTGTCATTTTTAGTGCACAATTCTCCTCCACAGATCGGTATGTCTTGTACACCATGTCCGGATTAATNCTTTGGTTCTTTTTCTCCAATCTTAGCGCCCAGGGAACACAAAGTGTGATCAGTGCATCAGGAATAATAAAATCAATCCGGATACCGACCATTTTATTTCCTTTGGCGGAATGCCTGGCTGAACTTTTTCATTTTTTGCTGGCTTTATTTATTTTTTTTATTGTGATGCAATGGTTTGGGTTGAATTGGTCTCCGGTTCTATTCTGGACCATACCAATTCTATTGATTTTTGTGTGTTTTAGTTTAGGCTGGACTTTGATCCTTTCAGCCCTTCATGTTTATTTTCGGGATGTGGGTATCCTTTGGAATACCATTCAACCTGCCCTCTTTTACCTGACGCCGATCGCCTACACCAAAGAACTGATTCCGCTAAAATTTCAGTACATCATACGATTAAATCCATTATTTGATCTGATGCAATTAGTTCGGGCACCTCTTTATGATGGTATTGCGCCAAATCCTGAGCTTTTAGTCNNCATTGCACGCTTTTAAGTTTGTAGTTTACTGGCGGGTATTTTCATTTTTCAATCTCTCCGAAATCAATTCATTACCGCAATCTGATGAACCGTGAAACCATTCTTGAAATTGAAAACATTCGGGTAGCATACCGATCAAATCCTTCTGGGATTTTTTCGATGAAAGATTTAGTAACTCAGCGGAAAACCCATTCAAAAAGAAAATCATACTGGAGGATATTTCATTCAAGATCTATAAGGGTAGCTCAATGGGCATTGCTGGCCGAAACGGATCCGGAAAAAGCACGTTACTTCGAGCCATTGCCGGCATCATTCAACCACAATCCGGTCACATTCGGGTACATGGTAAAATTGCTCCGATACTGGCTTTAGGTGCCGGCCTCGAACCTGAAATGAGTGGCTATGAAAATATTCGGTTACTTCTTGCACTCAATCATCAAGCCGGAAGAAAAGAGGCGATCTCATCAATTATTCAATTTGCTGAACTTGAGGATGCTACCCTCAGACAACCCGTAAAATGTTATTCAACGGGTATGACTGCTCGTCTGGCTTTTTCAATTTCGTTCGCTAATGATGCAGACATATATATCATCGATGAAATTCTGGTTGTCGGAGATCTTGGTTTCAATCGAAATGTATCCAAAGAATAAAATCTCTGCAAAATGCCGGAAAACCTTGCTTTTTGTGAGTCATGCACCGGAAGAGATGCGTACTATTTGTGATCAGGCCATATTACTGGATAATGGAAAACTCGTTGCTGAGGATACTGCTGATGCGATTGTTCAATTATATAAAAATTTGTTTGTGATCATGTTGAATGAAAACTTGCTGATATTGGTTTGCAACACGGAATCGCAGGGGCAATACCTGGCACTATTATTAAGTAATCATCTGGTACTTTCCGTCAGCGAGGCACACGATTCCTATACTCCCCACCAGAATGCGTTTTCCAATCATCAGATTCATCTTTTCTTTAATAAACGAGCTGAAGATGTGTCCCTGGCACAATGGCAGCTACTTATTGACGAAGGGCTGGACACGGAGAAATTAATCGGTTGTATTTTAAATTATAGTCATTTAGGTTTATTCAAAAATTCAACCGGTATAGCATCCTATCGTTGGATTTTTATTCCGGAGTCTGAGGCTGAAACAACCCAAATTCAGGCGTTCTGTATCCGACACAAGCTAACAGAATTTCGCATACTCCCAACCGCCTGGCTTAGTGTGGCTCCGAAAACTATTTTAAAACAACTCAGTAATTGGTTACACCTTGAAATGGTTCGAACTGAAGAAATTGAACCAAACCCAATTTGGCATTCGAAAAATCCACTTTGTATCCCCAATGATTTTCTCAATCAAATCACAATTCAACAAACTGTACCTATTCGCATCCTGACTACCGTTTCCAATCAACATGAAATTAACCAGCTAAAAGAAGTTGAAGAACGATTGCAATGCCTCGGATTTACTGATGTTCAATGGCATATCAAATTTAATTCGGCTGTTTATGAACTAATCCGAAATGAACGATGCACACTTCCTGAATATATCGTCATGCAGGATGAATACGAAACGCTTGAACGATTGGCAAAAGAAAGCCGCCTGATTTATTTAGACCTCAAATTTACCATTCCAGCGAATTATTGGGAAGACCTCTTGTTGAATCCCGGGAAGCATACCTTACTTACCGGCTGCTTAAGTAATACTCCGGAAAATAAAATCATTGTTTGGAAAGATCTTTAGCTGGTTTGCATGTAGCTGGAGCCTGCTGCTTCTCATTGATGGATTATCATGAAGTTGGTGGTCTGGATAAACAACTTCCGATTCGCCTGCAATGGACAGATCTCATCATTCGAATCCTGGCTTTGTCTAAGAATCAATCTGGATTTTCGATTCCTGTTCGTGCGAATCAGGATATTGAATTGGAAACTATTGCATTTAACGATTATCAAGTCCTGATAAAAACATCGTAGGCTCATCGAAGAACATGTTGAAGAAATTTTACATGATCTTGGCACCCAGCACGTCGATCAGGATGAAATGCTCCTAAAACTAAATCGATTGAATCAAATGCTGGTTCATTCACAGGATGAGTTATCAACTTTAAAACAGTTTAGCGATCAACTCCAACACCGCATCCGGCAATTGGAAAGCAGCCGATACATCCGATTAAAAAAAGCCATAGGAAAGTACAAAAAACTATTCTTCCGCAAGAAAACTCCTGGTCATCGTCCGATTCAACGGCTTATAAGTTTTTACGTTTCCTCATTAGTCAAACTGGAGGCAAGGTTTTAAGAACAGGTACAAAAAAATCGCAAAAAATATACCTCCAATTAGGAAGACGCCCGATGCGTATCATTTATCTGGATGAAGACAAGGGCCAACCCGTTTACAGTTACGATCAATGGATTAAAACTAAACTTACCCGAGCCAAGGAGTTCAAGGGTTATGATGCGCTAAACAAACCAAATGCCTGGCGTCCTTTGATTAGTATCATTATGCCGGTGTACAATACGCCCCTAAAATACTTAAAAGAGGCTATNCAATCGGTGTTGGCGCAAGGTTATTCGAATTGGGAACTCTGTATTGCCGACGATCATTCCAACCAAACAAAGGTATTCCAACTACTTCGCGCATACCGTGTAAAAGACCCACGGATTAAAGTGCATTATCGGTCTGAAAATGGCCACATCTCNAAAACTTCCAATGATGCATTGGCCTTAGCAGAAGGCGAATTTGTTGTTCTTATGGATCATGATGACCTCCTGGCAGGGAACGCGTTAGAAGAGATTGTACTGGCTTTGCAAAAACATCCGCAAACAGACCTGCTGTATTCGGATGAAGATAAAATTGATGAACGGGGAATCCATAGTGTAGCTCACTTTAAGCCGGATTGGTGCCCGGATCATTTATTATCCCGAAATTATATCGGACATGTTGTTGTACTGCGACGCAGTTTGGTTCATGAAGTTGGCGGGTTTCGGACAGGCTTTGAAGGCAGTCAGGATTATGATCTTTTGTTACGAATTACTGAAAGAACGAATCGTATCGTACATATTCCGAAGGTTCTGTATCACTGGCGCATCCACCAACTTTCTGCACAGGGCGAAGATGTAAAACCCTATGCTTACATGGCGGCTAAACGAGCTCTTGAGGAAGCCTGTTTGCGACGAGGGATGCAGGTAAATGTGAAATATCTTCAAGGGCTGCGTGGGTATCGAATAAGCTACCCAGTATCTGAACAGCCCCTGGTGAGTATTGTGATTCCGTCAAAAGATCAACATGAGCTTTTNAAAAACACCATCGATTCGTTAGTAAAGAAGACACAGTATCCATTCTATGAAATTATCTTATTAAATAACAACAGTAAGTCTGCNCAACTTTTTAAAGTAATTGAAGATTACAAAATAGCTTTAGGATCTAAATTCAGATGCATTGATTGCCCGATACCTTTCAATTTCTCCAGACTAATGAATATCGGACGCAGTAATGCCAATGGTGAGTTGCTTCTTTTTTTAAATAATGATGTCGAGATCATTCAAACCAACTGGCTTGAGCAGATGGTAAGTATGGCGATACAAAAACGCATTGGTGCTGTTGGGGTAAAACTACTTTATCCGGATGATACCATACAACATGCAGGAGTTATCATCGGATTGGGTGGTGTAGCCGGTCATGCATTTACCGGAATCCATAAAGATGAGCCAGGATACTTCAATTATATTCAAAGTACCAATAATTTCTCAGCACTTACAGCCGCTTGCCTGATGCTCAGGACCGAAGTGTATGATGCAGTAGATGGAATGGATGAACAATTTGAAGTAGAATACAATGATGTTGATTTGTGCCTTAAAGTAAGAGANAAAGGCTATTTCAATGTTTACCTGCCTCATGTAGAACTTTACCATTTTGAATCAGCCACCCGCGGGCATCCCCATCAAAGCAAGTCGGGCTATGAAAGGCACCTCAAGGAAATGGCTCTGTTTAAGAAGAAATGGCCTGAATACATAAAGAATGATCCGTGTTACAATCCTAATCTCAATCTTGGCGTTCATGATTTTGGCATGAACTTTCTGGCTTAAAGTGATTAAATAAAAACGGAAGGTACCATGGCGCGAGCTTCGTCAAAAGCCTGAACGTTAAATCGAGGCGCCAGATTATTTGTAGTTAGTACATCTAACAATCGCTCAGTAGCTAAATTTCCAACCAATTCATCCTGTGCCATCGGGCATCCGCCGATTCCTCCAATTGCGGCATCAAACCGTTTGCATCCCGCATCTAAAGCCGCTTGAATTTNTTCAGAAGCTGTATCCGGGGTTGAATGAAAATGAGCTCCGAATTGCAACCTGGGATACTCAGAAATCAGCGATGTAAATAAAGGCGTAATATTGTTTGGGCTACTTAGTCCTACTGTATCACTCAAAGCAAAAATTTCAATATCTAAAGCGTGTAATTGGCGAACCCATGAAGTGGCAACTTCGGCATTATAAAGATCACCATAAGGATTTCCAAATCCCATGGATATATATATGACCAGCTTTTTACCATGTCGGATACAAAGATTTTGAATTTCCTCTACCCGCAGCAAGGATTCCTGTATGGTACTATTGGTGTTGAACTTCTGGAAAGTTTCAGAAATTGAAAATGGAAAACCGAGATAAGAAATTTCATCAAATTGAACCGCCTCTTCGGCACCACGGGTGTTTGCAATAATGGCCAATAATTTTGTTGAGGTCATGTTTAATCCGGC
Organism: Bacteroidota bacterium; assembly: GCA_013414745.1. Taxonomy (GTDB): domain Bacteria; phylum Bacteroidota; class Bacteroidia; order Chitinophagales; family Chitinophagaceae; genus OLB11. Next base: position 389,273 of record CP058707.1, read on the forward strand.
GAGTACTTGTTTGGTATCGGCTAGTTGAGGAATGGCCTTGGCAGAAACGAAAGATCCAAAGTCTAAAACATCAAAACCAACTTGTAACAATGTATTTAAATAGTCGATTTTCTTTTCGGTTGGAATCCNAGTTTTCCAACCTTGCATTGCATCCCGGGGACACTCAATCAATTGAATGGCATTCATGCAGTAAAATTAATCGGAATTCAGTAACTCCGGATTATTCCTGGAAGACAAGTTTTTCAATTTGCCCTTTTTTCTTCATCGAGTTTCGATTGTTACTTTTTTGATGCTTTATGCGCAGACCGGCAAAATACGAACGGGGTGTAGAGGGGCCATAGAAATAATTACTATCACGATGTTTTCCGGTATCCATATCAGACTGATATTGGTTGAATAGATTCCGGCAACCCACATAAACTTCCCATTGTTGGCGCCAACGAGGAATCGATTGGGTAAACACACATTTAAGATTGAGTTCAAAGAAAGCATTCACCCGAATCAACGCATCCTGGAGGCGTGTTGACCCATTGCNCATGCGGATCAAGGACATAGGTCCGGTCAGTATCCCATTTAAATTAAGGCTCCAGTGTTTATGAAGTTGGTTCTGACATGTCAGATAGCCATACCAATCGGGAGTTTTGATAAAATGCCTGGTGTTGATATCATTCGTAACAGCCACTTGACGAAAATATGTACTTTTTTGCCAGGTTACTGAGGATTCAAATTGCACCAGTTTTTCCATGCNTAAACGAAATTCAAAAGTGGATCCATATACTCTGGCATCCGGGCCATNTTGTTTTTGAAATATAGTTCCAAAAGAATCTTGTCCGATTTCAGACAAAATAAATAGATCATTTAAACGGTTGACAAAACCTTCCACTGTAAATCCTATGGCGTAACGTTNCCTATAGCGATCTGTGGTTAAAGAGGCGTGCCACCCTCCGGATTGTTCCATCTTTAATTTGTCATCAAGAGTAATGCGCGAAATACCCCCACCTGCAANAGCCATATGCATATCCGCATCAAAAGCTTGTGGACCGCGAAATCCCCTACCATAACTAATGCGAAACTGCGTATTGGAGTTGAGGCTAAACCATAAGGCCCAACGTGGACTAAACACAAGATTTTTCAACGCACTGTGTTTGTCGATACGAATCCCTAACATGTTTTTCCAGCGAGGATGAAAACTCCAGATACTTTGTGCAAAGAGTCCGAAGTCTGAAGTAGTCTGATTCAACCGATAGCGGTAAGTTGGCACCTCATCGTGTAGTTTATCACGAACGTATTCGAGCCCCAGCGAAAAACTATTGGATCGCCTGAAAATATATTGCGGTTGAAATTGAAATTGCAAACCTGCCGTCCAACTAGTATTTTNTGATTCCCCATAAGGAGGATTTAGTAGGTGTTGAACGGCATCGGCGGAATCATCCGGAAAAACTCCTGTATAATGGCTTCGGTTCGTTATCTGCGCAGCCAAATAGCCTTGAAACATTTTGTATGGATCTGGTCGAACAATATAATCGATGGTTCCCATGCCAACCCGATGAATCCGTTCTTCAGACATTGAAGCGAAGTGGGCCGGTCGAACTGCAATTTCACCTCCATACCGAAATTCTTTCCAGGCGTTCATATTAAACTCTATTTTATGCCTGCTATTTGGTTCAAATACACCAAACAAAGATGCGTTTCCACCTTTTAATTCCGGCCATTCGCTCAAACCATCGCCATTGTGGTCGTACGAGTTTCTTTTTCTTATTCCACCCAAGGCAGTTATTGCTAATTTACCATCAACCGAAACCCGGGTGAGGTTTGCTTNGGTTTGCCACTCGTTGGATGAAGCCGTTCGTTGCATCCAGGAATGTACTTCATATCCATCACGTTGAGGCTTTCTGGTAATTAAATTAACTGTACCGGCAATGGCACTGGTACCATATAAAGAAGAACCTCCTCCACGAACCACTTCTACTCGATCTAATATTTGCGTAGGAAATTGCTCTAATCCATAGAGGCCGATTAGGTTACCAAATACGGGTCGGCTATTTAACAGAATTTGAGCATAGGAGCCTGCAAGTCCATTCATTCGTAATTGAGTATAATTGCACGTCTGACAATCCGTTTCAATTCGGAGGCCAGCCTGAAACTTTAACGCATCACTTAACTGTGTTGCNNCTAGCCGAAGCATTTGTGCCTGTGACAGGACTTGCACCAACACGGGAGCTTCTCGTATTGAAACAGAAGTTCTTGTTGCAGTAACCACGAGTTCCTGAATTTGATTTCTAAAAGCTTCCACAGGATATTTCACATAAAGTGTATCAACGGCTTCACAGTACACTTTCAGCAACGAAGATTGAAAACCCTCTCCTTGTATCCGTAATTGAATACTGTCGATACAGGAAAAAGGCCCAAGTATAAAAATGCCACTAGTATCAGAAATTGTGGAAATTCCCCGAACTCTACACGAATATTAGGTTGGGGTTGTTGATTATACAGGATGGTGCCCTTTACCCAAAGAGGTGACTGTGAATAACCTAAGGAACCCAAAAAGAGCCAAAAAACAAACAAGCAACTAAAATATTTCAAATGCCTCATTTTGCAATTAGAACTGGGATATCCAAACGATGTCTGACACTATCAATGGTTTGACCATACAAAAAGTCAAAGAGCCCGTGATGGCCATGTGCACCCAACACGAGTAGTTCAATCTTTTCTTCCTTACAGATTCGTTCAATTTCGGAAATACGGTTTCGGTATCCTAATCTGTATGACACCCTATAACCACGATTTACCAGGAATGCTGCATACTTCAACAAATGTTCTTCATCGGCTTTACTTTCTGAATCGTGAATCTGTTTCCNCAGTACTTTGGCCGCTGCACTTTCGATAACATGAATCAGAACGATTCGTGTAGATTGACCGGCTAGTCTTAATCCTTGATTAATAACCTTTTCATCCTGATTACCAAAGTCAAGTGCCAAGGCGATAGACGAGAGTTTCCTTTCAGGTTGTAGGGTGGGTTCCACCCAATTTCTGTGCATTCCCTGATTATTTTGTTTCTTTCGGAATATCAACGGATAAATTAATGTCATTAAAAGAAGCCATGACAATAGTACCAAACCCAGTATGATCACCATTTTCCAAAACGGACTGGTAATTGACGTATAGAGTTGCATCGATTCAGACAATACCATTCGTACGTTCAGATAAATGATGACTGCGGTAACGGCAATGGAAAGTATCAATGACCAGGGTTTAATTGTAAACACTCCCATTCTGCGTTTGTCGCTCACCGCATAAATTAAAGGAATGATGGCAAAGGCTAGTTGCACAGAAAGAACAACCTGACTGAAAATCAGCAAGTGGGTCATTTTATCTGGTCCTGCCAACCAAATTGTAAGAAAGGCCGGTATGATGGCCACTAGACGTGTAACGATCCGCCGCATCCAGGGATTCATTCGAATTTGCAAATAGCCTTCCATCACAATTTGCCCGGCCAAGGTACCGGTGATGGTACTACTTTGTCCTGCTGCAATCAAGGCCACCGCAAACAAGATAGGAGCCAAACCTACACCTACCAGTGGTTTTAATAATTGATGCGCTTCTTCAATTCCCGTAATATTGGTCACTCCATTTTTATGAAATGCTGTGGCTGCTAGTATCAGAATGGCTGCATTCACAAAAAGTGCCAAATTCAATGCGACNNTTGTACTATCAATAAAATTCCAACGTATGGCCTTTCGTTTTGAAACTTCATCATCGTGAATTTTACGGGTTTGTACTAATGCAGAATGCAGGTATAAGTTATGTGGCATCACCGTTGCGCCAATAATTCCGATGGCTATATAGAGGGCATCTTCATCCGGTAACGCAGGAATCAAACCTCCGGCAATTTCAAGTACAGAAGGTTTTANCAAAAATAGCTCCAACGCAAAAGAACCAAAAATTACAGCGATCGATGCAACGATAAAAGCTTCCATTCGACGGATGCCGAGCTTTTGCAGATATAACAACAAAAACGTATCCAAAATAGTTATGGTAACACCCCAGATGAGCGGAAGCCCTGTAAGGAGATTTAATCCAATGGCCATCCCAATAATTTCTGCCAAATCAGTTGCCGCAATGGCCAGCTCAGCAAGCACATATAAAAGAANATTTGTTAGGCGCGGATACGTTTCCCGATTCACTTGGGCTAAATCCTTTCCTGCCACAATACCCAGACGGGCACAATGTGATTGCAACAAAATGGCCATCAGATTACTCATGACTAAAACCCAAATCAAGGCATAGCCATACTTGCTTCCTCCAGCCAGATCGGTTGCCCAATTGCCGGGATCCATATATCCAACCGACACCAGATAGGCCGGCCCCAGAAAGGCAAGCATCTTTCGCCACCCTTTGGCTCCGGATTGGGTTTCCACCGAATGATGTACTTCCTCCAAACTGTTGGATGTTTGCATATTTTACATGGATTAAACTTCAAAGTTAGATTAATCTAACTTTTATTCCAAAACCTTTTCCACCTTTAAAACAACTTCAACAAATCAGCATCCTGATTGCAAAACTGTTTGATTAATACGTTTACCTGAGATTTAGTAATTGCAAGACACGAAATAGAGGATTTGCCCGCCAACACGAATTAGTAAATCATACGGCAACCCATTCTACTATTTCCAAGGAGAAGAAACTCCAGAAATTACCATCTGACTTTAGTGATTAGAAAAACCTAGCCTCCTCGCAGGATCGTTTCGGACTTTGCTTTTTGGCGTAAAGAAAAATTTGTCACCGGGCTTCCGGGTGCTTGAAGCCAAAGGCATGTTTTGGAAACAGGCCGCTCAATGAAAGTTTTTAGCCAATTTGTATTTTGTAGCAGACTAATTTACACTGGTGTTTTCGATATTCGCCGAAGTAGTTGATTTTCTGGTACATTTTTATGTTGACTTTGCCCGATAGCAAATTTGGGGTCAATGCCGGTCAAAGAATCGCTATCGTTGAAGTCCTTTGCAGAAGCGATTACCACGTATCAAGAGTTGTTTACCTGGTTCTCTTCAGAGAATGGGCTGATACCCGGAGACACAATCAGAAAAAAAACAGGAATTAAACCAATATAATGACGAAAAGCCACCCAGGTTACACTATCCACAAATCGATTTAAAACGAATAACAGGATCAAAACATACGCTGACAATACTGCTGAAATCATCCAGGCATGGCCAGTACTCCCTAAAGGCCAAATTGCCCAGACAAAAGTCAACAGAAAAAATAATCCCAGCAACCAGGGTGAATAATACTCTGGGGCAAGAAAATCGAGGGTCCACATATCACGAAAAAATAACTCAGAAATGTGGTGTATTCAACAGCACCTGCGGTATCCCCTGTTGAAGTATTTCTTCAATCCAACCGGAGTACGACGGATCTGGTTTAATGGTCATTCGCCAAACAACAAAACAAAGGAGTGGAATTATCCATGCACTTGAAAGGCGAACAAAGTGAAAAAATTAAGCTGCTGCCTTTTCAGTATCCATGCGATCAAAATAAGTTCTAATGGTAAAGAAAAATATTTGTCAGCGCTGTGACAAGAGATATGCCTATCATAAAAAGGTCATCCATAAAAACCCCAAACGTTTTCGGAGTTTAAACTGAAGCAGAAAAACTAATGCTAATAAGGTCATCAGAAGCGACCACATATTATTTCCTAAACCATATCGTTCATGTGAGGCAATGAGCAATCCGAATAGTATTCCAAGAACGGGCCAACCAGGCTTCACCCGGAATCCGATTGCCCGAAATTTCCTGGTTAAGGGAATCAATAAAAAGCCCCAAAACATAACCGCCAAAACTAACCCAACGTAAAAACGTACCCGTTCAAAAATAGGGTAATGCAGCGTTTTTAATAAGCTATTCAGCGGTGCAAGCAGAAGATAATACACAGGAGGATGTTTCGCTTGATACGAATACAACGCCAATCCCAATGAGGATATCGTTTCCGGCCGGTGAGCCTGTACGTTCAGGATGCTGAATAATATCATTCAGAATTTCTGGTTCAAGGGTATCCGAAACTGCCGGCATCCTTCCCGCAGACAGTTTTTCGATGTAATCCATATGTGCATATTCATCAATCGGACTCCATGAATTCTGTAAATAAATAAACCTGATCGAGCTACGAGCACAATAGCTACCAGGATAGGTCCCAGCCATTTCCATGAAAATAGTTGCCACTTTTTCAACGTATCAGATTAGGAGTGTGAAAGGCATAATACATCGCACGTTGTTGTGCCTCCAGAATAACGATATCCGGCTTTTCAGCTAGCACCAGTTCCTGAAGAAAATTATAACTCCATACATAAACTGCTTCTTTAAAATGAAGATTTAAATAAGGGATNNCGAGATAATTTGAATAGGAATCTCTGAAAACCATTACTTTCAACTGACAGGTATCCAGTCTATCGCTATTTTGGAAACGCATCACCATCTCCGNCGGTGGGGGCAATGAAATTTTAACCCGACCTAAACGATCCTGAACACGGTACTCCTTTCGTTTATAAATGTTTTCCATACCCAGCATAGCGGAAAGGTCGCCCTGATTGGTAAACGTGTCCGTAATGGCAAGTTCGTGATATTCTATTGGTTGAATGCAAGGGAAATCTTTTCGGATGGCCTCGATTAAATTGCGATAACCTACCCAGGCACCAAATAAATTCCAATGCGTATCTGTACTGTAATACACATCATGTAGAAATTTATATTTCATGAGCGAGTCGGTCGGATCGATGATAGAAAAATTCAAGGTTTTTTGACAGTACATTTTATAATAATCCAATCGATCATGACCTGCATGTGGTACAACCTGGTATCGCTCCGGAAAATACTCTTTATAGATTCGGTCATGGTTAGGTGGAACCGTTACATAATATTTGATCCCCGNTTGCCGCAGCCACTGAATGCGTTGCAGAAGGTTTGTCCGCATCCTNNCTAAATACAGGGTATCGAAGCGATTCATTTTTCGCGCATCAAGTACGGCGAAAGTATCATTTTTAAAGAACCACCCCTTTTTACCCACAATCACTTGCTCGGGTAATGAAGATGCCTGAANAAGTTTGGATTTTAGAACAGAATGCGCAGTAAATAAAATATTCCTAAATGCAAAATGATCATTGGTATACTCACTTATAATTTCCGGATAAGCCACTATAGGCTTTCCTTTTAACGCACTCAGGTCGGTTAATTTTCTATTTTCATGTGCAACTTTGTCAGGAATCCAGGTAAAGAGACTATTCAGAAAAAACAAGGTAAGAATCCCTAAAAAGGCTAAACTGGAAAAATCAGGCCATGCCAGTCTGGGTCTCCTCTCCCAGGTTACTTTTGCCTGAAAACGTTGTTCAAAATACTAATCAGAAATACACTTAAAAGAATCGACAATACACTTCGTAAAATAATCAATGTATGTCTGGTAGGAATTTGAGCCTGAAGTTCCTGATAAAGGCTTCATTCCATTCAAGCATCCCAGTATGTTCATTCAGTAACACAAATTCCGGATTTGCGGAATGAACTACGGTACTATCTCGAAGCATGTTTTTATCGATTCGCCCTTCCAATCATGAATGACCTTGCGTATAAATCCCGCGTTTACTTCGACATGAATCGATTGAATAAACAGTGAACCGCTTTTAGAATCTGGTAGTATTACCAAGCGATGATCTGGTTGATTCCATGAAAACCGGACAGATTTTTGCGTAAAAAATTGCGAAGCATGCAATGGAATGATACGACGATTTTCCTGTTCAGGTGGATGAGCAGGTTTGAAGACCATATTTCAAGATGCGCATCATGCATAGACTTCATCGCAAGCTCGATATGCACTTCCGGTACAAAAAATGAATCAGCCCCCAATAAATAGCACCAGTTAGAAGCAGAAAAAATAGACACCATATGCCAAACGAACGTAACATCAAAACTTAAAATAAATAAACGGATTGTAGGTGGATGCCGCCATTACGCTCAGCGTTAACAGAAAGAGTGCGATTAAACTTATTTGATAAATTATTTTAAACCGTAAACCACGGTATTGGCTCAGATTCATCATCAGTTTGCGATGCCAGGGATAAGCAAACAAGATGGAAACAAGAAAAATCAAGATTCGATCATTCGTTAAAAAATATGAGATTGGATAGGCACCGGATGAGTAACTATCAATAAAAAGGCTTTGCGAAAATTTCCGNNGAAGAATTTGCACGTCTTCGATGCGGAAAACAAGTAAGGAAATAAGAAACACAAAGAGGGTATACGCATTGGCAGGAAGGAACTTCCATTTTTGAATAACCTCTCCAAGAAATGCCTTTTCAAGAATTATGAACAGGCCAGTTACAATCCNCCAGAGTAGACAATTCCAGGCAGCTCCATGCCAAAATCCGGTTAGCGTAAAAACAAANNAAAGATTAAAATATGTTCGCAACTTTCCTTTCTGATTGCCTCCCATAGGCACATAAACATACTCTCTGANAAAGGTGGTGAGGCTGATATGCCAGCGTTTCCAAANATCGTTGAAAGATCGGGCACTAAAAGGAAAGTTGAAATTTTCCGGGAATTGAAAACCAAATAATCGAGCCAATCCACGAGCCATATCCGAATACCCTGAAAAATCGTAATAAATTTGAAGTGCATAAACAACTATTCCAAACCACAGAAGAACGCTATGCAATTCCACCAATGGCAATGCAAAAACCGAATCAGCTATTCGTCCCAATGTATTCGCCAACAAGATTTTTTTGCCAANTCCTACTATAAATAAAGGCACTCCATGATGGAGTCCATCAAGAGATAATTGGCGTTTTTCAATATCCTGATGGATGTTCAAGTAACGAACGATTGGTCCGGCAATCAATTGAGGAAAAACAANAACATAAAGTCCAATATTCAGGAGGTTTGAAGTAGGTTGAAATTTCTTCCAGTAAACATCCATTATGTACGTCAACCCGTGAAATGTAANAAACGAGATTCCTAAAGGGAGATGAATCTCATCATACANTATTTAATCGTTCAGACCATCCCAGAGGGAAAAGTACATCATTGATAAAAAATTGAAGTATTTAAAATAAACGAGCAGACTTAAATTAAGAACAATGCCCAAAATCAGGATTCCTTTTCTGAATGCAGGAATCGCATGAATTCCAAGAGCGGTAAGGTAATTAACCAGTATGCTAATCAATACAATAATCGTATAAGCCTTTTCACCCCAGAAATAAANAATAAAACTTCCGAGAAATAAAATACTGTTCATCCAGGCCGTTCTGCTTTGGAAAAGCCAGCAAAGCATTAGGATTATCGGAAAAAAATAAAACAAAAAACCGGGTACTGAATACCATGAAGGTAAAGTAGGGCAGGTAAACAGAAAAAGGCCATCGGGGATGACCTTTTTGAGAGTAGCGAGAGTGGGAGTTGAACCCACCACCTCAGGGTTATGAATCCTGCGCTCTAACCACCTGAGCTATCTCGCCGCTTAAATCTCTTCAAACTTGTGGTGGTTAACCAATTTGAGGGGGTGCAAATGTAGTCAAAAAAATAAAATTCCTTAATCATGATGATATTTTTCATTGTTGAGGATGCTGAAAGCGCGGTACAATTGTTCCGTAAACACGAGTCGAACCAATTGATGTGGAAAAGTGAACTTTGAAAGGGATACGGTGGCGACCGACTGATGTAACAGTTGTTTTGAAATTCCATAGCTGCCGCCTATAACAAAGATAAGACGTTGTGGGGCACGATTAAACCAGGTATTTAATTGTTCGGCAAACTGAACGGAAGTATAATTCGTACCATTTTCGTCTAGGCAAACCAAGAGGTCTCGCTCCTGCATTCGCTGCACAATCAGTTCCATTTCTTTCTCCTGAATCTTTGCCAAAGGAATGGCTTTATTGATTTTGCTGTTATCAATCACTACCAGATTAAACTTATGGTAACGATTTATCCGTTTGGCATATTCGGTAATTCCAGGCTCAAAATCCCGCATATTGTCCTTTCCTAAACTCCATAATTCGATAAGCATGGATGATTTTTTTGATGTTGTAAAATAATACTATATTTGCACCTCAAATTTAATCGCGTAGCTCAACTGAATAGAGCATCCCGACACACGTGTCGGGTAGGTTTAAGGTTGAATCCTTACGCAAAATTTGAAATATTGGCTGCGTAGCTCAACTGAATAGACCTTCCCGACACACGTGTTGGGAAGGTTTAAGGTTGAATCCTTACGCAAAATTGAATTATTGGCTGCGTAGCTCAACTGAATAGAGCATCCCGACACACGTGTCGGGAAGGTTTAAGGTTGAATCCTTACGCAAAATTGAATTATTGGCTGCGTAGCTCAACTGAATAGAGCATCCCAACACGTGTCGGGAAGGTTTAAGGTTGAATCCTTACGCAAAATTGAATTATTGGCTGCGTAGCTCAACTGAATAGAGCATCTGACTACGGATCAGAAGGTTTAAGGTTTGAATCCTTACGCGGTCACAAAGGCTACCTTAGGGTAGCTTTTTTGTTTTATCATGGCTTATCTCTATATCTTACAATCTGTTCATCTCGGAAAATTCTACATTGGGTCAACGAATAGCGCACCTGCCGACAGGCTAAAGAAACACCTCGCTAATCATAATGGGTTCACTGCGAAAGCCAAAGATTGGATTGTCGTTTATACTGAATTCTTTGATGAATTGNNAATGACGCAAAAACGTGAACAACAGATCAAAAANTGGAAAAGCCATATTCGGGTTCAACAACTGATTAAACGTAGCTCAACTGAATAGGGCATCCTGACACGAGTGTCGGGAAGGTTTAAGGTTTGAATTCCCGACAGAGGTACGGGACAGGCTCTTACGCGGTCACAAAGGCTACCTTAGGGTAGCTTTTTTGTTTTATCATGGCTTATCTCTATATCTTACAATCTGTTCATCTCGGAAAATACTACATTGGGTCAACGAATGGCGCACCTAGCGACAGGCTNAANAAACACCTCGCTAATCATAATGGTTTCACTGCGAAAGCCAAAGATTGGATTGTCGTTTATACTGAATTCTTTGATAAATTGAATGACGCAAAAAAACGTGAACAACAGATCAAAAANTGGAAAAGCCCTATTCGGGTTCAACAACTGATTAAACGTAGNCTCAACTGAATAGAGCATCCCGACAGAAGTACGGAACAGGCTCTACCACAATCACAAAAAAACGGTATGATTGTGAGCAAACATTGCAAATGCGAGGAGTAATTATTTTTATTTACACGCACACTCGTTCTCACACTATAAGATTCAATCTAGGGTCGTTTTTATATCCTAATTCGGATTTACATGGAAAAATTTGAAAACCCTAGAATGGATAATTGCCCAATTGCTTAAACTATTTCTTGCCTTTTAGAAAATTATTTCGAAATAAAAACTCCCTGAATGGGAGTTCGGGGAGAGTGATGGGGTCGAACCCACGACCCTCAGAACCACAATCTGATGCTCTAACCAACTGAGCTACACCCTCCGTAAATTGGATTGCAAAGATATACGTTTTTAGACGAAAAATTTTAGACCAACTACTCATTCGCTGATGGTATTTGCCAGTATTCGATTAAGGCGGCCTTTTCACTTTCTTTTAATCGCGATTCGTTGTAATGACCAGCTAATCGTTTTTGCCTCATGGCTTCATAAATGGTAACTGCACAAGCTACTGAAATATTCAAAGATTGAATCATTCCAACCTGAGGAATAATAAAATTACCGTCACAATTGGTTAATGATTCCTCAGTTATGCCTTCTCCTTCATTGCCAANAACCAATGCGACAGGTTGTGTGAGGTCCAGGTTGTACAAATCAGTGACTGTTTCATTAAGATGAGTGGAAAAAATGTTGTGATATTTTTTGCGAACTTGTTGAAAACAGGCTTCCGTTTCTGTGAATTGATGTATCACCATCCACTTGGAGGCACTCGAACTACTTCGTTCACCCCAGCGCTTGTGCCGTCCAATCCGATTATTTAAAACATAAATTTCGGAAATTCCAACCGCATCACAACTGCGCATGACTGCTGAAATATTATGAGGATCGTGTACATTCTCTAAGATAACGGTCAAGTCATTTTGTCTGTGCCTGAGCACCTCGTTAATTCGGTGTTTTCTTTCCGGAGTCATGCTAAATATCAGCTTTTCATGTAGGGCGAAATTAATCCTTAATACTAATTTCGCCATCATGTTCAGGAAGATTCATGTTCTGGGATTACTCGCTATTTTCATTAGCCTAACTGCATCACAGCAAAACGAAAAAGCCCCCACTTCACTACGTGCATTGGGTGAAGAGTTATTNTTTGATCCCATTTTATCATCAGATAGCAGCATTAGTTGTGCCTCATGTCATAAACCGGAATTTGCCTTTGCGGACACGATGCCGTTTAGCCGAGGCGTGATGGGCAGAAAAACTTCGCGCAATACGCCTTCGGTAATGAATATGATGATGAGANNGTCGTTTTGGGATGGACGTGCAGCCAGCCTTGAAGCTCAGGTAATAGGCCCCATTGAAAATCCGAATGAAATGAATCTTCCATTTCATGAAGCAGTAAAGCGAATCCANAAAAATCCACACTATCAGGATTGGTTCGTTAAAATTACCGGTCGCCAACCAGATAGTGCAGGAATCGTTCAGGCTGTCGCCGAGTTCGAACGGAGTCTTGAAACCGATCAAACGCCAAATGATCGTTGGATGAATGAGCAATCCGGAGGATTAACTGCCCAACAAATACGAGGGAGAGAACTATTTACAAGTGAACGAACCCGTTGTTTTGATTGTCATTTTACACCCGACTTTACATCCGATGAATTCAGAAATATCGGACTTTTTAATGCCGGTGAATTGAATGATAGTGGCCGTTTTCATGTAACGAAAAAACTGGTTGATGTTGGAAAGTTTAAAACTCCAGGGTTAAGAAATGTTGCAGTAACCGCCCCATATATGCACAATGGTATCTTTAAAACGCTTCGAGAAGTTATTGATTATTATGACGATCCTACAAAGTTTATTCAAAATGCGATGTACCGAGATACCATTCTTCCACGTCGGATTGGCTTAACTGAACAAGAAAAATTAGACCTGGAAGCCTATCTGCATGCTTTAACGGATGATCGTTTTACAAGGAAATAATTCGATATACGATCTTTACCCAAAGATGCATCGCTATGGAGATAAAAGCCAATTTCAATTAATGCCAGTAAATCGGTAAAACGTGCAATTAGCGCTGACCATTGAGACTCAAATCCTACGAAATCTAAATCCTAAAATTTTTGGACGAAACAAGACGAATTAGGACAGCATATACAACTTTCCGTTTTGATTGGATGATTAAAGCGATATAACGGGTTCAACCTTATTGGGCGTAAAATCAGCACAAAACCAATGAGAATTGGTAGACTGACCATCTCGTCAGCTCTAGACCGACCTATAGTGATGCATTCATTGTTTGCGAAGAACGAGCATGACAAAGAATAAATCGAGGCCCTTGCAATCGATCTAAAATCATTGGCTTTTGCTGCGGTCTCAAATCGATAATTGGCTAATTGTTCAGATCAGATTTAATGGTTTAGACCGTACCGATGATAGGGATGTTCCTGAGGAACGAAGGATACAACCACACATGCGGTATTATAAATAGCAAATGGGTATAAATTATCTATAGTACTTTTTTATAGTCAAAAGCCTTTTGAAACAAACCATTTTTAATTCGTATCGTTTGGGAATCATTACGCCTTCCATCCTACATCAACAAAAAACTCCGGACAAGCCGGAGTTGTAAAGTTTTAATGTGTTGTACTTCTTAGAATCTCGGACAAGCAAAATTATATGTACGCGTTTCGTTGCGAATAATGCAGCCATTGTAAATCAGAGATACTTCCAAGGCTCCGTTCCCTTTCGTTGCCGGGGTAAATCCGCTGAGGTTTACATCATAGCTAACTCCCAATTTTGCCTTGGCCCATTCGAAACCAACATACGGGGCGATAGCGTCACCATAACGGTACCAGGCTCCAAGATAGAATATCGTATTGGCAACATCATCTTCATGATTTGGATTCATAATAAATCCGGCAGCTGCACCAAGTAATAATTCATTGGCTTTTCCTTGTTGCTGATACATACCACTGGCATATAACATCATATTTTCATTCATCTGCAACGAACCACCCAAGGAAGCAGTCACCCGAGAATTAATTTTATGATTCCCATTTAAGAAAGTTTCTACAGGTTGTGTAATATGGTAGTAAGAAAAGCCAGCATACATATTTGCTCGTTCATTCACATAACCAGAATACATGATACCCGCATTGAAATCCGGATAAGTTAAATCAGCATTTCCAAAATTCTCACCGCTGGCATAAGGTGTACCACCTATAGCCGGGTCGTACATGCTTTCAAACTTCAACTTATTAAAGTCGATACTTTNTTGTGTTAAAAACCCTTGTACACCAATGGATAAATTCTGTGGTTTTCNTTCATCGGAACTCAATCGTTTGTGGTAGGCAATCGAAAGTCCGGTTGTAATATTCTGGAGTGCACCGGTTCCTGATTTATCATAAAGACCCAAGACGCCAATACCCAGAGCATCCCCATTCAATTTTCCCTTCAGCGTAGCAATGTCGAAGGAAAGTGTTCCGGTCACATNAGGCGTTGAGTTAACACTCCCCCACTGTGAACGGTAATTTCCGGAAACACGCCAATCACAATTCACTAAACCGGTATTTGCCGGATTTAAAGTTAAAGGCGAAGTGAAATATTGCGTGAAGTGAACATCCTGTGCTTCAGCCTGAAGCGTGAGCAAGGCTCCAATTGCAATGAATAATTTTCTCATACGTATCTGTTTTGCTACGGCTTAATTTGTTGTTAAAGGTAATAATTATTTCTAATATAAAAATTTGAACCTAAAAAAGACGGGAAAATGACATTTCAGGTTTGCTAAGTCGTAAAACGAGGATCAGTTTCCATGACATGTCCGCAATTCTTGCAGGTTCTTAGGTCTTCGGAGCTATAGTATGCCTTGAAATGTGGCAGGAAATCCGATTCAATATTTCTTAATTCGAAATAGGTTTCGTGCAATTTGGTATTGCACTTTTCGCNAAACCATAAGAGTCCGTCTTTGTAACCTTTGCCCTCGCGTACCCGCTCAATGACCAGTCCGATAGAATTCTCAGAACGGCCCGGCGAGTGAGGTATACCACCCGGCAACAAAAACATATCACCTGGCCCCAATGGAACCTCTACTAATTGACCATCTTGTTGCGTTTTTACACAAATATTTCCTTCTAATTGATAAANAAGTTCCTCCGTTTCATTGTAATGAAAGTCCTTCCTGGCGTTAGGACCAGCCACTATCATCACAATGTAGTCGCTTCCTTCGGGATATAAATTTTTATTGGCGACCGGCGGTTTCAATAAATGCCGGTTTTCTTCAATCCATTNTTGGAGGTTAAAAGGTGCTCGAATATCCATATTACTTGTGTAAACTTTAGTATGCTGAATAGCATAAAGATAATCCGAGACGATGGTATTTCAAAACTACGCAGAGAAAATTAAAGGTAAATCCAAGCATATCTCTAACTTTGCTCACTAAAGCACAAAACGATCCGTTTTATTTTCGGCATTGCCCTGGCCTATTTTGTCCTCCGAATCGTACGATTGATTATTGATCCATCTTCGATCGTTCTACAACCAAAATGCCGCAGTCACCACAAGCCAAACCAAATGTCGAGAAACCTAACTTAGGTGAATATGTTGACTATGAGGAAGTCAACTAATCATTTCATTAATTTCACGGTTCTCAGCGAATAAATTACAATTATTTACATGTATTTATGACTTATAATTAAACGACTAAGCTATCAGATTTTAAGTCGTGTGAATATTCTGGCATCATTCTTGACGCTTGATAATATATGATTATTGTATTTCAGATTACGTTATTCTTCAGTATCCTTTATGTTTTGTTTGCCCTTTTACGGATCATTTCGTTGTATTTTCATGACAAAAAGCCTTGAAGGCATGGGAAGCAGCCGATCAGATTTTTCAAAACCAGTCTGTGGAAAGCCTGGCCTGATGTGGATCGATTGCATGTATCCGATAGCATGATTCAAGAAATAATATCAAGGAAACCAACCGATCAGACCATCAATTTCTTGGCTTAAAAATATCCTTTTCCATCGTTATTCCATCCGTCACCCAAAGTGTTTGAATTCCAAGGCTAGCCGCGGCTTCAATGTGCTGAAGGTTGTCATCCAAAAATAAAGTATGCTCTGCCAGCAATCCGTTCTCGTCTAAAATACGTTTAAAAATAGTAGGATCAGGCTTGCGCAATTCGACCCGATGAGACAAGTAAACCTTATCGAAAACAAGGCCAAACTCGGATANTCCACAAGTTTGTTGTAAGATTCGATTAAATGCTTCCTCATGGATGGCATTGGTATTACTGCATAAAAACAAATCATAGTGTAATTGCAACTGTTGTAAAATCTGNNGCAGCCTTCGAATGGGAAAATCCAATAGAATACTATTCCAGGCATCTTTAAGTTGCAAATCAGATATATTGTCCGGACAATACGTTCGAAGTGCGTTATAAAACTCAGTTTCTGTGATTTGCCCTGTCTCTAAATCATCAAACAAGTGATTTTGTGTTTGCTGAGAGTACATTAATTCTGGCTCGGGAATACCCAATTTGCGAAATTCCTGAACAGGTCGATGATAATCAATATTTAAAATGACTCCGCCCGNATCAAAGATGATATGACGTATTCCCTGAAACATGATTGAGTGAGGATTAGATCGACACTTTGATCTGATTAACGCAAATCGACTACCTCTACATTCGGGTACTTCCTGGCATTAAAAACGAACATATTATCGGCCAAGGCAGGGTTCGGAGTATATCCACTTACAGAGTAGGTATAAACATTACCATTCTTCTCATACATTTTGCCCCCGGCAACGACACTNNGGGCTTTATCGATCGGCAATTCTACTTTCGTAAATTGACGGCTTTTGTTGGTTGGTGTTAATATAATAACGTCAANCTNTTTACCACCGATAGATTGTTCACCTCCATATTTGTAAGTATATTCTTTATCATAAAAGTTCGTGAACAATTTGGATGGAGTAAACGAATTTTCATTAGGATCAANACTTGAGACCTGCACTTCATTGCTTTCCTTCATATAGGTCCATACCGTGCGGTTGTCACAATAAATTTNCTGTCCGGAAAGCGTGACATAGTACTTATCACCTTTCATATACACAATCCCCTTTTNTACCTGAGTTTTGGCATTCTTACCTCCCGTAATGGTAATTGAAAAATTCGCCTTCAACGATTTCAATGACTTTACTTTCTTACTGACATTGTCTAAAATTGTTTTGGCCTTTGGATCTCCCTGCGCCATAACCGTCCAAACGGTCAGAATCAGGAGCATTGAAAATAGAATTGATTTCATGTTGTTTTTTTACGGGCCCTAGACCCTTTGCGGGTTGCAAAGATTAAAAGTATTTGCAAATAGGTTGTGAAGTGGCTGTAATTCTTTTTATATCCTTAACTGCCTTTACCAATAGTATAGTAGGCACAGGTGGTCCAGAAATTTCTCAGAACAGGAATCCAACCCAAAAAAGGAATTTGTTTTCGAGGCTTGAGACCGAATTTGTGTTTATAAATCGGATTAATTAAATACCATTGTTTGTTTAAAATTCGAAACCCGGAATCCCTGCAGATGTGTTCAAAGCGCTCAATATTAATTCCCGTTTGTTTTACATCGATCAGNNAGGTATCTATAGTATGGTCTGATTCGCCGGCCATTCGAAGTACCTTCACAAAAGCCCCCATAGGAAGCAAATGATACCAGGGGAGTTTAGACGTCCATTTACCTTGGGCAATTTGTTGATGCCCCAAAGGCATAAACCAGGGTGGAAATCCAANAAATATTTGGCCACCTGGTTTAAGCAATGTCCCCAGGTATGGAATAAACTTTTCCTGACCATGAATATGTTCAATGACATCCTTTAAAATTATCAAATCGAAACCTGCTTTATAGGCAGTCCGGAAAGGTTCTTCCAAAATATTCTGATTCAGAAAACGCATCGAACCACTGGCAATTTCATCCTTCAAATAGTCATGGGCTAAATCAATCCGTGGTTGGTCAAGATCGACCCCGACACAAAACAAACCAGCATCGTAAAATGGCTTTAACACCCCACCCTCGCCACATCCGACTTCAAGTACAGACATGCCTGGAGCGAGTGGTTTTGTCTTTTCAATAAATGGGATGACTTCTTCTCTGGCATTGTCTACTTGTTGCTCAAAACGCTTACGATGATTACTATGATGTTCAAATGCCATACTATAGAGATTTGTTTTGAAGCAATTTTTGATGTTGTAATTGTGTTCGAATAGAAAGATCATGGATAAACTCAAAGAGTCTCAACATATCCGCGTGTTTAAATCCATATTTTTCACCCCATTCTAACCGGGTTTCAATGATCTCACGAAAACGTTCCTGTTGAAATACAGGCAGGTTGAATTCAAGTTTAATATCAGCCAGTTTTCGTACTAATTCCATACGCCGACCAAGAATATCAATTAATTCGGCATCCAGTGTATCAATCACCTGACGAATTTGCTCAATTTCAAGCGTACTAAACTGTTCTGACTTGCGGAATTGCAAATCCTCCAACAGATTCAGTACTTGCTGAGGTTCGATTTGTTGAGCGGCATCACTCAACGCCTGATCGGGATGAGGATGCGATTCAATCATCAGACCATCAAAATNCAGGTCCATGGCTCGTTGCGCAACCTGTGCCAACAAGGTTCGTTTACCGCTGATATGGCTGATATCGCAAAACATGGGCAATTCCGGATACCGACGTTTCATTTCCAGGGGAATCGACCAGATGGGTTTGTTGCGATAAGGTGTCGAGGNATCATACACCGAAAATCCACGATGAATTGCTGTCAGATGTGTAAAGCCTGCCTTCTGAAACCGCTCAACTGCACCACCCCATAATTCAATATCCGGACTAACCGGGTNTTTAATCATCACACCCAACCCAGTTCCCCTTAGCGCATCAGCAATTTCCTGAACCAAAAATGGATTCACCGTTGTGCGGGCTCCTAACCAAATGGCATCTACCCCATAATGAAGAGCTAACCCACATTGCTCAGCCGAGGCCACCTCAACACAAATTGGTAAACCAAATGTTTTGAGTTGGCGCATCCAGACCAATGCCTCTTCGCCCTTCCCTTCAAAATGCCCCGGCTTGGAACGAGGCTTCCAGATTCCGGCACGTATCATATTTACAGGCCCCTTCGAGAAGGCTCTCGCAACTTCTTCCAGTTGAATTTCAGATTCTGCACTACAAGGGCCGGCAATGATATATGGTTTATGAGACCTGAAAAAATTCATGGATGGCAAAAATACAACAGGAATTGGGTTCTCTGGTCAGTAAATCAGTCATTATAACTTCATCGATTCTCTGATCCGGTAAGATAAATTACGATGTGATGCAATAGCCAAATCGACGTATCATTGTATTTGAATCTATTTTCATGAAACCAAAATTCCTTCTTTTTCTAAGTGTGTTCTGCAGTTTCATTGCTCAGGCGCAAACGAGCAAAACAATGAAACCGTTGCTTTGATGAATGAGGTTTTGTCATTGTATGCTGTTGATGAAATTTCACATTGTACCTTATATGAACTAACCGGCATACTGGAACAAAAGCAACACAATACCGCTATGCGAATGTCGTTACAGGAAATAGAAGAAATTAATGTGACTCCATCCGCAATTGGCTTTATCGTGAATTGTCGGTGTGCAGCGCAAATGACTTGTTTTAATTTAGTCAAGAGTGATATGAGTTCAAATCCTGTTGCAGAACATGTTTTTAGTCCGCGATCTGACTGCAGCCAATACGCTTGGATTTTGTTTGAGCAAATTGAGTCAATATTATCAGAAGGACTCCATCAAGGTTCGGTTTACTGCAGCTAAGGATGCTTCAGGACGATCACCGGTTATCATGAATCAAACAGCTGAAACGAAATCACCCCCTGCCCCGGCAAAACGAGAAGCTAAACCGATTGAAGAAGAAACAGATACCGAAGACCCGGTAAATAAGCAGCAAACCACTTCCAAAACAAAACAAAAGCGGAGGGAAGCAGCTCAGGAAGAACGAAAAACAAGCAGAAATGACAATTCTGACGAGCAGGAAACAGAAGATGAAAATGAAAACCAGCAAACGGCAGAAAGCGCAAACCAGCAGAAAACAATGAAGAACCTTTGGACCAAGAGGATGAAAAAATGAAAAATACTCCGACAAAACCACAACGCGGAGACGGACAAACTGTGAAAACAGATGCAAACTGTTCACGTTGGCAGGAAATTATACAATCCGGACAGCGATCGGGTTTTAAAGACATTGAAGGGAAGGAATTGAACGCAGAAACCCAAATCAATGAAAGCAAAATTAAATTACGGAATACCAAACGTAACTATCTGAGTATTTATGCAAACCAACGAGCGTTTATTGCAGAAATCAAGAGTCACGCAGACTTTGGTTTGCTGTCTGAAATGTTTGATGCGCTGCAAGGAAGAATTGGATGAATGCTTGGGTGGACGTTGGGATACGCACGATCGTTCGACCGATGAAGAGTATAGTAACTACAAAGGCGAAATTAGAGATGTCGAGTACCGCCATGAAAGCGACCTGACTTTGCCCGTTGTTCGTTTAATTATTCTGGAGGATGGAGGAAAATATACCTTTTGTAAGGATCTGCAAAGCCCGATCAACATCCCGCTTTTCACGAGGTACGATCTGGGCCATCAAATCAGCTTCACACACCAACTTATTGCCCACATAAGCCGATCCTTTCATTTCACAAATCCCGCGTCGGATTGGCTGAATTAATTCCATTTTCATGATCAGGGTATCACCGGGCATCACTTTTTGCTTAAACCGCGCATTGTCGATTTTCAGGAAATAGGTGTCGAATTTTTCTGGGCCACCTTGATTATTCAATACCATAACCCCACCGGTTTGAGCCAGTGCTTCTAATTGAAGAACCCCTGGAANAACCGGATTATCGGGGAAATGCCCAGTAAACATAGGTTCATTAAAGGTAATGTTTTTGATACCAACGATGTGATTATCACTTAATTCAATAATTTTATCAACAAGTAAAAAGGNGTAGCGATGTGGCAAAAGTTTTGAGATAAAATTGATATCGTAAATAGCCGGTGCAGACGGATCGTAAACCGGAACATCTAACATCGTTTTATTTTTCCGGATGTATTCTTTGATCTNTTTGGCAAAGGCAATATTTGTTTTATGTCCCGGGCGGTAAGCAATAATATTGGCTTTAATCGGGTAACCAATTAACGTCAGATCTCCTACTATATCCAACAGTTTATGCCTTGCGGGTTCATTATTATGGTGTAATTTCAGGTTATTTAATATCCCCTCCTGCTTCACTTCAATATTATCCTTACCAAATATTTTGGCCAGTTTATCCAATTCGGATTTATCCAACACGCGATCGACCACAACAATGGCATTGTTTAAATCACCGCCTTTAATCAGATTGTTATTATAGAGATATTCGATCTCATGCAGAAAACNAAAGGTTCTGCAGTTAGCAACTTCCTTCTTGAATCCTTTGAGGCTCTTTAAGTAAGCATGTTGTGTTCCAAGAACATTCGAATTAAAATCGATCATGGTAGTGATCTTGTATTCTGTACTGGGAGTAGCTACCATTTCTACGTTCTTCTCATCATCGGTAAAAGCAATATTTGTATCAATGGAGAAGTAAATTTNTTTAGCATCCTGTTCAATAACCCCTGCCTGTTCAATGTGCTCCACAAAATCAATCGCACTGCCGTCCATAATCGGAATTTCTTCATTATCCAGTTCAATAAGCGCATTATCCACTCCCATTCCGGTGAGTGCGGCTAAAACATGCTCAACAGTTGCAACACGAGCTCCTTTAAACTCCAGCGTTGTTCCTCTGGAGGTATCCACTACCAAATCAACATCCGCCTTAATAACGGGTTGTTCCGGCAAATCGATCCTCTGAAATTTAATCCCATGACCTGCATTGGCGGGCTGGATAGTCATTCGGGTATGCACCCCGGTATGTAATCCTTTTCCTTCTATTGTGAACGCACTTTTAAGCGTCTTTTGATTATCTTGTACCATACTGTATGGTGATGTATAGTTTATGCTTTAGATTTTTGTTCGAGCTGACGTTCCAATTCTTCGATACGTCGGAGTAAATCGGGTAATTTACGAAATACCGCCTGGCTGCGTAACGAGGCACTGTAATCATAGGCCGGTGAACCAGTCACTGCGGTGCCTTGTTTAGTAATCTCTTTAGACACTCCACTTTGTGCATTAATTTTTGCCTGATGCTGCGATACGAATATGCCNNCTACAATTCCGGCTTGTCCACCAATTTGAACATACCGTCCTACCTTAGTGCTCCCTGAAATACCTGCCTGAGCAGCCACTACCGTATGTTCACCAATTTCAACATTATGCGCGATTTGAATTAAGTTATCCAGCTTGGCGCCTTGCTTAATCCGGGTGCTTCCCATGGTAGCCCGATCGATAGTGCAGTTTGCGCCAACTTCAACATCATTTTCAATAATCACGTTACCCAGTTGTGGAATTTTATTGAAACGGTCATTTTCAAAAGCGAAACCAAATCCATCGCTACCAATTATGCATCCTGCATGTAAATAACACGTNNTCACCGATTTCACAATTTCGGTAAATTTTTACACCCGATACACAACGGTCCCCTTAGCTATTTTTACTCCCTGCCCAACATACACATGCGGATAAATGACCACCTGGTCTTCAATCACAGCACCATCATCAATATAAGACTGTGCATATATACTGGCCTCACTGGAAACCTGTGCCGTAGGGCTAATAAACGCCCCCACCTCGTGCCCTGTCTTATGACCACTTCCAACAATATCCTGATAGGTTTGCAATAACTTAGCGAATGCGGCATAGGCATCCGGCACCCGGATTAAGGTAGCTTCAACGGGTTCCTTCAACTTTAAATTTTCATTCAGTAAAATTATGGAAGCCCGGGTAGAGTATAAAAACTCCTCGTATTTTGTATTGGCCAAAAAACACAAATCCCCTGTGTTTCCTTCTTCAATTTTCGAAAAAGAATGCACGGTTATATTCGGATCGCCTTGAATACTTCCTTGTACTACGGCTGCTATCTGCTGAGCATTAAATTTCATAAGCCTTTTGGCAATTCTGTTTTTGAGGTAACAAATGTAGTGCTTTTTAACGGGTACTAATACCCCGGCATGAATGAGGCTGTACTCCAATTCCGAGATATCAACTACTGTGCCGTTTTTTTGCAGTATCCCTATGCCCTCATTTTCAGGGCGGTACGTCAGGTTCAAACTACTTTCTGCCATCAGGTAATATGGCAGCATATCTTCCGTAAAACTGTTTTGATGAAGCAATTGTTCACGAATCTCCTGAATCCTTTTTACCGGCTCGTTTTCGGAAAATTCCACTTTAAATAGTTGCCGGGCAAGTAGTCTGGAACAGAGATNCGATAAAATTGTATCCGAAGCAGTGCTCCATACCTTAATGGCAGAATTAATATCACTATCATCCAGCATTAAAAAGTGATTCAGAAACCGGGCATCCGATTTAAAATCTTCTTCATTGGCTTTATGCTGAAGAANAAATTTTAAAGACGGAGTTCCGAATANATTCTTCCCCTGTCCGCATAAGACTCTGGCCCGTTGTAAAATATTAACCAGCATCAATTCTGAGCTCAATACTGTTTTATGCAGATAAACCTGAAGATACATCAACCGGCGGGCGATTAAAAATTNCTCTGCCGAATGAATGCCTTTTTCTTCAACAACCAGATTATCCTGATGCACTGCCAACATTTTCAGGATACGATCGTAGCCAATTACTCCTTCTGAAACACCAGTAAAAAAGCTATCCCGGGCCAGGTAATCGAGTCGATCCACATCCAACTGACTACTCACTAGTTGATGCAAATATTNTTTCGGATAGGTTCCGGTAAATATTTCAATTCCTGTATGCAAGGCCCCATCAAATTCATGATTCAGTCGTTCCATAATGAGTAAGGAAATTGATTCATGATGCACATCAACCAGCGAATGCTCCAGCGCGTGTGAAAATGGCCCATGACCGATATCATGCAATAATATAGCCACTTTGGCCCCTAACGCCTCTTCCTCGGCGATCGAAACTCCTTTATGCCGGAGTTCCTGCAGAGCCATGCACATTAAATGATACGCTCCTAAACAATGGTGCAACCGGGTATGAACAGCACCAGGATACACCAAATAAGCCAGCGCCATTTGTTTGATGCGACGCAGGCGTTGAAAATATGGATGGGATATTAAGCGGTAAATCAGTTCATCCTGAATAGATATAAACCCATGTACCGGGTCATTAATAATTTTGGGCACAAAAATATTTACGCGAAAATAGCACTTGTGGCATTTACCGGATGCCTCGTATTTCTGGGTTTAGCGTATCACTTCAATTTGGCCTTTACGAACATATTTTTTCCCATCAGTCTGGCAAGTATACCATAAGACATAAAAATAAGTCCCAACATCCACATCCCGATCCTGAAATCTGCCTTCCCATGTGGCACGTCGATCATATGCCTGCCAAATTTTTTGACCCCAGCGATTAAAAATAGCATACCGTTCAATATCCATTCCAGTTGTTGAGATGATTCTCCAGGTATCATTTATGCCATCCCCATTGGGTGTGAAGGCATCCGGGGCAAATACCTCTTCACAACAATTGCNNCCGGGTTGATGGTAAATTGTTCTATTTTTCTGCATCCTCTGGCATCAGTCACTTGTACCGTATAAATACCATAATACAAATTAGTGGCTTCGAAACCAGATTGAGGAGGACTACCCGACCACAGTATGGTAAATGGAGGTAAACCTCCCGATGGAGATGCCACAGCTTTACCTTCAATGCCATAGCCCCTGCAACTTAAATGAGAGAGGGTCAAATTTGGACGCAAAACTTGTGTATCAATGGGAACAATCACCAATGAGTCTACAGTACATCCATTTGCATTTCGGGCACTTACGGTATAGATTCCGGTCGATAACTTCTCGAAAATCCCGGATGAATTGATTTGAATGGATGGGCGTAAGGTATAAACCACACCTTCAATAAAATTTGATCGGGCGAAAATTCGACCTGTATTGGCCTGGCAAAAAGCAGGAGTTATGTCGATTTCTCCAAAATTGATTTTAGGTGGGTCAACGATCTGGAAGCTTGTTGTATCACTGCAGGCCTTATCGGTCATGACAATCAACGTATATCCGCCCGGAGGTAAATTTCGAATAGTATCTCCCGAAATTGAACCAGCCACCGGTGAAAGTAAATATTGATAGGCGTTTGTTGGCGGGGATACAAATACCTTAACAGCACCATCATTCGCTCCCTGACAACTAATTTCTTTGATTTGTACGGAGTCAATGACCGGGTATTCGCTATCGTTCACTTCCACCGTATAACTTTTTGTACACTGCTGGGCGTCACGAATTGTAACTGTATAATTCCCTGAGTTCAAGCCGGAAAAGGAGGAAGTTGTTTGGTATGTAGCGGCATCCAATGAATAGGACAGAGTTCCATTCTGACTATTCGCTGCAATTAAAATCTGACCATCATTTCCGGGAACACAACTCACCGCATTGCTACTTAAACTTGCACTGATGGGATCATCAAGGACAATCGTATATGCGATAGTTTGTTTCGATGACAGGGGACAACCATCGTCCTGATAAGTGACATAAAACACCTGTTGCCCTGGCACATAAGGTGTCGGAACGACATAATTGACGGTTATACTTGGATTGCTTGAGTTATTGTTTTGAATTGAAAAAGAAGATGAGGCATTTAACCCGGCTACATCTACCGCGATATTTCCACCATCCGGGTCTGATGCACTGATCACAAAAGACAAGGCACTATCCGCATTACAAATCCTTAGGACATTGAACGAATCCACGATGCCGGCGCTTGATGAAATAATACTGCCTCCCGGACTCTGGTTATTACAATTATTCAGTACTACCACTGTCATTTCACGCATACTACTTCCAACCACAACACCTCCCCGGGTCTCTGTTATTTTACTCACCACCACAGAATTCTGTATCATATCCGGCTGGAAGGTCATTTGACCATTAGAAGCCGAAAAGAAAAAACTCCNCGGAGCGGTGTGCATTGGCTGATCAAAGGTGTATCCGGATTGATACGTAACACTTCCTGAGCCTCCGTTGAGCGCCGGAACCAATGCATACGACAAGGGGTCGCCATCCGGGTCAATCCNCCCTGNATTGTATTGTTGTAAAATATTGATGCAAAAAAACGGTGTCGGAATCGTGGTAAACATGGAAGAGTTATTCGGCCCATTCACATTGTTTAATGTAGCCTCAAGTGCCATGGTTGTAAAACCGCCAGACCCCTGAGTAATATTGGTGATTGCGGAACTACGACCGGCCCCATTATTTCCTCCGAGGTTTCCTAAAAAATNAAACCGCCAGTTATTTGAGACCCAACCTAGAGTATACGTTGCCTTGAAAATAAATTGGGCCACACCGGGCAAGGTGCCAAATGTTGGATTTGCACACAACGTATTGTTTTGTTCTGCAGGACAAACAGGTGTTACTTCCAAGCCTGGAGTACCTGTGGCGGCCAAAGTGATGCTTGTAATCGCATTGTTCCCGTCATATACCGCGATTTGAGGTGTTGAACTAAATAAATTCGGATACGATTGCCCGCTACAATCCCCATACAGTATCAGCGTAATTTCATATGTATTTCCAACGATGTGTGTATACATCAACTCACCACCAAAAATATGAGACGCATGCAGTGGTGAGGATAAGCCTAATGCCATGAAAAGTATGCCAAGCAATCTGTTTAATCTATACGGCACGAAAGAATGATTTGTAAGGAATGGAAACAAAGTATAACGAAATATATAGTTCAAAATTAGGTTAAAATGCCATGCGGCAACTAATTTCTCTTGTTACTTGCGTATAAAAAAACCTGCATTCACCGATTTATCAGAATGCAGGTTCTTGCGATAAACAAACGATTATTTAGCATTTTTCAATAACGATAGAGGATGCTCNCCCTCCACCATTACAGATACCTACCACACCATAACGACCATTATTCTGATGTAAAATATGAATTAGGGTTACAAGAATCCGTGAACCACTGCTACCTAAAGGATGCCCCAAAGAAACTGCTCCACCCTGAATATTCACTTTAGCCGGATCCAACTCCAGAATCCGGTTATTTGCTATACTGACTACACTGAACGCTTCATTGATTTCAAAATAATCTATATCCGAAATGCTTAAACCGGCTTTTGCAATGGCTTTGGGGATGGCAGCGCTAGGTGCTGTAGTGAACCATTCCGGTGCCTGTTCTGCATCAGCATAAGATAAAATTTTAGCCAGAGGTTTTAAACCCAACGCTTCCATTTTAGAGCGACTCATTAAAACTAATGCTGAGGCACCATCATTCATGGTGCTGGCATTGGCTGCAGTAACAGTACCATCCTTGATAAAAACAGGTTTCAATCCAGGTATTTTATCGAATTTCACATTGAATGGCTCTTCGTCCTTATTGAATAGTTTCGGATCGGCACCACGCTGTGGGATTTCGATTGGAGCAATTTCAGCATCAAACTTACCGGCTTCCCAGGCGGCCTGACTGCGTTTGTAACTCTCAATGGCATAAGCATCCTGATCTTCTCTTGAAATTTTACATTCTGATGCGCACAATTCAGCGGCATTGCCCATTGGGTAATTATGATACACATCCAGCAAGCCATCTTTCAAGATGCCGTCTTCGAAATTCACATTTCCATATTTATTACCCCAACGCATGTTTGGAGAGTAAANAGGCACCTTACTCATACTTTCCATTCCACCCGCTACAACAACCTCTGCATCTCCCAATTTTATACTTTGTGTAGCCTGCATTACCGCCTTCATTCCGCTGGCACAAACCTTATTTACTGTTGTGCAATTCACTGCATCAGGAAGTCCGGCAAATTTAGCTGCCTGCCGAGCAGGTGCTTGTCCAAGTCCTCCTTGTAAAACACATCCCATTAAAACATCCTGAACTTCATTATTTTCAATTCCGGCACGTTTTACCGCTTCCCGAATCGCCAATGCACCCAATTGCGGGGCTGAAAAATCTTTAAGTGTTCCTCCAAAAGCTCCAACGGCTGTGCGCACAGCTGATACGATAAATACTTCTTCCATTTTTTTATTTGCGCGCAAAGGTAATGGTTATCAAACATTTCAAACTGATTCATTCCAGATATCTGTTCGTGAACGAACTGATAAAATGGCAGGAATTCCAACCAGAATTTCACTGAACCGGAACTCCGGCTATCTTTGGAAAAATTTTTAGTATGTCAGTATTACAACTGGAGAATTATGCTGCCGGGCAATGGATCAAAGGGAAAGGTGAAGGAGAAATCCTCTATCATGCGGTTACCGGAGAGGCTTTGTACACCGCAGATTCCAGCGAATTAGATTTTCAGAAAATGTTCCAATATGCCCGTGAGGTGGGTAATCCGGCCTTGCGTAAAATGACCTTTCACCAGCGCGGGTTGATGCTGAAAAAGCTGGCCATGCATCTGCTGAGTAANAAAGATCATTTTTACACGATTAGTTATCAAACCGGGGCAACTAAAGCGGATTCCTGGGTGGATATTGAAGGTGGAATCGGTAATTTATTTACATATGCAAGT
Organism: Bacteroidota bacterium; assembly: GCA_013414745.1. Classification (GTDB taxonomy): domain Bacteria; phylum Bacteroidota; class Bacteroidia; order Chitinophagales; family Chitinophagaceae; genus OLB11. The sequence continues at coordinate 418,145 of CP058707.1, forward strand.
TTAAGAAGGCAATTCCCTGACCTGCCCTATCATGTAGATGGAGATGCGGCCCGACTTTCAAAAATGAACACCTTTATTGGTCATCATATTATGGTGCCGAAAACCGGAGTAGCCTTGCATATCAATGCATTTAANTTTCCGGTTTGGGGTATGCTTGANAAAATTGCCGTGAACTTGCTGGCTGGTGTTCCGGCTATTGTAAAACCTGCCACGCTCACATCCTATTTAACTGAAGTGGTATTTCGTGAAATTATTGCCTCGGGAATCCTTCCGGAAGGTTCCCTGCAATTGATTTGCGGAAGCGCCCGAGGTATTCTGGATTATGTTCAGAATCAGGATGTGGTAACCTTTACAGGCAGTGCTGAAACNGGGAAAAAGTTAAAGGCACATCCCCGTATCATTGAAGAAGCGGTTCCTTTTAATATGGAAGCCGATTCGCTGAATTCTTGTGTTTTGGGAATGGATGTAACCCCGGATATGCCTGAATTTGATTTATTCATCAAAGAAGTCGTCCGCGAAATGACCACTAAAGCAGGTCAGAAATGTACGGCCATTCGTCGAATTCTGGTACCTGCTGAACGCATTGAGGATGTGCAGATCGCATTAGGAAAACGACTGGCTGGAACAACCATCGGCGACCCGGGTGTTGAAGGAGTGCGCATGGGCCCCTTGGCCGGAATTAGTCAACGAAAAGATGTTTTGGGTAAAGTTCAAGAGTTGATGCAAGACCAGGAATTGGTGATTGGTAGTCTTGATCAATTTGATGTGTTGGGCGCGGATAAAGAAAAAGGTGCTTTTATGAGTCCACTGGTTTTCCTCAATCAGGATCCATTCCGGAAACGTGTTTGCCATGATGTGGAAGCCTTTGGTCCCGTTTCTACGCTGATCCCTTACCAGAGCAATGAAGAAGCCATTCAACTGGCTAATATGGGCAANGGTTCACTGGTTTGCAGTATCGTAACCACTAAAGCCGCTATTGCCTCAGAATATGTGTTAGGAGTAGCTCCTATGCACGGACGTGTTTTAATTTTAAATGCCTCTTGCGCCAAAGAAAGTACGGGCCACGGATCNCCCATGCCCATGCTGGTACATGGCGGACCGGGGCGTGCAGGTGGAGGAGAGGAAATGGGCGGAAAACGAGGCGTAATGCATTATTTACAGCGTACGGCTATTCAGGGTCACCCGACCATGATTACGGCTATCACTCGGCAATATCAGCAGGGCGCCGATGGACAATCAGATACCATACATCCATTTCGAAAATATTTTGAAGAATTAGAAATTGGCGATCGACTGATTACCGAAAAACGGTTGATCGCCTCAGAGGATATTGACCGCTTTGCAGANTCGAGCGGCGACCACTTTTACGCCCATATGAAAGAAACCAATTTTGAAGGAACCATGTTTACCCATCAAGTGGCGCATGGTTACCTGATGATGAGTGTAGCTGCCGGCTTATTTGTGGATAGTTATGCGCGGAATCCCGTGCTATTGAATTATGGTATTGATGATCTGCGTTTCACAAAGCCTGTTTATCCTGGCACTTCCGTGTATGTACGATTTACCTGCAAAGAAAAAGCCGACCAGGAACAACGAAATGCCGAAGATATNTCCAAAGGCATCGTTAAATGGTTAGTTGAGATACTTGATGAAACAGACGAACCTTTGATTGGTATTGCCACCATCCTGACCATGGTGCAGAAAAATCCGGGGAATGACGTCATCCTCAGTTGTCTATTTTCCACGGGTTACCCCATTGAATCCACAGAATTATAGACAGATTCCATGAGTCATTGTGAATCCTGTGCGAGTTATCCACATTTTACTCGTCAGGTTTTAGCAATTGCCAACATCACAGATTCTGCCGGGAATTAACGCAAAAAGCAACCTATTTTCACGCTCCAAAATTTTGAATTGTGCGACTGAAATCATTAGAAATTAAAGGATTCAAGAGCTTTGCTGACAAGACATTAATCAATCTGGACAACCAGATTACCGGAATTGTAGGTCCGAATGGCTGTGGCAAATCGAATATTGTAGATGCTATCCGTTGGGTAATTGGTGAACATAAAATTAAAACCCTACGCTCAGATAATCTGGAGGATTTGATTTTTAATGGTTCCAAAACCAGAAACGGATCGGGTCTGGCAGAAGTATCGCTAACTTTTGAAAATACCCGCAACTTACTACCCACTGATTTTAATACGGTAACCATTACCCGGAAATTCTACAAAAATGGAGAAAGTGAATATCGACTCAACGATGTGACCTGTCGATTAAAGGACATTACCAATCTATTTCTGGATACCGGTGTCACTTCGGACAGTTATTCCATTATTGAGTTAGGGATGGTGGATGATATCATTAAGGACAAAGAAAACAGTCGTCGCCGTATGCTGGAACAAGCAGCCGGTATTTCAATTTATAAGACCCGTAANAAAGAAGCGAAACAAAAGCTGGATGCTATAGAACAAGANTCGAACCGGATTGAAGATTTGCTTTTTGAAATATCCAATAACCTGAGGACCTTGGAAAGTCAGGCCAANAAAGCCGAAAAATATCATCAAATCAAGGCCGAGTATCGCGATGCCAGTGTTGAATTTGTGAAAGCCTCACTGGAAGATTTTAATTCAACATACCAAACCCTTTCGACACAACAACAACAAGAAGTTGATGCGATACTTGCTTTAGACACTGAAATCAGTAAAGAAGGTGCAGAGTTAGAAGCTCAAAAACTGGAATTAGGCAAACGAGAAGAAGAACTGCATGTACTTCAAAAAGCGTTTAATGAAGTATTGAATGAGTTACGGAATCTTGAAAACAACAAGAATCTGTCTGCACAGAAAATTGTTCATCTTAAGGAATTAGCTTCCAACGTTGAGCGCAGTATCCGCGAAGCCGAAACCCAAAGTAAACAACTCGAAAAGGCTACAGAGGACGCTAAAAAGAAACTTGAAGCGGAAGAAGATACCCTAAGTACGTTTAAATTACGATTGGAGGAATTACGATCCGTNCTGGATACAAAACGTCAGGTTTACGATCGACAGAAATCCGATCTCGATAAATTAAGAACCCAACATCAGCAACTTCAATTACAACAGTTCGACGCCGAGAAAAAGGTAGCGATTGCTGAAAACAATATCAATAATCAACAGCGCACCATTCACCAACTGGAAGAAGAAAATAAAAACCGTCAGGAAGAAATACGCAAGCAGAGTGAACAAAAGGAGAATTTAAGTTCTATTACCTCGGCAAAAGATATTGAATTACAGGAAGCCATTCGTAAGCAGGAAGAAGCAACAACCAAATTATTAGCCTCACAGGCCGAACTGGAAGATTTCCGCGTACAACTTTTCGAAGAAAACAGAAAACTGGATGCCCGTCAGAATGAATATAACCTCTTAAAATCGCTGGTTGATAGTTTAGAAGGTTATCCGGATTCCATTAAATTTCTGAACAAAAACCCCAACTGGAATCACGATAGTTTGTTGTTGAGTGAATTGTTCAATGTACAGGATGAATATCGTACCTGCATCGAAGGTTATCTGGATAAATACCTGAACTATTACGTTACTGAAACTCCGGAGCAGGCCTATCATGCCATCAGCCTATTAAAAGATCACAANAAAGGGAAGGCCGGTTTTTTTATTCTATCAGAAATTGAACCTAAATCCGTATCGCATCAAACTCCTGAAAATAGCACCGCTGCTATGGAGGTGATACAGTGTGATGACAAATACAAACCGCTGCTTGCCTATCTGCTACATAACGTGTATATCACAGAAAGCATCAACGTAGAGAATCCTGAAAAATTCGTTTTACTACAAAAGGATGGCACGGGTTTTAAAACCGGCAAGCGTATCGTTGGCGGTTCTGTTGGTTTGTTTGAGGGTAACAAAATAGGACGAACCCAGCGCCTCGAAAAATTAAAAACCGACATTGAAGTACTCCAGAATTCAACCCAACACATTAAACTGCAAATTACCCAAACACAAAACCTCATCGTTGGCTTTAATCAGGAAGTTAAAAATGATCGGATCAATAAAATCAGAGAAGAATTAAACCGCTCTCAAAATCAGATCATTCAAATTGAACATCGAATTGAAAATTATCAGCATCATTCTGAAAATGCCAGTTTACGAATAGAAGAATTAAAGCAGCAATTGGAGCAAACCAAACAGTCAATTGCTGAAACGCAAAAGCTTCATCAGGACATGAAGCAACAAATGACTTTGGCGTTTGATGAGTTACAACAAAGCCAGGCCAAATTTTCGGGAGCAGAAGCCGAGTACAATAAATCGAACGAAGAATACAATCAGCATAATATCATTATAGCCCGTCAGCAAAGCCGAATCAATGAAATCAACAATGAACGACAAATTCGGACTCAGCAAATTGAAGACTTAAAACAAAAGGCCTTGCAAGCGGCCAAACAATTGGAAGAAACCCAACAAAGCTTATCGGCAACCAATGAAGTACTTCAAGAAACTGAAGATAAATTGTATCATTCACTATAGTCTAAAAATGAATCCGAAAAAACCCTGAATGAGAAAGATCGGGCGTTCTATGTGTTCCGGAATCAACTGGCTGAAAAGGAACAAATTCTAAATAAAAAACGTCGAACAAAAGAACAGAGTGAGGTACAGCTTAATGCGATCGAAGACAAGTTAACTGATATGAAGTTGCAACTCACTTCGATGAAAGAGCGCTTGCATGTTGAATTTAAGATTGATGCGGATGAAGTACTTAAACAACCACGTTCCGGCGAAGACCATATTGAACATTTACAGACCGAGGTAGATCGGTTNAAAAAACGAATTGAAAATCTGGGTGAAGTGAATCCGATGGCGGTGGAGGCTTTTCGGGAAATGAAAGCCCGACATGATTTTATTCAGGAACAAAAAGGAGANTCGACCAATGCCAAGGATAGTCTGTTAAGAACAATTGAAGAAGTGGAAGCCACTGCCAACCTGAAGTTTAAAGAAACCTTTGATCAGGTGAAAGAGAACTTTAAGAACGTTTTCCATGCCTTATTTACCCAGGATGATATGTGCGATATGAAGCTGGTAGACCCCGAAAATCTGGCCGAAACCACCATTGAGATATACGCTCAACCAAAAGGCAAGAAACCAAGCACCATAACTCAACTTTCCGGTGGTGANAAAACACTTACTTCTGCGGCATTTTTATTTGCGATTTATCTGATTAAACCAGCACCGTTTTGTGTGTTGGACGAAGTGGATGCCCCTCTCGATGATGCCAACGTGGGGAAATTCACCAATATGATCCGAAAATTCTCAGACAATTCTCAATTCATTATTGTAACCCATAATAAACAAACCATGGCCAGCGTGGATGTTATTTATGGTGTGACCATGCAGGAAGCAGGAGTCAGTAAGTTAGTTCCGGTTGATTTCAGGAGTTTGAATTAAGCCATCGGTTAGTTTTGCGCGTACTATAGACTTCCCCACCCTGACCGCGATAAATTTACTTGTTTCATTCAGGAGGCAGGACTCTTGGAGAAAGTGGATTACACCTCAGTTTTCACGTAATTGACCGCTAGGATACTGAACCGTGAAACTTATCCTAACATCCGTTTAAGAACATACGTCTTGTTTAAAAATCCTTTAGTTATGAAGAAAACCTTACTTATTCTAACAATTGCATTTGCATCATTTCAAGGTAAATCGCAATGGCTCGCCGATGGTACCGCACTTTCCTCAACGTTTAGTATGACAGATTTAAACGGAAGTACCTATGACGCTTTCACCATTCTGAATCAGGGAAAACATCTGGTTATAGATTTTTCAGCCACCTGGTGCGGCCCATGTTTCGCGTATCACCAATCGAAAGTATTGGATCGTTACTACGACAAGTTTGGTACCAATGGCACTATAACCAAAGATGCGCAAGTTGTTCTTTATGAAGTTGACCCATCTACAACATTGGCTGATTTACAGGGGACAACTGGTGCCACTCAGGGCGATTGGATTACCGGCACAACGCATCCTATATGTAATCCATCCAGCGCCACTGCAGTCAGCAAGTTTTTGCAGCCCGGCACAACCAGCTTTGGAGTTCCGGCTGTGTTTGTAGTCTATAGTGATAAAAAATTATACAAAATCAGTACCGGGATTACTCAGGAAACTAACCTCCGGAATTATGTCGCATCCAAATGTGGTTTGGCTCCATTAAGCGCTACAGAAATTCAAGATCTCGGATTTTCTTACGATTTATACCCAAATCCGGCAAACCATGCTGCAACGTTAAAATTAAACATGCAGGAATCTGCCGAAATCAATTTGAAGTTAACCAATTCGCTTGGAGCAGTTGTTTATGCACAGAATGAATTGAAATTGAACCCAGGAATCCATGACATCGCTATCCCAACTGAATCCTTAAGCACCGGAATTTATTTCTTGCAACTACAAGTCGGGCAACGAACGATTCAGGCTCGCGTTGCAGTTTCTCATTAGTGTTGTTTTTGAAATAGGAAAAAGTCTCCCTCACGTAGGGAGATTTTTTTATCTCAAATCATGAGGTAGTTATACGATTCTATAGCTTATCGGCGTTACATCAAGACAATCCATACATATGCAATATCAGATTATACGAAAAATAATACCCACTCCAGTATCCTGGAATTACTTCTATGTGTTATAATTTCCATATTGGTTATCATGGATAGCGAGTTATGGTATCTGGTGCCCTATTCTTCTTATTAGTTTGCATGATACTGCGTCCTGTCCGGTGGGTTGGAATGTTCATCGGTTCGATATTGGGATGCGGTGGCCTATTTGTTTTTTGGCTGGATTGTCTGAATGGAAAGAGATGTTACAAGCAGGATATCATTTTACCAGTACAATAGACCTACTACTGGGAACATTGTTCATGAGTTTTTCCTATCAGGATCAGGATATGGCATGATCCGGAAGTACTATTTTCTTCAAAATGAACGAAAAAATTTAGCCCTTAGCAAGGTTTAATAACCAGGATGCTCCTCAGATACTAAAGCTTATTTAAAATAATTGAGCATTGTTCACCAGTGTGCATTACTGAATCACGATTCTTCAGATAAATATTGATATAATTTGAAGAAATATTCCCGTATCCGCTGAGGTAATAACTCCCACAAGTATTCTGCATAGGGATAATAAATGAAGTTTTTTCCGGATTAATTTCAGCAGTCAGCGTTGAATTAATACAGAATTTTCCTAGGTTTTGGATTCTCATCTTCCAGGCAAATTCCGGATGAGAAAATATTTGAACATTGTAAAACACCATTCTNNGGCAATCATCCGAAGCCTGATAAGATCCTAAAAATTTATCACTCCAGCGAATTCCACAATTCGTACCCTCAAATCCCTTAGTACATTGGCACTGACCATCCAGACAAGCGCCACCATTCAAGCAGATGACATTATCACAGGGTCTCACCAAGGTCGTATCATTGTATTTGACATCCTTGTTACATGCAGGCAATAAGACTATGGCGAACAAAACGAGCACAACCAAACCTGTAGCAGAAGCCAGTTTCAAAAATTACTCATTGGCTAAAGTTAAAAAAATCCCAAAACAGACAACTATTTTTGGGTTAGAAACAAGATTAATGTTCTCTTAGTTTTTTGTTTGCTGAATATAGTCTTGTGCTCCATGATCTTCATAACTGGTGTAGACTGAAGCCCAGTGACCGATCAACGACAAAGCCCAGGTTGCAGTAATCCATATACCCCAGGGATATACCCAATGGTCATTGGCGCCTTGAACAAAATACCAATAGGCCCACAAGGCTGCATTTGCTATTAGAAAAACAACCATATGCATGGCGAACATACTTTTTGCTTTACCTGTTGGGACAATTTTATTGGGCATGGAATAACTTATTTCGGGCAAATTTACATTGCATTCTCAAGAGATACAAACGAGAAATTTATTTTCTATAGAAAAATTACTTAAGGTTCGGTACAGTGATTTTTATACCGCTGAGAATTGGTAGACAGTCCATCTCGTCAGAGCTGACGAGACAAGAGTATAAGTCAGGCAGTGCAGATGCATTCTTTGTTTGCGAGAAACGAGCATGACAAAGAACAAATCGGTATTAGGCTAGTTGTTTAGATCAGATTTATTGGTTTAACCTGTACTGATGATGTGGATGTTCCTGAGGAACGAAGGTTACTACCACACAGTCGGTACGGGCCTGATCATGCAATATTCTCTATTCAAAAAAGTCAGAAAAAGGGATTCTGAATTGAGTCTCATTCCTTAAAATTTGTTCCTACGCTTTTGATCAGGACATTGCCTCGTTCTGTAAGCAATCCCGGTTACATAAAAAAGGGCAACAAAGCGCTGCCCTAATCATTTAATTGGTTAAAACCTATCGGATCAAGGTAATATTTCCTTGTTTGTAGAATCGTTTTCCGCTTGAGGTTTTACCTTCAAATACATAGACGTATGTACCCATCGGTTGAGGTTTACTATTGTATTGACCATTCCATCCTTTATTGATATCGGTGGTAGAGAATACTTCCTGTCCCCAACGGTTATAAATTCTGAATGATGTTAATTGAGCCATCCNCCGAACAATGATCCGTAATTCGTCGTTTACGCTGGTACCACTTCCAGGTGAAAATGCGTTTGGCAGTTCAACCAGTGATTCCGGACTGACGTATACGGTCACCGTATCAATACCTGAGCATCCTGCTTCTGTTTGGGCAGTCACCTGATACTGGGTAGTCACCGAAGGCTGAGCGATTGGATTTTTAATATTATTTGCACTTAATCCATTAGGAGGGAACCATTGGAAGTTCAATAAACCATTCCCTTCTGCTGAAAGTTGTACATTCTCACCCGGATAAATGGTACGGTCATCACCCGCATCCACAATAGCACCCGGATTAACTACCACGGTGGCCAGTGCAGTATCCCGACAACCATTCTGATCCACACCATAAACAGTAAACTGTGTAGTAGTTATCGGATTGACAATAATGTGAGATGAAGTACTATCATCCAGCCATTCAGCGGGTCGCCAAACATAAGAAACGCCGCCAAATACATGCAAGTGGGCTGTATCATTCGGACAAAGATCACGATCACCATCCACATTGAGGAAGTCAACGGGGAGCACGTTAACGACTACCACATCAAATCCTGAACACCCCTGAGGAGTTGTTGCAGTAAGGGTGAGGGCTGTATTTGTTAAGCCATCAAATGCAACATCCAAAGTTGTATTATTATTCAAGTCAGCGGCAGGAGCCCATGCGTAGGTATAAAGTGGACTTGGCGGATTTACCGTACCATGCAGATGCACTGAATCTCCTGNACACATTTCACGGTCTGAACCAGCATTGACGATAGGTAGCGGTTCTACCGTAATATCAATATCCTGCGTAGAATCCGGGCAACCTGGATAACTTGCCGTTAATGAGAAATTATAGGTACCGGCAGGAGTTGGTGCAATGGAAGGATTCAATTGATTGGGGTTGCTTACAAAAGTTGTCGGTGTCCATTGGTAGCTATATTTCGGATTACCGCCTACCGTTAAAATTTGAACGGCATCCCCATCGCAAATGGTGGTATCGTTATTTAAAATATCATACCCCAAAAGAACATCTACCTGAATATCTGCCTGTGAAGAACAGGCCAAGACACCTTGTGGAACTACCGTTACAGTATAATTGATTGGAGCGGTAGGATTATTCATTACCGGGTTTGAAATATTCGGATTACTCAAGAACGTATTGGGCGTCCAGGTATATGAAAATGTTTGACCATTGGGATTATTTACACTAACATTCAATTGCAATTGCGCATTGACACATGTCGTCGTATCCGGTGTAATGGTTAAAAGAGGCCCGGTGGCTACTGTTACAGTCACGGTATCCTGGTAACCGCATAATAAATCAGTCACCACATAAGATGTTGTTACGGTTGGTGTAGCTACTGGGTTGGGGCAATTCAGGCAGGACAAAGTTCCCAGTGGAGAGCCTCCCGGAAGAACAGACCATTGGTAAGTTCCATTTCCTGAGGTGTTGAATTGTGCAGAAGTTCCCAGACAAATAGAGGTATCATTGGAAGAAACAAGCGGCTTCAACACAATGACAGGCATCTGAATAGTAGCCGGAGTCGTTTGGCAATTAAACGAATCCTTCACCGTGATTTGCAATAGATTAACGCCCTGGAATGCAGAACTGGATGTCCAATTATTCAAACAAACTCTCAGCACACTATCGGCAGTATTCTGATAAGTAATTGTGGATCCGGGAANAGCTGTTGCGTGATTATCGAAAAGTTGTAAGAGATAAGTCCCATTGGCGGCTACGATATCGAAACAAANAGACAAGGTATTTCCCGGACAAGTTTTAACGGTATCATTTTGAACATTACCACCCACCAGACTCAGGGAATCCAATAATGAAGATGCATTGAGCGGGACACAATTATCCACAACCACTTGCATATCACGCATCACAGAACCGATTAATTGTCCGTTGCGGTACTCAGAAATTTTTTGCGAAATAACCCATTGGCCTAACTGATTTGGTGTCATGGTAAATGTACCGTTGCTCGTGTTCAGGTTATAGGTATTATTCACACCCATTGGGTTACCGGCCACATTGAGGGTATTGTATCCCGGACTTAAAATAAAGGTTGGGGCAGCTGTATTGCAAGCACCGTGTGAGCGAGGAATAATTGTTTCATAATACAACGAATCGCCATCAGGATCGAAACCACTTCCATTATGAAAATAAGGAGAATTGATACAGATATACGGAATCGGAATTGAAGTTGGCAATCCTGTGTAAGTAAAACGTGGGGAATTATTCAGATTATTGGTTGTGTTGTCGAAAGTAGTCTCAACATAGATTTCTTCAGCACCCGAATTACCCGCGGGTGTCCCAATATTCAGTAACCCATTGTTACGGCAACAGAGATAAACATAAAATTTCCAGAAATTACAGGTCGAATTCAATGTTACCGTTCCCTGATACCACCATTCTTCAAAACCGGGTGTAGTGGCAGACAAGGTGGTACAGGTAGTAACAATGCTATCACATCCGTTCCCCATGACAGAACCATTTGGAACAGGAGGATTAGTTCCGATATTACCTACCACCTTGTTCAATGTGACCGTTAAGGGCGAATTTGTACAAGTGTTGTAATAGCACATTGTAAATGATGCCGGTTCGGTGGAAGAAGTGCTCCATCCACCTCCAGGTGTAGGCTGATAGGCACAAGCCCTGTAAAATTTGAACGTAAACAGGTAGGTATTTGTGGTTCCGGGGACAAGATCATAAATGAGCTCGCCGCCGGCGGTATGGGTTGCCTTCGAAGAAAATGAAACTCCGAGAAGCAATAACATACTCAGAATTGTATGGATAATTCTACGCATAGTCAATTATAGGGCTTAAAAATAGTAACTTTTTTGTTGTTTCGCAAGCGGGGTTATGAGAAAAACACCTCAGTGGCCCCGTATCCGTAACGACTGTCGAAATCGTAGACGTATCGTTTGACGTATTTCGTTTGGTTCAACAGGGAATGAACTTTTTCTCTCAGCCTGCCATTACCTATTCCATGAATCAAAACCAAGGACCGCTGATGCGTTGCAGAGGCCAATTCCAGCGCATTTTGACACTCCCGCATTTGTATGTCTAAAATCGTAGCCGTATCTAATTTGTGGAAATCTTTTACTAATTTCTCAATATGCAAATCGACTTCATATTTTGTTTTTTTAATGCATTTTTAAAATCGAAATGTGAAGGATCATATTTGGTTTCCTGAGTTCCGATGCGGATATGCTGTGGTAAAATAACTTCTTTCACCTCTCGAGGGGCAATTTTGTCAATGACCAACAAGTGAAAAGAGGGTTTATTTTCATGACGAATCTGATGAACAAACTGAAAAAATCGTTTGGCTTTGAGCCCAATTTGGCCATCCCAATCTAATTTATGGTTGTTCGTCTGTACCACATTGATTTGAAAAACCGGATTGGAGGCCGCCTCTTCAAAAGAAATATTATGCAAATACAACTCCGTGTGCGTTCGCATCGAAGGTTAAGGAGAAAACAGCTTGTTGGCGGACAAGGCTATTGTAACGAATTTTGTATGTTTCGCTGGTTTCATTGTAAAAATAAACTTTCAGATGGGTCATTTCTTCATCCCAAGCATCCGGCTTGAATTGAGGAAAAACACGAGGTATAAGCCCGGTTCCAGTTGATTGGAACGATCAACTTGTTTCTCAGGGCGAATCTGATCTACAAATTTAACGGTCGAATTGCCTTTCGATTTGTTCAGAAACCACCGTAAATAAGGATGCTCCAGTTCTTCGAGGTAAACATGAAAATCTTGATTGCCAGTGCGGATAAGAGCAATTTCATGGTTAACGAACTCAATCAATCGACCTTCTTCCCTGTTGACTTGATATATACCGGATCTCCAACCGAAAATTTCATAATTCCTCAGGATTCTTTTTAGGTTTGCGCAAAGTTAAACGGATGGCGGGAAAATGGCGTTGGAATAGTGCACAGTTGGCTGAACGCAAATGGTGGCAACTGTATCTTAAAAATAAGGATGTTTCAGCCTACCTGAACTGGAAGGTTTCTTATTGGAAACAATTGCTGGCTTCCTGCAAGGATCTGGTTATAAAACCTGATGATCGTATTTTGGATGCCGGATGTGGTCCTGGTGTGTTTATGTGTTTTCCGAATCATGACACTGTGGTTGCTTTTGATCCGTTATTGGAAGCGTATGAAAATGACTTGCCTCATTTTAANAAAACCATGTACCCGAATGTNCAGTTTGTTCAGTGTGGTATTGAAGATTTTCAGTGGCCCGGCTTGTTTTCAAAAGTCTTTTGTATGAATGCCATTAATCACGTGCGGGATATACAACTAAGTTTTTCCCGTTTGTGTTCAATGACCAGCCCGGGCGGCCAACTGATTGTAACCATTGATGCGCACAACCATGGCCTTTTCAAACATCTNTTTCGCATGTTACCCGGTGATATCCTGCATCCTCATCAATTTGATGCGGAAGAATACAAAAACATGATCGCTCAACATGGTTTAAAACTCATAGATGTGCTTCACTTAAAACACGAATTCTTNTTTGATCATTACGCCCTGATTGCCGAAAAACCCCTCTTCAATTCGTGAACCTAAGAATAACTGTCAGGCAGTGATTGACCGTCCGGAATTCATTACGTATCTTCTTAAAGTTCTGCACTTAATTGCAATGTAAAATTCCTCAAGGCTCCAACAATTCCTGGCCGTTCAGAATAGACCGTATTGAGTAAATTTTTTACAACGAAAGCCGCTTTGACCTGTGGACTGAGCTGAACAGCCAAACGAACATCCCATAAAAATGTTCCCTGATTGTATTTTGTTCGAAAGTCGTTCACTATGGTTGGTATACCTGTACCCGCTTCAAATAACTNGTCGAAAATATTTTCCTGCGGCTTGGTATTTTGAAACACCGCATCAATATTTTGCATGAAGGAATTATAGAGCAAGGTAGTCCCCAGCGACAGTTTTCGGTAACTTACTTCATAATCGAATTTCAAACTATGCCTGTAACGATATTTCAAGGTTCTTGTTTCTCCGCTGATATTCGCCATGATTACCGAATCCGGGTTCAATTGAATTGGATTCATGTAACAATAACCCAGTATGAAACGAGATTCCTGACCCAGGGTTTTGCCCTGACCCATAATCGATAAATCAATTCCATTAATTCGGGTATCACCTACGTTAATGGATTTGAATCCGATGTAATCTAAAACGTTACTCACTTGTGTGATGCTGGAATCATCGGGCAGGTGCAGGCCAAAATTAAACTCCATCATATTCTGATATTCTGTCCAGAAACCGGCCAAATCGATGAATCCAACCCAAGAGCCTAATTGGTAGCCCTGGCGAATTCCCAGTTCGGCACTCCACCCGGTTTCACTCTGTAAACGTGGATTTGGGAATACCCGAGAAGCACCAAAACTTGTTGAAACAAATCGTTCGGCTATACTGGGATACCGATATCCTTGTCCATAAGAAGCCCGAATAAATGTTGCCCGATCTAATTCATAGTTCACCCCGGCGCGAAACACGGGTCTGGTTTCTGTTTTATACGTATCTACATCATTTATTTCATACCTTACTCCGAGGGAAGTCCACAATCGGTTACCTACTTTCTTCTCCAATTGCAAATAAGGAGCTGCATTCATTACTGTATGATTTCCGAATAATTCTCCAATCACATCACTGTAACTTCCGGCCATACCTGCTATTACATTCAGTTGATTGAGAANGACCTTCTTTTGAATCAGACGTTGGAATTGATACTCACCATACCAGGTATCCGCCTTAGAACTTTGTTTCTTTTCAGGAATATCATTTTTACTCCGAAACCATCGGGTGCGCAAAACATGCTTACTACCGGCAGGTCNGGCATATTGGATATAGGGATCGATATTCATTCGTTGACCCTGATTTTTATTGATGGTCGTGGTTGAATCTGCCAATCCACCAAAAGGTTTCAGATTGCCATTTTCGGAGGAATCCCNAAAGAAAAAGGTTTGGCTTTTATTCCGTTGTATGTTTGTATTGATACCTGCAACCAGTCCCTGAANTTNTTTAGATCGATACCGTAAATTCAAATTAACGCGTCCTCGCCGGTTCAGATCGCCTTGTAAATAAGAATCTTCACTGTACCACGCAGAGCCCAGCACCATATCAATTTGACCTAATTTGCGGGAGTGCATAAAATAGCCTCCCTGGAAGCCTGGCTGTTGCTTACCCCACCATTTCCAATCTTTGTTTCGGGGATTTCCGTACATCCCATTATAAAGCATCATTTTAGTTTTCGGTTTGTTGCGTGCAAAGCCGGTGCGGAAATTAATAACACCATTTAACGCTGACGAACCGTACAAAGAAGAAGATGCACCTTTTAACACTTCAACTTGTTCACAATTTTCAAGTGGCAGAAAATCCCATTTTGCATCGGCCGCATCCGCGGTCAGCATGGGCATATCATCAACCAGAACCAATACCCGGCTTCCTGCGCCATAACTCCACCCGGAACCACCGCGAATATTCACTTGATTTTCCACAACATCCACTCCGGGAACACGTTGCAAGGCATCATCCATTTGGTTGTTGGCCGTATTCTGGATATAATTCGGTTTAATCACTTCAATTGAAACGATCTCTTCGGCGGTACGCTTTTCAAACCGACTCCCACTCACTGTAACGAGGTTCAACTCTTTAGTAACCGGACTTAAACNGAATTTCCATGAAGGTGTATTGCCGGAACTGATTTCTAAATTCATCTCCCGGGTTTGATATCCCGCACAGGAAATTTTCAACACATGATTCCCGGCAGGTAAATACATAGAGAACTTCCNCTCTACATTGCATCGAGCACCTTTACCAGAATTCGTTCTTAAATNGGCTCCGGACAAATCGTCACTCTTCAGGCTATCTGACACATGACCTTGTATTAACAGTTCCTGAGCCCAAAGTGTTGACTGAATTGTAAACAAGAAGCACACCAACAAAAATCGCATCCTTTCAAATTTTGAGAAAAGTATGAAAACATTACCTTTAATAAAAATTTCAAATGAAGAAACTTTTCCTCACCACACTGGCGCTCAGCGCATTTCAGTTCTTGCAGGCACAAGTCTGTGTACCAGGTACGATTACATCACCCAATAACGCTTATATCTTACCGGATAGTGCAACTAACTTCAGCTGGGGGTGTATTGGTCAGACTTACGAGCAAATATTATATATCAAAGCAGCAAAAGATACGACTATTGCTGTCACCACACCCATTGCTGCAACACTAACAGCCAATATTGATTCATTTGTAGTAGATGCGAATATTGGTGGATTGCCGGCATACTTAACTACAACCTCGGTGCCCGCGGTATTACCAGCATCCGGCGGGAATCCGAAAACCAATTATTCGCGATTAGTCATTCCAGGTGACTCCTTGGCCTGTGTTAAAGTTTCAGGAACTATTCCAATGTCTCAAAGTGCAGGCAATATTCCGCTAACTGTTAACCTAAGAGTGTATACCAGTAATATTCAGTGCCCGGGCAACGCGGTGGTAGATGCTTTAATTCCTACTTTGTATCCGGGAAGAAAAACGGATACCGTTACAGCGATCAAGTATTATTCTATCATGATGCAAAGTGCTCCTTGTTGGCCTGCATCGGTTACCGATTTGGGAAGGAACGAACGATTAAACATTGTTCCGAATCCGGCAGATGCGAATACGACAGTGATTTTAAATAGTTCAACCCGCGAGCAGGTAAAATTGATTCTTTCCGATATGTTGGGGCGAGTAATTTATCATGAAGGGTTGGTATTACAGGAAGGTAAGAACATTATTCCGTTGCGCACTTCAGGATTGCAGCCTGGTTTATACCAACTGACGATTTCTTCCGGCATTACCCATTATCAGGGAAAACTGGAAGTTTCTCATTAGAACTTACTTTTGTCTAATAAAAAGACCGCATTTGTTCAATGCGGTCTTTTTTATCAAATACTGTTTCTACTTGAAACTGAAAGAGATCGTTGCCAAACTAGCAAGAATAATTGGCTAAATCATTTGGCTGCAAATTTCTGCGTTACTGTGAACTTTTTTGTCAAATAACTTTGCAACAGTATCAGAAAATGTATAGTTGCTACCATCCGCCGCCACCGCCACCGCCGCCGCCGCCGCCAGAGAATCCACCACCACCACTGCCTCCGCTGCTACTTGAAGGGGGCGTTGAAGCCGAAGCGACTGTGGAACTTAATCCACTGGCAAGCGATGAAGTCATCAACCCGAGTGAATTATTTGAAGATCCGGAGAAGCGATAATAAGATGGTTGATAGCCATTCAATTCAGCCAATTCAAGTTGAGTCTTAAACCGGTCGGACCAACGATTTTCAACACCTAAAGCCACTGCGTAGGGTAGGAATTTTTCAAACAGCTGGAGGTTTTCCTCCGGTGGATTCATTGCATCATAAATATGCCGTTCTGCAGTTGACAGATACAACTTAAAGCCTTCGATTTGATCGGTTAGTTTTCGACCTTCACGGGTATAAGCCGACATAATTTTCATAAATACAATCTGTATCACAACCCCTATGCCGAGAAAACTTGCGATCATCACACCCGAACGGATTGGAGCCTGGTGAATGCCAATCCAAACTAGTCCGGCAATACCCATCAGAACAAGCACTAAAAATCCTAGCCCGATATACTGGTCATTTTTTGAAAAGANTTGAAAAATAGATTTCCTTTTGGCTTTCACTTCAATGCGATCAGAGAGTTTTGACTCAAGGGTCCGGTACCTTGAAGCGATATCGGCATTATACTTACCTTTCGAAATAACTTCACCATCCAGGCGATCCGGATCAAAACCATATTGCGTATAAAAGCCAGAATAATCGACTCCCTGGTGTTCTTNTTTCCGGAAGGTGTAGACAGGAGTTTTAANAATCAGACCTTCTTTCTCCACTTCAATTTCAAGTACTTGTTGAACAGCCATATCCAGAATGGCCGAAGTAAATAGCCGGGGCGAATACTTTTGTTCCAGCGCATAGCCAACATCTGCCGGACTCATTCCGGAAGGTGGATTGAATTCCGGAATAATAACACCTTTCTGTGGGTCTCGACCGATTCGCCACCAGGTCAGGAAATAAACTAACAACAGGAGCGCATCAATTCCGATCATCACCACTACAATCCAGTTATCATGGATCCATTGTTTCCATAAAACCATACCTGACTCCCGAAGCAGAATGCCCTTTTGAATAGATGTTGCGATCGTGAGTCCTTCATATTCGTGAAATTGGTTCCTGGATTGAAAGGTTATCCCTGAATCCTTCACAACCTGAAAGCTGCATTCACTTTGTTTGGCCCCTTGTGCCCCGGTATAGCAAGCTGACTCTAAGATTCTGGAGCCTTCCGGAAAATGCACCCGACAGGTTACTTCATCCATTGTAAAATTCCAGCCCGTCCCGGTAACATTCCAATAAAATTCATCCTTATCCTCATGAAATATGCATTGCCTTCCGGTCAGATACTCAATTGTATATTGGAATATTCCTTCTTTTAAAAATTGATCAGACTGCCCCATGTAAATTCGTACGCCATTCTTTAAATTCTCCAGATGGAAGGATTCTTTGCTACCATCACGCTGAATGGAAACAATTTGAAATGGCACGTTGGTCATGAACCCAAATCGAGAAAAGTATTTTGTCGGAAAATCACGGGTTATTCCTCGTTTTATCGTATTTTNTGCGGACTCATCGTTCCCGTTATATATGGTAATCTTTTCACGAACCTTAACCGTTCCATCTTTCAGGATAAATACCTCCTGATTAAATTTCAAAATGCGGTCGTTGGTATNTGACTTTACGTATATTATTTATTAGTGTTTCATTACCCCGGATTGTTTTTCAACAGAACGTTCAATTGCTGAGAGGTACAAAATTTCTGATTNGTTAAAACGTTTAGTGCCAATTGGGCTTTCCCTGGTAAATTTCTTTTCTATTTCTTCAAATTCCTTTTCTAATTCAGGCAGCAAGGAAACCCAAATTTCATCCTGATAATTTTGATAAGCTAATTCGGCATTCATGGCCGGTGCGCCCAGTTTTAAACTCACCTTTTTAACTTGAATGGTGAGGATACTATCCCATTGCAAATCAGAGAAAAAACGATCAGATGAAATAGAAACACTTCTATCTCGTCCTACAACGTGTAAACAAAAAATACCAAAGCCGTTAAAAAGCTTCGGGTGATAACTTGTTTCATACCGATTAATTAAAGGAAATCTTTGGAGCCGACTTCGCAGAGGCGTCTTCCTGAAAAAATGTTTCTTCAGTAAATCCAAACATCGTAGCGACAATATTTTTAGGGAATACAGCCCGGCTTTGATTGAACTCCCGAACCGTTCCGTTATAGTACCTTCTACTTTGATTGATTTTCTCTTCCAGCGATGCCAAATCACTTTGTAGCTGTAAAANATTCTGATTTGCTTTCAAATCGGGATATTGTTCGGTCACAGAATAAAAATCAAGTAAGGACCGGCTTAAACCAGCATCAGCTAGCATTTGTTCCTCTTTGGTTGTAGCCTGAGCACTTTTATTTCTCCATTGGGTTACTTCAACCAAGGTTTTGTTTTCATGCCCAGCGTAACCTTTAACGATTTCAACCATATTTGGAATCACATCATTACGTTGTTGCAGAAAAGTTCCTACTCCACTCCATCCTTCCTTCACAAGGATTCTCTCTTTGGTCAATTCATTGAATACTGCGATAAGATAAAAAATGATGGCCACCGCGAGCCCTCCGAAGATGAGTAAAGTAATCATAGAAAAAAATGGTCGTTGTAAAAGTATGAAAAACCCGATAAGAAAAGAGCAAATTCAAAGAACGCGCTGATAGGTCAAAGTACCCTCACCATCTTTGCCAACCCAGATCATGGTATTTCCTTTAAAGGAAACAGTATAGGTATGTCCTACTTTTGGGGCTTTTTATGNTCCGATGGTAATTAAGTTACCATTTAAAGTCCACACTCCTCNGCTATGCAGTTTTTCCTGAATTTTAACGTAACTGGCATCACAACCAGACTGAGAAGCATTTAAGCGATACGTTCCATTTGCATTAATTTCATAAANAATCTTTGCTGCACAGGGGCGGGTTTTAAGCAGGGCTTTGTGACTATCAAAAGTGGTCCCATCGTAGGTGGTGATGTATGAAACTAATTTCCATTTTCCTATCGGACTTTGCGCATAGGATGTAGTTATCATCGCCAGCAGAGCAAATACAAGAAACAATCTTTTTTCATAGGGTTGGTTTGTCCTCAAAAATAAACTTTGATCTTGATATTCAATCCCGAATACCATAACAACTTTGATCCAATTACCGTGTTGAAAGAACGCAAAGAAGAAAAGATTTGGTGGCGTATTTCCACCAAACCTTTGAATGATCGGGTCGGGATGAGAAGATTCGAACTTCCGACCACACGCCCCCAGACGTGTACTCTAACCGGGCTGAGCTACATCCCGAACAAGGGGCAAATTTAGCAAAAAAGATTACGGTACATCCAATTGAATCAATTTCCGAACAGATTTCCCATCTTTAACTCCAAGTAATTTCCATTGCGTACTTACTGCGATCAGTTTACACGGTGCGTCAGAAACTGAGCGGGTTAATTTAATGCGGTTCATCCAGGTCTGTATTTCCTGTGTATTTTNTCGCTTTTNTCGGAGTTCCCTGTCGAGGGCGTTTCTAATTTCATCCGGCCCAACTTCTTTGAATTGCAAACTATTCGCGCTCACAGACACGAACACCTGATCCTTACCGGCCAAAGGATACCACGACGTTTGAAATTTACCCAAATCGTTGAGTACAAAAGTTTCTCCTTCGGCTTCAACGGCTAATTTAACAGTAAGGCGTTGTTCCATTTGCATTTGGCTTAGCCCATCGACTTTTAGGGTATTTTCAAGAAACTGGCCTTGATCTAAAAGATAAGAAACACTGTTCTCGCTGCGTTCATTCTGCGTATTATTGAGTGCATGACATAAAATTCCTCCCAATGTGACCGTACATTCACTGAACGTAACAGCAAATCCGTTCACAGATCGGGTTGATTCTTCTTCATTTAGTTTTTTAGCGGTATTCAGACTGTCGACCTGTACCATCATTTTTTGAATTTGATTGGACTTTTTACCCGCTGGAGAAGGGCTAATATCTTCAGTAAAATTCATCAGAAATTGCGTGTCGCGTTCGGTCACTATCATATTCGAATCCCCCATAACTATTGGTTTTGTATTCGCTCTTTGGGGCTCATGACAACCGAAGAGCAGGAACAAAGAAATAATATACAAGGTGCAAAGTATTCTCATGAGGTTTGGAATTCGGTGAAGTTAAAAACCCGGAAGAGCCCAAATAGCTGCAACACAATTTTACAACCGGGCGGAATTTACGTTGAATTTTCTTAGTGGATAATTTTTATTTATGAAAATGACTACCCTATATTTGCAGCGGAGAGATGGCAGAGTGGTCGATTGCGACGGTCTTGAAAACCGTTGACTGTCAAAGGTCCGGGGTTCGAATCCTCTCTCTCCGCATAGCAGAAAGAAAAAGCAAAGGAGAAAGAGAAAGGTGGTGCTTCCACTAGATTCTCTTTCTCTTTTTGTTTCTCCTTCTCTTTCTAAAGCAATAATTATGTTTCCTTTTCAGAATCTTGAAATTTATAAGTAGGCACAATTATTTCATATCGGATGTAAAGAGATTTTATCAAAGATTAAGGCTGAAAAGTACGTTTTTGACCAACTTGGGCGCGCATCATATAGCATCGTGTTAAACATTGCAGAAGGCAGTGCAAAAACCAGCCATGCTGACAGAAGGAATTATTTTACTACAGCTCGCGGCTCCACTTTTGAATGCGTAGCCATATTAGATTTACTTATCTTAGAATAAGTAATCGATTTAGACAAATACGAGGAGATACTTCAGTTAGCTGATGAAATTTCTCGATTACTGTACACAATAATAAAAAACCTGGCTCAGAAGTAATCAAATTTTCCCACATCTGCCCAAAATGGCATTGAAACTTGTAACGCTCTCTCCGCATAGCAGAAAAAAGCAAAGGAGAAAGAGAAAGATGGTGCTTCCACTAAATTCTCTTTCACTTTTTGTTTCTCCTTCTCTTTCTAAAGCAATAATTATGTTTGCTTTTCAAAAACGGTAGTGCACCCCATGGTTAGGACACATTCTCTTCAAAGTTCGATATTTGATGTACTGATAAATCATGTTGTATATCCTTTAGGAAAAAGATTCTGCTCGTTGAACGCATTGTTTCAGCCTGGATAAAAAACGGAGACCCTTTTGAGCCTCCGTATCCTATTAAATGATTTGAGTTTTATTTTCCGAACTTCAATTTTTTGCCAAGATACACTGCTTGTTCACCAAGTTCTTCTTCAATCCGTAACAATTGATTGTATTTCGCCATACGGTCAGAGCGGGATGCCGAACCGGTTTTAATCTGTCCGCAATTTAAAGCCACCGCTAAATCAGCAATAGTGGCATCTTCTGTTTCTCCACTGCGATGGCTCATGATCGTATTGTATCCGGCAAACTGGGCCATAGTGACGGCGTTGATGGTTTCACTCAAACTTCCGATCTGGTTCACTTTCACCAGGAGACCATTTCCAATATTTTCTTTAATGCCTCTTTCCAGTCGATCTACATTAGTCACAAATAAATCATCTCCAACTAACTGTACTTTAGAACCTACCGCTTCGGTTAACATCTTCCAGCCTTTCCAGTCGTCTTCTGCCAAACCATCTTCAATAGATACAATTGGGTATTGACGGCACCAATTTTCCCAGAATTTGACCAGATCTTCGCTTTTCATTTTCTTGCCGCTGGATTTTTTAAAAACATACGATTTAGACTTGGCATCCCAAAGTTCACTATTGGCTGCATCCATGGCAATCACAACTTGAGAACCGGCTTTGTAACCAGCAGATTGAATGGCCGTAAGAACAGTTTCAATTGCTTCTTCATTACTTTGAATATCCGGTGCAAAACCACCTTCATCACCCACGTTGGTAGAGTACCCTTNTTTCTTCAATACATTTTTAAGTGTATGAAAAATTTCCGTACCCCAACGCAACCCTTCGCTGAATGAGTTTGCTCCCACAGGCATGACCATAAACTCCTGAAAATCGATTTTGTTATCGGCATGAGCTCCTCCATTCAAAATATTCATCATTGGTACCGGTAGTGTTTTTGCATTGGTTCCTCCCACGTAACGATACAAACTCATTCCGCTTTCTTCTGCGGCTGCTTTGGTTACGGCCATACTCACAGCCAAGATAGCATTGGCTCCGAGTTTCGATTTATTTTTGGTTTTGTCCAGATCCAACACGATCCGATCGATACCACGCCGATCGGTTACATCAAGCCCCAATAAGGCATTGTGAATGGTTGAATTGACATTCTTAACCGCTTTCAATACGCCCTTACCTAAATACTTTTTCTGATCCCCATCACGCAATTCAACAGCCTCATGAATCCCCGTACTAGCACCTGAAGGAACGGCAGCCCGCCCCATAGCCCCTTCGTCTGTGAAAACTTCGGCTTCTACTGTCGGATTCCCTCTGGAATCTAAAATCTGTCTTGCGTGAACATGTGTGATAAAACTCATTGAAAAAATTTAGAATGCAAAAGTAACGATCAAGGCCGATAAATTTCTGAATGAAGTCTTAAATGAAGTTCCAAAAATGTTATGCCTGTGTGAAATCCAAGGTGATCTTCTTTGCAGAAATGTTCAACAATACGAGTTAGTTTTCAATCAATTTAGAACAAATTTGTCGCGTTGTTCAAGTCCATTTTTTGCCAGTAGAGATTGAAATGGGAATGAATTCGCCTCATTTCAAATGGATGGAATTAAATGCTATAGTGATTCTAAACCGATGAGCCTGAACCACCAGAAAATCCGGAATTTCCGATGACATTTAACTTCGTATCGCTACTACGGGATCAAGACCAGATGCCTTTTTTGCCGGAATAAAACCGGCGATTATTCCCACAAGTACACTAATACTAACCCCGAGTATAAAATGATTGAGTGATAACCGAACCGGAAATCCTAATGGGCCGTCCAACAACCGCCCTAGTATGATGACAAATCCTATTCCGATTAATCCACCGAGGAGGCAGAGAAGAATAGATTCTATTAAAAATTCAAACAGAATACTTCCAGGTTTTGCACCGATTGCTTTTTNTATGCCGATTAGTTTGGTTCGCTCCTTCACCGATACGAACATGATATTGGCGATCCCGAAACTTCCTACCAGCAACGAAAATAACCCTATAATCCAACCGAAAATATTAAANNATTCCGGAAAGATCGCATTTATAGAATTGGTTATACTATCGAGTTGATTAAATGCAAAGTTATCCGGGTCGCGTGGTCGAATCTTGCGATTTGCCCGCAGTACGATCGNTATTTCATCCTTCATTTCGGTAAGGTTATATCCTTCTCTGGTTCGCACCATTATCGTAGGGTCTACGAATCCATTACCCATTTGTCCATCGATATTTCTATAGGAGTTCAGGAAAGTATAGCTGATTATTGCACCTCCGTCAAAGTCAAATCCGGTCATCGTTTTACCTTGTTCTTTCAACACGCCAATCACTGAATATTTTCGCCCACCTACATCCACTAGCTTACCAATTGGTTCGATGCGTTTTCCAAATAATTCATCAGCCACAGAATAGCCAAGAATGATCTCGTTACTTTGCCCCTTATCCATTTCACTTCGGGTAAAATACCGCCCTTGTTGGATGTCGATTGGTTGAAGCTTATTAAATTGATAGGTCACGGCAAACAGACTTACGCTCTCCACTTCGGAAGATGCAAACTTTATCTTTTGTTGTTCATCTGAATAATTTATAGCCGCATAAGACGCACTACCTACCTGTTTTGAAATCAGGTTCAATTCACTCAGGCGTACAACTGGTCGCGCTTTGTATTTCCACCATTGATACTCCCCTTTCTCTTCGTGATNCCAGGCAAATTTTCCAATATAAAGTACGTTGCTTCCCAGTGTTTGCATATTATCCTGGATATTCCCCTGCAAACTACTAAAGACGGTTAACACACTGATGATACAAANAACACCGATCGTTACGCCCAACAAAGACAAAANAGTCCTCAATTTATTGGAAAATAGCTCCTGAAAAGCCATTACCACATTCTGAAAAAAGGCGTTCATCATGATCGTGTGTAAAGTTACTTTGTTTCAATCAGAACAGCCTGTTTGATTTTAGGGTGAACCATTGAACTAGCCTACATTTGTGCGTAAATTTATGGATCATTCATCTGCCATAGCCTTGTTACGTACACTTCGTATTCAAGAATTCTCCTTATTTATTTCTGCTCGATTCATCCTTATTTCTGCGCTTTTTATTCAATCAACGGCGTTAAGTTATCAGATGTATCAACTCACAGGCAATCCTTTAAGTCTTGGTTTAATCGGCTTGTCAGAATTGATTCCGGCTTTAGGCTTATCCGTATTTGCGGGTTATTTGGCGCATCAACTTGANAAAAGAACCTTATTTCTTGGCTGCGTGTTGGCTTATGTAGCATGTGCCGGCATCACGTATTGGATAATTTCACCCAACTTCATCGAACAGTTTGGCCAAAAGGCGTGTGAATGGAGTATGTATGGATCCATGTTTATGAATGGAATGATCCGGGCATTCATTGCACCGGCTTCTTTTTCATTGTTACCGATGCTCATACCCCGGGAAGAAATTCCACGAGCAATCACTTGGTCAAGTACCGCATGGTTACTGGGGTCGGTAATCGGCCCATTAGTGAGTGGGTTAATCATTGCTTACGTCAACAGCAGCAATGCAATACTTTGGGCAATGATTCTATTTGTTTTGACAGCATTTCTTACTTCCAGAATTNNCAAAAACCTTTCGAGCGAAAAAGATGACACGGTGCTTAAAGGCATTTCAGAAGGATTTCGTTTCATTTTCAAAAACAAAATAATTCTGGCTGTGTTATCCTTAGATTTATTTGCTGTACTNTTTGGAGGAGCTGAAGCCTTGCTACCTGTNTTTTCCAAAGAAATATTGGATTGTGGACCCACAGGATTCGGATGGCTTCGAAGTGCACATGGGCTTGGTTCGGTCTTCTTATTATTTGTTCTGGCCTATCTTCCGCTTAAAACGAATGTGGGGAATAAACTCCTATTCAGTGTGGCGGGATTTGGATTATGCATCATACTGTTCGGTTTATCACGGAATTTTTATTTTTCCTTTTTATGCCTCTTTGTAGCCGGGCTTTTTGACGGTGTTAGTGTTGTCATACGGCATTCAATTTTACAATTGAAAACGCCGGAAGACATCAAAGGAAGAGTTTCATCTGTCAACATGATGTTCATTTCTTCAAGCAATGAACTGGGTGCTTTTGAAAGTGGTTTGGCGGCCAGACTTCTGGGAACAGTTCCGAGTGTAGTATTTGGCGGTATCATGACGGTGGTTATTGCTATATTGACCTTTGTAGGAATACCTGCACTCAGAAAAGTGCGATTGGAGGCAACAAAGGAATAGTCAGGTTCGATTGTTCAACTAAGTTGCATAGATAATCTATCAGAATAACATTATTCGGCTGATCCCACTTGAAAACAATGGTGGCGTAATATATTTGTGGTCAAATTCTAACAAAAATGAATAAAGGTCCTGTTTCTCAATTTATCGAACATAACTATCGCCATTTTAATGCAGCCGCCCTGATGGATGCTGCAAAAGGGTATGAAACGCATCTCCTGGAAGGTGGNAAAATGATGATAACGCTCGCCGGGGCAATGAGTACTGCAGAACTTGGAATTTCTCTGGCGGAAATGATTCGACAGGATAAAGTTCATATTATTTCCTGTACGGGAGCCAATTTAGAAGAGGACATTATGAATCTGGTGGCACATTCACACTACAAGAGAGTCCCAAATTACCGTGATTTAAGTCCTCAGGATGAATGGGATTTGCTGGAAAATCATTTCAATCGGGTCACTGACACCTGTATTCCTGAAGAAGAGGCTTTTCGTCGAATACAAAAACACATTCATGCAAAATGGGCAGAGGCCGATGCGAAAGGTGAACGATATTTTCCGCATGAATTTATGTATCAGATGCTCTTAAGCGGCGATTTGAAGCAATATTATGAAATCGATCCNAAAAATAGTTGGATGCTAGCTGCTGCCGANAAAAATCTACCTATTGTTTGCCCAGGGTGGGAAGACTCCACGATGGGTAATATTTTCGCTTCATACATTATAAAAAATGAAATGAAAGCAAGCACGATGAAAAGTGGTATTGAATATATGGTGTGGTTGGCAGATTGGTACCGCCAAAACAGCACAGGTAAAGGAGTTGGCTTCTTTCAGATTGGAGGAGGTATTGCAGGTGATTTCCCGATTTGTGTTGTTCCAATGATGTATCAGGATCTTGAATGGCATGATGTTCCCTTCTGGAGTTACTTNTGTCAGATTTCGGATTCCACCACCTCATATGGTTCATATAGCGGAGCAGTGCCCAATGAAAAGATAACCTGGGGAAAATTAGATATTCATACGCCTAAATTTATTGTTGAAAGTGATGCGACTATTGTGGCTCCGCTAATTTTCGCCTGGCTACTGGGGCAATAGCCTTTCCGGGCTGCCTAATTCATTGGAATATAACGTTAACTCCAATCAAGGTTTCGAGTATCAACAATATTTTTAATCGAAATTTTGTAAATCACAAATTCAAATTATATTTGCACTCCCGTTGCGGAAATACCCTTCCACTTCGGACAAGATCTTAACTTTGCGGAAGTAGCTCATTTGGTAGAGCACGACCTTGCCGGGGTGGCCGGTTCGAGCCCGGTCTTCCGCTCATAGCAATCCATCCCGAAGGATGGATTTTTTTACCCTGGTGGTGAAATTGGCAGACACGCCCCGATCTTAATCGTGGTGGGTAGCAATGTTCAACGCCACAAGTTCTTTACCCTGGTGGTGAAATTGGTAGACACGCCCCGATTTTAATCGGGGTGGGTAGCAATGTTCAACGCCACAAGTTCTTTACCCTGGTGGTGAAATTGGTAGACACGCAGGACTTAAAATCCTGTGGGCAGCAATGTCCGTGCGGGTTCAAGTCCCGCCTGGGGTACTTTAAGGTTGTCATAATGGCAACCTTTTTTATGACCTATTTTGTTTACATCCTTTACTCAGAAAAATTGACCGTTACTACATCGGGTATTCGGAGAATCCTATGTTGCGATTAAACACCAGGCACAATCTGGGCAAAGTGAAAGCCACCAAAAATGGAATTCCGTATCGGATGGTCAAAATGAAGGAATTTGGTTCTGAAGTTTTGGCAATGACTGAAGAAAAGCGATTAAAAAAGATGAAAAGCAGGGTCTATCTCGAAAACTCATTCAAGGAAACTGGTAGACACGCCCCGATCCTAATCGGGGTGGGCAGCAATGTCCGTGCCCGATCCAAATCGGGGCTGGGTACTTTAAGGTTGTCATAATGGCAACCTTTTTTGAATGGCCTTTTTGTTTACATCCTTTACTCAGAAAAATTGACCGTTACTACATCGGGTATTCGGAGAATCCTATGTTGCGATTAAACACCAGGCACAATCTGGGCAAAGTGAAAGCCACCAAAAATGGAATTCCGTATCGGATGGTCAAAATGAAGGAATTTGGTTCTGAAGTTTTGGCAATGACTGAAGAAAAGCGATTAAAAAGATGAAAAGCAGAGTCTATCTCGAAAACTCATTCAAGGAAACTGGCAGACACGCCCCGATCTTAATCGGGGTGGGTAGCATGTCCGTGCCCCGATCCAAATCGGGGCTGGGGTACTTTAAGGTTGTCATAATGGCAACCTTTTTTATGACCTATTTTGTTTACATCCTTTACTCAGAAAAATTGACCGTTACTACATCGGGTATTCGGAGAATCCTATGTTGCGATTAAACACCAGGCACAATCTGGGCAAAGTGAAAGCCACCAAAAATGGAATTCCGTATCGGATGGTCAAAATGAAGGAATTTGGTTCTGAAGTTTTGGCAATGACTGAAGAAAAGCGATTAAAAAGATGAAAAGCAGGGTCTATCTCGAAAACTCATTCAAGGAAACTGGTAGACACGCCCCGATCTTAATCGGGGTGGGCAGCAATGTCCGTTCCCCGATCCAAATCGGGGCTGGGGTACTTTAAGGTTGTCATACTGGCAACCTTTTTTTTTGAATGGCCTTTTTTGTTTACATCCTTTACTCAGAAAAAATTGACCGTTACTACATCGGGTATTCCGAGAATCCTATGTTGCGATTAAACACCAGGCACAATCTGGGCAAAGTGAAAGCCACCAAAAATGGAATTCCGTATCGGATGGTCAAAATGAAGGAATTTGGTTCTGAAGTTTTGGCAATGACTGAAGAAAAGCGATTAAAAAAGATGAAAAGCAGAGTCTATCTCGAAAAACTCATTCAAGGAAACTGGTAGACACGCCCCGATCTTAATCGGGGTGGGTAGCATGTCCGTGCCCCGATCCAAATCGGGGCTGGGGTACTTTAAGGTTGTCATAATGGCAACCTTTTTTTATGACCTATTTTNGTTTACATCCTTTACTCAGANAAAATTGACCGTTACTACATCGGGTATTCCGAGAATCCTATGTTGCGATTAAACACCAGGCACAATCTGGGCAAAGTGAAAGCCACCAAAAATGGAATTCCGTATCGGATAGTCAAAATGAAGGAATTTGATTCTGAAGTTTTGGCAATGACTGAAGAAAAGCGATTAAAAAAGATGAAAAGCAGAGTCTATCTCAAAAAACTCATTCAAGGAAATCGATATCATCTGAGTCAATCATTCAACAAAATTTGAACTAATCACACTTATCATGAAAAATCAGCAAGAATAGCAGTGTGCACTGGAATTTACGTCTTGTCAACTCATTTACTGGTTCACAAATCCAAATGTCGGTTTTACAAACTACGCAGGATTTAAATTTGAGTAAAATGCATATTTGTCCCCTAGCCCACATGGAATATGAAATTTCATCAATTGCCTCTTTATGTGACTTCATCTACCTCAATAAATATTTGACCATAAATTATTTATATTTATGATTTCTACCTCATCAAATTCATGTTCAATACCGCTTTGACAATGACCCCAAACTTGTTCATCCATTAAATATCACCAGGCAGTGAAAAATTGCATACTGATAGACGACGAGAATAAATCCCGAATTCTGCTCCGAAATATGTTAGCAGAAGTAAACCCTTCCATTCAAATTCTGGCTGAATGTGATGATCTTGGCTCAGGAGTCAAGGCGATAAAAAAATACAAACCAGACCTTGTATTTTGTGACATCGAAATGCCGGGTCATAGTGGACTTGAAATTTTGGATTTTTTCAATGAAGAAGAAATCACCTTTGACCTGGTTTTTGTAACAGGTTATAGTGAATATGCCATTCAGGCGTTTAAACTTTCAGCTATCGACTATTTACTTAAACCTATTAACCCCTTGCACTTGCAGGATACAATTACTAAAGTCATCAAGAAAAGCATCAAAGAAAAAAAGGCAGAATACCAGTCATTACAACAGAACTTATCCCCTCAATCTGATTCAAATGATAAATGTATTGTCGTTAATTTAAGCAGTTCTACCCGGTTTATTAAAGTTAAGGATATTGTTTATCTGGAAGCAGAAGGCTCTTATTGTAAAATCTTTCTAAGAAATAACGAAACACTAATTGCAAGTAAAAACTTAAAGTATTTTGAAGAACGACTTACTCCTTTTCAGCAATTTTATAGAAGTCACAAATCCTATATCATCAATCTAAAGGAGGTGAAAGAATATCAGAAAACAGAACAAACCGTGGTGTTTGAAAACAAACAAACCGCCCTAATGAGTTCAGATAAATCCGAACTTTTCTACGAAAAAATGGAAGCCCTGTTTTAATGAAAAAGTGCCTGCTCATCACTTTTTTCCTTCTGTTCAATGCGGCCTTCTCCGCGAAGGCTCAAACGGAACCAAACTATTTTGTTCGCACCAAGAATGAAGGACTTCAGTCGAATCAAATCTATTATTTACACCTTGCCAAAAACGGACTTCTTTACATTGCACATTCAAAAGGACTTTCGCAATATGATGGATTAACTTATAAACACTTCTACAACAAGTCTCGGCCATTTACCGAGGTGACCAATATCATGGAAACTGAAGATGGGAACATCTTCTGTAAGGCATTTAATGGCCTTCTATTTCGTCTGGGAAATGACGATTCATTGGTTAGTGAAAAATGGTTCGGTGCTAAAACCGGTTTTTTGCCTGGTGCTTCATTTAGACATTACCTGATTAATATCCGAAATCATGAAATTGTTTTCTACGATCCCCGTAACAAAAAAGAATTCATACGAGATATCAAGGATATGAAAGAAGTGAATATTCTTGCAAATATTGTATTCAGCGGCTATATCAAGGAAGACAGCAATACCTATGTTATGTGTTTGTTGACAGCAATTTACAATGTTACAAAAAACCAACATCCCGTNTTCATACAAGGCAATTTGCACTTTAACAACGGACAAACTTTTATTGCCGTTAAAAAAACCAGACAACATCTACCATTGCCAAAAAAACTTTTTCTAAGGGCCCCGAAATTGGAGTCTAATACTTACGTCAATTACATCTGCTTTTTCGATAACAAGTTTTGGATTTGTACAACGAAAGGATTGTATTATATGGATGCCCTGAATAACATCGCAAGTGTAAGAGGAATTTTAAAAAATTTCAATATTACCAATGTTGTAAAGACCAGAGAAGGAGCATTTATACTCAGTACGTTGGGTCAAGGATTAATAACCATACCTAATTTCAACATAGAACGTTTTACCAATTTACCTACCCAATTATCCCGATTAACTGGNAAACAAAAACACCCTTTTACTCAAACCTCCACAGGTCAAACATTGTCCATTAACACATCCACACAAGAAACCCAGGTGGCAGTAGAATTTCCAAATCAGCTCAATTCCGGGATGATTATTTACGATACCATTTCGAACACCTTAATTGTTTCTGGAGCAAATACGAAATTCAAAAATCAATATTTCAATTTTGAAATGCCCTTTATTGTCAAGGACTATTGCTATACTCAAGAAGGTATCATTCTGGCCACCAGTGCAGGTTTATATTATTGTAGTATTAAAAATGACGCCCCTGGTGGTTAAAACACAAAAGAAAAGTCGTTCACCCAAATCCATTTGTTCATGCACTGGAGTATTTCAACGAACCGGTTTTCTCAGCAGTGTAATCCGAAAACCCAAAAATTTTATTTCAATAGCTACTCTGGAATGTTTGAATTAACTGAAAAGGATGATTCACCAGTGTTGTTGCCTGAACCGGATTGTGTATTATCTGATTTAGTTCTTGTTGACCATAAATTATTGCTTGTTACAAAAGACAAGAATATCCTGGAATGGGATGGCAATAAGTACCTAAAGGCCTATCCGAATTTACCGAATGCCATATTTTATCAATGTGAATCATTTGAAAACCAGCTTTGGCTGCTTGCTTCGGATGCCTTGTATGCGGTCTCCGGTAAGAAGTGGCGGAAATATGACAATCGATTCGGGATTCAATTCGACAATGTCAATAGCATGTATGTCAACCAAAATCAGGTTTATGTAAATGATGGCNNGATCGCATTATCCGATTTCCAACCACCACATACGATCAAAGTCCGAATGAAGGTATTTTTATTTAAATCGGATCATTTCAACCAGCAACAAAAGTCCNNGATTGCCCATCAAGCCAGTCTGTCCCATAACAACAATAGCTTACAATTTGATTTTACGCTCATCCAATACACTTGTGGTACAAATTTTCATGTAGCTTATAAGATCGATCAAGACGAATTGGTTCATCTACCAAATACATCCAGGCAGTTTCAACTAAATCGATTAAGCACCGGTGATTATGCTATCCAGTTCTATGTGGTAAATGGCTCGAATGTTCTTAAAACGGGAAAGGTATTTTCATTTTCCATTCATCCTCCTTTCTATAAAACATGGTGGTTCAGCACCCTATTGGTTCTTTTATCTGGCACGATCGTCCTGTTCATTAGCCGAAAAATTTTGTTCCGATGGAAAAGGAANGCTCAATTAGTGCAAAGCAAACTTTTATTGGAAAAAGAACTGGAAAAAAGCGTTTTAAGTAGCATAAAAGCGCAAATGAATCCTCATTTCTTATTTAACGCGCTGAATACGATACAGAGTTACATATACATGAATGATAAACAGAATGCCAGCATTTACATCAGCAAGTTTTCTGATTTAACCAGGGGTATCCTTGACATGAGCAATAAAGAAACGATTTGCTTGCATGAAGAAATAAGCACACTACAACTTTATCTTGAACTCGAAAAAATGAGGTTTGAAGAATCTTTTACGTTTTCAATAGATGTCGAAAAATCTATCAACAGAGATGCAATCCGAATTCCATCAATGCTAATTCAACCTTATGTTGAAAATGCGATTAAACACGGTCTATTGCATAAAAAAACGAATCGTAAATTACTCATACAAATGACCATGGAAAAAGACCTTTTAAAAATAATTATTGACGACAACGGAATTGGAAGAACCAGAAGTGAGGCATTAAATGCCATAAAGAAAAATAAACACCAATCCTTTGCTCTGGAAGCCAACAAAAAGAGACTGGAGATACTAAAAATCACTTTACGGATGTACACTATNGAGATCGTCGACAAGTACTCTGAATTCAACGAACCAACAGGTACTACCGTGATCATAAAATTACCCATTCACATTTCTTCGCTGTAAGACAAACATTATCATACCGTTTTGCAATACAATCTGTATAAGAGGCTTTTACCGAAGTGATATCTGTATAACCAATGTCCGTTTTGTATTGCTCGTTCCTCTTTAACAAAGAGTTGAGCGCTAGCGGCTGGCATCCTGAAATTGGCCTATCTACCAATTCACACTGGCAATATGCCTGGAAAGCAAGTTAACCTTTCCCAAAGGAACGAGATGGCATCATATTCAAAAAAATATGAGTATTTTAGATACAAGTCGAGTGTTTAGTGCTTCTTGAGCGAGCTATTCCTAATTAAAAGAGCCCTCTTTTTCTAGTCATTTCTGGTATCTGCCTGAATCTAAAAAACAGGTATACAAATTTAAATCCCTGATCAAATCCATCCGTTGCTTTTGTAAATCGGCAATCCAATCATTTCTTAAGTGAAGCAATTTTGTATCCATTAAGTGATTCTCAAAACAACAATTAAATGTCATGAAAAAATTATTTACTTCACTATTCTTAACGATTTTACTTCCATTCATTTCCAAGGCAAGCACGTATACCGTGGGGCTTGGAGGAAATTACAGCAATTTACAATCAGCCTTTGCTGCGGTAAATTCAGGGGTAATTTCGGGTATATTACATTTCAACTGATCAGCAGCACAGTTGAACCTTCCACAGTTATTTTAGATGGAGGATCCAAATGCAACCTACAACACCATCACCATTTACCCTACTCAAAGTGGACTGACTATTGAAGGAAACATCCAATTAAATGCCTGTGATAGTGTTTATATTGACGGACGAGTTAATCAATCTGGTAACAATAAAGATCTTACTATTCAAGGTACCAATTTAACAGCCATACGTTTTATGGACGCTCAGCGCTGTGCGGTGAAATACTGCAATCTAAAAGGCGGTCAGGTTGTAGTGGATTTAAACGCAAGTCTTTATTGGTTACCGGTTACGGGTAGCAGTTATAACAACATCAGCTATAATAATATCTCTTACCATGCCAAAAATCCAAGTCATGATGCCTTGTTGCGGAGTGGAACAACCTGGGATCGGAAAACGTTGGAGATACAATCAGTCACAATAACTTTTTCAACTTTATCACAACCATTGGCGCCACTACAAAAAGCCGGGCGATAGCCATCCGAAACTATAGCCGGGGAATGTATATTGAAAATAACAGTATTTACGATGATGCCAGCATTGTTAATCCATTCGGTGCAAATACCTGGGCCTATGGAATCGATATTAATTGCATCTTGCCAGGAAATGCAACTCCACAAACTTTAACCGCGTATACTTCCTTTCCCCATCACATCATCGGTAATTACATTGGAAGCACGCAACCCTGGCAGCAGGAAACAACATCTCCATCGTCAATCAAGGAAGCGATGTTGTCATTAAGTGTATTGCCGCCCAATTATCGGCTCTATTGCCTATCATCATTCAAAACAATTTGATCAGTGGCTTTTCAATCAATGCACCAAATGGCCTAAACGGAGATGTTCCTTTTGTAGGTATATATGCCACAGGAGGAAAACCCGTTTTAAATGCTAACACCATCGGTTCCGACATCAGTTCGTCGAAGATTCTTTTAACCTCATCCGGCACTTCAGACAATTATGGCATAGCTGTTGACGCCGTAGATAGTGTTGCAATTACAAATAATATTATTGGTGGCATTTCATTAAATTCACAATACAATCCGCAAACTTTTACCGCAATCAAAAAGAAATTTAACGGACGTGCAACCATCACAGGAAACCTTATCGGTAGCAATACCATTGGGAATAGTATTTACGATTTCGGATCTTCCCCTTTAGCGAGCTACATTGTAGGAATAAGCGTTCAGGATATTTCTACAACCACTGCCAGCACAAATTGTATCGTGAGCAATAATACCATTTCAAATTTGCATCAAAATACGGCTTCCAATACCCTTGGTGTAGCTGGAATTGTGATAGAAAACAACGCTCAAATGACCAATGCTATTCTTGAAAACAATATTATCCGAAACCTCACCACCTTGGGACTTGGTTTTGAATCAGCAGCAGGTATTAAGGTATTCGGATCAAATACTTCCATGAATCTAGCCATTAATTACAATACCATTTCGCATGTCACCAATATGCAAAGTTCCCCAAATTTTCAGGATGTTTTTGGCATTGAAGTACTGAATTCTATTCCTGTTAAAATGAATAATAATTATGTCTCCTCAATTCGTTCCAATTCGAATAACGGTGCAGCATCACATGGAATTTATGTCACCGGAAATTCGGAATTCAGAAACAACATTGTATTTATGGACACTACTCTAAATACCGCATATGCCATCCGTACATCCACAGAACCTTGTAAACTAATCCACAATACACTGGTTATACATGGTGGCCAGAGTGATGTATTGAGTACTGTGTTTAGCGGCAAAAGTTCGGATACATTGTATAACAACATCATCGCGAATTACAAATCAAATACTTCCGGTACACAACCGAATCATCGTTGCATGAACTACGGTGCTAAGAATGCTGAAAGTAATTTTAATCATTTCTTCATTTCATCTCCTGGCTTGGGTGGTGTTTATGTTGTAGACCAGGTCACCTCGTTTACTATTGTTAATGGCCAACTGGTAGCAACTACCACCTACACCCCTATCACCAATTTTACAACATTCCAAACCTGGTCAGGAGGCAATGCCAATAGTATTGGTGGACTAAGTCCCTCCTTCGTGAATCCAAATAACGGTTTGGCTTCTGGCTTTTATCCAAATAACCCGTATCCTACGAGCAATGCTATTCTTTCGAATGATTATTTCAATGCCAATAGAACCAATGCCTGGGCTGGAGCCATTGAATCCTCAGGACCAGGAAGCCCTCTTCCTCTTTCGTGGTTGTCTTTCAATGCAATTGATGAAAAATATCATGTTGTTCTTGACTGGGAAACTAACCATGAGGAAAATACCAGTCATTTTGAGATTCAACGTAGTACAAACGCCAAAGACTTTATTACCATTGGTGAAGTTGCTGCAAATAATCAAAAAACGAACACTCCGTATCGATATTTCGACGACAATACCCAATTGTTGAGTGAAATTTACTATCGTATTAAGCAGTTGGATTTGGATGGAAAGTCGTCCTATTCAACCATTCAAAAAGTTAAAAGACAAGAATTGGATGATTTAAGTTTCTTTCCAAACCCAACATCTTCCTATCTGAATATTCGCCTCGCAAACAACGAAACTATGGCTGTAACGATTTATTCTGTAACAGGTCAACGTATGATTCAAACATCTATTCAGGGATCGTCTGCAATAGATGTCAGTATACTACCAGCCGGAACCTATCACATTCAATGCAGCAGTTTGACTAAAAAACTAACCGCTTCTTTTACAAAACAGTAAAGAAAAATATAGCCAGAATAATTCGGAATCCGTCTCAAAAAAACTGAGACGGATTTTACTTTATTCTTATTTTCGGAATCCATGTTGCATTTTTCGCAATCATAGATTAATGCACACAACGAACGTGAATCAAACAGAATGCCCCCTGTACTACGCAGCTATGATTTACTTTTTATCCGCCTTCATCGCACATGGTATAAAAACCATCCTTCACACAGCCTACTTTAAAATCACTAAACGTTTAACTTTGATTCCAAGTGTGACAAGCGCAAGACGGTAGGCTTTATCACAAAGAATATGCCCGGAAAAATGTTATTCTAACCCTATTTTTAAATTTCATCCATTAAATAATTCGTTTTATCTCGTTTCAAATCAATTTGATCCATCATTTTTTATCTTGAGGGATTGTAAATCTATATCATGCGTATCCGTTTCCTCATTTTACTCCTTTTTTGAGCCAATTGGCAAGTGCCGAGCGAATTCTTAAAGATCGCGAAGCCGATCAATTCTTTCCTGGTGCTTCGCTGATTCGCATCAAGAGCAACAACGAAATGCCAAATTATATTGAATTCAGAAAAGATGCTCTACCCAATCAATCACAATTTTTTGACCGATTGAGTCTTCAGGCTGGCTGGAGTTCAGAATATGGTTGGAAATTATTGAATGAATCCAAGGATGCACTTGGATACTCCCATTCACGATACATGCAAACATACCAATCCCTTCCTGTTCAAGGTACTCAACTTATTGTACACTCCAAGCAAGGTATGGTATACAGTTTTGGCGGAGTTTACTTTAAGCAGATTGTGCTTCCGAAAACAATTGTACAGCTCACTAAATCTGATGCGTTACAACGTGCCTATCAGAAAGTCAATGCCAAGGTTTACGTTCAGACGAACAGCGAAACAGGATCGACTCCTCTCGATTTTCATTGTATCCTTAAATCGGGAAATTCGTTTCACGAATGCTGGGCCTTTAATATTTATGCCCAGGAACCTCTCAGCAGAACCATGGAATATGTTGATTTACGATCGGGTCAGATTTTATTGAGTAAAAATCTTATTGAGCATGTAAATGTGAATGGAACGGCGGTTACCAAATTTTCCGGGACTCAAACTTTCCAGACGGATAGTACCGCAGCCAACAATTTCCGATTGCGGGATGCCTCCCGGGGGATGGGAGTGCAAACCTATAACATGCAGAATGGAACCAATTATACGAATTCAGTTGATTTTACAGATGCCGATAATTACTGGAATAATGTGAATGCCGCACAGGATGAAGCTGCAACCGATGCACATTGGGGAGCCCAGAAAACATATGATTATTTCTTTAACAGGCATGGAAGAAATAGTATCGACAATGCGGGCTTTCTATTAAAAAGCTATGTGCATTACAGCAACAATTATGTCAATGCCTTTTGGGATGGTTCCCGAATGACTTATGGTGACGGAAGTGTTAGCCAAGGATTTTTTGTCATGACGGCATTGGATGTTTGCGGGCATGAAATAGCGCATGGTCTGACAAATTTTACAGCAGACTTAAGTGCAGTCAGTTCGGGATCGGATGAATGTGACGCCTTAAACGAAGGTTATAGTGATATNTTTGGTACAGCCGTTGAACGACATGCCCGACCCACACATGGNGATTGGGTCATTGGCGGAGACCTGACTTGTTCAAGCGCCGGAGTACCTGATGGACTTGGAATTCGCAACATGCAAAATCCTTCGATTCATAACCAGCCAAGTTGTTATCTGGGAACGAATTGNGGACCTTGGGGTGAATGCCACAACAATGATGGCCCCTTGAATTATTGGTTCTATTTGCTTTCTAGGNNAAATACGGCAAATTCCATCACTGCTGTTGGCAATGATACGGCAGAAAATATTGCATTTCGTACCTTAACAGTTCATCTTTTTCCAAGCGCTGACTATAGTGACGCACGTTTCTATTCGATCGTGGCATCTACTGAATTGTATGGAGGATGCAGCATCCCGACTATTTCAACCACCAATGCCTGGCATGCAGCTTGTGTTGGAAACGCCTATGTAGCTGGACCTGCTTTAGCAGCCTTTACAGCTGACTTTCAACAAACCTGCGACACCTCTTTAACGGTTCAATTCACCAATACAAGCACCAACGGAAATAGTTTCATGTGGGATTTTGGAGATGGAACCACATCAACGGTCTACAATCCACAACATACTTTTTCATCCGGCGTCTATCAAATTAGCCTCTTCGTGCAAGGCGGTACATGTGGTAATGACACCTTAATTCAATCTAACTTTATTCAGGTTGGTCCGCCTGCCGGGCCGGTGGCTTTGGGAACAACTCTTTGTAGTCCATCCTCAGTGGTTTTAACGGCTACCCCCACCGTTGCCACAGATACAATTCGCTGGTATGATGCCCCAACAGCGGGAAATTTATTGGCCTGGGAAATTCCTTTACAACCCCAGTACTTGCATCCAATACAACATACTATGCCGAAGAACAACATGTATCTGCAACCTTTCATATTGGACCGCTTAATAATTCAATCGGCAATGGAGGTAACTATACAAATACTACGCGCTTTATGGTCTTTGACTAGTCAGGCCTGCATCCTGCAAAGCGTATGGGTGTTTGCTCAAGGAGCCGGCAACCGCACCATTATTCTTAAAAATGCCAGCGGAACAATTTTACAATCTGTTACAGTTAATATACCGAATGGCGGAGTGTAGTACCATTAAATATGCCCATTCCCGTTGGCACCGGATTACAACTTGGATTAGGCACCGGCAGTGCTGTGAATCTTTATCGAAATAGTACAGGTGCAAGTTACCCTTATTCCAATGGGCCGATTACAATTACCGGAAACACAGCAGCCAACAGCGCTACATATTATTACTTCTTTTATGATTGGGTGGTAAAGGGAGATGATTGTTACAGTCAACGAACAGCAGTACCCGTGACATTTACCTCATCAGGAAATATTCCTGCAACTATCAGTTCTGCCAGCGGTAGTTATACAGCCTGCACACCGAATACGATCGCGCTGAATGCCAATACAGGTCAAGGTTTCACGTACCAATGGTTTTGAATTCCAATCCGATATCCGGCGCCACCAATTCTTCCTACACGACCACAATCTCCGGAAACTACAATTGTACAAATAAGTTCTACAACGCCTTGCTTATTGCCCGGAACTTCACCGGCTGTGAATGTTTCTTTTAACGTTACACCGATTGTTTCGGTGAATCCTTCGGGAGCTGTTGCTATTTGTTCCGGCGACAACGTTACACTGACCGCCAGCGGAGCCAACTCCTATACATGGAACAACGGACAATCTGGCAGCTCGATGGTAGGCCAGAGTGGTTCTTATATTGCAACGGGACTACCAATGGCTGTACTGGTGCGTCAAACGCTGTTTTGGTTACTGCCACTCCTCAACCCATTGTAAATATCACACCATCTGGGAATACAACATTGTGCAGCGGGTCATCTATAACGGTATCCGCATCAGGAGCTAGTAGCTACCAATGGAGCAATGGCTTACAGGGCAATAGCATCAACATATCCCAAGCAGGAACGTATAACGTAATAGGTATTAGCAATGGATGCGCTGATACATCAGGCAACCTGGTGATCACGGTTAATCCGTCTCCGGTGGTTAGCATTTCAGCATCCGGTCCAGTTTGGTTTTGCCCAGGAAATAGCGTTACGCTGACCGCCACAGGGGCCAGTTCGTATTCCTGGAACAATGGGCCTGTCACTTCCTCACAAGTTGTATCACAATCCGGTACTTATTATGCAATTGGAAGCAGCAATGGATGTTCCGATACATCAAACATTTTAAGCACAGTAGTATATCCAGCTCCTTCGGCCTCGTTTACGTTCACCCAATCGGGGAACGGCCTCGTTAATTTTACAAATACCAGCACAGGGGCCAATTCATACTCCTGGAATTTTGGAGACGGATGCAATTTCTACCACCACCTCCCCATCCCACCAATACACGGGCTCTGGAACCTTTGTGGTGACATTGATTGTAACCAATTCAGATGGTTGCAGAGATACCGTCATCCAAAATATCAATGTTGAACCTACCGGAATTCATCACATCGACAATGACCTGGGCATCCAACTATTCCCAAATCCGGCTCAGGATGAAATTCATATCAAATGGACCTCCGAACCATTTACCGGTGAACTAATCGTGTTTAACAGTATCGCCCAATCTGTATTTGCCAAAACCTGCTTACAAACCAATGAATTTCTCATTCCTTGTGGCTCCTGGAGCCGGGGACTTATTCCTTGCTTTTGGTATCTGAAAAAGGTAACCGAAGCATCCAACGCATTTTATTAAAATAAATTCAGCGAAAAGGAATTTTGTCAGACATTTGAATTAAGATACATTTGAACTGACTAAACGTTGAACATTCATGTTGAGAACAATTTTNGTGGATGACGAACCATTCTCCGTCATGTTACTGGAAGGGCTTGCCGAACGATATTGCCCCGAGATTAAAAACATTGGCACTGCCAGTACAGTAAGTGAAGCCATAGACCTTTGCATCAAA
Source organism: Bacteroidota bacterium (assembly GCA_013414745.1). Classification (GTDB taxonomy): domain Bacteria; phylum Bacteroidota; class Bacteroidia; order Chitinophagales; family Chitinophagaceae; genus OLB11. Next base: position 459,505 of record CP058707.1, read on the forward strand.
TTAAAACCTGATTTGATGTTCCTGGACATTGAAATTCATGATGAAAATGGATTTGATGTTATGGAGGCCATTAGTGATATTCCGGTGATGGTTGTGATGGTTACGGCCTATGAACACTATGCCTTACGAGCCATCAAACGTTCGGTGATTGACTATGTTTTAAAACCAGTTCGAATTAGTGAATTCCGGGATGCTGTGGCCAAAGCGGCAAAATTAAAAGCGGAACGGGAGGCTGGGATTTCTCAAGTCCAGGAAGATGTAAAAGATCATTATCTGGCCCTACCACATGGTAACAAAATGGTGATTACCAACATTCAACAAATCGTTCGTTTAGAAGGACTCAGCAACTATTCCCGCATATATACAGTTGAAAAAACCATGCATATTACAGCTAGAACCTTGAAAGAGTATGAGGATAAATTGCCCGCAGATATGTTTATGCGAATACATAAATCCCATATTATCAATATTCATTATGCAGATAAAATACTCAAATCAAAAAATGGGAGCTTGCTGATGAAAGATGGCACTGAAATCCCGATTGCCGCCGGGCGAAAGAAAATGCTGCAAGAAAAAATCATGTTTTAATCGTACACGGAAAGGCGGTCATCAACTTAGAGCGTCTTCGATCTTTCAACTACACGGACTTGAAAAGAGTCTGGCTTTCAGTCCATTTTGAAACCAATTCATCATCCATCCTGGTATTTTGAACTACGGAAACTGTTTACAATCAACCATTTCTGCTTTCCTCAATTCAGTACCCTTTCCCTCAATTGTCCTTGTATGTCATTGATTCGCGATCTAGGTTTGTATCGTTATGAAAACAACACTACTGGTCATCCTGACCATAATGACAACAAATCTGTTTGCGGGAGTTATTGAATCAACTACCTCCGGGCGTATTGGACGAAGAAGTCAAAACTGTCTGAAATTCGGATTGTGTTTGTCAAAAAGCAAATCTTCCGAAGATATTCAGATTCGTTTCCTTCACAATACCGAGAACCAGACCTTGGAGATACGGATTTCAGTGAAGGAGCTTACCGAAAAACAATATGCGGCGCTCATTTATTTTGAATCAAAAATTCAGGTTCAATTTGACGAATCGATTTCCTTGCCGGAACAAATTACAACCCAATTAAATATTCAGAAACAAACGATTCCTGCAGGCACTTATGCATTGTATCAAAGAAGGTTGTTTTTGCATTACCATCCCGATTAACAAACTAGTTTAAAACTTTTGTTACATAGTACGAATCAGACTATATACTTATTATGAAAACAGCAGATGCGGTATAGGTGTCATACATATTTCAAGCTCATCGTAATCATTTGGATATGTTATCCGGCACCTGTATCAGCTCTGGTTTCGAACAACTCATTTATCGAAAACATTCAGAAAATTTCAGAAACCGATTCCTCCATTTGGAACGACGAATGGTTGAAGAATCCAAAACTCGAAACACTGTTTCTGAAACGAAGAAATCCTGGCGGGAATTTGAAAATAATTTCCGTCTCGATTTCTTTCTCACCCTGCATGGATCGCTGGCTTTAAACCATGCAGATCGGTCTGATTGGAAAAACCTATTTCAATCTTATTACAATCTTACCCTGAATGACCGTTTCCAATTGGGATTGGCCGAAATCCGCTTAAACCTTTTTCACGAATGGGGATATATTTGGAAAGAACAAAAGGTCAGCACAAAGAAGATCTATTTCAATACAATATCGACCTGCTGGTGGGGCCTNTCATCAAAATGGAAATGGTCTGCCAATTTTCAAAGTAAAACACAACTCTTTAATCATTATCAATTTAAGGACAATTTGACCGACAAAAGGTATTTAGAGTCTGCATACTTCACTCCAGGATACCTGACATTTGGTGCCGGAATGAGTTACTTATGGAGTCAGGGAGGAAAAGTCGAATTGGCGCTGATTGGAGGCCAGTTAACCAAAATGAGAAATCAAAAGGTTTATAACGAACGACAAACCAATGAAATTGCCGGAATCCAACAAGGCGAAAAAAGCAAATTCAAGTTAGGAATAGGTCTACAATTTCAGCAACCTATTCGCAAATTGACGAAACAAATNTTTTGGGAGAACCAAAGTCGTTTTTCCGTACGAAATTTTAAAACCTCCATCCGATCTTCTTGCGTATTCGATATGCAAAATGCGTTCTACTTTCTAACCTTAAAGTACTTGCGAATTGGGCTACGGTCTGTCGTTCAATACAACCCGGATCTTTCCGAAAAATTAATGACCTCTCAACTTATTCTATTTGGATTCTATTTAAGTAATAAACTATAATTATGATCAGAACCTTTATTGTTGATGACGACTTACCGAATATTGATCTAATTCAGGGCATGGCCAACCGTTATTGCCCTGAACTTCAAATNGCAGGTTCTGCCACTTCGGTGGAAGATGCGGTTTCCGGAATTCTGAAGTCAAAACCTCACCTTGTTTTCCTGGACATTCAGTTGCACAACGAAAATGGTTTTGAGGTGGTAGATGCCATCCAGTCGATCGATGCCAAAATCATCATTGTAAGTGCTTATGAAAATTACGCACTAAAAGCCATTAAATGCAATGTTTCTGATTATTTGATGAAACCACTTCGTATTGCCGATTTCAGAAATGCCGTGTCTAAGGTTCATGCAGAACTTAAGGACTTTGAAAAAAATGAAATACTTCCGGATGCGGAAAAAGCCTTCTACCTGGCCTTACCAGATAAGAATCAACTAAATATTATCCGGAGTGAGCATATCATCCGGCTGGAAGCACGAAGCAACTATACCCGGATTTATACAGATGATAATTCAGTATATACCACCAGCAAAACAGCTGGCGACTATGAACATAAACTTCCTCCGGAACAATTTATTCGGGTTCACAAATCGCATATTATCAATCTGAATCATATCAACAATTACCATCGGTGCAGAAACGGTCATTTAATTATGAATGATGCCAGCGAAATTCCAATTGCCGCTAGTCGCCGGAAAGAAGTCATGACCCGAATTATTTTCTGATTTTAATGCAACAATTTCGTTCTATGGCAAATGCTGAAAATCCAACCTATTGGATTGGTCGTTCTTCGTGGATCGACTAACCGTTCTGTGAAACATCCACAAAATAAGATCGCTTCGGAGGATGTTGCTCTTTGAACATGGCAGAAGAAAATTTGACATCCACAGGTAAATTTTTGTCCGTTTTTGCTACTTAAGCCTGATTTAGTAACCATTCCACGACAAAAATTTCAATGTTTCAACACACAAATGGTTCATTTTCCTGTTCACTCAAATTTTTCCTCGTTCCCTCAAACCGCAATTTTTGTAGTGCTCGCCTGACCTACTTTTATCTAAGTTCTTTTAATATACAGTCCCCAAGATATTTTGCAATGGATTCATACTCCCCAAATTTTGTTCATGGTTTAAAAGTATGCTTTAGTGTTTTGTGCTTTATAAATGGTCCGTTGCAATATTATGAGAACTCCGCTGGCTTCTGCTATTCATCGCAATCTTGATTTCAGAAGTCAGCTTTTCTTTTCTTCACTTTCAATATCCATCACCATGATGGGCAAATAAAGGGCGGCATTTCTGCCGCCCCTGTTCATTTTGCATTTTAAAGCGTTTAGATATTATGGTGTTACCATGCCAACAAAGGCATTGTTATTTGGCTCCCAAATCAGAAAGTCTAAGCCATCTACAATTCCATCGCCATTAAAATCAGTTGTGATATATCCTGCAAATGCATTATTATCCGTCTCCCAATCATTAAAATCTAAACCGTCCACAACACCATCCTGATTCACATCACCATTATAAATGGCAAAAAGGCCTGAACCGGAAACATCGGTTTGGTTTGATCAAAAGCCTGAGTCAGAGCCGTAGTAAAGTTGTAGGTCGTATTGCAATCCATCAAAACCGGATTTGCACTCCAGGTCTGAATCGCATTTCTTCCTTGAAGTACCACATAATAACTTGATCAATTACTGAGCTGGGGTATGTACAAACTATTTGACCATTGGTTGCTTGAACGCCGGAATAGGTATGTGCCAAGGCGTAGGGAAGTAGCATCATGCAATTCCACGGTCACATTGTCGGCTTCTGAAGGATTACCCACCCCATTTGAATTTAACAGTACTGGTTGCATTGCACTGGTATTCACATCATAATATCCCTGTATAATGAATGTCGAATTCAGTTTACTATTCGCCGGTGGATCTATCGTGATGTTATAATCTTCGGTTTCTCCCAGGTTAATCCGGTACAAGGATCTAATACCCTGCCTGATCGCTTCACGAATACGTAAACGGAAGGTACCTGGAGTGACATTACACGGAACGGTGAACACAAATGACGCCACAGCAGCGGCACCAATGTTATACACTTCACCAATTTTTTCATTGTATGGTGCAACATCGTCCAGAATTCCATTGGCATTATAGTCGATCCAGGCGGCAAAGTCGTTTTGGGTGTAAGTGCCTGCCGTACAATTCAATGTATAGGTTGATCCGGCATTTAATGTACATGTTGTACTTCCAGTTTGAGGGTACAACGTATAGAATGGTGTTGCTGAAGGGCCAGAAGGATTATTCAGCGTAGTTCCGGGAATTTCAACACTTGCGCAATAATCACCACCTACTGTTCCGCTGGTATAACTTGGTGTACAATAACATTGGGTTGGAGGTAATATGGAAATTAAAACCGGCGTTGAAGCCACAGTAACCGGTCCGTTAGAACATGTTACATTGCAACGATAATAGGTTGGAACACCTACCGAAACAGATTCTATAGTTCCTGTTCCCAAACTAGTCACATTCTGCGTAAAGTTTATATCCGAAGCACTCTCCCACTGATAGGTTACACCGGTACCGTTCACCACATTTTGCATACTCAGAAATACACTACCGTTAGCACAAACGCTACTCACGGATGCGATGGTATTTCCCGGATTAGGTGTGGTACACGGCGATTGTGGAGCAATTGTAATCACATAGTCTTCGCACTCGCCGGATCCAAATTGGTACAGGCATCTGTTGCTGCATTGGGGTTGGTCGCAAAGCGTGATTTAATCCGCATCAAAGTGGTTCCTAATGTTGCTGTACCCGGAATGGTAATGGCTACTGTTGAGGGTACATTTGCGGTTGAAGCGGTAGCTACCTGATTCCATTCGCTGGCATCAAATACTCCATTGTGATCATAATCAATCCATACAGAAATAATATCAGACGAAACCGTGGTAACACTTAAATTGTAGGTTGTATTTTGTTCTAAGGTGGTAGTGGTTGAGCCAGATGCCGGATATAAGGTATACGCCGGGGCTGCGCAGGAAGAAGGATTCGACAAGGTATTTAAGGTGACATCACTGATACTTCCGGCGCAAATAGTTCCCACAAATGTTGGCACACAATAACATAAACTTAGGTTTCCTGTGGTAAATGAAACGACAGAACAACCTGCAACCGGTCCGTCCACATTTTCAGGTAGTATCATCCAATAATAGGTTGTATTGGGTAATAGGGTACCAGGGTTAAATGTTGTTCCAGGCTGACTTGCTGAAACCAATGCGGAAGGTGCCTGCGATGCAACATCTGCCTGATTCGTGCTCAAATACACTGAATAGGCCGTTGGTGCACCTCCATTGGCTATCCAACTTAATATTGGAGTGTTACATGTTAATATTTGACCATTCAATGGAGTATACGAAGAAGTTGTATTTAAACAATTCGGTGGAACCGGAATATGAACATTAACTTCAATCGAAAAACGGTAATCAATTCCCGGTGCAAAATCGGTCCATGATGTGGCTGCACTTGATTTATAATAAAATGTTTGAGGCCGGATCGGAACCTCTGCCTGATACGCGAATCCAATCAACACGGTTCCTGTTTGACGCACGCCCACAAAGTAATCTCCTGCCACTGAAACATCTGGCACAGAAATGAATGATGTTCCCGTTGNAGATAATACCGTACTGGGTGATTCCCAGAGCAAGGTTCCTGGTGTACCACCCGGACCGGTGGCATCCCAAATACCGACCTTGTATGATTGACCGATATTCGCATTTAAATTGGTGGCCACAAAATCAACCTTTATTTCATTTATAGCCGGGTTACTCAGATTGTATGGATAATTCTGTCCAATGTTCGAATTAAACTTGGCCACAAAATCTCCTGCGATGCCATTAAACCCAATACCTCCTGAATTCGCAACAGCCTGATTTTTGTAGGTATATACATTAGNAGTAACGTCCATGCTCCACACTTTTGAATCATTGCCAGGGATGCCATCGCCCGGATAACTGGTGCTCACCGTTACGAGATCGCCTGTACTAATATTGGCCGGTGAATAGGGAGCAAAGCTGACTACCGCAGCCGCACCGGGGCGAGAGAGGCAATGGTTTGTACATCACTAAATGTGTTGGTACCAGTGATTCCCAAATTGACATTCAGGTTGGTTAAAGTAGACGTTCCGTCGTTGGTTACACGAGCCTGAATGGTCGTTGGAGCCCCATATTCAATCGGCATTTTACCAAGAGTATAAATATTCGTTACATTGGCATCTATATTCGCCTGATTCACCAATTGTATGGCTGGGCGAAAATTCGTTACTGAGTTTAATATAGTACTACCCGCAACCGGCAAGGCAGTTCCATTGTAACGTCTGCAAGTCGTTAGCGTGCTTGATGTATTATTCCCATTGGCAGTTGCACCTTGATTTCCCGTGTGAACCACATTGTCATTTCGAATCAACAGAACCTGCAAATTCTGACCCGGAGTATTGGGAAAGTGAATGGCGTAGTTAAGGTAACTTCTGTAAATCCGGTTGCCGTATGCACTATCGGACCAGAATACACCAAAGTATACCCCGATAAACTATACGTTCCTGCTGCAAAAGATGATGCAGTGGTCAGCCGCATATAAATTTCTATACCATAGGTGTTACTGGCGGTGCTCAAGGTAGCTAAATTATAACGCACTTTGTTAAATGTAAAGGCGGTATTGATCTCAGCCTGTGTATAAATCGATTCGCTTGCGTAATAATTACTAAATCCCCAAATTCCATTGCCCGAAGTTCCTGGGTTAGCAGTAATACTTACAGTTTGTCCATCACTTTGAAGGCATTGAAACAACATTAGAAATAGCCCAAGCCACTTTAATAAATTGGTTTTCGTTCTTTTCATAATTGCTTTTAAAGTTTACAATACGGTTAAGTTTTTACACCATCGAATCTAGCGGATTTATTCCATTTTCAAAATATTAACAATTCGCTCTGTCGGGTTTTGTTTCTTTTGAATGTCCGGCCAAACGTTTTAAAAACTCCTTTTCGTGACATTTTCAAACCAAATCAAGAACACCATTCTGAATGCCTATTCCGGCATCCGCCGTGAAATGTGGTTATTGGCTGTCGCTATGCTGATCAACCGCTCCGGAAGTATGGTACTCCTCTTCATGAGTGTTTATCTCACCAAAGAAAAACATTTTAGCATCGAACAGGCCGGTATCATCCTCNNTCTTTTTGGTGTCGGTTCCCTTGTCGGGGCCTTTGTCGGCGGAAAACTGGTCGATCGTTTCGGGTTCTATCCTATCCTCATCTGGAGCCTGGTTTTAAGCGGTTGCATGATAATTGCCCTTTCCTTCGTTGCCAATTTTTACCTGATTGGTACCCTCACCTTCCTGGTTACCTCCACCGGCGACGCGTTCCGCCCTGCCAATTCGGCCTCCATTTCGGCATACAGCGATGCTGAACACTATGCCCAAAGTATCGCCCTGAATCGACTGGCCATGAATATCGGATTCACCATAGGCCCTATGCTGGGTGGCTTTTTGGCACATTACAGCTATACTTTTCTGTTCTGGGCCGATGGCATCACCTGCATCCTGGCAGCTTGTTTTATTTATCTTTTTGCCTTACCGTACCCTCGATAAAAACTACGGGCGCTAAAACCGAAAACCTCNAGCCCCTATCTTGACAAACAGTATCTTTTCTTTCTTCTGCTGACTTGCATCTACGCAATGTCGTTNTTTCAATTACTCACCACCCTTCCCCTTTATTATAAAAATGTGTATCTGCTTTCTGAACGCAACATCGGTTGGTTGATGGCCCTTAACGGCATAGGTGTCGCGGTCATCGAAATGTTNTTGATCTATTATATTAAAAATCGATGGCAACATTTTCAACTCATNCGGTTGGGAGTACTCCTTCTGATCGCAGCCTTTGTGAGTCTCGTNACTAACAAAAGCATCTGGATACTCGTTTTAAATATTGCCCTGCTTACCTTTTCCGAAATGCTGGCCATGCCGTTTATGTCGACCCATTCCCTGCAACGCGCTCAAAACCGCAATACCGGCGACTATATGGCTTTGTACTCCATGAGTTGGTCTATAGCCCTCATTTTAGCACCTCTACTCGGTTCGCAAATCATTGCCTGGCAAGGGTATCAGGCGCTCTGGCTTAGCATCGCCGGCTGCGGGGTTCTCACCTGGTTTGGCTTTAAAGTGCTTGCGAAACAGGAGTAATTCGGGCTTTCGGAATAACTCAGAGGTTCTGCAAATTCATGGAATACGATGTACACCTTTGCCCTTCAAATGCGCTTATAGCATCATAAACCACTGTAAACAAAATGACGAGTCGTAATTCAGGAAACCCTGATTCAGGGGGCGGCTCACACGCTTTCCACTGCAAGTCCTCGCCAACTTCGGCCACAGCCTCGTGGGCTGCGGGCTTTCCGTTGCAATCGTTGCCGCACTTACTACTTCCTTGTTTACAATATACTCTACCTGAAAATTCATCCATCAACCAAGAATCAATTCATGCCAAAAATCCGGTTACAATTCATGAACCGTTGAAAGGCATCTATTGCAGTTCGCAGAATCCTGATTCAGAATGTGAAGAATGGATTTATATTTGCAGCCGTTTTGACAGGCTTACGCAAAAACTGGTGGAAAGTGCTCTGTGTGGTGATCCTCACCTACGTAGTCGCTGTGGGCATTCTGATCGAGATTCCCTACCTGCCCAAATTGAAAGAATCCATACGTAATCTGTTTTATCATGTGCCTATGTGGTATGTGATGTTGTTCAGTTTCCTGATGTCTTTCATTTACTCGATTCGTTATCTCAGGAGCAATCAGGACCGCTTNCGTCTCATCGCCCAGGAATTTATCGGTACCGGAATCTGGTTTGGTTGTTTTGGTATGGTTACAGGTATGGAATGGGCCAGTATCCAATGGGGCGCCCCCTGGAATAACGATCCCAAACAAGTAGGTGCTGCGCTCACCCTGCTGATTTATTTTGCTTACCGGGTACTCCGAAATTCAATTCGCGAAGAAGATAAGCAAGCACGCATCGCCGCAGTGTATAATATTTTCTCCTTCGCCCTAGTCATTCCGCTGGTTTATCTGGTACCTGCCCATTTCGCCTCCTTACATCCGGGCTCCGATAACAAACCCTTTGAAGCCCTAAAAACCCAGGACCATATGTTACGGTACGTGTCCATACCTGCTATGTTAGGCTGGATTCTACTGGGGCTCTGGATTTTTGAATTGCGTTATCGTTGGAGGGTATTGGAAAAAAAACAAACAGACTCATGAAATTGAATTTATTGTCCATCATTCTGCTCCTGACTGCCCTTAAATCGAAGGCACAAGCCACAGTACCACCCGGCGAATCAGCAGCCCTTTTGCGCGAAAATGGGCAAATTTACCTTGTTGTATTAGTGCTCCTGACTATCTTTGCCGGCATTATTTTTATGCTGGTTCGACTGGACCGTAAGATTTCAAAACTCGAAAATAAAAACTAACAATACCCGTATAAAACAATATCACATGGCAAAAGCTAGCAAAAGCAAACCGGCTGCACATTACAGTTTCTTTGAAAGTGTAGAACGTAATTTCGATAAAGCCGCCTCGTTTACAAACATTAAAGACAAAGGGATTCTTGATCAGATTAAAGCCTGTAACAGTGTTTACAGCATGAAATTCCCGGTTAAAATTGGCGAAAAGGTAGAAGTGATTGAGGCCTATCGCGTGCAACANTCCCACCACAAATTACCTGTTAAAGGAGGTATCCGTTTTAGCATGGATGTGAATCAGGATGAAGTGATGGCGCTCGCAGCACTTATGACTTACAAATGTGCCATTGTGAACGTGCCTTTTGGTGGTGCCAAAGGAGGAATTAAAATTGATCCAAAAAANTTATCGGCTTACGACCTGGAGAAAGTCACCCGTCGTTATACAGCCGAACTGGTGAAGAANAACTTTATCGGCCCTGGTATCGACGTTCCGGCCCCGGATTATGGAACCGGCCCGCGTGAAATGAGTTGGATCGTTGATACGTACTCCAGCCTTCGCCCCGGCGAAATAGATGCCGCTGGTTGCGTAACCGGAAAACCAGTCACCCAAGGTGGTGTTCGCGGACGTACCGAAGCGACCGGACTAGGTGTATATTATGGCGTTCGGGAAATGTGTCTGGACGCGGACATGATGAAGAAATTAAAAATGAATGTTGGCATGGACGACAAAACAGTCGTTGTACAGGGATTGGGGAACGTAGGTTACCATGCCGCCAAATTCTTCCATGAAGGCGGCTCCAAAGTAATTGGCCTTGCCGAATATGAAGGTGCCATCTATAACCCGAAAGGATTGGATGTGGAAGCTGTTGTTGCACATCGCAANAANACAGGTAGCATCCTGAANTTTCCCGGTGCTAAAAATTTAAAAAAATCATCTGAAGCCCTCGAATTGGAATGCGATATTCTGGTACCTGCGGCCCTCGAAAATGTAATTAATGGCGAAAATGCTCCTCGGGTCAAAGCCCGCATCATTGCCGAAGCAGCCAACGGGCCATTAACTCCGGAAGCAGATGCCATCCTGGGTAAAAAGAACNNGGTTATTATTCCGGACATGTATATCAATGCCGGCGGTGTAACCGTATCTTATTTTGAATGGTTNAAAAACCTGAGCCACGTGCGTTACGGACGCATGGANAAAAGATTCAGCGAAAATATGAATTCGAATATCCTCGGATCCATCGAAAACCTTACCGGTAAAAAAGTTTCTTCAGCCGAACGTAAAATCATTCTGCACGGACCAGATGAGGTAGATTTAGTGCATAGTGGTTTAGAAGATACCATGATTGGTTCTTACCATGAGATNCGCGATATCTGGTTTGCAAATAAAAAAATTGCCGATATGCGTACAGCTGCTTTTGTAAATTCAATCAACAAAGTAGGCGTTTCGTATATGGAACTGGGTATTTTCCCTTAATTCAGCAATTATTTCAACTAAAAGCGCCTTACTCAGGCGCTTTTAGTTTGTTTCGAAATAATTGATGCAATATTTCAAAAATCAGATAAAAGACTCTACTTTTGCCATCCCAAAAATCGATTGGTCATGCAAGAAGCAATTAAATTCGTACAACAAGCCTTAAACAGCGAAAAACAATTACCGCAGTTTAAAGCCGGCGATAGCGTTACAGTGAATTATAAAATTCAGGAAGGGAATAAAGAACGTATTCAGCCCTTTAAAGGTGTTGTTATTAAGCGTCAGGGACGTGGAGCTACCCAATCATTTACAGTGCGTAAAATGAGTGATAATATCGGAGTAGAACGTACTTTTCCCCTGTTGTCGCCAAATATTGATTCGATTGAAGTAAATAAAGTGGGTCGTGTTCGTCGCGCCAAATTGTTCTACCTGCGTGACCGTCAGGGTAAAGCAGCTCGGATTAAAGAGAAACGTATCAACTAATCAAAAATCTTGTTTTTATACAAAAACCATGCCCTGGCATGGTTTTTTATTAGGGCTTCCTGAATAACTCAGGTGTGCTGCAAATTCAACCCAAATTTTGTCTCGTCAAATAAGACGAGAAGCTTCAAATCGATTAAGCAAGCATAATGCTCCAAGGAACATCTTTCGCAAATGCTTGCTAAATCGGGGTTACCGAGATGCCACACACAAAGCAAACGCACTTTACAGCAGCCTTTTGGGGTCTCGTCCTCAAAGACGAGATAAAATCTCGGTTCAAGGAAAAGTCGATGGCATAGGCCTGGTAGCCATGACTTTGGCTTTGACGAAGAAGTTGTTGTGCAGCAGAGTAGACAGTTTTCTGCAAGGTTTCTCGGTCGTAAATTCAATAAATACGTTTTACACCCTTGCACTTCAAATGCGCATATACGATTCTAATCTCCAGTAAACAAAGAGACGAGTCGTTATTCAGGAAGCCCTAATTATACACATTTTCAGATTCAAGGCCGATTTTTAAGTACTTTAAACTATATTTGTCACTCAACGTATCATGATGAATATCCTCACAACACTACTCTTGAGCATGCCCGGTGGAACGGAATGGATTTTAATCGTTTTGGCGGTTTTAGTTCTCTTCGGAGGCCGTAAAATTCCTGAATTTATGCGGGGTTTGGGACGGGGTATGCGTGAATTTAAAGACGCAAAAGACAATATCAAAACGGAGATAGAAGCAGGAATGAAAGAAAAAGAATAATTAGCCTATTTTTTACGTTTAAAAATCAAGACTCGGGGGAATGAAAAATTCAGTTTTTTCGGCGGCATTGTCGCTTTTACACTGGCAGTTAACCCAAACTCAGCCATAGCTACCACTAAAGATAGTGTCGTTATCATTAAGATTACCGACAGAAATCAACTTCCTAAACACCTGAAGGTTGTTAAAGAAGAAGAAAAAATACACCTACAAATACCGGANGTAGACAACAGTCGCTTTGTGAAGCGCAAAATTAAAGACCTTAGTGACAAACCTGTTAGCGGTCCGAATATTCAGGTTAACAAATCGGTCTACGGAACCTTTACGGATTACATTATTGACTACGTTAAAAACTACCACAAAAACCACGGTGATCGAATCGCCAGAATTCATACGCGGAATAAAGGTCATTTCAAACTGATCGACAATATCATGAAACGATTCGGTGTTCCCCGCGAAATGAAATCCCTGGCCATCATTGAATCAGCAATGAATTGTAACGCAGTCTCTCCGGTTGGCGCTGTTGGNCCCTGGCAGTTTATGGAAGGTACAGCCAAAATGCTCGGCCTTCGNGTTGATCGATCCATCGATGAACGTCGTGACTTTTACAAAAGTACCAATGCTGCTGCACGATACTTGCGTCAATTGCATATGTTTCACGATTGGCTCCTGGTAATTGCAGCTTATAATAGCGGTCCGGCACCTGTTTTACGGGCAATCAATTCCGGTATGGGACGTAGTTTCTGGGATATTAAAAAGACTTCCCACGAAACACAGAATCATGTGATGGCTTTTATCGCTACCACCACAATCCTTGATCGACATAGCAATGTTTTATCNTATGGGAATGTTCCCAAGGATGCCAAAGCACCCAAAGCTGATTTTCATCGCTGCGCGAACATANNTAACAGTAAAGCGATTCAAGATGATGCCGACGTGGATGACGTAGAGGAACAAAAACCTCAGTTCTCAAAACAGGAATTAGATCAGATGGCTATTCTTAAAGTAAAAGGACGTTACACTATCGCAGCCATTGCCCGCATTTTAGATGAAGATGCCGTGCGACTTAACCGCTGGAATCCCGACTTTGATAAACTGGTTCAGGGAAGTACCATCCCGGTTCAGTTAAGAATACCAATTGAGAAATTGGANAAATTCATTATCTCGAAAGAAGAGATTGTTCAGGCTTCCAGCCAGAATGGAAAATAAAATCACTCCTTGCCGCGCTANTTTTTAGAAGTCGAATATGATGGAACCGATTTTAAGGGGTTCCAAATACAGGAGAATGCCCGTACCGTACAAGGTGAAATCAACAAGGCCCTGCAAATTCGACTAAAAATTGCTCTCGAAACGGTAACATCCAGCCGAACCGATACAGGAGTTCACGCGTACCAGAATTTCCTGCATTTCGATACAACACTTCAATTACCTGAAAACCTCATTTACAACCTGAATGCCATCCTTCCTGCATCTATTGTCATCCGAACAATATACGCAGTTCCCGAAGATGCCCATAGTCGTTTTGATGCCCGAAGCAGGCACTATCGCTATGTCATAACCCGTAANAAATCGGCTTTCCGGAATCACTATGCCTGGCATTTTCCATTTCCATTGAATCCGGATATTTTACAAAACTGTGCTGATCAGATACTTGGTCAACATGATTTCTGTTCCTTCTCANNAAAAAATACGGATGTGCGGAATTTTGTATGTGAAGTNATTTTTAGCAAATGGCACCACGATGAACACATCCTCCAGTTTGAAGTTCAGGCGAATCGGTTTCTTCGCGGTATGGTAAGGGGCCTGGTATCCACCATGATGCATACGGCAAGAGGAAAGTATTCACTCTCCGATTTTGCCCAGCTCCTGCATCAACCGAAAATTGCTCAGGCCGATTTTAGTGCCCCGGGGTGTGGGCTTTTTCTTGAGGCCGTGAATTACCCTGAGCTGCTGCATTCTCCCCTACTTCGCGTTTAAATCTGCTACTTGCGGATAGGGCGGCATCTTAAAATACCGATATTTGCCCCCTTTGCCACACATGCACATTTACCCTGCTGATCTGACACGCCAACTCGACTTCCCATTTTTATTGGAAAGGCTAAAATCGTATTGTGAGCCGGCAAGCGGTAATCGCATTNNTGAGGAATTAACCCCTGGCGACAAGTTTGATCATGTGATGCTTCGTTTGCGGGAAACCAACGAAGCTTTGCTTTCCATGCACCACAGCGAAGGTATCCCACATGCAACCTTTCCTGAACTGCAAACAGAAATTCATTTGCTGGGTATCGAACAATCGGTATTAAATGCAAAACAATTTCAGCTCATTCGTCAGCTGGTAGAACGTAGCCATGAATTATTGATTTTTCTGAGGGAAAAACAAGAAGCACTTCCTGTTTTGTTTCAGCGCATAATGCATTTAAATTACTTGCATGACCTCCTGGAGCGAATTCATCAGGTTTTNGACAAAGATGGGTTAGTGCGTGATCAGGCATCCGCTGCGTTGGCAACAATTCGGTCGGGCCTCAGCGAGAATCGCAAAACTTCTGATCGGGTTTATCGCAATCATATGCAGCGTCTCTCCAAATCNGGACAATTAGCCGATATAGAGGAGAGCTATATCAATGGACGAAGAGTTTTNGGGGTTTGGGCCGAATTCAAGCGTGAGATCGAGGGCATGATGCACGATCGTTCGGCATCCGGAAAAATTACCTTTATAGAGCCGGCCAATGCCGTTGAACTGAACAATGAAAAACTGGAATTGGAAGATGCAGAAAAGAAAGAGATTTTTCGCATTCTTAAAGACCTCACTGAAGAAATCAGACCCTGGCAATCCGAAATCAGAAATCATCTGCATAACCTCATCGAATTTGATCAGATTCATGCCCGGGCGAAATTGGCGCATGATATGAAAGCCACGCTGCCGCAGGTTTCTGAACGTGAAAATGGCATTCATCTCATCAATGCGTATCATCCTGTTCTTTGGCTGCAAAATCAAAATCTCGGATTAACCACTATTCCGATTCATTGTAAGTTAGATGATACCAATCGTATCATGGTGATTAGCGGACCCAATGCCGGGGGCAAATCGATCGCGCTGAAAACCATCGGATTGTTTCAAATCATGTTGCAATGTGGTTTGTTAGTTCCGTCCTCGGCCAAATCTGTGTTTGGAATTAANAAGGCCATCCTGGGTGATATCGGCGATCACCAGAGTATCGAAGACGGCTTGTCGACATACAGTTCACGGCTGATTAAAATGAAATACTTTCTGGAACGGGCNCGGCAAAGAACACTTTTTCTGATTGATGAATTTGGCACGGGAAGCGATCCGGATATGGGTGGTGCCCTCGCCGAAATTATCCTCAATGAACTGAACGCCCGAAAAACGCTGGGCGTGGTTACAACCCANTTTACCAACCTGAAAATTCTGGCCAATCAGCAGGAAGGAATCTTTAATGCCTGTATGCTATTTAATAGCAAAACCCTAAAACCGCTGTACCAATTGCAAGTTGGTGAACCTGGCAGTTCATTCACCTTTGAAGTAGCCACCCGCATCGGCTTACCGGAAAACATCATTCAGCAGGCCAGGTTAAAACTTTCTTCCGAACGAGTAAGAATGGATGAATTACTCAATCAATTACAACAGGAAAAAAACAATCAAATTAAACTACGTCGTGATTTAATTAAACAGATGAGTAAAACAACCGCCGAAAAACGGGAATACCGCGAACTCAATGAAAAACTAGAAGACCACTTAGCGCGTCAGGATGAAAATAAGGAAGAAAAAAAGAAAATNGATGGACTATGGCCGCAGACTGATGCAATTGACGGAAGAATGGATGGAAAATAAAAACCGGAAAGAAGTCATTCAGAAATTTGTAAAACTGGCCGGATATGAATTACATAAAAAACGACTCAGGAAGAATATGAACAAGTGAACAGTTTAAATCAGAAAATTACTGGAAGCCAGAGAAAAATAAAAATCGGTACTAAGGTCAAAATGCTTAAAAGTAAGGAGAGCGGGCAGGTATTGGCCATGGATGAAAAGCGGGCATTGGTTCGTTTCGGAAGGGTCGACATACAGGTCGGCCTGGAAAACTGGAAGCTGTTCGTGAACTGCCTGAACCTGAACTCAAAAACAATAAAAAGTCATAACATTTTCTAGTTTTGTATCAGTAACTAAAATTATACAGATGAAGCAGCGCGTAGTGATCACCGGCCTTGGTATTTATTCCTGTATCGGTAAGAACCTGGATGAAGTGAAACAGTCCTTGTATGACGGCAAGAGTGGAATTATTTATGCGCCTGAACGCAAGGAATTCGGTTACAGAAGTGCCTTAACGGGTTTTGTAGAACGCCCCAATTTAAAGGGTATTCTTGACCGGCGTGCCCGAATCATGATGCCGGAACATGCCGAATTTGCTTATGTCGCAACCCGGGAAGCGATGAATCAGGCTGGTTTGGATGAATCCTACTTTGAGGAAAATGAAGTGGGTATTATTTATGGCAACGATAGTTGTGCCCAGGCGGTGATAGATGGTATCGACAAAGTGCGCGANAAAAAGGATACCATGTTAGTTGG
Organism: Bacteroidota bacterium; assembly: GCA_013414745.1. Lineage (GTDB taxonomy): Bacteria > Bacteroidota > Bacteroidia > Chitinophagales > Chitinophagaceae > OLB11. The sequence continues at coordinate 476,581 of CP058707.1, forward strand.
TTCAGCCTCTGTGTTTCAGGTGTTGAATTCAACGATCAACATGAATCTCAGTACCATTTTTAAATTGAGAGGGATCAACTTAACGCTGAGTGCCGCGTGTGCCAGTGGGTCGCATTGTATTGGATTAGCGTATACGTTTATTCGAAATGGGATGCAGGACATGATTATTTGTGGAGGCGGCCAGGAAGTGAATATTTATTCGATGCCCAACTTTGATGCTTTAGGCGCGTTTTCGATTCGCGAACATGAACCCAGCAAAGCATCCCGCCCTTTTGACCGCGACCGGGATGGATTAGTTCCCAGTGGAGGGGCGGCTAGNGTTATTGTAGAAAGCCTGGAAAGCGCTCAGCGTCGNGGAGCAACTATCATCGCAGAAATTATCGGTTATGGATTCTCCAGCAACGGTGAACATATTTCAAACCCCAGTGTAGATGGTCCGGCCCGTTCGCTAAAAATGGCTTTGCGGGATTCNCGGTTGCAGGCCAGNGAAATACAGTATTTAAACGCTCATGCAACATCTACTCCTGCCGGAGATGCTTCTGAAGCAAGGGCCATTTATGATGTATTTAAGGATGCCATGCCGCTGGTGAGTTCTACCAAAGGAATGACCGGACACGAATGCTGGATGGCCGGGGCGAGTGAAGTGGTTTATTCTACCCTGATGATGAAAAACGGTTTTGTTGCNTCGAATCTGAACTTCGAAAACCCCGATGAGGACTCTGCGAAGCTGAATATCGTCACCCAAACACTGGAAAGGAAATTTGACCTATATTTGTCGAATTCTTTTGGTTTTGGAGGCACAAATTCCTCCCTGATCATAAAAGATTGGAAATAACCTGAACCATGAATAAAGAACAAGTTATAGAAATCATTAATGAATTCCTGGTAGAGGATTTTGAGGTGGATGCTGACAAGATCACCCCGGACGCAAATTTGAAAGAAACCTTGGATCTGGATAGTCTGGATTATGTGGATTTAGTCGTAAGTATCGAAAGCAACTTCGGATTTAAAGTGAAACCCGAAGATTTTCAGGCTATGGTGGTTGTAGATGATTTCTATGATTACGTAACCCGCAAGGTTGCAGAGAAAGTGCGGCATAATGGCCAAATGGGGTAGTTCCAGAGGTAACTCACTCGGTTACAAAATTTTTATCACGCTCATCAAAACCGCCGGTGTTTTTCCTGCGTATGGTTTGTTGCGTCTGGTTACATTGTATTATTTCATTTTTCCCGGAAAAGCCGCCAAACCACTCATGTACTATTTCAGAAAGCGATTAGGCTATTCGTATCTGAAGGCCAAATGGGCGGTTTATGAAAACTTCAACTACCTTGGCCGAAGCATCATCGACAAATTTGTACTGATGAGCGGAATGCCCTCGCCGTTTACCAGAAACGATGATGGCATCGACCACCTCAATCAAATGGTTGAACGCGGCACCGGAGGCCTNTTAGTCAGTGCGCATGTTGGGAATTGGGAAGCAGCGGGGCATCTATTAAAGCGACTTAAAACCAAGATCAATATTGTGATGTACGATGGGGAACATGAAAAGATCAAACAATATCTGGATTCAGTGCGCGAGCGCAGTTTTAACGTCATCCTTATCAAAAATGATATTTCGCATATATACGAAATTAATGAAGCCATCCGGCGCAACGAATTTGTTTGTATTCACGCCGATCGATTTGTTGAAGGCAATCGCACCATTGAAGGTAAGTTATTAGGAGCAACAGCCAAATTCCCGATCGGACCTTTTGTTTTAGCAACAACCTTTGAGGCACCGGTCAGTTTTGTTTTTGCCTTGAAGGAAGGCGTAAAACATTTTCATTTCTTTGCTTCGCCCGGAAAAGTTTACCCGAAAGGGAAACCGGGCATCGAAGCCATGCTGGAAGATTATTTACGCAAAGTGGAGACCATGATTAAGGCTTACCCTCTGCAATGGCACAATTACTTTCCGTTTTGGAATGAGGAATTAGTTCAGCAAAATCTCACTAATAAATAACCAGGGCGGACNTCCTGCACCGGGTCTGCCATCCGGAATTACAGAATTTTGTTTCAACCTGATCCGAAGAAATTGAAAGGGCTCTCCGGTTAAAACAATACGCAATGGAATATCCGGCTTGGAATTGTCTTGAATTTCTTTTTGGTTCATGGTTCGTATTGACGTGAATTGTTTTCCATCCAAACTGCTCGCAATTTCAATTGCAGCCGGCAAATAAATCCAACTCTCTTCCTGTTTCAGTAAGGAAATTTCAAAAACCCTGAAGTTCATGGATGTATCCCAGCGCAAGGTAATTTCGGNATCTTTCCCGGACCACCCCAGCCATTCACTGCCGACCATGGGTAAATGCCCAACCCGCGCATCGACCAACTTTTGAATGCCACCCAAACTATATTGTTCCGCCGGAGGTATATTCGTTTCAATCTGAGCATGCAGACCTCCGTGAATTTCAAACTCTTCTTCCAATAAAGGACCAGCAGGTCGGTTATTTTCAAAATACCGGGCCTTAANGTTTTTACTCGATGAGATGGCTATCAAATCGCCTTGCTGGTAAGTAGATGCTTGCAGATTGGGTTCGTTCCCATTCAATGTATAATGAATTTCACCATCCGGAAAGGGCGCACTTAATGATACAGACAAAGTTCCGGCCTTCCGTTGAACCAATGATTGGATCGAATACATAGCCTTCGAATAGTGTGCTGGTATCCGGTCCAGAAATTGAAAATGTTTTCGAATTCGGGATTTAAATTCAGTGTACCCCGGCTTTTGTTTACCGCACCACAGCACTTCAGCCAGTGCACAAACTCTGGGAAGCATCATGTATTCAGCATGATCCGGGCTTCCGATATACTCTGTCCACAAATTGCCTTGTGCCCCTAAAATGTACTTGGCTTCTTCGGGTTTAAGCACCTCAGGAACCGGAAAATAACTATATACTTTTTCTAAAGGTGTAAATCCGCCAATTGCCAATGGTTCACTTTGTCGGTTACCTTGGTAATGATCAAAATAACAATGACTTCCCGGTGACATCACCACAGGATGTTTTTGACGCGTTGCGGCAATACCGCCTTCTTCGCCACGCCAACTCATAATAGCGGCATGAGGAGCCAATCCACCTTCCAGAATTTCATCCCATCCAATTGCCTGACGCCCCTNTTTATGCAGATACTGATCAATCTGGCTGATAAAATAACTCTGCAATTCATGTTCATCTTTTAAATGCAGATCGCGGATTCGTTGCTGACAGGAAGCACATTGTTTCCAGCGTGTTTTTGGCACCTCATCACCTCCGATATGAATATATTGCGACGGGAACAGCGTGCATACTTCGTCTAAAATATCTTTGACGAACTGCAAAGTGCTGTCTTTGGTACAAAATACATCTTCACTAACTCCCCACTTCGTCATCACATCCAAGGGACTTCTGAAGCACGAATAATTTGGGTAGGCCGCCAACGCCGCCATCGCATGTCCGGGCATTTCAATTTCAGGAACAACCTGGATATGTCGGGCCTGAGCATATTGAACGACTTCCTTGATTTCATCCTGGGTATAATAACCCTCTACCGGCGTACCATCACCAATATAAGGTTCAAAATGTTTATCCACCATGGTTTCATGCCGCTTGCTTCCAACAGCCGTAAGGAGCGGATACTTCTTAATTTCGATGCGCCACCCCTGATCATCGGTCAGGTGCCAGTGAAAAGAATTCANTTTATGCAAGGCCAGAATATCGATATATTTCTTCACAAAAGGCAGGGGAANAAAGTGTCGACTAACATCCAGATGCATTCCGCGCCATTTAAATGCCGGTTGATCTGTCACTAGAGGAAACTGAAGGTATTTATCACCACGAAAATGGGCATCGGCCATCAATTGAATACAAGTCATCAATCCGCGAAAACCCCGTCGCGTCGCCCTCGCAGCTCCACGGAACCATTTGGCAAAGATTTAAATGCATAAGCCTCTGGTGCCATTTGTTGATCTAACTTCAAAACAAGTGCTTGTTGCGTTGTTGATCCCGCTTTAAGTGGAGGTATACCTAACTGGTTACAATACCTTTGAAATAACTCCAATTCGGGAAGAATATCTTTATGTTCACTAATCACCTGTGCAGGCCATACGATTTTTATTTTTGAGTGGATGCCGGTAATGCCGGTATAACTTGTTGGGCGCCCATTGGCTGAATGATCGAAGTGCATCCGATAATGAACAGAACCAAGCGTTTCCAGCGTGAAAATGTAATCTTTGTCATGTTTAAGCCAATTGAAAGACTATCCCAATTCGATAATCAGAAACTTAAGATAGTGGGTATTATCGAGGTTCCAGAGAATAGGATGATCAGCAGCCTGGGCACGAAAACAAACCTGACGTACGGGTCGTTTGGCATCCTTTGCCGCCATTTGAATGATTTGTAAAAATAAATCCGGAGGAACGAGATTTGTACACGAGGCCGTTACCANAANACCGCCCTTCTTCACCAACTTCATCGCGCGCAGATTTATTTCTTTATACCCTGTAATGGCCTTCTGAATATTGGCTCGGGTTTTTGTAAATGCCGGCGGATCAATCATGACCACATCCCAGCGTTTATCTTCTTTGGTCCATTGTTTCAGGGCATCAAAAGCATTCACCGCGTCAAACTGACAAATATCTTGTAGTCCGTTTAACATGGCATTCCGACGGGCAGTTTCTACTGCAAATTCAGAAATATCAAGGCCTGTAACTTNTTTAGCTCCGTAATGGGCGGCATGCAGTGAAAAGGTTCCGGTATAACAAAATGCTTCCAACACATCGGCCCCTTTTACAATCTGTGCAATTTCACGACGATTATCCTGTTGATCCAGGAAGTATCCTGTTTTCTGTCCGTTCTCGATGTCAACGATAAATTGTAATCCATTTTCACGGATGACAATTTCTGTTGGAAATGGCGAACTTANAAATCCCTTTTNTTGTTCTAGTCCTTCCAGTTCACGCACCGGAACATCATTGCGTTCATAAATTCCTTTGGGAGAAAAAATTCGTTCCAATGCTTCTACAATAGCATCTTTCAAAGNATCCATTCCTAAAGACATAGTTTGCAGAACAAAGTAATCATTGAATTTATCAACGATCGGCGAAGGCAAGCCATCAGCTTCACCAAATACCAGGCGGCAGTTTTCCGTATAACCAAGTTTTTGACGGTATTGCCAGCAACTTAGAATTCGTTGATAAANAAATTCTTTATCGATTTGTTCCTTTGCATCGCGAGTTAGTAAGCGCACCTGAATTTGGGAGGCCGGGTTGTAATATCCCCGTCCGATAAAGTTATGCTGACTATTGTATACTTCCACAATATCACCCGGACCTGCACCGGCATCCACCGTATTAATTTCATTGTTATAAATCANGGGATGTCCTTTCGCGACACGATCGCTATTTTTTTCGTAGTACGACTTTATACATAATTCAGGCCCTTCTATCTTTTTACGTAGAGCAAATATTTTTCGTTAAAAAATTCTTCTGGGAAAAGGTCATTCACTTTCCAGATCGTCGGTTTACAACCCGATAGTGAAATCTCTTCGTGCAGGTCGCCTCCCTTTAAGCAAATCAGTCCGTTGGGGTAGTCTCCTTTCTGTGCCCGACGAATCAACCCTTTCGACCAATTCCATAATGAGCCCAATGGGGCCACAGCCCGACTTACCGCAAAGTCGAAACTGTTTCGTTCACGAATCTCTTCTACCCGACCCCAGTGCGTTTTTACATTGCGGATACCTGCTTCGAGACAAACACCTTCTACAACCTGCAATTNTTTCCGGATACTATCGGCCAAAACAAATTCAACTTCAGGAAAAANAATCGCCAATGGAATCCCGGGAAATCCTCCGCCGGTACCGATGTCAACAATTCGTTGACCGGCATGAAACTGAAAGATGGCAGCAATGGCCAGCGAGTGCAATACATGTTTTTCGTATAAGGCATCGATATCCTTTCTACTGATTACATTGATTTNTGTATTCCATTCCTGATACAAAGGCAGTAAGGCCTTAAACTGAGCTTCCTGTTCAGGGCTAAAGTCGCCAAAATATTTTGTAACTATTTCCAACTTCTGTTTGTTTTAAATAAAATTGCCGGCAAATTGCTGATGTAATAATACAATAACCAGAGGTCGAACAACCAGATATACGGCACCAAATCCTTTTCCCGGAGCTGGTGACAACAACGTTCAAAAACAATAAATTGAACCAACCAGCGCAGTAAAAACAATGCCCCTGAAAGCCAGTACCACTGATGAAAGAAAATACAGGGTATGATGCTGATGAATACCATAAAATGACTCATAGCATACAGGCCCAATAAAAACTTATNGTCCTTTTTATAATACTTGCCGGTGCTCAGGTGTCTTTTTTTCTGAAAGCGCCAATGCTCTGCGGTCTTTTTAGGCTCCGAACAGGTAAATGCATCCGGATGTACGACTACTTTCGTTTTCTTCCCCTNTGCCACCTGGTTGATGAATAAATCATCATCCCCTGAAATGATATGATGGTGGGAAGAGAATCCTTTGTTTTCGATGAATAATTTTTTCAGGTAAGCCAGATTTCTTCCGACACCCATATACGGTATGCGGGCCAGGGCATACGACAAATATTGAATAGCAGTCAGGAGGGTTTCGAACCGGANTTNTTTATTCAGCCATCCGGGATGCTTTTCATACGGACTGTATCCCAGTACCACTTCCTTCCCACCTTCAAAGCCACGAACCATGCGGGCTAACCATTCTGAAGAGGCCGGTACACAATCTGCATCGGTCAACAACAAATGTTCAAAACGTGCCGACTTGATGCCCATGCTCAGCGGGAATTNTTNTCCTGGAATCAGTTTCGCCTCCTGTGTCAGATGGACCACATGTAAATGGGGATACTGCTCTTTCATCTGGTTGAGGAGATAAAAACTATCATCTTCAGAATTATCGTTTACTACGATCACCTCAAAGCATGGCCTCCCTGCCCGCTGGTACTTTTGGTTTAACCACAGCGGAAGATTTTTCTTTAGATTTGCCTCCTCATTAAACGCACAAACAATCAGACTCACGGGAAATTGTGCTTCACCGGGCGGAGTGGAATCCTTCTTGTAAAACGCAAGCCGTGCAAAGAAAAAGAGGTAATAGAACAACTGAATCAATACGAAGAAAGCCAGTGTTGCCACGGCCAGAAAATCCAGGGTCCAGAAATTCATAGCCTTCAAAAGTACAAGTTAATACATGGAATTTCAACTACTTCATCAGGATAAAGGAACGAAAGCTCGGGCAGGTCGATTAATAACGGATCATGGAACTATCGAAACCCCCATCTTTATGCCGGTCGGAACGGTTGGGTCCGTAAAAGGCGTTACACAAGAACAGCTCGAAAACGATATTCAGGCTCAAATTATTTTAGGGAATACCTATCATTTGTATCTGCGCCCCGGAACCGGAATTTTAAAACAGGCCGGTGGCTTGCATCAATTTAACCATTGGCACAAACCGATATTAACGGATAGTGGAGGATTTCAGGTATTCAGTTTAAGTGGAATCCGAAAAATTCGCGAAGAAGGCGTGGAGTTTCGTTCCCACATTGATGGCAGCAAACATTTATTCACGCCCGAAAATGTGATGGATATTCAACGCAAGATTGGTGCCGACATTATCATGGCGTTTGATGAATGCACNCCCTACCCCTGCGATTATACCTATGCCCGGAATTCGATGGAGCTGACACATCGCTGGTTGGCCCGCTGTGTGGCTCGGCATCGCGAATGTGAACCACTCTATGGTTATCGACAAAGTTTGTTTCCTATCGTGCAGGGAAGCACATTTGAAGATTTACGTAAAGCCAGTGCCGAATTTGTGAGTACAATGGAATGCGATGGACATGCCATTGGCGGCTTAAGTGTAGGAGAACCCGACGAGATGATGTATGCCATGAGCGAGTTGGTCTGTTCGATTCTCCCTGCTGATAAACCGCGTTACCTGATGGGAGTGGGTACACCAGCCAATATTCTTGAAAACATTGCATTAGGCATCGACATGTTTGATTGTGTGATGCCAACCCGAAATGGACGAAACGGTATGTTATTCACCACGGAAGGCATCATCAATATACGAAATAAAAAATGGGAAAATGATTTTAGTCCTATTGACCCGGGGTTACCTGTTTTTGCCAGTCAGAATTATACCAAAGCCTATTTGAGGCATTTATTTGTTGCAGGGGAATTATTGGGTTTACAACTGGCCAGTATACAAAACCTGTCTTTTTATTTACACCTGGTTAAACTGGCCAGACAACATATTCTGGAGGATACTTTTTCGGATTGGAAACCTAAGGCCGTAAAACACTACAGTCAAAGGCTTTAGAAATTATTTTTCAGCTTAAACCGGAAGTCACCCTTACTTATCCACTTTCTGTGAATTCGGTATCCTTGGCATAGCTGCGTCAAGCCCTTACATTTGTCCGTATGCAGGATTATTTAGTGGCGTTGAATGAGCGACAGCGTGAAGCAGTAATACATACCGATGGCCCTTTGATGATAGTGGCCGGTGCAGGTTCAGGAAAAACAAAAGTATTAACTACCCGAATTGCACATTTATTGCATCTGGGTGTGGACGCTTTTCGCATACTGGCATTAACTTTCACGAACAAAGCAGCCCGTGAAATGAAAGAGCGTATTGAGCATATGCTTGGAAATTCGGATGCCAGAAATTTATATATTGGTACCTTTCACTCCGTATTTGCCCGCATCCTGCGCATTGAGGCTGAACGACTGGGTTATCCGGCTAACTTTACGATTTACGATACCGATGATGCAAAAAGTGTTTTAAAGACTATCATCAAAGAGAAAGGGTTAGATGAAAAACATTACAAGCCATCTTTTGTGTACAATCGAATTTCGGCTGCGAAAAATAATCTGTACACTTTTCAGATGTATCAGCAAGATCAGCACATTCAACAAGAGGATGCCCGAGGTAACCGGCCACTGATTGGTGAAATTTTTGAATCTTACTCAAAGCGTTGTTTCAAAAATGGAGCCATGGATTTTGATGACCTGCTGGTGAATATGTACAGCTTGCTGACCAATATCCCGGAAGCGCTATCGAAATACCAACATAAGTTCCGATACATTATGATTGATGAGTATCAGGATACCAACCTGGCACAATATCATATCATCAAGCTTTTAGGAGCCATGCACGAAAATATTTGTGTGGTTGGCGATGATGCGCAAAGTATCTACTCCTTTCGTGGAGCCAGTATGGAAAATATTTTTCAATTCCAACGCGACTATGACGACGTTCGTATTATTAAACTGGAACAAAACTACCGTAGCACCTCTACTATTCTGAAAGCAGCCAACGAGGTGATTACCCGCAATCAGAATCAAATACAAAAAGAACTTTGGACAGACAAAGCAGCCGGGGATCGCATTTTTATGGCCAGTACCTTTACCGACAATGATGAAGGCAAATTTGTAGCCGATGCCATTCTGGAACAAAAATTAAGGAATCATCTTTCGAATAAAGACTTTGCGATCCTCTATCGGACCAACGCGCAAAGCCGGTCTTTTGAAGAATCGCTCAGAAGGTCGAATATCAATTATCGCATTTATGGTGGACTTTCATTCTACCAACGAAAAGAAATAAAAGATTTTATTGCTTATCTGCGCATTCTGGTGAACCCACAGGATGAAGAAAGTTTGAAACGCATCATCAATTATCCAACCCGCGGTATCGGACCGGGCACCGTGAACAAATTGGGACTACTGGCCGAACAAGAAGGAACTACATTATGGGAGCAATTGGGCAAGGCAGGTGAACAAGGATTAAAAGGCGCTGCATTACAATCAATCAATGATTTTGTGACCATGATCCGATATTATCAATCGTTGTTAGATAAACGGAATGCCTACGAAATTGCGCATGAATTAGGAAAACAAGTCAGNCTGATTAAGGAACTTTATTCCGACAAGAGCGTAGAGGGACTTGCCCGGTATGAAAACATTCAGGAACTTTTGAACTCCATTAAAGAGTACACGGAAACGCCTATAGAAGATGGCGAACTGATCGAACGAAACCTCGGTTCTTATCTGCAACAAATTACATTATTAACAGATGCTGATAAAGATGGCGAAGAAGATGAAAACGTGGTTAAACTAATGACCATTCATGCCTCCAAGGGTTTAGAATTTCCTTGTGTTTTTNNGGTCGGCATGGAAGAAAATATNTTTCCCAGTTCAATGAGTATGTATGACCGCGATGATCTGGAAGAAGAACGCCGGCTGTTTTATGTGGCCATCACTCGTGCAAAAGAACGGGTATGGATTACTTATGCCAATAATCGCTATCGATTCGGAAGCCTGGTGCAAAATGACCCCAGTCGATTTTTAGATGAACTTCCCGCAGAATTGTGTGATGTAAGNTCTGGCAGAAAAAACACGCAGTAGAACTACACTTTTCACAAACTCCCGCGGACAACAAGATATTCAACAGAAAAAACAGTTCCTCCTGCTGCAACACAAATCCGACATATACCGACTGAAAATTTTAAACCGGATGCCCCTTCGCAATTCGAAGCCGGAATGCGGGTAGAACATGAAAAATTCGGATTTGGAATTATTGAAAGTATGGATGGTCCGGCGGCTAATAAGATGGCCACCATTAAATTTGAACAAGCCNNGGAATTAAAAATCATGTTGAATTATGCAAAATTGAGATCGTGCTAAGATGCAGGAAGCCGTTGTTCAGAAAATGAAACACTTTTGTGCGTATCAGGAAAGAAGTCATCATGAGGTACGCATGAAACTACTTGAACTGAAAGTTTATGGTTTGGAATTAGAGCGAATGATTGCCGAATTAGTGGAAGAGAATTACCTCAATGAAGAACGTTTCGCCAAGGCGCTGGTACGTGGCAAATTTTACGGTAAACAATGGGGGCGGCATAAAATAAAGCAGGCCTTGTTTCAACATCAGATATCTGAATATTGCTGCAAAATCGGATTTCGTGAAATTGATTCAATGGATTATGAGCACACCATAAAACGATCGATCTCCCGAAAAGCAGAAGAGTTAAAACAAATCGCCAACCCATTCTTACTCCGCCAAAAAATCACTAATTTTCTGCTGCAAAAAGGCTATGAGTCGGATTTGATTCAACAGCATTTGCACGAATATTTACAAACCTCACGATGAGTCAACTATAGTTTACGTTATTGCAATCAGCACTGGTCTGGGAAGACAAAGAAGCAAACCGCAGACATTTTTCACAATTAATTCAAGAACATGCCCAACCTGGTGAAATTGTAGTGCTTCCGGAAACCTTTAGCACAGGGTTTAGCATGCATACTGAAGGACTAGCTGAACCCATGTCGGGGCCAACACTGGAATGGATGCAATCTATGGCCAGGGATTTCCGGATTATTTTAACCGGAAGTTTCTTTGTTCAGGAAGAGGACCGACACTTTAACCGTCTGGTTTGGATGCAACCTGACGGGCAGTTTGGCTATTATGACAAAAGGCATCTGTTTAGTTATGCCGAAGAAGATAAACAATTTAGTTCGGGTGANAAAAAACTCATCACTCAGGTGAAAGGATGGAAAATCCGGACGATTATCTGTTATGATTTACGATTTCCCGTATGGTGTCGTCAAGAGGCATCTAACCCGTACGATATTCTGTTGGTTGTTGCCAATTGGCCCATGGCACGGGTGCATGCCTGGAAAACATTGATTCAGGCCCGAGCCATTGAAAATCAATGTTATGTGGTGGCTGTGAATCGAACTGGCGAAGATGGGCAAGGCCGAACGTATTCAGGAGCTAGTTGTGTGGTTGGTCCTGATGGTCATTTCGTAGAACTAAACGAAGGTGAGAATGCCATTCTAAAAACAAGCTTAAATAAAGAGCATCTGATAACGTACCGGGAACGATTCCCATTTTTAAAGGATGCTGATGCGTTTAGCCTGTTTTAAATTAGAAGTCCTTTTAAAGATACGACGCGGACAACGGGTTTNTTTGTACGGCATCACATTACCAAATGAATCGAAGTAAATGGCCACGTTCACACCGGCAAACCAATACCAGTCCTTTTTCATATTGTCGCCCCGAACAAATTTATCATTGGGGTAATTGCCATCCCAATTCGGGAGTTCATCCGAACGAAATGAAAGATCAACACTTTGTTTGCCTTTGTAGCGAAACAAGGTATCCATATTGACGTAGGATTTACTCACGTCATCGAGATAGTCTGTTGCGGTATAACGAAACCCGATTTCCGTGCTAACGAATACGCGTTTCCCAATCAATACTTTAAATCCACCTCCCAGTGGAACGCCAACATTCACCAGACTATAGATTTTGCGATCGGGATATTGTTTTAATCCTTGTCCTTCTGTACTTAAAGGGCGCAAATAAATTTNTTCATAATTCGGACCCTGTGTATAGGGGTTATAGTAAAAGAGGGCCAAGCCGACAAACACATAGGGTGAAAATTTAAATTCATCAAAATCAACGGGTAATAAATTGGCTTCAATCCCACCGTGAAATTCAAATAAGTTGGTTTGGAAATTTAGATTCCGGGCCCGAACCGCCGGAGATTCAGACAAGCTATCTGCACCATATAAGCTGGCGTAGGAAGCTCCAAAACGGAACCCAACACTGGGGTGCACGAAATACTTATATGTCAACCCACCACAAGCCCGATATCCTTCTTCAGGAAAAAGCCTTTCCTGTAAATCTCCGTAATAGCTGGATGTTCCGCCGAAAATACCAACTTCATGATGTTTTTGAGCAAACCCAACTATTGGAAGAAGTAATAAGAATACAATTCGTTTCAACATAAGTTCATCCTGCTTAAATATGCGTAATATTACAATAAGTTTATTAAATAACATAAAGTTTAAAACAGAATCCTTGAATATTTTTGCGGTAAAGAATTCAATGGTGTCGGTTAATCCGAATTAAAAAGGGACCCTCCTTAGGAAAGTCCCTTTTAAAGAATTTGTTGTCCGTTCTATTGTTTGATGAAACGATTCGCAAATTTTGATTTCCGTTCACCACGGAAACGATATATCCACCCCGACTCAAATCGGAAACATTCAATTTTGTTTTGTTGAATGAACCAGTTAAGTCTAAAGATTTAACCAAGCTTCCGGTTAACGAATAAATCCGTACTTGGGTGAGACCTTCGAAGCTACGCCCGAAATCAAGATTTATTTGATCTGAAGCAGGATTAGGATAAACCTGAACCATATTCACATCATCAGGGATCGTTCCTGTGCTCAATGGCCATAATGTAGGTGCCAGAGATACTGAGCGGAAAGTACCACGACCATGGGTTCCGGTATAAATGATTGAACCTTTATACATTCCGTTGGAGGTTTCATAACTACCTTTCTCAATCACTTCATAAGTGGCTACACGTGGATGCCAATCGGCAGGATTTGCGAAATCAATATTCAAATCATCCCAGGTTGAACCCGAATTAGAGGTACCAAAAATACCCAGTTCCGTTCCAATGATATATTTGGTAGTAGAACCTCCAACCATCACGACCGAATACACCGGCATTTTCGGAAGATTTCCTGTAGCGTCCGTAAACGTTGGTGATACAGCGGTACGGGCATCTGCAGAACGGAAAACATAACTTGTGTTTCCATAATTCCCAANGGTAACCACCAGATTATTGCCACCTGCATCGCAATCTAAATCCGTTACATAACGTCCATAGCTGGCAATTTGTGTCCAGGTAATATCTGCGTTCAAGAGGTACCCGGAAGAACCATCCAGATTGGTGATTGTATCAACATACTTGTAGGTTGAGTCCCATAAACTGGGCACTTCAACACGATAAACTAATCCAGATTGTGTACCCGCATAGATGACCTCTCCATCGTTCGTCATCGTTAATGCGGAGAATACCACTTGATTGTTGCCTTTATTCTTACGCAGATTAAACCAAATTGTTTTATTGGCGGTGGCACCCTGAGTCATCCACAGTTGCGAATTCGTACCTAAAATAAACACTGATTTTTCCTCCCCGTTTATTACCTTTTCTTCAAAATGGATTGGAGCAATCCATCCGGCATTGTCATCCGGAGCACCATCTGGAGAGGTACTAGGGGAATTGTCGATATTGCGATCGAACATACTTTTGAAAGAAGCGGCCGTATTTCCACCATCATTTGCCCGGCGAACTTCACCGTTCACAATGGATGTAAATACATAATTCGTATTTAAATCACTCAATGCACAACGCGTTCCATCACCACCAGTGAGACCTTTAGCCTGTTTGGGGTCATTGACTATTTTACCCATTAAACCGGACCCGTTATCTTGAGAACCAAATACCACTTGCCCTAAACGATTCGCTCCAATTCCATAACACTGCACGGTGGCATAATCTTTATTTCTTTCGGCGAAGAAAGGCTCGGCAGCCGAACAGTTGAAGGTGCGATAAAATCCTCCATCACAAATCACATACATATTTTCGGGATTGGAAGGATTGAACATGATACCGTGCATATCGGCATGAACATTTTTCCCAANAATTGGATTCCCCTGCCAGTATGCTATAGCTTGCCACAAACTAGTGGGTGTATAGCGCCAAAGGTCTAACTGACCTCCGAGAAAAACCATCTCTGGGTTTGTGGGATGTACACCCAGTGCAATATTGTAATCGCCTTGTGTGCCCAATGGATCAAACACTGCNNATCCTCCGATGGCGATCGTAGTCCAGCTGCTTCCGCCGTCGGTTGATTTATAAACACCTTTTAATTTTCCGTCGTTTGATGCGGCTACTACATACAAATAGTCTGAATTACTTGGTGCAATAGCTACTTCAACCCGGGTAATTCCGCTGGATGCCGGAAGGCCGTTGGCGCCCATTGCATTCGCACCAAAGGTTTGGCCTCCATCACTCGAGATGAATACGCCGTTAGCAGTAGATACGATTAATCGATTTCCATCACTTGAAATTTCGGCGTCATTAATTTGTGTATTAATTGAAAGCGTTCCCGGTTTAACCCAGGTATTTCCACCATCTGAAGAAATTTTAAATCCTCCGTTAGTGGCGGCAAATATTTTATTCGCATCAGTTGGATGAGCAATTAATTTGTCGACGTAAACCCAGGCATCTGAAATTACATTTCCATTTGTGGGTTTTGTTGACAGAAGCTGGGTAAAAGTTGCTCCTCCATCTGTTGATTTCCAGATACCTTCACCCAATTGACCACCACCACTGGATCCGGTCGGAAAATAATGTCCCTNCCCTGTTCCATAATAAATATCTCCATTGGCTGCCATACACATGGAGCAAATGCTCAGAGCGGTTGTTGTATCAGAACCATTCACTTTGGTCCAGTTATCCCCGTTATCCACTGATTTCCACAAACCACCGGATACACCGCCCATATATAACACGTTGCTATTGTTCCGATCCGTAATCATGGTTCTTGTGCGGCCACCAATATTGGAAGGCCCCGTTTCCTGCCATTTCATCTGATCAAAAGCGCGGGTTTTTTTGCCCATAGATTGTTTCAGCAGGATGTCCGCCTGCTCTCTGGCTTTGAGCACGTCAGCAGGATCCACCAGACCGGTCAACTGATTCGCTCGTGTTAAGCGATACCATTCCGCTGCTCCAGCGATTTCTTCTTTCTTTTCAGCGCCGGATTCTTTCTTCATTTCAGAAAAATGAATGTAATCCGGATTCATTTGCTTCTTGGTTGTTACGGTCAATGCCGCTGCGGAAAGAACGACAGTACCCAGAAACGGCCAGACAAGATGTTTCATACTAGTTTACTATTTTGTTAAATTGAGGGCTAAATTAATTCAAAACTTCCTATTTCATTAGAAATTTTAACAAGTGAGATAAACAAACCCTATCTATAGATTTTGCGACGAATATTTTGACGAATCAGGTGAAATAGTATATTTGTTTGTTATTGTTCACCCCTTAAATCTGAATTGCACGTGACGTACGAAAACAACCCGGAAAGAAATAGTGAAACGCTGTTTAGCAAACGCCTGAAAGCCGGCAAAAGAAGAACCTACTTTTGATGTCCGTTCTACCCGCAGCAGCGATTATTTTATTACGCTCACCGAAAGCAAAAAGCGCTTCAATGACAACGGTTACGACCGGCATAAAATTTTTCTGTACAAAGAAGATTTCAATAAGTTTCTGAAGGCACTGGGTGAAACCATTGATTACGTAAAACAGAATTAATGCCAGACTTTGACTTTGATTCGTTTAACCATGAATACAGCGAAGAGGAGGGTGGAAATAACCATGATGCTGACAACCATGAATCGAACACCCCAAGCTCGGGAGGAAGTGTTTCCGGTGAAGATGTGGACCACTGGTAGATGCGCAGACTCAATTTTTTTACTGATCCTATAAATTTACCTTTGTGGCCCGGTTGAATTGCCGGGTCTTTTTATTCGCATGAAAAATATCCGCAACTTTTGCATCATTGCCCACATCGATCACGGNAAAAGCACTCTGGCCGATCGGCTGCTCGAACATACCAAAACGATTTCCGAACGACAAATGATGAATCAGGTTCTGGATGACATGGATCTGGAACGCGAAAAGGGCATCACAATTAAAAGCCATGCCATTCAGATAAGTTATCCTTACCGGGGAACCAATTATGTGTTCAATTTGATTGACACACCCGGGCATGTTGATTTCAGCTATGAAGTGAGTCGGGCTCTGGCCGCCTGCGAAGGGGCATTGCTTTTGGTAGATGCCTCACAAGGCATTCAGGCACAAACCATTTCCAACCTCTATCTGGCTATCGATAATAACCTCGAAATTATTCCNGCGATCAACAAAATTGATATGGAAGGCGCTATGATTCCGGAGGTTAAAGATCAGATTATTGAACTAATTGGCTGTAAAGAAGAAGATATTTTACTGGCCTCCGGGAAAAGCGGCATTGGCATTGAAGAAATTTTAAAAGCCATTGTGGAACGCATCCCGGCTCCAAAGGGAGATGAATCAGCCCCGCTGCAAGCTTTGATTTTTGACAGTGTTTTTAACAGTTTTCGTGGCATTATTGTTTATTACCGCGTCTTTAACGGAGTACTTCGCAAAGGAGATAAAATCCGTTTTGCGGCAACTGGTGTAGAATATGAAGCAGATGAAGTAGGCATTCTGAAATTGGGCATGGAAGAACGCAAAGAAGTGCGTGCCGGTGATGTTGGGTATATTATTACCGGTATCAAGGTTGCCAAAGAGGTGAAAGTTGGCGATACAATTACCACAGTGGTTAATCCTTGCCAGGAGTCTATTCAGGGCTTTGAAGATGTGAAACCCATGGTGTTTGCCGGAATTTATCCGGTTGAAACCGACCAGTTTGAAGAGTTACGGGGATGCATGGAAAAACTATAGCTCAATGACGCTTCCCTGACGTTTGAACTGGAAACCTCGCAGGCCCTTGGGTTCGGATTTCGATGCGGTTTCCTGGGATTGCTACACATGGAAATTATCCAGGAACGTCTGGAACGGGAATTTAATCAAACCGTTATCACCACCGTTCCGAACGTTAGCTTTATCGCATACACCACTAAAAACGAGAAGGTCATTGTTAATAATCCTTCNGAAATGCCCGAAAGTAGTCGACTGGAACGCATTGAAGAGCCCTTTATCCGGGCACAGATCATCACCAAACCCGAATACATCGGAAATATCATGACCCTATGTATCAATAAGCGAGGGATGCTGATCAACCAAGGCTACCTAACCCCTACCCGGGTTGAACTCACNCTTGAAATGCCACTAACGGAAATCGTTTTTGACTTTTACGACAAACTGAAAAGTCAAACCCGAGGTTATGCCTCTTTTGATTATCACCCGATTGATATGCGCGATAGCGATATTGTAAAAATGGATATTCTGTTGAACGGTGATAAGGTAGATGCCCTGAGTGCATTGATTCATCGGGGACGAGCCCAAGACTTCGGTAGAAAATTATGCGAGAAGTTAAAGGAACTCCTCCCGCGTCAGCAATTCCAAATTGCCATACAAGCCGCGATAGGTGCAAAAGTAGTTGCCAGAGAAAATATATCAGCCATGCGTAAAGATGTGACCGCCAAATGTTATGGTGGTGATATTAGCCGTAAACGCAAATTGCTGGAAAAACAAAAAGAAGGNAAAAAGAGAATGCGGCAAATTGGCAATGTAGAAGTTCCGCAAGAGGCATTTCTGGCCGTATTAAAACTGGACGATTAATCACGATTCATTTTGTAACCCCACAATCCATTTGGTATGAATCCAAACAGACATTTAATTACGCTCGACGAATTTACCATTATGCAGACCCGTCAGTTCNNACACTCCACGGGTGAACTTTCCACGTTATTACGTGATATTGGCCTGGCCTGTAAGTTTATCAATAAGCAGGTCAATAAAGCCGGACTAGTCGATATTCTCGGTGCCCATGGTGCCGTGAACGTGCAAGGCGAAGAACAAATGAAACTGGATGTGTTTGCCGATCAGGTACTGATTAATGTTTTNAAAAACAGTTCCGATTGCGCCGGTATTGCCTCTGAAGAAAATGATTCTTTTNNGGCCTTCACCGATGAACATTCCATGAACTCGAAATATGTTGTTTTGTTTGACCCTTTGGATGGCTCATCGAATATTGATGTGAACGCTTCCATTGGTACGATCTTTTGCATTTACAAAAGAGTCAGTCCGCTTGGGCAACCCTGCAACCAGGACGACTTTNNACAAAAAGGCCGAAATATTATGGCAGCCGGATATGTAATTTATGGTTCCAGTACCATGTTAGTTTATGCAACACGTTTGGGTGTGAACGGATTCACTCTTGAACCCAGTGTNGGGGAATTTTGTTTATCCCACAAGGACATGAAATGCCCTGTGGATGGNAAAATATATTCTGTGAATCAGGGAAATTGGTCAAAGTATTCTGAAGCATTAAAGAATTACCTTAACTATTGTTTGGAGCAGGATAAAGAAACAAAACGCCCCTACTCCTTGCGGTATATCGANTCTATGGTAGCTGATATGCATCGCACCCCGATCAAAGGAGGGATATTTATGTACCCGGTCGATCAAAGCAATCCGAATGGTAAATTACGGTTATTATACGAATGCAACCCCATGAGCTACCTGATGGAAATGGCGGGTGGAAGCGCCTCCACTGGTCANGAAAGCATCCTGGATGTTCAACCCACTGAATTGCATCAACGACTACCCATTTTTATCGGGTCTAAGAACATGGTAGAAAAAGCCATCTCATTTTTAGGTTGAAATAAAATTAAAAAAAGCCTCCTGACCGGAGGCTTTACTGTTAAAGACGTTCTGTTATTTGATGTTTCATGCGCTCTACTAATTCAGACACCGGAAGCATACCCCGATCCCCTTGTCCCTGAATCCGAAGTGAAATAGCTTGTTCCTGCATTTCTTTTTCACCCAGCACCAGCATATAAGGCACTTTCATTAATTCGGTATCTCGGATTTNTTTACCGATTTNTTCGTTGCGGTCATCCACTTCCACACGAATGCCGGCCTGACGCAATTGTTTCTGAACCTGAACGGCATAATCCATAAATTTATCACTGATTGGAAGCACCTTGGCCTGAACGGGCGCTAACCACAAAGGGAATTTACCCGCATAATGTTCGAGTAAAAATCCAATAAACCGTTCATGTGTACCTAATGGAGCCCGGTGAATAATCAGCGGAATTTCAGGTTTATTTTCGGTGCTATTGAAACTCAACTTAAACCGTTTTCCTTGTGCGAAATCCACCTGATTGGTAGCCAATGTAAACTCCCGTCCGATGGCACTCCAAATTTGCACGTCAATTTTCGGGCCATAAAAGCTGCNCTCATCTTGTACTTCCACAAACGGAATATTTGATTCGATCAGCACGTTACGAACCATTTCTTCCGTTTCCTTCCACAGTTCAGGTTCATCAATATATTTTTGGCCAAGCTTTGCAGGATCGTGTAAAGAGAGGCGCATCACATATTTATCGATCCCAAATATTTTAAAGTACTTGAGATACATATCGTTTACGGCCCGGAATTCATCGCCAAATTGTTCCCGGGTGCAATAGATATGTGCATCATTCATGTGCAAACAACGCACCCGCATCAAACCAAACAATTCTCCACTTTGTTCGTACCTGTAGCAAGTACCATATTCGGCCAAACGTAATGGCGTATCCTTGTAACTTCTTGGTTCTGCATCAANAATTTTATGATGATGCGGACAGTTCATGGCTTTCAGATAATACTTGGTACCATCCAATTCCATAGGTGGGTACATACTATCCTGATAATAAGGGAGATGCCCGCTGGTGAGATACATGCTTTCTTTGGCGATGTGCGGTGTTACCACCCGTTTATATCCGGCAGCATCTTCAGTTTCCTTGGCCAGTTTTTCCAATTCTTCAATTACGATGGCACCATTAGGCAGCCACAGAGGCAATCCCTGACCCACATCATCATCGAAACAGAAGATGCTTAATTCTTTCCCCAATTTACGATGGTCGCGTTTTTTGGCCTCTTCAATCATGGCCAAATACTCTTCCAACAATTTTGTGTTCGGGAAAGTCACCCCATATAAACGGGTAAGTTGTTTATTCTTTTCATCACCCTTCCAGTAGGCCCCGGCTACATTGGTCAATTTGATGGCTTTGATATGACCGGTATGCGGAATGTGAGGGCCACGACACAAATCGGTGAACTGGCCTTGTTGGTAGAACGTAATCTGACCATCTTCCAGATTATGTAACAAATCCAATTTATATTCATCATTTTNTTCAAAGAAATAAGCCACAGCATCTTTCTTGGAAATTTCGGTCCGTTTAAATTCGTTATTCTGTTTGGCGAGTTCAGTCATTTTTGCCTCAATGGCAGCCGNATCGTCTTCACCCAACTGCTGCCCGCCCATATCCATATCATAGTAGAAACCATTTTCAACCGGAGGGCCCACCCAGAATTTCANCCNCGGATAAAGTGCTTCCACAGCTTCAGCCATTAAATGTGCTGAACTATGCCAAAAGGTACTTTTTCCTGTTGCATCTTCCCAGGTCAATAACCTGAGTTGTACATCCTGCTTTAAAGGGCGGGTCAAATCCCAGACTTCACCGTTTATTTCAGCAGCCAACACCTTTTTTGCCAGTCCTTCAGAAATGGATTTCGCCACATCCATGGAACTGACTCCATCTTCGTATTCCCTGATATTACCATCAGGAAGAGTCACTTTAATCATAGGGGAGCAAATTTAACTGAAGTTGTGAAGTATTTGGTCCTGCCTTTAAAAAATGCGGACTTGACGTCCGCATGGCTTTTATTGTATCGTAAGAATCTGTTTCCAGATTCGTTTTTATCAAATACTGGCCTTTGGCAGGTGTCCTGTTTGGATGCTGAACTGTGTGCAATTGAGGGCCTTCTTCGACCACAGGGACCGACCTTGCATATCGAAAGTTGGACTTCCTGCAAAAGATCACCCGATTGCAGCGCAGAAATCACCACTTCTGAAGTTGCAGGATTCGGATACAACTGAATTGCGGAAAGGTGTACCGACTGAACTGATTCAGGCCAGATTCCGATGGCTTTGGTAATGGTATCATTCCCGCAAGGCCCTGTAACAATAAGGGTTATAGTAAAATTCCCGGAAGTGGAATAGGTGTAAACCGGGTTCTGATTGGTACTCTGATTGCCATCTCCAAAATCCCAGGACCAGGCCGTAGAATTTTGCGTAGAATCAGTCAGGGTAATGGTGTTCCCGTTTTGAACATAGCCAAAATTCCCAACAGTGGCAGGGTTTACAACCAATGTGAGGGTATCGGAATTACTGCATCCGGAGGCATTGGTTACAAGAACAGAATATACTGCGGTGGCGGATGCCAGAATGGTATCCCGACGGGTTGTAATTCCATCACTCCATAAATAGGTAAACCCATTGGTATTTCCACCTGAATTGAATTTAAAATAACTTGCTGGCCTGCACAAACCGTATCCGAGGGATTTGCCGAAATGGAAACATTGGGTCCGTTGCTTACATTCAGATTCAGGGTGGAAGTAGCTGTACAACCTGAGCCATCTGTTCCTGTTACCGTGTATTGTGTAGCAGCTGTTGGTGCTGCCCAGGCTGTATCCCCGTTTACGTTTGTTGAACTTGTTGCAGGAAGCCAGGTAAAGGTAGTCGCTCCGCTGGCAATCAACTGAGCAGTATCTCCGTTGCAAACGACATTAGAAGAAGCCGAAACAGAAATTGTGGGTACAGGGTTGGTTGACACGGTCAAGGTAAATACCGGCGTTGTATCACTTAAACCAGACTGGGCACAATTCACAATACACTGGTAGTACGTGGTAGAGGTAATGGTTCCTTGTAGATGCAGTAGCGCTGGTTTGCCCCAGACTCGTCCATGGACCGGAGGCGCTGGCGGCACTTTGCCAATCGTAGGTAATTCCTAATCCAGTTAATGTATTGCTGAGCGAAAGTGCAGCACTTCCGCTGCCACCGCAAAGGATACTGGCATTGATGAGATGCTTCCTGCGTTAGGAGTACCTGAACAAACAACCGGATACGTATCATAGTTAATATCGTCGACAAAAATATTGGCTCCCGAACCCGCGGTTTGGGTTTCAGCATGCCCTCGAGAATAAAATAATTAACTCCGGTATTGAAGGATGCCGGCACGGCGAATGTGTATTGATACCATCCGTTCACGCTTTGTGTATCGGGCAAGGAGACCGAACGATTCCGGCGATGGTTCCCAATTTCACTGCGCTGGCTGAAATTGTGTCGGTGGTATTCACATAGATGCACAAAGAATCCGGATTCGTGGCAAGTAAACTATCGCGAAACATCCACAGACTAAAATTAGCGGCATTGCTTCCCGGTTGGAGTAATCTACCACTGGGGTAATTAATAATTGCGTGGTTCCGGCAGCCACCGTTCGACTGGTGAATCGCGCTAATCCGGCGCCGCTATGCGTATTGCAAACCACCTGCGTTCCATTGGTTCCATTGGTGCGTCGGACCCAGATATTCTGATTACCCAAATTCGCTTTAATGGCCCAACCGGCTGGTGCAAAGGCCGTGGCATCAAAACTTTCCGATACGGACACTACCTGAGCCTGAGCAAACACAGATAAACAAACTGCTAATGCAGTTGAAAAAAGTCGATTTATTCTCATTAGATTTAACTTAAGATTGCGAAGATAGTGGCCATTGGATGGGCCTGCAAGGCTTAAACTCACAATCGGCCAAGGGCTACAAAAAGAGATGAATCTGCTAATTCCTTTCGCTGATACGCATCAGATGGTTCCAGATTTCGATGGCTCGATGCTGAATCAATTCAAGATAAAATGCCGCCGTAAAATTCGACTGGATGGTTCCCTCCGGTATAGTCCTCTTTTCCCATTAACTCAATGACTTCCTTTCCTTATCCCGAAAGCTCAACCAGTTCCGCTGACTGCTCTGCAGCGTTTTTATCTTCGGCTGAAAGCTTTTGAATCAGGCGGCCGTAAAATTTATTCATTAATTTGTCGTATTCGGCTGCTGATTCATAGATGGTCCGATTCATACCCTGAGTGGAATAATCAACTTCCATTTTTGCCCGGCCGATCGACTCAATGCGAAAGGTATCTACCATAAATTCGGTCATCAGGGGCGAATAACTTCCTGAACGGGTGAGTGTATCCCACAAATCAGAAGCTTGTTTATTGACCTGAACTTGAATTGTTTTCAGGTCCTCCTCCGACAAGGGACGCTGAGCAAAAAAGAATGTGAGGTAAGGAGTATCCAACCGAGCAAAAATAGTCTGTAATCCATCTTAAAAATTGAAGCATCGTGAAACAAATATAACTTTACAAAGAGAATTCTGAAATATCCGGAAATATTTCAGATTGTTTTGAAAATGAATCGCACGACAACGCGGGCACCTTGAGCGCCCGAAACCGAACTATCAAATGAGGAGAAGATAACGGATAATGAATCACCAAACAGACTTACAAAAATGGAATCAAGAAAAGAACCTACACCCGTTTCTTGAGCACGAAGCAATCCGAAAAGAAACCATTGCCCAGATTGAAAAGGATTTATACCCCTTTAGCTCCCAGGTAGATGTAAGCGGAGAAGCCAAATTGATTTATAGCATGTTGCAAAATGAACTTATTGCTTACCTCACCCCAATGCTTGAAACGGACAGAAAGTCCATGCAAATTCTTTATCGTGTCGACATTCCGGAATATCTTCTGGCTCAGGTAAAAGGAAGCATGGATGCGATAGCCGCTCAAATTGCCCAATTAGTTATTTACCGTTGTTTACAAAAGGTATTACTCCGTAAAATAAATTCCTGATTAACGCAACAAGGTCGATCTCCTTTGTAAGTATATGATTTACCTCCAATAGAATATTCAACCAGGTAGAAATACACGCCATTCTCACACGGTGTGCCTTTGTAATTTCCATCCCAGGAATCCTCGATGTCTTGTGTATAAAACAACTCTTTCCCCCAACGATCAAACACACGCATCGCGTTTAAATTGATGAGTTCATTGGAAGGATAAAAGCGGAACTTATCGTTTTTGCCATCACCGTTCGGGGAGAAGGCATTGGGTACTATACCATTGGTCAGGAAGATATGTACTGAATCAATCGCGGAGCATCCCTGTTCAGTGCTCACCTGAACAAAATACGTTGTCTTTTCATTTACGGGTGTTGCCACCGGATTAGGTATGTTCAGATTGTTCAACGTTGGATCTGCAAACCATTGATAATTTTTCCTCCACTGGCNCTGCAAGGTAATTGACTCACCGAAACGTATAATTTCATCGGGCCCGGCATCCGCTTTTACCAGGGGATAGGCATTCACCCTTAGATGTTTGGTTGCACTGCATCCATTGGCATCCGTTATTTGAACATGGTAATACACTTCAGAAAATGCTGTAATTAATACATTCGGAGCATTGGTTGAACTAATCTGATAATCCGGGGTCCAGGCATATTGAACACCGCCCACTGCTGTTGCTGCCACCGTACCTCCAAAACAAACCGTGGTATCCTTAGGAANAACGTCCATTTGGGTTGTATCGCCCATAGTCACATGAATTTCGCCTGAACTGAATTCGGAACAAACATTAGGAATAGAATCGATGACGGTCACCGTGAATGTTGTGGCAATGGATGCATCGGCCTGAATAGTTTGTGTATTATTGGGCCCGATCACCGCNNCGCCGCATGGATCCCAACGGAACTGCATATTGGGTTTTATATTGTTCACTTTTGCCGTTAGGTTTAACTGAACACTCGGATCACAAATCACCGTATCCTTCACCACCAGATCCGGCTTTTCAACCTGAAAAATATAAATGGTCACTTCAGCTGAATCTTCTGTGACACAACTGGTTGGGTTGTAGGCATTTAATTTGATGGTATAAATTCCTGGTGTAGTGTAAGTATGTGCCGGAGGATTCTGCAATGTACTCGTGGTACCATCGCCAAAATCCCAGAGGTACGAAACCGCATTGACGGTATTATTCACAAAATTCACAACTGCCGGTGTACACAAGGAGTCGTTGTTACCGATGCCTAAACTGACATCGGCATTCACGCCGGCTGCTTCAAAATCGAATTTAAAACTCGCCACATCCCAGGAACTGGCCTGATTACTCGGACTCCAGGAGCCGGGGCTTTGGTATTGATTAGAACTTGCTGTGCATACACTTTGATAGATGATTCCTTCNNCATCAAACCGACTCGTTCCACCGTCTACACGATCGCCGGCAGCACCCATATATGTGGCATACAATAAACTTTGCATTCCATTACTCAGCACACATAACCAGAATCCACCTTGTGTAGTCTGATGCGCATTGGCAGACAAAGGCAATGTTCCTGAAGCCTGAANACCGGAGAAATACACATNTCCACAACGATCATACAGGAACGCAGTTGGTACCAGATTTTGCGAAAATCCGCCAGAAGACATCGGCTGCCCAATGACCGTGGATTTAATGGAAGAAGCAAAGCTGGAATCAATCTGATGAATAAATATACCGCCAGTTGCGTTGTTGTAAAGGCCGGCTGTAACCGGGTAATTACCGCCGTCGCTTTGTCCGCAAACATAAACATGTTCATTTTCATCTAACTGTACTTTAAAAGCATAATCTTCATCTGCGGTGCCTAAATACGTTGAATGCATCAACGTTCCCAGTGTTGAATCCATCGATAAGGCAAAACCGTCACGCATACCGCCAAACGTATTTTGAATCACATTGGCTGTAACCGGAAAATTCGTACTCATGGTGCCTCCAACAGCAATAAAATGTTTCTTGGAGTTCTGAACAATGGCAAAACAGGCATCTTCATTACTTCCACCAACATAGGTACTGTATAATAAATTTGAGCAAGTTTGGTCCAACTTAAAAATACAACCATCTTGCATACCGCCGAACGTGCTTTGATAACAACCGGCGGTCACCGGAAAATTATTCGATTCAGTACTGGATGCACAAACAATATTATNTTCCCGATCAACATATACTTCGCCCCGATTCCGATCGCCATAATTTGNACTAAGCGTGAAAGAATTTTGTCCGTCGGTACCTGAACCTCCTACGTAAGTCGCTCCAATTAATCCGGTTCCCGTGGCATTAAAATGAGCGACATAGAGGTCGGCACTACCACCTAATGAATTATCAAAACAACCGGCAGTAACAGGAAGATTCGATGAGGTTGTTGAGCCAAAAACCACCAATTCGTTATTCGCATTCACCACCATATTGTTGGGAAGGTCGGCGCCTGACCCGCCATAATAGGTTCCATAAATTAAGGCGTTACCTGTTGGTGTATACTTGTTAATGCCGGCATCCTGCATACCCCCAANGGTTGATTGATAAGCACCAGCTGTTGAAGGCCAACCGGCTGCAAACGCCTGACCACCGGCATAAAGACTTCCGCTCACATCATATGTTGCACTAAATCCGTAAGTAGTTCCACTGGTTCCGCTGTACGTGGCGAACACCAGCACAGGATCTATGATCAGGTCGTAACGGGCATCATAACCCTCAGGAAATTCATAGCCTAATACATTTCCTTTCAAGGTGTATCTGGATGGNNGACTTCTTTTAACTCCGCGAATGAGTTGGTAGACATAGGGTTTAGATTCCGTAAGACTGTTCACCGATGTCATAATTAATAATTTCCCGTCGGGGGTTAATTTTGGATGCACCCCTTCATAATTCAATTGAATTAACCCCGGATTCGCTCCAGCCTCCACGATAAAATCAAATTTCATGTGCGCATCCTGACCATAAATTTTCAGGTCGATTCCAGGATATGCATCCTGGTACATCGTTTGTCCGAAAATGTTTACATGGGTTGACCATCGCGATGCATCCTTGCCCAAAANATAGTTATGATAATAGGGGCTTGTTTNTTCAGCGAGAAGAACCGGATTGGGATTAGCTCCTGCAAAATGAACTTTGTAAGCATGGTGACGAACCGGTTTGTCATCCACATTTTGACCATCGTGTGCCAGTTCATGCAAAGCGTCCATGTCCTCCGCACTATAAAATGCATACACCAATGCAGTGCGGGTCAGGAATAAAGCTCCGGATGGCAAATGCGATTTGAACAGGATTTNCGAATCCCACTGCCNTTTATTTTCGATAAATTCGGGACCGGCGAATGATGAAAGTGCAATAACGGAAAGGAGGACAACTAGGCTAAACCGTTTCATGGAATATTATTTTCAGGTAAGACGAGCAGGTGTGTCCTGTCGTTAGGCTAAACTTACTTCAAAACCGAAGAATTACCAAATTCAGCCTCTCCGATCAATGTATTTCTACCGAATTCAGGGCCGCATCCGGGCAACACTTTCTAACACTGCCTGGGTATCGTATCCGCATTCCCGATGCAATTCGGCAGGTTTACCATGTTCAACGATGCGGTCCGNAATCCCCAAAATTTCTATAGTTGGTTTATAATTATGCTGTGCAANAAATTCCAAAACCGCCGAACCAAATCCTCCGACCACGGTTCCATCTTCAATGGTAATGACTTTGGTGTAATTCCTGCCTACCTCATGTANAATATTTTCGTCGATTGGTTTCACAAATCGCATGTTGTAATGCGTTGGCAGGAACCCTTCATCTTGTAAATGCTGACAGGCCTGCATCACAAAGTTGCCCGGATGCCCGAACGAAAGAATTGCAATTTCTGTTCCTTGCTGAACCAACTGTCCCTTACCGGTTTTAAGTTCTTCAAACGGAGTTTGCCATTGTGGCATAACCCCTTCACNCCTTGGATAACGAATGACATAGGGCATCGTGTTGTTCTCTGACTGCGCAGTATACATCATATCACGTAACTCCTTCTCATTCATTGGAGCAGCTACTATCATATTGGGAATACATCGCATATAGGCAATATCATACGCTCCATGATGGGTAGGGCCATCATCGCCCACCAAGCCGGCACGATCCAAACAAAATATAACCGGCAATTTTTGTATCGCTACATCATGAATCACCATATCGTATGCCCGCTGCATAAACGAAGAATAGATATTGCAAAACACTTTCATGCCCTGCGTAGCCAGACCGGCACTTAAGGTAACCGCATGCTGTTCACNAATACCCACATCAAAAGCACGATCAGGCATTTCTGCCATCATATATTTTAATGAACACCCCGATGGCATAGCCGGAGTAATGCCCATTACTTTGGGATTTTTNNTCGCCAATTCAATCATCGTATACCCGAACACATCCTGATACTTTGGAGCTTGCGGGCTATCAAAAACTACTTTATTTATTTNTCCTGTTACTTTATCGAAGGTACCGGNGGCATGCCACAACGTTTGATCCTTTTCGGCCAATTCATATCCTTTGCCTTTCACCGTTGAGATATGCAGCAATTTAGGCCCTTTAATTTGTTTCAGATCGCGCAGGGTTTCCACCAACTTAAGGATATTGTGTCCATCTACCTGACCAAAATACCGTATCCCAAGTGCTTCAAATAAATTACTGGTTTTGGATACCACTCNCTTAATGCCGGCTTCAACTTTGGAGGCCATTTTTTGATGAAATTTCCCTCCAGGCAATCGACCAATCATGTGCCAGATATCATCCCGAACCTTATTATAGGTTTTGGATGTGGTAATATCCGTCAGATATTCTTTGAGCGATCCTACATTCGGATCGATACTCATGTTATTATCGTTCAGTATAATGAGCACATTGGCATGGGTAGAACCGGCATGCTGCAAGGCTTCAAATGGCAAACCGGCTGTCATGGCACCATCGCCGATAACCGCAATATGCTGGCGTTCAGGATGCCCATTCAGTAAACTGGCAATAGACATTCCCAGAGCTGCTGAAATGGACGTAGAGGAATGTCCTACCCCAAACGCATCATATTCACTTTCACTGCGTTTTGGAAACCCACTCAGTCCCTGATACTTTCTGTTGGTATGAAATTGCTTTCGTCGGCCAGTTAAAATTTTATGTCCGTAGGCCTGATGCCCAACATCCCAGATTAACTGATNCATCGGGGTATTAAAAACGTAATGTAGCGCTACCGTTAATTCAACCACACCTAAACTGGCCCCGAAATGTCCTCCGTGAACGCTAACCGTATCAATAATAAACTGCCTTAATTCATGGCAAACCTGCTGAAGGTCTTCCTTGCCAAGCCTCCGAAGATCAGAGGGGTATTCAATCTGACTTAAAAGGGNGCCGGCCTTTATGTCCATGTGGTCATTTTGGTCTCAAAAGTACAGTTTATTCTTTAGGGATATCATAAATTTTATTAAATATGTTCCGGGAAAAATGGGGTAAACCGCGGATCAACTACTTTTGATTGGTGGAATTTATGAAGGAATTAGGCTGGGTCTGCAATCCTATTACAAGGCCTGGACATTCGTAAAAGCGCATCAGCTGAGGTCGGTATTCTGGTGGTCTGCGGCCGGATATCTGATTATACTGTTGTTCTCATTATGGGGAGTATGGCAAATAAACCAACAGGCCATTGAATGGGTAGCATCCTTGTCCTGGGTTCAGTCTACTTTTTCATGGGCTTCGAAATGGCCCTGGCTGAGTCAGATTCTGCGCTTTCTATTTTTCTCTCCACCGGAATTCTTTTCCTGTCCATTTTTAAATACATCTATCTCACCCTGGCATCTCCCTTGTATGCCTATATTTCTGAACGTACTGCATCCAGTTATTCAGGACAAACCTTTGCGTTTTCGCTGGCGCAATTTTTATCCGACATCTTGCGGGGTATGCGACTGAGTTTGATTAATTTATTCCGGCAGACTTTTAGTGTGCTGTTCTTTTTCTCGTTGATCCTATGTGGGGGTCTTTTTAGTTTAATACTTATTCTGTTGGATTCCTATTACTATGGCTTTTCGATGCTGGACTACAATTGCGAACGTGACCGCTTTTCAGTTTCAACGGCGCGAACATTTATTCGTCAACATCGTGGGCTGGCCATCGGCAACGGATTACCCTTTTATTTTTCAATTATGATACCTGTGCTTGGTGTATGTATTATGGCTCCACTGTCCTGTATCGCCGCCACACTTTCTTATGAACAACTTAAAGCATCGCATGGTAAAAGGTAAACTACATCTGATTCCGAATATTCTGGCCGAAAACGGACATCGTGCATTGCCGGCTTACCTCAACGAATTAGTAGGTTCGATCTCGTTTTTTGTAGTGGAAGAAATTAAAAGTGCACGGAGGCTATTAAAAACTGAANNCCCATCCATTCAAATTGATGCGCTGGAATTCAGGATGATGAATGAGCACGAAAAACAAATTCCGGGCGATGCGATAGATTACTTACTCCATTCTGGAGATGTAGGATTTATCAGCGAGGCGGGCTGTCCCGGTATTGCTGATCCGGGGCAACCCTTCGTTGCCGAAGCCCATCGGCTGAATATCGAAGTTTGTCCACATACCGGTCCGAATTCCTTGCTGCTGGCCTTAATGGCTTCAGGATTTAGTGGTCAGCATTTCTCATTTCATGGTTATTTGCCGAACAAGCAACCTCAGCTGAGCCAAAAAATAAAGGAACTTGAATTGGAAAGCCAGCGACGAAATGCTTCTCAACTTTTTATTGAAACTCCCTATCGAAATGAGCAACTGCTGACGGAACTGATTCGGACTGCAAGGCCGGAAACCCGTTTGTGTATTGCCATTGGATTAACNGGGCCAGATCAACGCATCGAAACAAAAGAATTGCGAGCCTGGGCGAATAAAAACTATAGTTTACATAAAATTCCGGCAGTCTTTATCCTCTTTGCCGGTCAGGTTGAGGTGTAATACGCCCCACTTCTTTTAAAAACCCGAGTTCATTCGCGCCTCACTGACCATTTCAATCCGGTCGATCATATACTGACCGTTTTCCTGATTTTTACCATTATAATTTTCACCTCTCCAGGGCAAACACTTACGGTACTGCACGTAATGTACTTTCACATTTTTCCCAATGCATTTATCCAATGAATCGGCGAGTTTGGCATCACTCACCGAGAAATAAAAATTATTGGTATTGATAACTCCTCCTTGCACCGAACGCAGGCCCGGTTGAACCATTTCACCTTCATAGGTTTTAAAAATATTTCCTTTGCGCGAAAATTTATATAAGATTCCATNCCGGGTTCCATCACTGTGGGAATTATAATAGAACCAATAAACATACCCCGTACCAAACAAGAGTAGAAACAGGATTGTCAGAAAAATCACTTTGCGCATCAGATATCATTTGTTTGGACAAAATTAGGTTCTTTTCTATTCTGTCCAATCAATCCTGCTGGCATCTTTCTCAATGCAGTCTAAAATTCTTCAAATTACGATCTCTCAAAGTTCACAACTTACGGCTTATCCTGTGCCTTGTTGAATTCCTTTAAGGCCAGTATACAGGCGATTTTGCGTAGGGGAAATTGAAACAGTCCAACTCCACATGAAGCAACCCGTACAAAACCACCCGTCATCTTTGTTCTCCATCCGGTTAACGGGAATGCTGGATGCGCAGCTGTTTCCAGATGCTTCCGGTATCGGTTTGGATTTCGATCAGGTAAAGACCATTGGCAAGGGGATTCAAATATAGCGTTGCCGTTGGTGTATCATCTGATTGCATCATTTGCCCTTGTAAATTCCAGATTCTTTTTCCCTTAAGTCTTTTCGCAGCAGGTATTGCAATTCGAATAACTCCATCAGAAGGATTAGGAAATACCGACCATGCTGCTTCTTCAGTCGATGCACCTATTGAGGTTGCCTGTACCGAGATACAAGACGAAGTATCCTGGCAGCCCCCATTGGAAAGTATCACGGCATACTGACCGCTCACAGATGGCGTGTACGATTGAGTGTATCATTGGGTAAAACAACCAGTGGATTGCAGCGAATCCATTGATAGCTGCAACTTGTGTCATGAGCAGTCAAGGTGAACCCATTCTGAACAATTGTAGTGTCTATTTGGATAAGATGATAATACGTGTGTAAAACTGTGTCGCAAGAGGTATTCGAGGAAAAAGTATAATTGTATGAGAAGGAAGAATGAAACGTAATACCCCCGATTTCGATGGAATCACAGGCCATCAAAGTATCATAGCGTTGCAAGGTACAATTTGTGAGGTTGACCAAAAACCATCGGCCGTACCTGCGGGAACACCATGTTCATTTGATTGGCATCCGGATTGAGATCGCTGGAATCTGAATTAGATGTTACTGAGTTATACAGCCTGCCACTCAGAATAATTTCATTGGATGTGTTGATCGACTGATCGTAAATTTCTATTCGGGGAGTTGTAGTTGAAGATTGATTAAACCCTTTCGCTGACATGAATCGCCCGGCATCATCTAATTGCAAAATAAAGGATTTTGAATTCACTGTATCGGTATACATCACGGAGCTTTCGGGATCAAAATCAATTTTACCGAAGTAATCACCCGCTAAGTGAATTCGTTGATCGGGACCAGAAGTTAAGGTCCTGAAATCAAGATCAGCAGTATTGGAATTTGCGTAAAAAATTCGATACCATAGGTTCTGACCGGAGGTGTCATATGCAGCCAAATGCGCTGCAGTACCTGTTTGAAGTGGAGGCAAGATAGGATTTCCTAATGGGTTTAAATTTTGTGATTGGGCTAAATTTCCGGCCAACAAAAGTTGATTGGTTGATGAGACATGTAATAAAGGGGCATGCAAATTAGCAACCCATCGGAAGGCCCCATCGGGTGAGTAACTCGCCACAAAGGGTACATTGTTGATTGACGTATCCAGATAGTGTGTGGTTGTATCCGGATCGAAATCAGTAAATGATCCGCAACGCCCGCTAATATAAATTTGGTTGTTTTGGTTGATGCTGGCATCGTAGAGTTCTTCCTGGTAGGTGCCCGAAATCGAATTACCCCACAACAGGTTACCAAGTGCATCTAACTTAATCATGAACAAGTCGTTGTTCACTGTATTCCCGGAATGCAGCCAGTGAACTCCGGAAGAAGGATCACAATCCAGCGAATCAGTATACTGACCAAACAAACCACATTACCAGCCGTATCACATTGTACATGGGCAATTTCACTTGTTCCTGAGAACGATTTGTTGACTGTTGGAAAAACCTTACTCCAAACTACATTTCCGCTGGTATCCAGTTTCCATACTTTCGCTTCAACCAAATTGTAGTTAGTGAAAGGATAAGGAACGTATTCATGCGAACTTCCGCCGACAATAATGTGCCCATCAGGGTGTAAGGTGAGTGCGTTTAATTTAGTATAGATTTCGTTGTTCGGATACAGAAAATCCGGACTTAAGCGTTTACCCAAAGTAAATTACCGTTTGAGTTGCATTTGCCGAGATAGTATAATTTTTCAAAACTTGGAGTTTGTATGGCATTGGGATAATTCATGCTAAACGAACCCGCACCCAACGTTAAAGGAAACGCATCCTGATAAGTACCAATAAAATAAACATTATTCTCGACGTCCGAAGCCAGTTTATGAATAAATTCTCTCCCATAACCAACCGCACCACCCGCTGTATAGCTACTTCCAACGATGCCCGACCACCGATCGATACGTACCTTGAGCCTGCAAATTCGAAGTAACAAAACAAAATAAAAGCATAAGCACTTGCCGCATAACGAGGTGATTTTACTCTAAGGTAAACTTTTTCAGAAACACGACAAATACACATATCATGAAATCGGCTATTTTATAATTCTTGAATGAAAGCGGTATCTTTATCCCATGAAATGGTTCACGTTCTGCACGATAGTGTTGCTGGGAAAATGCTGCATGCCCAAACACATACTTTAACCTGCCAGGATATTGGAATTCCACCGAAAGATATCCTTTCGAATTGAT
Organism: Bacteroidota bacterium; assembly: GCA_013414745.1. GTDB lineage: Bacteria > Bacteroidota > Bacteroidia > Chitinophagales > Chitinophagaceae > OLB11. Next base: position 510,939 of record CP058707.1, read on the forward strand.
GCGGTGCAGATTTCCGAATCGGTACAACCCGTTATAGGATTGATTCAATCAGATCTTCCTCAAAACTCAGGAAGTAGTTCTTGGCAAATCCCCGGAAAAACATCATCGAATTTCTTTCAAAACAACTGAGTTATTCCAATCAACCTGAAATTATTCTGGTATTGACAGAGTGCCGAATCGCAGCTACTGAAGCGGGAAAATCAAGTGTGAGTGATACTTTTTTATTTCGATGCGAATTTTACAAAGCACCGGTGAATCCCGAAAATTACCTGTACACCTTCAAGGCACGCAACCCCATGGGCTCGTTTGACAAAGCCGGTGATGTGGTAAACAATTATTATTCACGGGCCATTTTGTCGGCTATTGATAAATTCGGGATCAGTTTATCGCAACATCCGGAATGGGTCAGTAGCGGGCTGGAAGAACAAAAACCTGTCAAGGTGAGTGTGACCTTGAACCCCATGAAATCTGCTGACTCAATTGGCTGCAAAAAGGATTTCTTTTGAAAGCCAACGATTATCAATCCAATGATAAAGACACAAGTACAAAAACTGTTTTCACTAAAATGACCTTAACCTATCAACTTTCAGCCACGGAGAGTAGTAAAGAACTGAATTTAAAAATATACCCTAAAGCTTTTTTCCACAAGAGCAGAAGTTGGTTTAAGTCCACTGCTGATTGGGGGCTTCAACTTCCCTATCAACAAGGCATTTACGATTTATGTACTGCTTACGGCAACAAATTGGCTAAGGCTTTCAAATCAGCAAATTATAGTTTGGGTGAATACAAATCCCAGATCATACCATTTACAATACCGTATTTAACGAATACGCCGAAGTTCGTAAAACGTATCAGGCTGAGACCAATGAGGAATGGATCTTGCTCAAATGGCATTATGGCGAAAAAAATTGATGATTTACTGGAACAGTCGGAATAAGATGTATGCTCAGGTGTGAGGACACCAAAGGGAAGTAACAGCCTACCATTGATCGGATATAAAAAATGGAAGCGCACAGTTCTTCTACACTTTGCTACATTTGCGACACATTTCAAATCAATCAGTCCATGAAAATCGGCATCGTTTGTTATCCCACCTTTGGCGGTAGCGGGGTTTTGGCTACAGAACTNCGAAAAGCGCTCGCCGATAAAGGTCATGTTATTCACTTTATCACATACCAGCAACCCGTTCGGCTAGATGGATTTCATCCGAATATCTTTTACCATGAAGTGACTGTACCAACCTANCCNCTCTTTGATTTTCCACCCTATGAATCCGCTTTGTCATCTACTTTAGTCGATGTGATTTTGAATCAGGGATTAGAAATTCTTCATGTGCATTATGCTATTCCGCATGCCTCATCGGCCTATCTGGCGATGCAAATTCTCAAGAAACAACATGCAGATATCCCATTTATCACCACCTTGCATGGAACCGATATCACCTTAGTAGGAAAAGATAAAATGTATGAATCCGTCGTCACCTTTTCCATTAATGCTTCCCATGCGATTACTGCAGTTTCAGAAAATCTACGGCAAGAGACCCTGGAATCCTTCGAGATTGAGAAGGACATTCACGTGATTCCAAACTTTGTGGATATCAAACGATTTTCACATAGCAATAAAGAACATTTTAANAAGATGCTGGCTCCAAACGGAGAAAAGATTCTGGCCCATGTCTCTAACTTTCGTAAAGTAAAACGGGTTGAAGATGTGATTCATACCTTTTACAAAGTGCGCCAGCATTTACCCTCTAAATTATTAATGATTGGAGATGGTCCGGAGCGTCAGCCCATGGAACAATTGTGTCGGGAGTTNAGAACCTGTGATGACATTCGTTTTCTCGGCAAACAGGANAAACTGGAAGAGATTCTTTCCATCACGGATTTGTTTCTTTTGCCAAGTGCGTACGAAAGTTTCGGACTGGCCGCTTTGGAGGCCATGGGATGCCAGGTACCTGTTATTTCAACCAATGCCGGAGGAATCCCTGAAATCAATATCCATGGGGTTACCGGTTACCTCACGGAAGTGGGCGACACCGAAGCGATGGCCCGTTTTGCGCTGGAATTATTAAGCGATGAAGAAAAACTAAAAACGTTTAAACAAAATGCACTGGAACAGGCTCAAAANTTCCGAATCGACCGTATTGTTCCTATGTATGAATCGCTCTACGAATCATTGTTAGAGAAAAATCTATAGCCTTCAGGCCGATAAGCGAATTTCAGTCTCATTCACCTTATTGAACCGCAATGCCCGGGGCAGCACACTTTATACACGGCAAGCACTGATTTTTACACAAAGTGTTTGGAAAACACACACAGAAAAGGCATTCTGCGAGGATTCTTTATATTTGCGGTTTATTTAATATATGATAGCACCTAAAGGCATCCTGATTCCAGTGGGAGGAGCAGAAGACAAAGGCACCGATCTGGAGCAGGGTTTTATCAAAAGGAATAACCTGAACTTCTTTGAACAAGGTATTCTGGTTCGCATCGTTCATGAAACCAAAAGNAAACATCATAGCCGGATCGAAGTAATCACTACTGCTTCAACCATCCCTTTTGAAGTAGGCGCTAACTATCTGGATGCCTTTTCAAAACTATCTTGCACCAATGTAGGCGTGATTCATATTCGAAACCGTGAAGACACNCCAGAATCCGAATACATTCAACGAATTCGTGAAGCAGATGCGGTGATGTTTTCAGGCGGAAATCAGATGCGCTTAACTGCAACTTTTGGAGGCACCGATATTTACAAAATCCTGCATGAACGATACCGCTTTGAAGAAGGATTCATTTTAGCCGGTACCAGTGCCGGCGCGATGGCCATGAGCAATACAACGATCTATGAAGGCAACGCTGCCAATGCCCATTTAAAAGGCGCCGTAAAAGTGACCACCGGACTGGCCTTTATGCAGGACGTTATCTTTGATTCGCATTTTGATAAACGTGGACGTTTTGGCCGACTTGCACAGGCTGTTGCCACAAACCCATCTTGTATTGGAATAGGTTTNGGGGAGGATACCGGGTTAATGATTACCGATGGCAACACTATGGAGGCCATCGGTAGTGGAATGATTATCATTATAGATGGTCATAATATCGGGCACAGTAATATTGCNGATCTGGCCGACGGCTCACCGATCTCGGTAGAGAACCTAAGGGTGCANTTTTTGGCGAAAGGCAATAAATACGTGTTGCAGGAAAGGCGGTATGTGGAAAGTCCGGAATTTGAATACGAAAAACGGATGTGGAATAATCAGCTATGATGTTCATCCTTATACCGCTCATTTCAGCCTTCATCGGGTGGATCACGAATCTGATCGCGATCAAGATGTTGTTTCATCCACGAAACCCCATTCGTTTTTTAGGTTTAACCCTACAAGGAATTTTCCCAAAACGCCAGGCACAATTTGCCGAGAAACTCGGAACACTAGTCGCCAATGAACTGATTCATTTTGATGAAATTGAACGTAANATCACCTCGCCGGAAACCATTCAAAAAGCCCTTCCGCTCATCGATCAGCATGTAGAACATTTTATTCAAAACAAATTAAAAGAAGAGATTCCCTTATTGTCGATGTTCATCAGCTCTGAAACGATGCAAAGTATTAAGAAGGGAATCGTTCACGAAGTGGAGGTCATTTTCCCATCCCTGATTAGTCAAATGACCGGGCATCTGCGCAGTGAATTGGATATTCAGAAATTGGTGACAGANAAAGTGAAAGACTTCAGTTCAGACAAACTGGAGTCTATCCTGAACGCCATTATGAANAAAGAATTTGTATTTGTCGATATCATTGGAGGTATACTCGGTTTTCTGATCGGCTTATTGCAAGTGGTACTGTCGCAATGGCTTTAAACTGAATCTAACCGAAATCACTTATCTTACACAAACTAACACAAACAACTATGGAACTGGCGAAACGATTATCTAAAATTGACGAACCGCAAACCATTCGAATGGCGAAATTAAGTCGTGAACTGCGGTCACAAGGCAGAGACATCATAGACCTCAGTTTAGGTGAACCGGATTTTAAAACTNNCGATCACATTATTGAAGCGGCCATAAAAGCAATGCAGGATGGGTTTACCAAATANCCTCCTGTAGCCGGATTCCCCGATTTACGCGAAGCCATCTCCAGAAAATTACTCCGTGACAACCAATTGAACTATCCTGCCGATCAGGTTATGGTTTGCACCGGCGCCAAACAATGTTTAGCCAATGCTATACTGAGCATAGTTAATGATGGTGACGAAGTGATTATTCCCTCGCCGTTTTGGGTCACCTATGCTGATCTGGTTAAATTAGCAGATGGCATCGTAGTTCAGGTACATGGAACCTTTCAGAACGATTTTAAAATAACAGCCCATCAGTTAGATCAGGCCATAACCCCTCGAACAAAACTCTTCATTTTTTCATCGCCCTGCAATCCGACAGGCTCTATATACTCCTTCGATGAATTAAAGGCCCTGGCCGAGGTATTTGCAAAACATCCGAATATCTATATTATCAGCGATGAGATTTATGAGTATATCAATTTTGAAGGCAAACATGAAAGCATCGCCCAATTTGAAACGCTCAAAGACCGTGTTATTCTGGTGAATGGACTATCAAAGGGCTATGCCATGACGGGTTGGAGGCTTGGTTACCTGGCTGGCCCTAAACCCATCATTCAGTCTTGCGAAAAAATTCAAAGTCAGTTTACTTCCGGTGCCAATGCCATCACCCAAAAAGCCGTTGTAGCTGCACTGGATGGCGACATGCAACCCACCCGNGCCATGCAACAAGCATTTCGGGAACGCCGTGATTATCTGGTGGATGCCTTACGCCAGATTCCCGGACTGAAGGTAAATAATCCACCCGGTGCATTTTATGTATTTCCGGATGTGAGTCATTTTTACAAAAAGGANCATATCCAAACTGCCGAAGACCTTTGTATGTTTATCCTGGATCAGGTAGGAGTAAGTTGTGTGACGGGGGATGCCTTCGGAGATCCACATTGTATCCGAATCTCCTATGCCACCTCGATGGATAATTTAAAAGAGGCTGTCGCACGTCTTTCGAAAGTTCTTGCCAGTATTTATTAAACACGAAGAACCATGAAAACGAAACAGGAAATTGTCAACAATTGGCTGCCAAGATATACCGGAGAAGAACTTGCCAACTTTGGTAAATATATCCTGTTGACCAATTTCAGCAATTATGTAGACATGTTTGCCAGGCGGCATAAAGTTAAAGTGGTGGGTAAAGACAAACCCATGTGTTGTGCAACAGCTCAGGGGATCACCATCATTAATTTTGGTATGGGTTCAGCCTCCGCAGCGACCATCATGGATCTGCTGACTGCGATTCAACCCAAAGCCGTTCTGTTTTTAGGAAAATGTGGCGGGCTCAAGAAAAAGAACAAAGTGGGTGACCTCATCCTTCCAATCGCTGCCATTCGTGGAGAGGGTACCAGCAATGATTANTTTCCGCCGGAAGTGCCTGCGCTGCCTGCATTCGCCCTGGAAAAAGCCATTTCGACAACCATTCGTGATAAAGGATTTGACTATTGGACCGGCACCTGTTACACCACCAATCGCCGTGTATGGGAACATGATACCCAATTTAAAAATTATTTAAAAACGATACGGGCCATGGCGATTGATATGGAAACAGCCACTATTTTAATCACCGGCTTTTTCAACCGAATACCTACCGGAGCATTGTTACTGGTGAGCGATCAACCCATGATTCCAGAGGGAGTAAAAACAGCCGAAAGCGACAAATCAGTGACATCTGAATATGTTGAACGACATTTGAGTATCGGTATCGATTCACTGAAACAATTGATCAACAACGGCCACACGGTAAAACACCTTAGATTTTAACCGGGATGCCTAATCAGCAGGAAATTCAAACCCAGCCACTCCTGAAGATTCAACATCTGACCGTTGTTTTTGAGTCAGATTTAAAAAGCAATACGGCTGTAAACGATATTTCGTTTGAACTCTTCTCCGGTGAAACCATGGCCTTGGTGGGTGAGAGTGANTCCGGAAAATCGGTGACGGCACTGAGTATTTTAGGATTATTACCCAAAAAAAAACAAGGTATNCCATCCGGTAAAATTCTGTTCCAACATAATGGAGTTGAAACTGACCTACTGCATTGCTCACGGCACGAATTGGANAAAATTCGGGGAAACCAAATTGGATTTATTTTTCAGGAACCAATGAGTTCATTGAATCCGTTAATGACTTGTGGGCAACAGGTAGCTGAAACATTAATGAACCATCTGAATCTCAGCAGCCAGGAAGCCCGAAATCGAACGATTCAGTTATTTGAGAAAGTAAAACTACCACACCCCGAACTTTGCTTTCAAAAATACCCGCATCAAATTTCAGGNGGACAAAAACAACGGGTGATGATTGCCATGGCGATCAGTTGTGAACCTGCCCTGTTGATTGCCGATGAACCGACTACCGCATTGGACGCCACGGTACAAAAAGCCATTATCGACCTCTTGATTGAACTTCAGCAGGAAAGTGGTATGGCCCTNTTATTTATCACGCATGATCTGCATCTGGTNGAAAATTTTTCGGATAAAACCGGAGTCATGTACCGTAGTCGACTTATCGAATCCGGGCCTTCGCACGATGTATTNTTTACTCCACAGGAAGCGTATACCCGGGGCTTAATTCATTGTCGCCCATCTGGTGAACAACGCTATAAATTTTTACCAACTNNAGAAGATGAATTAAGTGATTCGTTTCAAGCCCAACATATCGACGAATCTGCATTACGATCGAAAATTGATTTCCTGCAACACCAGCCTCCAATTCTGGAACTACGAAACATCGCAGTACGTTTTCCAACAAAAAAATCTTTTCTGGGGCGAACAACGGAAGCGTATGAAGCGGTCAAATCATTGAGTTTAAAAATTCATACCGGGGAATCGCTGGGTTTGGTTGGTGAAAGTGGTTGTGGTAAAACAACTACCGGAAAAGCAATTGTTGGACTAGTACCATTATTTACAGGAGAAATCTGTTACCGGGGTAAGGATATTAAAACCATGACTGCTTCGGAGCTTGCACAATTTAAACGCGAGGTTCAAATGGTATTTCAGGACCCTTATTCGAGTCTGAATCCTGCCATTTCAATAGGACAAGCCATTGCCGAACCGATGCTGGTGCACCGTTTGTGTTCAACAAAAGAGAGTAAAAACAAAGCGATAGAACTGTTGGAAAAGGTCGGTTTATCTGCTGACCATTTTAACCGCTACCCACACGAATTTTCAGGNGGGCAACGACAACGCATCTGCATCGCCCGTACTCTGGCATTACAACCACGTGTCATTATTTGTGATGAAAGTGTAAGCGCCCTGGACGTCAGTGTTCAGGCTCAGGTTTTAAACTTACTGGTTTCACTGCAAGAGGATTTCGGACTCACCTATCTTTTTATCTCCCACGATCTGGAAGTTGTTCGGCATATCAGTCAACGCATTGCGGTTATGCATCAAGGCCAACTTGAAGAAGTACAGGATGTTCAGCATCTTTTTAAAAACCCGAAAAGTAACTATACCGAAACACTCTTGTCGGCCTCGGGATTTTCGCAAAGCAGTGCCGGCTGGCACTAAAGATTTTCGAGCACAAACGCGGTCATTCGACGGTACAAATGCAAGCGGGTCACCCCACCACTTATACCATGATTTTTATTCGGATACGCTTCAGAATCAAAGTCTTTATTGGCCTGAATCAGCGCCTTTTGCATTTCAATCGCATTCTGATAATGCACATTATCATCGGCTGTGCCATGTACCAACAGATACTTCCCTTTTAATTGGGTCACCATGTTTACCGGCGAATTATCATCATAACCCTGGGCATTTTCCTGAGGAGTACGCATATACCTTTCGGTATAGATATTATCATAATAGCGCCAATTCGTGACCGGTGCTACGGCTATGGCCATTTTAAACACGTCGGCACCTTTCAACAAACAAATACTACTCATGTAACCACCGTAACTCCATCCCCAGATTCCAATGCGGGTTGAATCGATATAAGTTTGTTTGGCAAAATACCGGGCAACAGCGATTCGATCATCACTTTCGTATTTGCCAAGTTGTAGGTAAGTTTTCTNTTTAAACGCTGCGCCGCGATAACCGGTTCCTGTACCATCAACGCACACAATAATATACCCTTNTTGGGCCAGCAGCTGATACCACCAGAAATCACGTCCACTGAATTGATTTGTGACCTGTTGTGAACCCGGGCCACTATATTGAAACATAAAGAGCGGATATTTTTTCGAAGGATTGAAGTCGGCAGGTTTGATGATCCAGGCATTCAAATCTTCACCGGTAGCTGAGGGTACTGTGATGAGTTCCAGTGGGGCAATGGTATACTCCTCCATTTTTTCTTTTAACGCATGGTTATCTTTCAGCAAACGTCCTGTTTGATTCGGGCCATATAAGGTATACACAGGAACCTGTTGGGTTGTAGAATAACGATCCAGATAATACGAATACCCTTCGCCAAACTGAATCGAATGCCAGCCTCGTTCAGGTGTCAGGCATTTTATAGATGACCCATCCAGACTCACTGTAANAAGTTGACGCTCCATGGGCGATGATTCAGCGCTCATATACCATACGAGTCCGCGGGATTCATCCACTCCATGAATTTCTGTCACCTCCCAGGAACCATTGGTAAGTTGTTTGTCGGTTTNTTGATCCGNATCGAAAACATGGATATGGGTAAAACCGCTCTTTTCGGAAGAGTAAACCAATCCGTTTTTGGNATTTAAAAATGCCAATTNGTCGTTAATCTCTACATAGGTATCACTTTNTTCTTCAAACACCACTTCAGTGTTTCCTTTTCATCGGCACGNAAGCAATTCCAAATGATTTTGAAGGCGATTCATTCTGAAAATTATCAGACTATTATCAAAAGGATTCATCTTTATTCGTGGAATATAAATGTCCTTTTCTTCTCCCAAATCACAGGTTCTGGTACGACCTTTTAAGGAAGTACATTTTAATTCCAACGTCTGAATTTTTTCACCTGCCTTTGGATACTTGTATTTGTATTCTGTCGGATACAATTTATCATACACTGCAAATGAATATTCCGGGACCAGGGTTTGATCAAACGAATAATATGCAATAAAATCTCCTTCCGGACTCCATTCGAAGGCTTTGGTGAATTCAAATTCTTCTTCGTACACCCAATCGCAATTCCCATTCAGATGATTAAAGTCGCCATCGTCGGTAATGGCGGTGTGTTCCATAGTTCCGAGATCGCAGTAGTATAAATTGTTATCCAGCACATAGGCCAGTTTGTCGCCCTGGGGTGAAAAACTGGCGTGCAATATTTTCTTGTCATGAATCCGGGAAATCGTTTTTGTCTGCAAATCATACACATACACTTTGTTCAGTACTGAGCGCCGGTAAATATTCTCACTTTCAGTCAATAACAGCACTTTGGTTTCATCCGGACTAAATTGGTAATCATCAATGGCTAGTTCTTTCCCTTCGTATTGCAGTCCTCTGAAAGACAAAATGGAATCAGCGAGGCCGGCATCTGAAAAACGCATCTTCACCAAAGTTCGGTTGGCATTAATTTCGGTATAGTGCAAACCGTCTTTCATGGATCTGAAACCTGACACAACATCTTGCTTGAAGGTATTTTTAACCCAAATATCTTCCAGTGTAATCAACTTCTTTTGTGCCGAAGCCATCAGACACGTCAGAATAAGAAACCAGAAAGAAAGTGTCTTTTTCATACTATCGTTTTATGTGAATCAGTAAGGGCTAAAGTAATTAAAAGTTGTCAGATGCCGGAATGCTGCGTGGTCATTTCCTGTCTTTTTGAGACTGACGAACTGCGGATATCAGGCATTTTTATTCAGCACCAGTCGTGTAGGAGTAGGTCCTACAATCTGATCCCGATCCCAGGCCTNTTTGATTAATTCGGTGCATCCGAAATAGACATCCCAATAATCCTGCTGCACACAATGAGGCTGAATGGATAAGGTAACCATACCATCTGCCACTTTCATTACGCTGACTATAGGTTCTGGTTCACGCAATACTTTCGGATGCTGAAGAACGGCCCGGATAGCAGATTCCTTTGCCCGATCAATATCCTGGGCGGGCGAAATAGCCATGGTGAGGTCTACCCGCAAATCACCATGTGCCGTATAATTGGTAATAACCCCTGTTGACAAGGGGCCATTGGGTACATACACCGTTTTATTATCTGCTGTTAAAATTGTTGTACTGAAAACACCTTGTTCGGTGACCACACCGGTGATTCCTTGTGCTTCAATCATGTCGCCTACTTTGAAGGGTTTAAATACCAGCATCATTACTCCACCAGCTAAATTGCCCAATGTACCATTCAGGGCTGAGCCAATCGCTACTCCGGCCCCTACAATCAATGCCCCGAAGGCGGTGGTGTCCACACCCAGTATGCCGGCAATGGATACCAACAACATGATGGTAAGGGCAACCTTAACCAGCGATACCAGAAAGGTCTGCAAGGAAGCATCATATTCCCGGCGGGTCAACACTTTACGCATCACAGAAATCAACTTCCCTATCAACCAGCTACCGATGATATAGCAAAGAATAGCGCCTGCAATTTTTGGGGCATACGCGATAGCCTGGTCCTTTATCTTATCTAAAACCCAACGGCCTGATGAGTAACCTGCGCAGTTTCTTTTCCAACCTGGGCAGTAATTTGTAGTAATGTCATGACTTTTCAATTTTGTATGCAATGATAACAGAATTCGCCGACAATTCAGGCGATCTATTCCCACGGCAAAATGTTCAGTATCGCGTAGTTTTGCAAAGGACATGACACAGGTATTCAAATTTGGAGGNGCATCGATCGAAACTCCGGAACGCGCAGCAAAAGTGGCTCAGATTATTCAGGCTCACCTCGCTTCACCGTTGGTGGTGGTAATTTCGGCCAAGGGTAAAACAACCAATGCGCTTGAACTGATTGCCAGGGCATACTTTGATGGGGAGAAGGAAACATACCAGGAACTATATCAAAATCTCGAAAAAGATCATTTAGAATATGCCCAGGCTTTACTTCAGGATAAAAGCAACCCGGCCTACCAGCAGTTAACCCAATTCTTCACCGAAATGGACTGGATTCTGAGTGAAGTCCCCGGCCGCAATTTTGATTATTACTATGATCAGATTGTTTGTTTAGGGGAACTTTTGTCTACGACCATATTGGCGGCTTATTTGAAGCAAGAAGGAATTCCGACACATTGGCTGGATATCCGGGATCTAGTTAAAACTGATGATACGTATCGGGATGCCACCATTTTCTGGGACGAGACGAAACAATTGGTGCAGGAATCCATCGCTCCCATTTGCATGCCCGGTACTGTTGTTGTAACCCAGGGATTCATTGGGTCAACCGACGAAAATCATAGTGTTACATTGGGGCGTGAAGGCAGTGACTACACTGCAGCGGTTTTAACGAACATGTTGGATGCGGAAGCATTGACCATATGGAAGGATGTCCCCAGTTTACTGAACGCCGACCCGAAAATATTCCCTAACACTATCCCTATTGAAGAAATTAGCTTTCATGAAGTTATTGAAATGGCCTATTACGGAGCTCAGGTCATTCATCCCAAAACCATCAAACCCCTGCACAATAAAAACATTCCTTTGTATGTGCGTTGTTTTTTAGACCCGGANAAAAAAGGGACAAAAATCTATCAACCCGATCATGCTATTCAATACCCGCCCTTGATGGTTTTNAAAACAAAACAAATCTTATTACAGGTCACAACCCGCGACTTTTCATTTATCACAGAAGACAACCTCAGCCGGATTTATGAATTATTCCATGACTGTAAAATAAAAATCAATTTGATACAAAATGCAGCCATCAGTTTTGTGGCCTGTATCGACGACAATGAGGAAAAATTACAAAAACTGCTGAATGTGTTGCAAGCCGAATACGAGGTAAAACGCAATGAAGACCTTTTTCTGTTCACTGTGCGGCATTATACCCAACATGTATTGCGGGAGGAATTAAAAAACCGAACCGTTTTACTCACTCAGAAAACAAGGCATACCATTCAGATGGTGGTTCGCTAAATTCCGGAAACTCAGCTATCACATCAGACTGCACGGCAATTCAGCCCCTAACCAATACCCTTGAAAAACGTCATGGTAATGGTTTTCATAGTATTTTTGAAAGAAGGCCTTAAATTTCTGCACATGCTAAAAAGTACCTATTCATCAGTCTGGCTGTTGGGATGCTCATACCGGTTCAATCGCTCCTAGCCCAATTTCAGGGCAAAGTGTATGAACCTTATTCCAATGCGACGGTAACCGTGAATGGTTCCACTCTCAGTGCGGCCTTCTGTGGTGGGTTGAATTCGATTCAGGTACAAATGGCCGATTTAAACCAGGACGGAAAAACCGATTTGGTATTGTATGATCAAAATAACTTACTCATCCGGACNTTTTTAAATACCGGATCCGCAGGAGCACCAGTTTACACCTATGCGCCCAAGTATGCCGCTAATTTTCCCGAAGCCTGGTATTACCTCTTGCTTCGCGATTACAATTGCGACGGCGTGCCCGATTTATTTCACAAAGGCACCTTTGGCGTCTCGGTCTGGAAGGGATACTATCAGAATAATGAACTAAAATTCACTTTTTACCGCGATCTGNNTTTTCCAGGTGTAAACGGCCCGGTGAATGTTTATGTTCAACCCAATGATATACCGGCTATCGTGGATATGGACAAAGATGGAGATTTAGACATTTTATCGTTTGAAGTATTAGGTGCTCAATTACCTTATTATAAAAATATGCGGGTAGAAGATGGTCTGCCTTGTGACAGTATGCGTATGGTTTTATCAACCAATTGCTGGGGACAGTTTTATCAAACCATTTATCAGGGTGTGATTTTGGGTGCATTGTGTAAAGGAAATAGTGACGAGCAAAATAAAAAACAACGACATACCGGGAATGCCATTGAATTTATTGATATGGATGGAGATGCCGATCTGGATTTTGTGGGAGGCAATATCTCGTTCAATACGGCACAGGTTCTCTACAACAATGGAAGTGGCATCATCAATTCTCAGGATTCCATGTACAACCAAAATGGGCACGAATTAAATATGCCGGTTTGGCCATCACCTTTTCACGTGGATATTGACCAGGATGGTGATCGGGATTTATTATTTACTACGCATACCGAAGGAGTCAGTGCCGCCAATTACAACGCTGTTGCCTATTATAANAATCTGGGCACCGATGCCAATCCGAATTTTGTTTTTCAGCATGATACCTTGTTGGTTGATCAGATGATTGATGTGGGTGCTTACAGTTACCCCACACTNTTTGATTACAACAAAGACGGAAAACCTGATTTATTTCTTGGCACTGAAGGTGTGCTCAACAATTCCACAGGAGTTCAACAAGCCCGTTTGGCATACTACAAGAATACGTCAACCTCAGGTTCCATTTCCTTTGAATTGGTAAACCGCGATTTTCTGGGAATGAGCGTGTTTAANTTTCCCGGCATCTTTCCGCATTTTGGAGATATTACAGGAGATGGCATCGCCGATTTAATATTCGGGAATACGAAAGGGAATATTGGCGTGTTTAAAAATCTGGCACCTTCGAATGCGGTAACTCCCAATTTCAGTTTTATGATTGATAGCCTGCCTAACATTTTTGTCAATAAATACAGNTACCCCATTTTGTATGATATCGATCAGGATGGGAAAACCGATTTATTGGTAGGTGACCGTACCGGTAAACTGGCCTTGTTTCGTGATACCAGCTCAAATNNTCTACAAAAACTGGCACTCACCACCATCAATTACGGCAATTTTAAGGCGGGCAGCGTAAGCGAATTGTATGGTTACTCGGCACCTTGTATCGCGAAAACGGATAACCTGAATAAAGAATATTTGCTGGTTGGCACCATTGATGGCACCATTGAACGATACGACAGTTTTGCCAATAACTGGGGAGTCATTCCACGCATCGATTCAAATTATTCCTATATCCAAAGCACTAAACGTTCTGCGCCTGCGGTGGCTGATCTTGATGGGGACGGAAAATATGAAATGCTGGTCGGTAATAAATTAGGCGGTGTTGAATTGTACAAACAAATGTTGACCGTAACAGGAGTTCCAATGGAAGACAATGCACTGAACGCTTTACTTTACCCGAATCCAACGCAAAACGGATTTTATCTACAACTAGAAGGTATGCCTTCGGGAACAATACTGGATCTAACCATGATGGATATTTCAGGTCGTGTTGTTATGCAGCAGCTTCGCGATGCAACTAACAGAACCTACATTGAAACGTCAGGCTACCCGGCTGGTGTGTATTTTGTAGTTTGTCAGGTAGGCCAACGAAAAGCAGTCCGGAAAATCATTAAACAATAAGCCCTTGCCCTTCCGGTACGGCCACTTCTTCGGTTGCTTTACGGAGTTCAAAATCTTTAAAGCCTTTTGACAAATCGCCCTGAACCTGAAAGGCATTTTCAGCTGCTAACTGACGGATTCGCCAACCTAAAAANNGATTCAGCTCCCGGCTGTGCACATTTTTGATGCTTTCAGAAACGACACGCGAAGCCTNTTGGAATTCTGCGGTGAGCGAAAATCGTATCGCGTAATCATAATGATTCAATTCTTTGGAAGCGATCTTTTTGCCNNCTTCAAATACCCGGATCATGGAGGCCTCTTGCATCAATCGACTCCATTCATCACCATCCGTTTCGTACTCTGNCAGGGTTACCTCTTTCAATAAACGTTTTGTTTTTACAAACTCTTTGGGAGGAATCTGGTCGAAACTGACGGGGTAAAATAATTGCCCTTTCTCATTTAAAAATGGTAGTCCCTGAATTGCGATCGCATGCAACATACCGGGGTGGGACTTAANAAGTGTCAATAGCCAAAAGTAGGCACACACATCTTTGGCAGAGGGTGACATCCAGAAACACACAGGCTCTTCTTCAGCCAGAGCACGCCCGATACAATCCAAAATGCGTTGTTCGTCATGACAAACTTCTTCAGTGTCTGGATGCAAGGTTTTATACCAGGCTGATCGAATGGCATCGTGGCTTGCGGACTCTTCCGAATCTGCCGACAAGGGCCCCCAACTCAGATTATCCTGCAGAATCAGAATTTCTCCTTTTAAATTTTCATCCAGTTCAAAGGCTTGCTCAAGATTTGATGCGGCAAGCTGACCTGATAAGATATGTATCATAGTTCTGTTTGAATTTATTCAACAGTTTCTAATTCCTCTACCGGATCCAATTCAACCCGGAGATTTTTAATAATAAATTCCTGGCGCTNGTGGGTATTCTTGCCCATATAATATTCCAGTAGTTTCTGGATATGCGCATCCCCACTTAACAATACAGGTTCCTTGCGCATATTTTCACCAATGAAGTTGGCGAACTCACCGGGCGATATTTCTCCCAGGCCTTTAAAGCGGGTTATTTCGGGCCGGCCGCTTAACAACCGAACCGCATCCACCTTTTCAGCCTCGGAATAACAATAAATGGTTTGTTNTTTATCCCGCACCCGAAACAATGGTGTTTCCAAAATATACACATGCCCATTTCGGACAAGATCAGGGAAAAATTGCAGAAAGAAGGTCATAATCAGCAGGCGAATATGCATCCCATCCACATCCGCATCGGTAGCAATCACGATATTGTTGTAACGCAAGCCTTCAATCCCCTGTTCTATATTCAGTGCATGTTGCAGCAAATTCATCTCCTCATTCTCATACACCACCTTCTTACTCATTCCAAAACAATTCAGGGGCTTTCCTTTTAAACTAAAAACAGCCTGGGTCTCCACATTTCTTGATTTTGTAATCGACCCACTGGCACTATCGCCTTCTGTAATAAAAATGGTAGTTTCCAAACGTTTAATTTCCAACTCGGCTTTGTTTTTACCCTCCGGAATTTCATCAAAATGATATTTACAATCACGGAGTTTCCGATTATGGAGGTTAGCCTTTTTGGCTCGTTCATTGGCAATTTTCTTAATTCCACTCAGCTCCTTGCGTTCGTGTTCACTTTGTTCGATTCGTTTTTTGATGGATTCTGCTATGGCCGAATTACGATGCAGAAAATTATCCAATTCACGGGATAAAAAGTCCTGCATAAAACTTTTCACACTCGGGCCACTGACATCCATATTGATGCTACCCAACTTGGTTTTGGTTTGACTTTCAAACACAGGCTCAACCACCCGTACACTGACTGCGGCAACGATGCTCTGCCGAATATCACCTGCTTCGTAATCTTTCTTAANAAATTCGCGAATTGTTTTCACAAACGCTTCACGGAATGCCTGTTGATGAGTACCACCCTGGGTAGTGTGTTGCCCGTTGACAAAGGAATAAATCTCCTCGCCATAGTCGTTACTATGCGTGAGGGCAATTTCCACATCTGCCCCTTTCAGGTGAACAATGGGATACCTGATTTCATCGGGGTTGGTTTTACGTTGCAACAAATCTAACAGCCCGTTTTTGGATATAAATTTTTTACCGTTGAAATTAATTTGCAAACCGGCATTCAGATAGCAATAATTCCAGATTTGGTTTTCAATATACTCCTCGATGAACTTGTAATGTCTGAAAATACTTTCGTCCGGAATAAAATGAATTTCAGTTCCGTTGGACTCTTTGGTCGCTGCTTCCTTGTGTTCTTTTACGAGGTTGCCGCGTTCAAATTCGGCCAGTTTCGATTTGCCTTCACGCACACTGCGTACAGTAAATCGGCTACTGAGTGCATTCACGGCTTTGGTACCCACCCCATTTAAACCCACCGATTTCTGAAAAACGTTGGAGTCATATTTAGCACCGGTATTAATTTTACTCACCACATCGACCACCTTACCCAGTGGAATTCCACGCCCGTAATCCCGAACGGTGACACTGCCTTGTTTCACTTCAACATCCACCTGGCGGCCAAAACCCATGGTATGTTCATCGATACAGTTATCAATCACCTCTTTTAGCAGCACATAAATACCGTCATCCACACTGCTTCCATCACCTAATTTTCCGATATACATGCCCGGTCTGAGCCGGATATGCTCTTTCCAATCGAGCGATTTAATGGAACTTTCATCATAATTCATTGTAGCCATACCTTGAGAATCTGCTGCTTTCGGCAAATCTATTGGAATGGTATCCATGGCGATACATTTTGTTATACACAGAACTGTGTAAAAAATGAGATGAATCATATCATTTTGGCTCTGATTAAAAGATATATCCTCGTTGGATTAGAGTATATTTGTGCACATCACATTTCAGAACACACATGTCGAAAGTCACTTTTCAAAAAAACAACAGTACATTTTATGCTACCTTGAAAAGCCAGGTCGATGAGTATTTTAAAAAGAACCACCTGGCCAAGACCGGCAACTGGGAGTTATATCTGAAATCTATTGTTCTAATTCCTTCAGCAGTTGGGCTTTTTTTCTCGGTACTTTATTTTTATGATAGCCTTCCGGTTTGGGCCTTGTTGCTTATGTGTAGTTTACTAGGATTGGTACTGGCGTCAATCGGGTTTAACGTGATGCACGATGCTTGTCATGGTTCCTATTCTAAAAAACAGTGGCTAAATGATTTAATGGGTTATTCCCTCAATATCATGGGTGGGAACTCCTTCATCTGGAAACAGAAACACAATATTATTCACCATACCTATACCAATGTGGATGGCGTGGATGATGATATTGCTAAAAGCCCTGTTATCCGTCAATGCCATACACAAGTGTGGAAGCCGGCCCATCGCTGGCAGCATATTTATGTCTTTGGTGTGTATGCCATTTCTTCCTTTGCCTGGATATTCCTGATGGATTTTCAGAAATTCTTTAGCCGTAAAATTTACACCACCAAAATGTGGGACGTGAACAAGAAGGAAGAGGCAATTTTCTGGTTATCCAAACTCTATTACCTGATCGTGTTTATTGGCTTACCAATTTGGATTGTAGGTTTTAAAGCCTGGATCGGTTTTGCGGTGATGCACATTTCCATGGGCCTATCTCTGGGCTTCACGTTTCAGTTGGCCCATGTTGTAGAGGGTGCTCATTTTGAGGAAGCATACGATGATAAAAATATTGAAACAGATTGGGCGATTCATCAGGTGCAAACTACCGCCAATTTTGCACCCCGCAATTTGCTCGTCCGCTGGTATGTGGGAGGGTTAAATTATCAAATCGAACATCATCTGTTCCCACGAATCAGTCATGTGCATTACCCTGCCATTAGTAAAATCGTGAAAGATGTATGTCGTCAATACAACATACGCTACAACGAATTCCGCACCACGCGAAGTGCTATTNNTTCGCATCTGAAAATGATGCATGAATTCGGAAATACCCCGCCGGCTCAGGTAGCATAGCCCGTCTTCAAAACAGTCTATTTAATTCAGGTAGTTCTGAAATTACCCTATGACCATAGTATGGTGGCCTTAAAAAGGGACATCAGGGTATCCACCGCATGATCAGTAAAACCGCCTATTTTATACGGATTCTCACAATATTTGACAATTCAGCCTGAAAATGTCAACTTTGCGCATTCTATGAAACCCCTCAGCGACCTCATCCCTATTCTGGAAACTCCTAAAATTATTTGCATCACCCATCATTACAATGCGGATGCAGATGCATTAGGATCTTCCTTAGGTTTGTATCATTATTTGCAAATGAAGGGGCATCAGGTTTCAGTGATTTGTCCCAATTCCATCCCAGACTTCTTACAATGGATGCCGGGTGCATCTGAATTAATCTTATTCGACAAACAGGCAGAACGAACTAAAGAAGTTCTTCAAAACTGTGAAATTCTATTTAGTCTGGATTTTAATCATTTTTCAAGAACAAAATTTCTGGCGCCTCTCTTGCAGAATTGTAACGCGGTCAAGGTTATGATTGATCATCATTTGATGCCCGACTTGAGTTTCGACTACGGCCTCAGCCTTCCCTCCAAGAGTAGTACCTGTGAAATGGTTTACGATTTTATACAGGCTGCCGGTGATGATGTATTGATTAATGAAACCATTGCTCGCTGTCTGTATGCGGGCACCATGACGGACACGGGTTCGTTTCGTTTTTCATCTACCACATCCAGTGTACATGCTATGGTTGCCCGACTCATGGAGAAAGGTCTTCAAACAGCACCAATCCATCAGGCAATTTTCGATAATTACCGCGAAAATCGTTTACGGTTTATGGGCTATGTATTTACCGACCGGCTAGAAATTATATCAGATGCCCATGCCGCCATTATTGCTGTTAGTCGACAGGATTTAAACCGCTTCGATATCAATACCGGGGATACAGAAGGCCTTGTTAACTACCCTTTAAGCCTCAAGGAAGTTGTTTTATCTATTTTTATCAGCGAAAGAGAAGATGAAATCCGCATGTCGTTTCGAAGCAAAGGAAAGTTTGATGTGAACGTCTTTGCGAGGAACTATTTTGAAGGAGGAGGCCATTTGAATGCTGCCGGTGGAAAATCATTGCGTTCTCTTTCTGAAACATTGAACAAATTGAAACAACATATTCAGGAAAATAAAAACCAATTGCAACTATGTTACAACGAATCGTTTTAGGACTTGCGCTTTGTTTCAGCGTGAAACTGGTGCAGGCTCAGAAGCCACAACCCACCCCAAGCCCGTTCCGGTTGCACCTGCTCCACAAGCAGCTCCTGCACCAAAAGTTTTGCCTTCAAACGCCTCGGCAGTGGATTGGAATATGCCTTTATCATTGATAAACCAACAGCCCAAAAACCCAAAGAAGGTGATTTAATTAAAGTAAACATGATTTCGGTTGGAAATAACCGTTTAATTTATAGTTCGGCACAGGCTAATAAGAACAAGCCAGCCGAATTCAGCATCAACAAACCTTCCTTTAAAGGGGACATCGTAGAGGCCATCATGTTTATGAGTGTAGGCGATAGCATGGTGGTTCAGGTAGATGCCNNAAACCATCTTTACCAATACAAAAATAAAATGCCGGACTTCATGAAACCCGGCGATAAAATGCAATACTTCATCAAATTAGTATCGATCCGGACTCAGGAAGAAATGATGAAAGAACAGCAGGCCAAGATGCAGAAACAAATTCAGGAGCAAATGGCCAAGCAAGAAAAAGAAATGAAAAAACAAGCCCTGGCGGATGACAAAGCACTTCAGGCTTTCTTTAAACAAAAAGGCCTGACACCCACCAAAACGGTCAATGGTATGTACTATTTGATAACGACAAATGGGAGTGGAGAACATCCGAAAACGGGTGACAAGGTGAAAATGAACTATACCGGTGCACTCATGGATGGAACCAAATTCGACTCCAATACAGATACCGCCTTCGGTCATGTAGGCCCTTTTGAATTTACACTAGGCCGGGGGCAGGTCATCAAAGGCTGGGATGAAGGCGTTGCGCTATTGAACAAAGGAGCAAAAGCCACTTTATTTATTCCATCAGGAATGGCATACGGTAANAAATCCACGTCCAGGCAGCGGACCGAATAAAAAGGAATTCCGGCAAACTCCAACCTGATNTTTGATGTTGAGCTGTTAGATTTCGAAACACCTCCATCGGATGAAGAATTACTTAGTAAATACTTTAAAGAGAAACAACTATCTCCGACAAAAACAGCCTCAGGTTTTTATTATACCATCACTCAACCTGGTACCGGTGCCAATGCCGCACCTGGCCAAAAGGTGACTATGGATTATTCCGGGTTTCTGTTAGATGGAACAAAATTTGATTCCAATGTCGATTCAGCCTTTCAACATGTGTCACCATTTACTTTTGAACTCGGAAAAGGACAAGTGATTAAAGGTTGGGATGAAGGAGTTGCTTTGCTCAACAAAGGCGCCAAAGCCACTTTTTATATCCCTAGTAATTTAGCCTATGGATCACGAAGCATGCCAGGTGGTGCCGCCAATCCGAAAGGAATACCAGCCAATAGTTGCCTGGTGTTTGAAGTAGAACTTAAAGAAATACAATAATATATCAACATTAAACCCGAACAATGAAGTATTCATTACCCCGCCTCCTTTTAGTCAGCATCCTTGGTTTGAGCGCCTGTTCAAAAGGAATGAAAGAATTTAAAACCTTAAAATCAGGTCTCAAGTACAAAATTGTCGACGACAAGAAAGGTGANAAAAAAGCCGTTGTGGGCTCCGTCATCACCATGCATATTACTACCCTGGTAGGTGACTCTGTGTTGTTTGACTCCCGTAAAATCAACAATGATAAAGCCATTGAAGCTCCTGTGAACGAAGCTACACAACCCGGCGACATCATGGANGGCTTTTCCCTGCTCACCGAAGGCGACAGCGTAATTATGCAAATGGCTTCCGACAGTTTGTTCAAAGATGCACANAAACCGCCCCCATTTATTAAACCAGGGGCAGTTATTGAATTCCGGGTAAAACTGGTGAGTGTTCAAACAAAAGAAGAGTTTGAAAAGTCNAAAAAGGAAGCCAGTAAAGTACAGGCCGAAGCGGATGACAAAGCGATTCAGGAGTATATTAAGAAGAATAACCTGCAAGCAACTAAAACAGCCAGCGGATTATATTATGCCATTACCCAACCCGGAAGTGGTGCGAATGCGTCCAATGGACAACTCGTTAGTATGATGTATACCGGAACTTTACTGGATGGAACAAAATTTGATTCTAATGAAGATCCGGCTTTCGAACATACCGAACCNTTTGAATTCACCTTGGGAATGGGTATGGTAATTCGTGGATGGGATGAGGGTATTGCTTTATTGAACAAAGGAAGCAAAGCCGTATTTATTGTTCCTTCTCCGTTGGCATATGGTGAACGAGCTATGCCCGGGAACCCAAAAAATCCAAAAGGTATCCCAGCCAATTCACCCCTTATTTTTAATGTAGAAGTTAAAGATATCAAGGAGGCTAAACCAACGAAATAATTCACTATCGAAGGCGACCAAATTTTAAATTAAAAAATAGTATCATGACAAAAAAATCTTAGGCCTTTTTCTTGCTACCGCGCTTATTTCCACAATTGCAGGTGCTCAAAACAAGGAATTTAAAAACTGGCCTCTGGCCTTGAATACAAGTTTATTGTAGACAAACCAGGTCAAAAACTGGCCGTACCGGAAAGTCAAATTACAATGCACATCCGTACAACAGCGAATGACAGCACCTTATTTGATAGTTATAAAATGAATGACAATCAGCCGGTTCCTGCACAGGTAACCAAACCATCTTATGCCGGTGATGTGATGGAAGGAATTTCTATGATGTCAGAAGGCGACTCAGCCATTTTCCGGGCTCCGGCTGAACTGATTTTTAANAAATAATCAATACCCCCTTTCGTGAAAGAAGGCGATAAAGTTCAGTTTCAGGTTAANATGATCAGTGTNAAAAACAAAGAAGAATTCGAAGCGGATCAAAGAGCAGCTATGTCTAAACAATTGGCCGCTGAAGATCCGGAAATCAAAAAATACATTAAAGANCAAAAGCTGAATGTAAAACAAACCGCGAGTGGATTGTATTACGTAATTACCAAAGAAGGCGACGGAGCCAAGGCTCAGGCTGGCCAAATGGTGAGCATGAATTATACCGGAACCTTATTGGATGGAACCGCTTTCGACTCGAATGTNGATCCGAAATTCAACCATGTTTCACCCTTTGAATTCAAGTTGGGCGTCGGACAGGTCATTAAAGGCTGGGATGAAGGCATTGCCCTGTTAAGCACCGGAGGAAAGGCCGTTTTAATAATACCTTCTCCATTGGCGTACGGTCCTCGCTCCATGCCAGGAAATCCGAATAACCCCAAAGGAATTCCCGCGAATAGCCCGCTGGTGTTTGAAGTGGAGATGCTGGGAGCTAAATAATTTTAATTTCCCCTGTGTGCGTTTTGTTACACAGATTAACTTCAAAAGCCGATATCGATCTGGTATCGGCTTTTTCATTTAATTTCGAAGTCTAAACCGTAAAATTTCTATGTATCCCTTACAGCGATTTTTCAGCATCCTGGTTTTGATTTTTCTTACCGCCGGTTGCAGCATGGGTCAGGAAAACTCAGGCACCATTCCGGTTACTGAATACTTTCAGAAACTGAGCCAGGCAAAAGACAAACAATTGATTGATGTTCGCACACCAGGTGAATATTCCGAAGGGCATTTAGCGAATGCAGTAAACATTGATTACAATGGCGCCAACTTTGAAGCGGCTTTGGACAAGCTGGATAAAAACAAACCTACATTTATTTATTGCCTCTCTGGCGGACGAAGCGGGAGCGCACTTCAGGCATTTGCCCGCAAAGGATTTAAATTGGTTTATAATATGGAAGGCGGTATCATGCAATGGAAAGCTCGAAATTATCCACTCGCTGGCAGCGACCCCGGCGCGCAGGTCTGGAAAGGGATGACCAAAGAAAATTTTAATGCCCTGGTGAATGGTCCGCGGCCTGTATTGATTGATTTTAAAGCGGCCTGGTGCGCACCTTGCAAACAACTCAAACCAATTCTGGACGAAATTGCCAACGAAAAGAAAGGGAAATTTGATGTGGTATTTATAGACGTGGACGAAAATAAATCGCTCGCCGATATGCTGAAAATAAGCAGTATTCCACTGCTCGTGTTTTATGAAAAAGGAAAACCCAAACACAATATTGAAGGATTCGCTGATAAACAAACCATATTAAAAGCCATCGGCTATTAAGGGCAGTTGACTATTTATGATGCCCGGAAGGGGTCATTCGGTTTACTCTATCGGCTTTATCTAAAAATGATTTTATAGCCCCGCAAAGCATCTACTTTTGCCGAATGTATACGATTATTTCGGCAACAAACCGAATGGGAAGTAATACCCTGAAAGTAGCGAAGGAGTATCAGAGATATCTTTTGGAAGAAGGTCAGGAATCAACGCTGTATTCGCTGGAAAATTTTCATTCCTTTTCAAAAGACCAGGATTTTATCCAAATCGAAGAAAGCATTCTGGTGCCCACATCCAAATTTGTTTTTGTGATGCCGGAATACAACGGGAGTTTTCCCGGAATCTTCAAATTAATGATGGATATTAGTGATATCACACGTTGCTGGAATCATAANAAAGTGATGTTAGTNGGAGTTGCCAATGGCCGCGCAGGTAACCTGAGGGGCATCGATAATATGACCAATATGTGTCATTACATGAAGATGCACGTATTACCCAACAAGCTACCCATTTCTTCAGTATCGGCCGAACTTGAAGCAGACCGTTTTTTTAAGGAACCCACCTTAAATGCCATTCGTCAGCGNATCCGTCAGTTTATAGAATTTTGGTGGATACCGGTTCCGGTGCAATGAACTTTACCGGGTATCCTTAAAAGTAAGTGTAGCTCATGCGAAGAGTAAATTGGGTTTTTCTGGTTGTTGTGTTGATCGTTGTTGCGGTTGTTGAGTATTATACATTTAGCGCGCTCCGTTTTGTCACGCGTAATATCCGTTCCCCCTATAAACAGATTCTGCTTGGCGTATATATTTTTATTACGCTGGCCTGGTTTATTGTACTTTTTATGATGCCGGCCCTCAGAAATGCGCCAATGAGTAAACCCATGCGGAATTTCCTCATTAGCTTTTCAATGGGCTTCCTGATCACAAAAGTATTAATAGCAGCCATACTGTTGTTGGATGATATCCGTCGTCTCGCATTCTCGGCTTTGTATTATAGNCGGAGTTCAAAAACCGAAGGAAGTTTCGTTCAAAAAGGAATTAGTCGCTCTGATTTTATGGTCCAATTCGCTCTGCTTTTTGGTGGGACTATTTTCGGAAGCATGTTGTATGGCATGACCAACCGGTATCGCTACCAGGTACAGAAACTTTCTCTGCGCTTTTCAAACCTACCGGACGCATTTCGCAACCTTCGCATCGTACAAATTTCAGATATTCATACGGGCAGTCTGAACAACTTAAAAGCGGTAGCCAAAGGAGTTGAAATGATCAATGCCCTGAAACCCGACCTCATTCTTTTCACCGGCGATCTGGTCAATAACGAGCATACCGAAGCCCTTGAATTTATGCCGGTGTTTTCGCAATTACAGGCGCCTCTAGGGGTTTATTCCGTTTTAGGGAATCATGACTATGGCGACTATATTGAATGGAATTCACAAACTGAAAAAGAAGAAAACCTNGAATCAATTAAAAAGATCCATGCCGATATGGGCTGGAACTTGTTGCTGGATGAACATGTGGTATTACAACGCGGAGAGGATACCCTGGCATTGCTTGGAGTACAAAATACGAGTTTCAAAAACAGATTCCATACTTACGGAAATTTAGAAAAAGCATATGCCGGTAGTGCTTCTCATCCTTTTAAGATTCTTATGAGCCATGACCCGTCGCACTGGGACGGCGAAGTAAATCAAAANTATACCGATATTGACCTTACCTTGAGCGGTCATACGCACGGATTCCAATTTGGCGTAGATATNCCCTGGTTAAAATGGAGTCCGGTTCAATACATTTATAAGCAATGGGCCGGTCTGTATCAGAAAAATGAGCAATATCTGTATGTCAATCGCGGCTTTGGCTTTTTAGGCTACCCCGGTCGTGTGGGTATATTACCTGAAATAACACTGATTGAATTAGCTTAAAAGCTCGTGCAAATTCTAGGTTAATTCTTGATTCCGCGTAAAGACATATTGGCAAAACCCCGCCTGAACGTGTATATTTGCCGCCATTAATTGATTCCTATGTTTAATCTTGTCCTNTTTGGACCTCCCGGTAGTGGCAAAGGCACACAGTCGGCCAATATTATTGAAAAATACAAATTAGTACATGTTTCCACCGGAGATATACTCCGTAAAGAAGTTGCGGATGAAACTCCATTGGGCCTGGAAGCNAANAAATATATGGACCAGGGCGCCCTGGTACCGGATGAAGTGGTGATTGGAATGATCAGCAAACTGGATGAGCATCCGGATGTGAATGGTTTTATNTTTGATGGCTTCCCACGCACTGTGGCCCAAGCTGAGGCCCTGGATAATTTGCTCGATTTCCGTCAACATCCAATCAATCTGGTACTGAGTTTAAAGGTAAGTGAAGAAGAACTCAAGAATCGTTTAATCTCCCGTGGTCAAGTTTCCGGCAGAAGCGATGATAATGAAGAAGTAATCGTTAACCGGATTAAAGAATATCATGCCAAAACTTCACCTGTTGCGGATTATTATAAAAGCAAGAGTAAACTCACCGAAATACAGGGAGAAGGCAGTGTAGATACCATTTTTCAATCGATGTGCGCAGTCATTGATTCACAACTCTAGTTCGCGGATTTCAGCCCTCAACTATGTCTCAGGATAATTTTATTGACTACATCCGTGTGCATTGCAAATCCGGACATGGGGGCGCAGGGGCTGTACATTTTCTACGCGANAAATTCAGGCCGAATGGTGGCCCGGATGGTGGAAATGGAGGCCGTGGTGGTCATATCATCTTAAAAGGCAATAAGAACCTTTGGACCTTATTGCATCTTCGTTATCATAAAAATCTAGTCGCCGAAGATGGNCGAACGGGGCGGAAAAATAATTGTACGGGCAGAAACGGCAAGGATATCATTATTGAAGTCCCTTTAGGCACTGTGGGCCGGGATGAAGAAAGTGGCTTACAGGAAGTTGAAATTCTGGAACATGACCAGGAAATCATTTGGATGCATGGAGGCCGCGGCGGAATGGGAAATGCCCATTTTGCTACCCCCACCAATCAAGCGCCCGACTATGCCCAACCCGGTGGAGATGAGGAATCAGGCTGGAAAATTGTTGAATTAAAAATTCTCGCTGATGTGGGTCTGGTGGGTTTTCCGAATGCCGGTAAATCTACTTTACTCTCCGTGATCAGCGCCGCAAAACCAAAAATTGCTGATTACGCTTTTACTACCATGACACCTCAGCTAGGCATGGTGGAATACCGAAACGGGAAGTCCTTTTGTGTCGCTGACCTTCCGGGTATCATTGAAGGAGCCTCCGAAGGGCGGGGATTAGGGCATCGATTCCTTCGCCATATTGAACGAAATCCGGTATTACTTATGTTGATACCTGCTGATAGTGCTGACCATTATAAAGAATATCAGATTTTATTGCATGAACTGAAGCAATACAATGAGGAATTACTGGACAAACAAATGTTGGTTTGTATCAGTAAAAGTGACATGCTNGATCAGGAATTAAAAGCATCTATCCAACAAGAGTTTCCTGAATCTGTTGCTCTTCACTTCTTCTCTTCATTAACACAAGAAGGGCTTATGGAAATGAAGGATAAATTGTGGACTATTCTCAATCCCTGAGTCAACAGAAAGCTCTAGTCTTTTGTAAAGGCTTTGTTCTTGAGGACGCTAATTTTTGCATTTGTTTTTGAATCGACTTCGGCCCGGCACTGTATATTTACACACCCTAAAGAACGCTTTTGAGTTTTATTTTATCTTATCCTTCCTGGTTTATTCTCCTATGTATACTGGCAGGCGTTTTGTTGTCTGGTGTTCTTTACCGTGGGCAAAAAGAACTTTCAACCCACAGGGCTTTTCTGGCTAGCGACAGGGCTTCGTGTATTGAGTGTGAGTCTGCTTACATTTTTACTGCTATCCCCGATTATTCGCTACCTGAAACAGAAAGAAGAAAACCCACCCTGGTATTTTTGCTCGATGAATCTGCATCCATGAAACATGGATTCCGTTTTACCGATAGTGCCGAATTCCGGAAAACATTGCAGAAGATTCAGCAAGAACTTTCCGGGGATTTTGATATTCAACAATATTCTTTTGGTGCTGAACTGGACGATAGTATTCGCTACACCTATACAAAAAGTCAAACAGATCTTTCGGCGCAATTAGAATCCGTGTATAGTTCTACTGAGAATCAGAATTTAGGGGCTGTGGTTCTCATCAGCGATGGCATCTTTAATAAGGGTAACTCTCCGCTATCCCTGCAATTACCCGGTAGAGGAAGCATGTATACGGTAGGAATTGGTGATACAACCATTCAAAAAGATGCTTTAGTAGCCCGTTTGTTTGCCAACCGGATTGTATACCTGGGTGATCAATTTGCTATACGAAGCGATATTGCCGTTTACGGTGCCGCCGGCCAGCAAGTTAAGGTTAGTATCTCCGCATCGGATGGCCGTATTTTAACTACACAAACGTTAAATGTTCGTGACAATCGTTTTTCACAATCCGTGGAAACCATTGTTCCGGCGAGTGTGGCTGGCATCCATGCCTATAAAGTACAGATTGCTGTATTGGATGGAGAACAAAATACCGCCAACAATTCTCAGCAGGTTCATGTTGAAGTATTAGACAATAAGGAGTCGATACTGATTCTTGCACAAGCTCCTCACCCGGATGTATTTGCGTTGCGCGAAGCCCTCACTAAAAATAAAAACTACAAGGTGACAGTTTCTGCCATTCAGGAATTCAGCGCGCCTGTACAAGACTACAATCTGATTATTCTGCACAATTTACCTTCGGTTGGATTGAATGCATCCGGAATAATTGAAAAAGCGACAAAGTCCGGAACCAGTTTATGGTTTATTGCAGGTGCTCAAACGGCCATTCCCTTATTGAATCAATACCAGCAAGCAGTTCAGCTAACTGCACGGGGCGGAACAACCGATGCACAGGCCATACTTAATTCAAATTTTACATTCTTTAACCCCGGAAATACGCAAGGTATCCAAAACCTACCGCCTCTTTCGGCACCCTTTGCAGACTATTCGCTCGGGACCGGTGCGCAAACACTNTTCAATCAAAAATTAGGGTCAGTATCCACCAACTATCCGTTATGGGTTCTGCAAAACAATAGCAATCAACGCATCGGGGTAACCTGTGGCGAAGGCTTGTGGCGCTGGAGAATGTACAATTTTACACAAAACAAAAACACCGATTTATGCGATGGGTTGATNTACAAAACGGCTCAGTTTCTGGCTGTGAAACAAGATAAAAGACCCTTCCGGACTTTGCTATCTAAAACCGTTTATTCTGAAAACGAGCCGGTGGTAGTGGATGCAGAGTTGTATAATACGAATTATGAATTGGTGAATGAACCAGACGTTCAACTCAACCCGATCGACGAGAGCGGTAAAAAGCAACAATTTAATCTGAATAAAAATTCAAATTCCTATAGCTTAAATCTGGGCAATCTCGCAGCCGGGAAATACCAGTATACGGCGAGTACGAACTGGAATGGAAAGTCATTTTCAAGTGGAGGCCAATTCACCGTTTATGAGCAAAACATTGAATTATTAAATACTACGGCAGACTTTGGTATGTTGAATCAATTGGCCCGCAATCAGGGAGCATCTTTCTTATTCGGACAACAACTACGTGAACTTCCGGCATTGATTCGCAAAAACGCCGACATCAAGCCGATTCTNAAAAGTGAAGTGACCACTGATCCATTAATTAACTGGAAATGGCTATTTGCGCTGGCANNCTTGTTTTTGGGTCTGGAGTGGTTTATCCGGAAACAAAGCGGAAATTATTAATGCCTTGAGTGGTTAACAACCTGGCTATTTGCTGAAGGTATTCTCAGCATAAAATATCTCTGCAACCATTCATACGAATCAGCTGACCGCCCATACGACGCACTCCCAAAATCTGTAGCATTCATTGTACCTTTACGGTCTAAATAAATCACCATGGGAATTTCAGTTGTCTCCATTGTTCTTATTGTTATCACCCTGCTTATTCTGATTACGGGAATTTTCACCGTACAGCAAGGAACTATAGCAGTGGTTACGATGTTCGGAAAGTATCGACGCATTCATAACCCGGGTTTAAATTTCAAGATACCTTTTATCGAGCGCATCTACCGGAGAATTTCAATACAGAACAGATCCGTTGAACTGCAATTTCAGGCCATTACGAAAGATCAGGCGAATGTCAACTTCAAAGCGATGTTGTTGTATGCGGTATTAAATCAATCTGAAGAGTGCATTAANAATGTGGCCTTTAAGTTTGTGGATGAACGCAGTTTAATGCAAGCACTTATTCGTACGATTGAAGGGAGTATCCGGGCNTTTGTGGCCACTAAAAATCAATCAGAAATTTTAGGTTTACGTACCGAAATTATCTCCCATGTTAAAGAACAAATTGATGTGCAACTGGAATCATGGGGTTATCATTTACTGGATCTTCAAATCAATGATATTTCATTTGATGAAGAAATCATGAAATCGATGGCTAAAGTCGTCAGCAGTAACAACTTGAAAGCGGCTGCCGAATTTGAAGGACAGGCATTGCTGATTACGAAAACAAAAGCGGCGGAAGCAGAAGGAAATGCCATTAAGATATCGGCGGAAGCAGAAAAACAAGCGGCACAGCTTCGCGGACAAGGTGTTGCCTTATTCCGTGAAGAGGTGGCTAAAGGAATGGCTATAGCCGCTAAAGAAATGGAAGACGCCAAATTGGATGCCTCATTTATTTTGTTCTCCATGTGGACGGAATCCATAAAACATTTCGCTGAAAACGGAAAAGGAAACACCATCTTCCTGGATGGCTCCATCGATAAAATGCAGCGTACCATGCATGAATTAATGAGCGTTACCAACGACAAAAACAAGGCGTAATCATGTTGTTCTCGGATGTTGTTGGCCAAAAGAAGCTNAAAAATAAAATCATTCACATGGTGCAACGCGGTCAGGTTCCGCATGCTATGTTATTACTTGGACAGGAAGGGAATTCGGCATTACCGCTTGCACTGGCGATGGCGCAGTATATTCAGTGCGAAAACAAACAGGAAACTGGTTCTTGCGGGGAATGCAAAGGATGTAGCAAAGTAAGTAGCTTACAACATCCTGACGTCCATTTTGTATTTCCGGCGATTAAAGAAGATAACGACAAGACCAATCCATCTACCCTGTTTTTACCATCTTTCCGTCAATTTGTTTCGCAATACCCTTATGGGAATGATACGGATTGGTTTCAGTTTATTGAAGCCGGAAAACAAGGAAATATATACGCATCAGATTGCCGTGCGATTCTAAGCAAATTGCAATTACGCAGCTTCGAAGCCGAATATAAAGTAATGATCATGTGGTATCCGGAATACCTGGATCAGGAAGGAAATATTTTGCTGAAGATGATTGAAGAACCAACGGCAAAAACGATCCTGATACTTGCAGCAGAAAATAGCGAGAAGATACTTCCCACGATATTGTCCCGCACCCAATTATTGAGTCTGGAACGAACAGCTGAGTCAGAACTCAGCGAATTTCTAATTTCACAAGGCCATCATCCGGATGATGCGGGTCGGGTTTCCCGGATGGCCGAAGGAAGTATTCATGCCGCCATGCGGATGTTGCAGCACGATGGAGACGATTATTTATTGCGATTACGAAATTGGTTAAATGCGTTGTATGCCAATCAGGGCATTGCGCTTGCCGACTGGAGCCAGGAACTTGCCGGTTTGACCAAGGAAACCCAGAAAGACTATTGGGCCTATGTGCTTCAGATTTTAGAACATTATTTACGCTTTAGGGTATTAGGACATTCCGGAATCGAACTGCCCGAAGCCGAANNAAAACTGGTTGAAACGCTCCATAAACAAAACCTGAATGAATCAACCCTCGAAATGGTTCAAAACGAAATTACCAGAAGCCTCTATTTCTTGAGCCGAAATGCCAATGCCAAAATATTGTATCATTCCTTATCTTTACGCATTCAGGCTTTACTATTGAAGGCTAAACAAAGCCTTCCGGTGGCCTGATATCACTAAAAAGAGATAAGACCCATGGGTTGTGGACATTGCGGTACCAATACGGCGGGCACCTTGCCGAAAGGGTGTAAAAATCACGGATCATGTAGTTCAGGCGGTTGCAACCGCTTAAACACGCACGACTGGCTCAGTTTGATTCCTGTATCCGATTTTTCAAAGCCCTACCCCTTTGTGGAAATCAGTTTTAACCACGGTAGCCGAAAAGATTATTTTAAAACCCTGAATCCCTATCAATTTGAGAAAGGTGATTTTGTATGTGTCGAATCCAGCATCGGATTTGATATCGGNGTGATTAGTCTGACCGGTGAACTGGTAAAATTGCAAATGAAGAAAAAGGGAGTGAATGANAAAAGTGAAGATATCCGGCGAATTTTGCGGAAAAGTTCTGAAGAAGAAATTCAACGCATGGGCGAAGCCAAAAAGGCNGAAAAGGAAATGATGATTCGTTCCCGCGTTATTGCCCGTGAATTAAAGCTTGAAATGAAAATCGCTGAAGTGGAGATTCAGGCTGATGGTAAAAAAGCGACCTTNTTCTATACCGCAGATGACCGGGTTGATTTTAGGGAATTGATTAAGCGCTATGCCGGTGAATTCAAAGTAAAAATTGAGATGCGGCAAATTGGCATCCGACAGGAAGCTGCAAAAGTTGGAGGTATCGGAAGTTGTGGTCGTGAACTTTGTTGCAGCACCTGGCTCAACGATTTTAAATCGGTCAGTACAACAGCTGCCCGGTATCAGAATCTGTCTATCAACCAAACGAAACTCTCCGGCCAGTGCGGGCGACTGAAATGTTGTTTAAATTATGAATTAGACACCTACCTGGATGCGCTCAAAGTATTTCCGGATCATGCTGAACGCATCAAAACCGCACAAGGCACAGCCTATTTGCAGAAGAAAGACATTTTCCGCAACCTGATGTGGTATAGTTTTGAGAAGAGCAACACCTTATATCCGCTGAGTATTGAACGGGTTCGTGAAATTCTCGATTTAAACAAACAGAATGTCTTTCCGGAAGAACTGCAAGCTGTTGAAGTTGTTAAAAAATCGGCGGTTGCTGANAAAACCGATTTCGTAGATGTTGTCGGTCAATTTAGTTTGCGTTCGTTGGAACGTGCCTCAAAGAAGAAAAACAAAAAGAGAAGGACAGCAAAAACANNACAATCTACAACCTCCAATCCTGGCGAGTTAAAATCTGGAAACAAAACCAATCCTCAAAACACTAAACCCCAGGTTCAACCAGGAAACAAAACGGGAAACAGTGGCCAACAATCCGGAAATAAAGGGCAGAAGTTCAAATCAAATAAAAATCAGAAAGGCGGAAATAAACCCGAACAAAACAATCCCAAATCATCGCAATCAGCTGGTTTCAAACCGAACCAACAACGCAAACCCAATGACAAAGCATCCGACAAAAGCAACTAATTCTTGCAGGATACAGACACCATTTCGCCAGGTTGTTACCTTGGTTATCCTTACGCTCATCACTACGTTAAGTGCATCAGGTCAGGCATTTACCTCCTACTTCACAGGAGATACCAGTGATGTTAATCCAACGCCTCAATTTGGCATTTGCCTGATGGGTGGGGCCACAGAAGATGATAGTGCGATGAAATGGTTTCTGCAACACGCTAATGGAGGGGATATGGTCGTGATTCGGTCAACCGGATCCGACGGGTATAACAACTATTTGTATTCGCAATTGGGTGTGACGGTTAATTCTGTTGAAACGATTGTGATTCCTTCAGTGTCCGCCGCAAATGATCCCTATGTGCGGAAACAGGTTCGCAATGCCGAAGCCATTTGGATCGCAGGAGGCAATCAGGCGAATTATATCAATTACTGGAAAAATACGGCAGTTGATTCAGCCTTGGACGACCTGGTAAATGTGAAGCAAGGTGTTTTAGGTGGAACCAGTGCCGGCATGGCGATTCAGGGACAAGCCTATTACAGTGCTTTGAATAACTCAGTAACAAGTGCCGCCACCCTGGCCAATCCATATAACAGCGACGTAACCATTGGTTACAACGATTTTATTTCAAATCCGATGCTGAAAGGTATAATCACCGATACACATTTTGATAACCCGGATCGCAAAGGCCGNCCTGATGGGTTTTTGGCTCGTTGTATCACCGATTACTCGAAACAATTCATCGGTATTGCCTGTGATGAATACACGGCAGTATGTATCGGCAACGACCAGATTGCACATGTGTATGGCGGACATCCAACTTATGACGACAATGCGTACTTTGTAGTTCCGGATTCCTGCCTGAATGGAGGAAATAATGCACCAGAAACCTGTCAGAACGGACAAGCACTAACCTGGAATCATGGTAACCTGGCCGTGAAAACCTACCTGGTAAAAGGTACACCACAAGGAAGTAATACCTTTGATTTAAATACGCGAAAAAGCGGTTCCGGGGGACAATGGAAAAACTGGTATGTTGTAAATGGTGTTTTTAA
Source organism: Bacteroidota bacterium (assembly GCA_013414745.1). Classification (GTDB taxonomy): domain Bacteria; phylum Bacteroidota; class Bacteroidia; order Chitinophagales; family Chitinophagaceae; genus OLB11. Next base: position 545,136 of record CP058707.1, read on the forward strand.
CGAAGGTTCATTGGCGACTCCACCCTGTGCTCCGAATAGCCTTACTGAAATAAACGAAAACCCGGATATTCAGGTGTTTCCAAACCCTTTCCAGGATCATCTATAGATAAACATTCCTCAATTAACACATCCGCTGAATTTTCAGGTGATAAATCTCGTAGGTCATGTGATTGTTCAAAGTCAATTGAGCCAATCACAAACCTTATTATCGACGGCCAATTGGTCTCCCGGTGTGTATTTTTTACGATGTGGGAATTTCAGTAGTAAAATCATAAAATAAAACGGATGCAAATCGATTCTTTAAAAATAGTCTTAGTTCTTTTGTTACTTTCAGGTAGCCTGATACAAACAGCTTGTAGTAANAAAGAAAATTGCGACCCGGTTACCACTGCTGCACCGGAAAGCGAAATTACCACCCTGCGTAATCATTTAACCACTTATGGTATTACAGCCACTGAAGATTATCGNGGGTTCTTTTATGTGATAATTAATCCGGGCGGAAGCGACAAGCCTAGCGTTTGTGATGATGTAAAAGTAAATTACGTAGGTCGATTTTTAAATGGAACGGTATTCGATCAGGCCAATGGTGCAAGCTTCGGTTTGCAAAAACTGATTGTGGGCTGGCAGGAAGGCATTCCTTTAATCGGAGCCGGAGGAAAAATACGTTTATATCTTCCGCCAACGCTGGCCTATNNATCGTCGGGAAGTGGAAGTATACCAGCCAATTCCAATCTCATCTTCGATATTGACCTGCTTGGTTTTTAGCGATGACACTGCGTTTCCATACGGTCTTGGAAAGATTCGGTTCCATGGGCGAGAAAACGGGCTGGACCTATATTCCACTTCCGGCTGAAAAGGCCCGACAGTTGCATCCTCAGGATAAAAAATCATTCCCGCTTCGTGCTGATCTCGATCAACTTAAAAATATTTCTCTCACCGCTTTACCCATGGGTGAAGGAGATTATATTGTTGCCATCCGGGCAGAACTATTACGTAAACTCCGGAAGAAAGCAGGTGACGCGGTTCAAATTTGTCTTTCACCCGACCAACCCTATACACTGAACCCGATATTAATCGAATGCTTGAATGAAGAACCAGCTGCGTATGCTTTTTCANNAACGTTTGCACCTGGCCACCAGAATTATTTCAGCAAATGGATGGAATCAGCCAAAACAGAATCAACACAGGCTAAACGCATCGCACAAATCATCCGGGCCATGTTGAATAAACAGAATTATGCTGAAATGATCCGGAGTTCGAAAGAAAATAAATGAACAACTCTTTCGGTTTCACTTCATGATGGCCACTAAACTATCTTTAATTTTGCAGGATGCTCAGATTGCTCATTTTGTTGAACGTACTGTTAGGAGGAAGTCTATCTGAAGGTTTGGCGCATGGAACAGATAGCACAACATTGAATCTGGAAAGCAAATCCCAACGCAAATCCGATACTATCAATAAAAAACGTCTGGCGCTTGTTTGTGGAAGTCAGGCCGGAATCTGGGTGGGTTCTATGGTCGCATTGAATCAGGCGTGGTATGCCAACTATCCCCGTTCCTCATTTCATTTATTTAATGATATTGGTGAATGGAATCAGGTTGATAAGGTCGGGCATGCCTGGAGTGCATATTGGGGTGCTCAGTTCAGCGCTTCCCTTTTCCGATGGAGTGGAGTTTCCCGTAAACGAGCTGCCTTATATGGTGCCGGTATGGGTATCGCCTTTGAAAGTGTGATTGAAATTCTGGATGGCTTTAGTGCCGAATGNGGGTTTAGTTTAGGCGATATGGCGGCAAATACTTCTGGCTCCCTGCTATTTTCATCTCAGGAATGGCTCTGGGAAGAACAACGTATCCAGTTTAAATTTTCAGCGCATCGAAATCATTATGACGATGTGACCCTGCGAAATAAAGCCAATCAATTGTATGGAGCGTCATTGCCAGAGCGTATATTAAAAGATTATAACGGACAAACCTACTGGTTGAGTGCGAATATCTGGTCGTTTAAAAAGGCCAGTAAATTCCCGCGTTGGCTGAATATTGCAGTCGGATACGGAGCCTCCGGAATGTTTGGTGGCTATGATAATATCTGGACGGACAAAACGACCGGCATCATGTATAACCGGAGCGATGTGCAACGCATCCGGCAGTTTTACCTGGCCCCGGATATTGATTTGAGTAAAATTCGAATTCGAGGTAAAACGCCCGGCATTTTAAAGATGCTAAACGGACTTAAACTCAAGTTCCCCTTACCGGCGCTTGAATGGAATACCGCTGGCCAATTCAGATGGCATCCCCTTTTCTTTAATCCGGGTTCTGCGTACCAAGGCATCGGCAAAAAGTGCACTCAGCAAACTCAATACCATAGGAATTAAAAGACTCAGGGCAATAAACAGTGGGTAGTTTTTCCCATCCCCATAACCATGGCCATCTTTGTAGATAAAATATGCTGATTCGGAATATCCTTCCACAGTATCATACAGAAAGAACTTATCATGATGCTGAGAATTGGCCAAAAACACTCCAACGCTCCGCACGATAAAACACTACCCAAAAAAAGACCAAGAGGATACAACTCCACGAACCCAAGTACATGGAAAGCACGAAATGAATCAGGGTTAATATCAGCAGATGAACAACTAAACGCATGGTAGTTAGTTTGTAATACGATCCTGAGGGGAATGCATGAAATGAATTTTATAATAATTTCCGGCCACCCAATCCTTTAATTTGTTCAAATAATACGGACTTCCCGGATTGCCGCTTTGTCCGCTGTGATACATGCCCCATGCTTCAATTGGTTGTGTAAAATGGACTATCATCCGCCAGGATGGTCCATCTTTTGNCGAGGCTGCATTCACCATGCCATGTCCTCCACCTATTGCCAACGTATCTGAACCGAAAGCCGGAATGCGTGCGAGGTGAATGGCCTGTGTATGTTTGTATTGATACCAGCTTAAGGTTGGATTTCGTTGAATGAAATGCGCCATCTCCTGAAAAGATGCCAACAAGANTATCTCGCAAAGTTTCCTTTTTACGGTTGAATTTTTGTCTAATAAGGCAAAGGTGGTATCCAATTTCATCCACTGCATGGTAGCCCTTTCATTCGGATACTCTAAATAAGGAGCATTTTGTCCGAAATTGTCATCATAGGTCTGATGTTCGAAGCAGCTAAACCATTCGGTGAAATAAACAGCCTCCTGCTGTTGGGTCCNGGCCTGATAATCCCACAACCTTAACGCATTTTTAATCACCCGTTCCTGCTTCGTAAGAGATTGGTCTGGCAAAAATTGAAGCATAAAAGGCAAAATATCTGCAGCGTTTTGATGGTAGGTATCATTCTGCAGTTGTTTCATTTCATTTACTGTCCAACCCATCTTAGAAGACAAAACAGTCTTTAATCGTTTGGCCCGTTCCTNCAGAAAAATCCCGGAATAATACCAAGGGTACGTGGCTTTGGTGTTCACCTGATTTGCACTCATCACGAATCCACGATCCGGATTCAACTCGTGCGGATTTTCTTCGAATGGAATAGATTTCCATGCGGGCGCTATCCCTTGCCGAACAAATCGCCCTTCATCGGCTGCGCGCTCAATAAAACGCCCCTGACTCCAAAGTGCAATATCGCCGGAAGCTGAAGCAAATACGATATTTTGATGTGGGCATTCGAAGTACGAAATGGCCCGAACGTATTGCAGGTAGTTTGTTGCGGTATTCAGTTTCACCAGTGCCTTTAACTCATTGCTTCCGGCATGCGCCATCCAACGCATGATAAAACTCTTCCCTTCAAACCCTTCTTTCGGAAATCGGGTATCATACATCAAAATACCTGCGTCGGAATAAGCAACGGTATCGACAAAATAACCTGCATCTTTTATAAAAATGGTATCCAGCTTCCATTGGAATGCTTTCCACCCATCCTGAAAATACCGGGAACGATTCGCGTCCACCTCAACGGCATAAAAGTCTTTTACATCGCGATACCCATTGGTAAACCNCCAGGCTATACTATCATTAAAGCCGATAACGACATGTGGGGCTCCCGGCAACGACACTCCATACACATTCATTCCGGGACAATGAATTTGATTCTCATACCAGATCGCCGGCAAATTCAAAGGCAAGTGGGGATCATTACATAAAATGGGTTTACCGCTTTTCGTTAAACTGCCAGCGAGGGCCCAATTGTTACTGCCTATGGCGGATGGATGCCTGACCTCCTCATTATTACGAGATGGAGTGCTGTCAGGTTGCAGATAATGGATTGGAATCCAATCTGTTCGCAAATTACTTTGAAAGGCGGCTCCATTTCGTTCTACCACCGGATACTCTTCTTTGAGATGACTGGGAAACAACTGATCAAATTGTGCCGGAAATAGTTGTTTGGCCAGGGTCAATTCAAAATCCTGAGTTCGGCCGGATAACTTATCGGCCATAAACTTCAGCATTAATCCTGTTTTTCAGCNGTTCCACAATTCAGGCTCAAAAGACATGAGTTTATACTCAAGGGGCATATCTGCATATCGCAATTCCTGAATTCGTTCATTAACTCCGCGTACATACGAAAGGAGTAGCGGACCTGTCAGCGAATCCTGCATCATCGCTTTCGCCGAAGCTTTTGCCGCGAAATGCATACCCTGCCTTCGCATCTGCCGATCCAACGGCAAGGTAGNCGATCCAGCCACTTCGCTCAAACGGCCACTGGCCAGGCGAGTCGTCATATCCATTTGCCACAATCTGTTCTTGGCATGCAAATAACCTTGAACGAATATTGCATCTTGCATGGATTCAGCAAAAATGTGAGGAGTGCGTTGTTCATCGTATACCACTTCAACAGGATGACTCAAGGATTTAAACAGCAAGTTTTCACGTTCCGGAAATTCGCTTTCTGCATTTTGCCAACAACCGATAAAGGGGTCGGATACCAAACCCAAAGCAGGTACTTTCCCCANTGGACGAAACAAGCCAAGTACGGCCAAAACCAACAAAGCAAAGGTGACAACTACGCGCAACACCGCGTAAAGATAGGATTGAAAAATTGGTATTTTCTCTCCGGCCAGGTGATGTGTCTTGGATGAAAACTATCCGCAAGCTATACCATAATCATTTAAATGCATTGAGACCGGTAACATCCATACCGGTAATCAGGAGGTGAATGTCGTGTGTCCCTTCGTAAGTAACCACACTTTCTAAATTCATCATATGTCGCATGATGGAATACTCTCCGGTGATTCCCATTCCGCCGTGCATTTGCCGGGCCTCACGGGCAATATTCAGTGCAATTTCACAACTATTGCGTTTGGCCATTGAAATTTGAGCAGGAGTAGCACGACCTTCATTCATGAGTACACCCAATCGCCAGACCAATAATTGCCCTTTGGTAATTTCGGTAATCATTTCGGCCAATTTCTTTTGTTGCAATTGAAATCCGGCAATCGGTTTTCCGAACTGAGAACGCTCTTTGGAATAACGCAAGGCCGAATCATAACAATCCATAGCAGCTCCCAAAGCGCCCCAGGCGATACCAAAACGGGCCTTACTTAAACACCCCAAAGGACCTTTTAGTCCTTTTATATTCGGGAAAATATTTTCTTTCGGGACCCGAACGTTATCAANAACCAGTTCGCCGGTACAACTTGCCCGTAAACTCCACTTACTATGAATTTCAGGGGTGGTGAATCCTTCCATTCCGCGTTCAACCACCAATCCGCGAATTTCACCTTGTTCGTCCTTTGCCCACACCACGGCTACATCCGCAAATGGTGAATTACTGATCCACATTTTTGCTCCATTCAGTATCACATGGTCACCATCATCTTTGATATTCGTGATCATGCTTCCNNCATCGCTGCCACTATTGGGTTCGGTTAATCCAAAGCATCCCAGCCATTCCCCTTTGGCCAGTTTGGGTAGGTATTTNNTTCGTTGTGCTTCACTGCCATAAGCATAAATGGGATACATCACCAAACTCCNCTGAACGCTGGCTGTACTTCGCATCCCGCTATCGCTGCGTTCAATTTCCTGCATCATGATACCATAAGAAATATAGTCTAAACCACCTCCGCCATATTCAACAGGGATTGTCGGACCAAAAACCCNCAGTTCACCCATTTGTGGGACCAGATGCTTTGGAAATTCACAGTTTTGCGCCCAGGTTTCAATATTCGGACTAACTTNCTNTTTAATCCAGGAGCGCACCATATCCCGAATCAGTTTTTGTTCATCGGTCAGCAATTCATCCAATAAGTAATAGTCGGGGTGTTGATACAGGTCCTGTGCCATATAAAAATTTTTGCAAATATAGGTCAGTCGCGTCTTTTCAAACAAAACCGCAAATGCCATTAAAATTCCCTTTATGTGGGGAATGCGGAGCTAATTCACAGTGAATTGGCGTAAATTGCGGTTACAATTTTCAATCCATCTATCTACTAAATTAATTCCTATGCAAGCAAACGCTTCCAACTTTAAGTTTAAATTGGTTCTGGCAACGAGTCTCTCTCTTTTAGGGATTCAGTCTCATGCACAATTATATTCAAGCGGGAATACCGTAATTGCGGGTTCTGCCGTTGGAATTGGAACTTCTACTCCACTTTCTTCCACTAAACTTCATGTTTATGGTAGTGGAAATCAGGAACAAATTCGAATGGAAAACCTCTCAACCTCCGGATACTCACGATTCACGATGTACAATAATGTGGCCGGGAACTATGCCACTTTCACAAAATACGGGAGTACTGTGGCCGGAGGTTATCCTGGTGCAACTACAACCTTTCCGTATGCTAACATGCTAGCCTTTGGTAATAACAATGGGCCGTTTCTGAATGTTACTTCTGGGAATATCGGAATCGGACTNTTTAAAGCCGGCACCACCCGACTTAAATTTTTTGCTGATTTCAATTCCGAAAATCTGAGTCTGGGAGGTGGAGCCACCCCGACTACAAATGTGCACATCAACTCTGCGGTGACCGGAGATACCGTNAAAATTACCAACTCCACAACAGGGCACACCGCTTCCGATGGTTTAGAAATCCGTACCGTAGGAAATGCTGCCAGTGTTGTGAACCGTGAAAACAGTACATTGGCTTTCGGAACCAATAATACAACCCGGATGTCTATTGCGGCAGATGGAAAAATAACCATTGGAACGGCCACAACTCCCGGCACGTATAAATTGTATGTAGAAGGTGGTATCTTAACTGAAAAAGTAAAGGTTGCACTGAAGTCGGGAGCCAATTGGGCCGATTACGTTTTTGCAGATGATTATACTTTACGTTCCTTGCCAGAAGTAGAATCATACGTTAAAGAATACCGCCATTTGCCAGGTATTCCTTCGGCAGCGGAAGTTGANAAAGATGGGATTGATGTTGCAGGCATGGATGCTAAATTGTTAGAAAAAATTGAAGAACTGACTTTATATCTGATCGATTTACAAAAACAAGTTGATGCGTTAAAATCGCCAATGAAAAACTGAATCAGCAACTCAACACCAAATAATCAATCCCATGAAAACTCATTATACTTCTTCTTTGTGGGATTTGTATCGTGCAGGCTCAGGGTAGGGAAAGTTTTATTGCGAACCATCGCGCAACTTCCCGCCGACCAATTTGAATCGATCGAAGCACTTCGGTTAAAGCCTCAAACTGATTATACCCAAATACAAAGCNNTTTGCGCCGTTTTGATGTGTTTCAATCGAATTACGGTGAAATGCAGCGCATCCTCCAAGGCAGTTTTAATCAAATAAAAATGCCCGTTTTTATTCATGGACAATGGCAAAATTTACTCTTAACCCGTAACCTTCAAATGGGCGATGATATTGTTTACACCCATCAGGATCGACGGGGTGAACGAATTCCATTCGCTTATCAATCAGGCCGATATTATCACGGAATTATTGAAAATGACCCTCACTCACTGGTAGCGATTAGTTTTTTTGACAATGAGATTATGGGTATCCTTAGTTCGAAAGGCAAGGAATTCACCTTAGGGCGTACAATTCCCGCAGATGTGAATTGTACAGAACTGATACTATACAGTAATGAGGATTTGCTGACTCCTTATCCGGCCTCTTGTGGAACAAGCGAATTACCGGTAAGAAACAAGTCACTGGAAACTCAGGTTGTGCCAGAAACTTTTACCACCAATTGCGTTAAATTTTACATCGAATGCGATAACAAAGTATACACGGATTTCGCATCCAATTTAACCAATGCCACCAACTATGCCACCGGGTTAATGAATAATGTATCCACACTTTATTTAAATGATTCGGTGTATACGGCGGTCGCTCAGATTAATGTTTGGACTAGTGCCGATCCGTATTTAAGTGCAGCAGATACCTACGATGCCTTACTGTTATTTAGTACGGAAATGGACAACAACGGTTTCACTGGAGATCTGGCGCATTTATTTAGCAAACGTTCACTTGGCGGTGGTATCGCCTGGCTCAATGTATTGTGTGATGTTGATTATTACCGTTGCGGAGTGAGCGCCAGCCTGAATACGACCATCACACCGTTACCCACCTACTCCTGGAATTCAGAAGTTATCACCCACGAAATGGGACACAATATCGCATCGCCCCATACCCACGCCTGCGCCTGGAATGGAAACAACACCCGCATTGATAATTGTGGAGGCAATGCCGGCTATCCGGAGGGCAATTGTAATTCTAATCCGGCCAACCCTGCCGGAGGGGGCACTATCATGAGTTATTGCCACTTGCAGGTTGTAGGAATTGATTTGAGTTTAGGTTTTGGTCCACAACCCGGAAGTTTAATACGGAACAGCGTGAATGGAGCGGCTTGTTTAAGTCCTTGCCCAACCTGCCCAGGCAGTATCGTTATTACAGGAAATTACGGTACGGCACTCACTGAATCCAGTACAACGATCACCTCTTCCGGACAAACCACCATCGCTTCAACAAGCAGTGTAATTTTAGATGCCGATCCTAATACCGGATACATCTTGCTGGCGCCTGGCAGTACATCTGATTTTGTAGTGGCTGCCCCATCCAATACCACTGGAGTTTTTATAGCACAAACCTTTGATGGTTGTTTAGCTGGAGCCCCGGCAAAACCAGCCTCTTCAAATTCTTATGAAGAAGCAGCAGCAAAGGATAATGGTTGGCGGATATATCCAAACCCATCGGATGGCGCATTGAATTTTGAATATGCCATTACACAGAACGACGGACTTGAAATTCGCTTGTTGAGTATGGAAGGAAGGAGTCTTTTCACTGAAAAAGTTGAATCGTTTTCGGGAAAGTACCGGATTAACATCCAGAATATCCCTACTGGCGTCTATCTGTTACAATGGCATTACCAGGATCAGAAACACGTCCAAACGATACATATCCGCTAGATTAAAAACCACGAGAAAGTCCTACTTCATTTCTATGTCGAACGACTTTTTTGATTCCATCATTGAGTTATCGATATCGGAAGTTAAATTTTGATATCGAGAACCCAAGATAAACCCATAGGTAAGCTTGGATTCGTTTAGAATTTATATCGTTTCCATCAAGGAACTGGATAACTCCAACCCAATGTTTTACCTTTGCGAAAAATAATCAGAATATGAGTAATGGACATTTTCATTTCCCACAACCTAAAAATGAAGTTGTTCTTTCTTTTGCACCCGGCAGCAAAGAAAAAGCAGCATTGAAAGCCGCTTTAGCCGAAGCCAAGAAAAAGAAAGCAGACATCCCGATGTATATTGGTAAGGACGAAATCCGAACAGGNAAAAAAATAGAAATTCGTCCGCCCCATGATACCGCACACCTGCTGGGTCATTTTCATGCCGGTGAAGAAAAGCATGTGAAAGATGCGGTGAATTCCGCTTTAAAAGCACAGGAAAAATGGGCGGCCATGCCATGGGTACACCGGGCATCCATCTTTTTAAAAGCTGCCGATTTATTAGCGACCAAATACCGGTTTACCATGTTAGCGGCCACTATGTTAGGACAAAGTAAAAATCCTTTTCAGGCAGAAATAGACAGCACCTGTGAATTGATCGATTTCCTTCGCTTCAATGTTCANTTTTTAAATGAGATTTACCAGCAACAACCCATCTCCGGCGAAGGCATGTATAACCGGGTTGAGTACAGGCCTTTGGAAGGATTTGTTTTGGCGGTAACNCCNTTTAACTTCACCGCTATTGGTGGTAATTTACCAACCTCAGCCGCCATGTGTGGCAATGTTGTCGTATGGAAACCAGCCAATACGCAAATTTATTCTGCCAATCTNTTTATGCAAATCCTGAAAGAGGCTGGTTTGCCTGATGGTGTGATTAATCTGGTTTATGTTGATGGACCCACCGTAGGCAAAGTGTGTTTTTCGCATAAAGATTTTGCCGGCGTTCATTTTACCGGAAGCACCGGTGTATTTCAGAATATGTGGAAAACGATTGGCCAAAACATTCAAACCTATCGCTCATACCCACGGATTGTGGGAGAAACCGGCGGAAAAGACTTTGTGCTGGTACATCCCAGTGCACAGGTTGATGCTGTTGTTGCAGCATTAGCCAGAGGAGCCTTTGAATTCCAGGGCCANAAATGCTCTGCGGCCTCCCGGGCCTATTTACCAGACAATCTGTCTGCTGCCATTAAAAAGAAACTTGTGGCAGAAGTCAAAACCATGAAAATGGGAAGCACCGAAGATTTCACGAATTTCATCAATGCGGTAATTGATGAAAAGGCCTTTCATTCCATTAAAAANTACATCGACGCTGCGAANAAAGATAAAACCTGTAAAATATTAGTTGGCGGAAAATGCGATGCTTCTAAAGGATGGTTTATTGAACCAACAATTATTGAAACATCNGATCCGAAGTATACCACCATGTGCGAAGAAATTTTCGGACCGGTTTTGACTATTTACACCTACCCTGCCGGTGATTTTGATAAGGTTTGTGANTTGGTGAATACAACTTCTGAATATGCGTTGACTGGTGCAGTATTTAGCCAGGATCGTTATGCTCTGGAAAAAGCCATGCGTAAACTCACCCATTCGGCTGGCAACTTTTATATTAACGATAAACCAACCGGCGCTGTCGTTGGACAACAACCTTTTGGAGGAGGTCGTGCAAGCGGAACAAATGACAAGGCCGGATCGATGCTGAACTTATACCGTTGGTTGAGCGCGCGCACCATCAAGGAGACGTTTAATCCTCCTATGGATTATCGTTATCCTTTCCTGGCAGAAAAGTGATACCCCGATTTAAAATTTTACACCCTAAGCTGTTTGGCCTAGGGTGTTTTTTTTTTACCAAATGAATCAGAGGTCGAAGCAGCCGAACCGGGCGCATAACCGGGGATGAAAACATCACCGTTTGGATGTCGCTTACCTAAGCTAACGGGGTTGATAGATTGAATCGTTAGGTCTGAATTCTTTTGCTGATGTATCCCTGGAGCTAAAATTACCCTGAACGTCAACAAACTGTGAAAATGCCCCGCCATCCATTTCTTTGCAAGCATCACTCCTCTTTTTAGTTTATTTTTGTTCGTTGCTGATAAACCCAGCTTGAATTTTCATGCGCGTAATACATTTTTTACTGATCGGATTTTTACTATTTGTTTCCGGAACAATATTAGCTCAAGACTTCGAACCCATTAACCCGGAAAGTAAACCGGTACATGCCAGGGATATCCAGTTACTGAGTCCACTTGAAATTCTGGAAGACTCCTTAGTTTATTTTGCGGATAGTATGTATAACACCGCGGTTCCGGAATCGCGTATTGATGCTGGTTATGCCTTTATTCGGAGTTTCAAACAATTTTTAAAAACCCCGAATTCGTTTCAATATCCCTGCACCAAATTAAAGGAACAAATCAGCATATTACCAACCCAGGATGGCCGCTTAAAATTGTATAGCTGGGAAGTTGTGCGGGGACCGCTCGAAAAAAGATACTACGGTGTAATTCAATTACAAGATGGAAGTTTTATTCCACTGGTTGATGTATCCGATCAAATTCTTCGGGGCGCAGAAGATTCTGTATTTAAAGGAACGCGTTGGTACGGTGCCATTTATTACCAGATACAGGAAGAACAAATTGGCGATATGCGCTTGTACTTTTTATTTGGATGGAACGGCAATTCAGTAAATAGTGAAAAAATTAGTGGATGTATTTGGTTTTGATTCCAAAGGAGCCGGCGTATTCGGGGCACCGCTATTCAATATCCTGGAGCGAGGCAAACGCAAACAAGCCAATCGATTTATTTTGGAGTATCAAAAGGGGCTAAGGTAAGTTTACGCTATGATACAGATATCAAACAAATCGTTTTGATCACTGCGAATCGCAAATCGGAGATCCTGCCAAAAAGTATACCTATATTCCGGATGGCACCTACGATGGATTAAGTTGGGATGGGCAAAGTTGGAAGATGAGTGAGAATGTCATTCAGATTGATGTTCGTGAAAACGGTAATGCCCCGGTTGAAAGACCCATCAAATAACTGCTCCTATTAAAATCGAATTACTTTGCATTACGCCAGCGTTGAAGCCATCAGCAAGTCATTTGGAGTCCGGAAGCTTTTTTCTGATATCACATTTCACATTTCCGAAGGTGATAAAATCGCGCTCATCGCACGAAACGGTTTTGGAAAATCTACCTTATTAAAAATCCTATGTGGCCAGGAACCAGCCGACTCGGGATCCGTTTGGATACATAAAGACGTTCATGTGGTGATGCTACAACAAGAACATCAATTTAACCCGGATCAGGAAATCTGGGAACATATGATGCAGACCAATCACCCCGTTATTCAGGCCGTGCGAGCCTACGATGAATTTCTTGAACAGGAACAGCAGGATGCCAGCCAGTTGCAGGAACATCTAAACCGAATGGATACCTTGCAAGCCTGGAATGTAGAGGCTTTATTGCAACAGATCCTGAGTAAATTGCAAATTCATCAGGTGCATCANAAAATGGGAGCCCTGAGTGGCGGTCAACGTAAACGAGTGGCATTAGCCCAGGCACTTATTGAAACGGAGTTGTATCAGGGTCAGTGTTTACTGATTATGGATGAACCTACCAATCACCTGGACGTGAGCATGATTGAATGGTTGGAAGACTTCCTTTCTGCCCGAAAAATCACCTTGTTGATGGTTACACATGACCGGTATTTTCTGGATGCGGTCTGTAACGAAATTATAGAGATTGAAGATGAAAAACTATACATTCACAAAGGCAACTACGACCACTTTCTTTCACAGAAGGCACACCGCCAGGAAGTAGAACACAGCGAGTTATTAAAGGATAAAAACATCTTTCGGAAAGAATTNGAGTGGATGCGCAAACAACCGCGTGCCCGTACCACAAAATCTAAATCCAGGCAGGATGCGTTTGTTGAAATCAAAGAAAAAGTTAGNTCAGAAAAAACGTTTCAGGATGTAGAGCTCAACGTAAAAATGACCCGCCTCGGAGGCAAGATTCTGGAAATGAANAAAGTGTATAAATCCTTTGGCGACAAAGCTATTCTGAAAGGATTCGATTACACCTTTAAACGGGGTGAACGTATTGGCATCGTTGGAAAGAATGGCGTTGGTAAGAGTACCTTCCTTCAAATCGCCTTACAATTAATTGAACCGGATTCCGGAAAAATAAACCATGGTGAAACTATAGTATTCGGACATTTTTCGCAGGATGGACTCGATTATCGTGAAGACAAACGTGTCATAGAATTTGTAAAATCCTTTGCCGAATTTTTCCCCTTGGCCGATGGAACCAAAATAAGTGCCAGCCGGTTTTTAGAGCGTTTTGCTTTCACTGCCGAGCAGCAATATACCTATTTGAGCAAACTGAGCGGGGGCGAAAAGCGGCGACTACAATTGTTGAGCATCCTGTTCCGTAATCCTAATTTTCTGGTTTTGGATGAACCCACCAATGATTTAGATCTGCAGACCCTGCAAATATTGGAGGAGTTTTTACTGGAGTATTCAGGCTGCATTGTGATTGTAAGCCACGATCGTTACTTCATGGATAAATTGGCGGAACATCTTTTTGTATTTGAAGGAGATGGAAAAATCCGTGACTACCCGGGCAATTATTCGCAATTCCGCGAATCTGAAATAGCCTTGAAAGCTGAAAAGAAATCCAACAAAACTCCGAAGCAGCGCCAAAAGTGGTTGAATCAAAAGCAGTCNACCAAAGAACGTAAACTGAGTTACAAAGAAAAAAGAGAATTTGAAGCATTGGAACCAGAAATTGCTCAATTGCAGGAAGANAAAAATCAGGTGGAAGACTGCTTGTCGCAAGGAAATCTTAGTTATGAAGAGATTCAAAAACAAAGTGCCCGACTTACAGAATTACTTGCGATGATTGAAGAAAAAGAAATGCGCTGGTTGGAATTAAGCGAACTGGATTCCGGAAATTAAGGGCGGTGCGTGTAACAAAATCCTGACTCCCTGCGTTATGATCAAAATCTGAATGATGTATCCCCTTAGAATTATCCTGATTGGCCTTCGATCTGTTCTTCTTCACGCACTAACGCACAGCGGTTAAAGGTCTATTTAAGCGGTGGTGCGGCAGCTAATTTTAACCGATGGCGTTCGGTACCGGATGTCACTTTTGTGGAGGCTTATCCCAGTACCACGTCAATAAGTCCGGTACTTGGGTTCAGGCTGGCTTATCAACTGGAACCACAGGTGCAATTACGCGCTGGCATTTTATTTGCACAACGTAGAGTTTCTATACAATATCCCGCCTACCAATACCTGGCAGAAAGCCAGCATCAGGCCTTTGACCTCGATCAATGTACGAACCTATTCAAAGCCCTGGTTGCACCTCCCTTTGCAGTTAACGTTTTCCGCTGGAAAATTCTTTCTGGGCGCAGGTAGCGGATTTATGGCCGGCATCTTTCAACCAGTAATGAATGAATCCTTCCAATGGGATACTCCTCTGGAAGCCAGCCTGGGTATCGAACATAAACGTTTCCTGTTTCAGTTAGACTATGTTCGTGGCCTTCGACCAATCTATGAGGCGTATACCATCTTTTACAAACCTGCAAACAGTAGTCTTTTTTATTACAATAGTATGCTGACTCTCTCCATTTCTACCCGCATCAATAATCCGGGGAATCGTTGTGAAGGTTGTCGCAATGCCCGATTGTGATGTGTACAATTCATTTCATGACATCCCAATTGAATGCCTAGCTTTGTGGGATGCAACAATATCATGATCTGCTGCAACATATTTTAGACCATGGTACCCGGAAAGAGGACCGCACCGGAACCGGAACCATTAGTGTGTTCGGGTATCAGATGCGATTTGATCGACAGCATGGCTTNCCCTTAGTGACCACTAANAAACTACATCTCAAGTCGATCATCTATGAATTACTGTGGTTTATTCAAGGCGATACCAATGTTCGATACCTTCAGGAACATGGCGTTAAAATCTGGGATGAATGGGCCCGTGAAGATGGAAGTTTAGGGCCGGTCTATGGAAAACAGTGGCGCAAGTGGGAAGGCAAGGATGGCCAATACTTCGACCAGTTGCAGGATGTCATTCATCAAATNAAAACCAATCCGGACAGTCGGCGTATGTTGGTTTCAGCATGGAACGTTGGTGAATTGCACGAAATGGCCCTGATGCCTTGCCATACCATGTTTCAATTTTATGTGGCGAATGGAAAACTCAGTTGCCAATTGTATCAACGAAGTGCCGACGTATTTCTTGGAGTTCCTTTTAATATTGCTTCTTACGCCCTGTTAACGATGATGATTGCACAGGTTTGTGGTTTACAAGTGGGCGAATTTGTCCACACTTTCGGTGATGTGCATATTTACAGCAACCACATCGAGCAGGTAAAACTACAACTGAGCAGAACGCCCTACCCCCTACCCAAACTGCTCATCAATCCGGAACGTAAACATATTGAGGATTTTGTGTATGAAGATTTTACCCTGGAGAATTATCAATTTCATCCACACATAAAAGGCGACGTGGCCGTTTAAATCGTTATGCCCTTAGCAATTATAGTAGCCGTTTCTGAAAATCAGGTTATTGGTATCAACAATGATCTCCCTTGGCGATTACCTGCCGATTTAAAGTACTTCAAAAATCTCACCACGGGGCATACGGTTGTGATGGGTCGGAAGACATTTGATTCCATCGGCAAAGCACTTCCCAACCGACGAAATATTGTTTTAAGCCGAAATGCNGGCTACCTGCCCGGATGGTGTTGAGTGTATTTCCAACTTGGACACGCTCCAGGAATGGGTACAAAAAATTTATCGGATTCCGATACCGTATTCATTATTGGNGGAGATACCATTTACCGCCAAACACTCCATCTGGCCGAAACGGTGTATTTAACCCGGNNTCCATACCCATATAACGAAGGGCAACGCATTTTCCCGGAATTAAATCCGGATGAATGGGAATTACGTGAATCTGAATTTCACACCCGCGATGAGAANAACGCGTACGACTATACCTTTGAAAAATATACGCGCAAAAATAAACTCCCGGTTTGAATCAACAATTTTTCATGTTCAAAGAATACCTGAATTACAGGTTGAAAGCGGTCGGAAGGCATGCAGTTCATTCGCCNTTTGTGTACGAGTTTATTGAAAAGGTGATTCGCGACAAACATGTTCATGCCGAATATGAACAGATTCGTGAACTACGCCGTGCGTTACTTCAAAATGAGACAAAGTTGCCTGTGATCGATTTAGGAGCCGGGTCGCATACCAACAACAATGCATATCGTTCAGTTCGAAGCATTGCTGCACATGCCGGCAGAAATCCATATTGGGGACAGTTTTTATTTCGGCTGATTCGTTTTTGTCAACCTCAACGAATCCTTGAGTTAGGAACTTCGCTTGGAATCGGAACATCTTACATGGCACTTGCCGCCCCACAAGCTCAGATTATCAGCATCGAAGGGAGTCCGGCCATTGCCGAATTTGCCGCACAAAATTTCAAGTCCTTGAATCTATCCAACATCGAACAGGTANNGGGAAATTTTGATGAAGTATTAAACAATATCTTGCAAAAAAATGCCCCTTTCGATTTCATTTTTATCGATGGCAATCACCGCGAAGAACCGACCCTCAATTATTTCCAACAGAGTTTAAATGCAGTCAGCAACCACGCCTGTTTGCTTTTTGATGATATCCATTGGAGTTCCGGAATGGCCAGGGCCTGGAACAAAATAAAAGCGCCACCGAANGTGACGCTTTCNCTTGATTTGTTTTTCTTTGGACTTGCCTTCCTCCATGATGACTTTAAGGAAAAGCAACATTTTAATTTAAACTATTAACCTAGTTTATCAAATCATCCGCTTTAATTTCCTGCACCTGATAGCCCAGGCGTTGCAAACCTGGTTTAATTTTTTCCATCCCCGGCAAGAACAATAAACAACCCTTCCGGATAAATATGGTTCTGCGCACTTTGGGAGATATCATCTAATGTGAGTTCATTAATCATCTTAGCCTGACGTTCCATATATTTTGCATCCAAATTGTATTTCATCATATTCGNCAAAAATCCGGCCTTTTGACCCAGAGTTTCATACTTTCGGGCTTCACTCTGTGCTATCGCTTNTTTCAGGAAAGATAACTCCTCTGAATTGCATCCCTTATTTCTGAAGTTTTCAATTTCGCGCATCACTTCGGCCAAGGCACTATCCGTAGCCGGGGTCTTGATACCTGACGAAAACGTAAACTGCCCAAAATATTTATTGGCAGTGAATCCGCTTCGTGCTCCATAGGTCCAGCCCTTTTCNNTTCTTAAATTCAGATTCAGTCGACTATTAAANNAGCCCCCTAAAGGATAATTCATCAAGGTTGCTTTGTAATAATCGCCGGTAACATCATATGTCATCGAATTCATGGCCCCAATTCTAAATTCCGTTTGAGCAGCTCTTGGAATATTCACGACATAAATATTTTTACCTTCATTAGGAANTAAAATCCGCACTTGTGGTAATTCCCAACGCATGCCGTTCGAAGGCAACATTGAACCAATCCCTTTCACTGTTTCAATTGCTTTAAAATCAACATCACCAACTACTGCTATCTGTAAACCAGTCTGACTAATCAGTTGACGGTATAAACTCTCCATGTCACTTAGTTGAATATTTTNTAGTGTCGACAAGGTCCCTGTTTGGGATACCCCTAAAATATAGGTTCCAAATAAAACTTTATTGTAAGCCAACGAAGCCATATTGGCAGCCCTTGATTTGCTGTTTTTAATGGACTCCATCGTTTCATTTTTAATTCGGTTGAAGGTTTCTTNCTTGAACAATGGAGCGGTGAGCCGCTCTCTCAGCAAAGCCATGGTTTGTTGAAAGTTTTGTTTCAAACAGCGCACACTAATGGTAATTTCATCCAAATCAGCACCGATACTGATGGAACTTCCTAACTTATCCAGTTCCATGGTCATTTGTTCAGATGTTTTACTTTTTGTATCTTCTTCCATCATTCGAGTAAAAAGACGGACCATTCCGGCCTTGGAAGGATCTTTAAACTCGGCCAGTCTGCCCCCTGAAAGGTCATCACCACAGANCACTACCGGAATTTCAGTGGATTCTGCAACAATGTATTGAATACCCTTTTCGTTGAATTGTTTAAATACAGGCGTTTTCATGACCGGATTGGGTCCGGCAGCCGGTACTTTAGAACGATCAAAGTTATCTTTGGCTTTAATGTACCGTAGCCCTGAATACCTTTCAGGCTGCACATTAAATTTGTCCAGTTGTTTATAGTNCTTGTCCGGGAGTTCTTCCTGGTAATCTTTCGTCAAAACATACAACGATACCAGAGCTTTATTGCTGATATAGGTATTGTAAGCGCGTAACACATCCTGTAAGGTCAATTGAGCGTNACCGCGAAAACTCTTTCTCAGATAATTGGCATCCCCGGTAAAGGTTTGAAATGCAGCCAGTCTCGATACTTTACCACTCACGCTTTCTAATTGATAAATCATTTGAGCTTCTCTGGCACGAATAAACTTATCGAGCGCTTCCTGGTTAACACAAGCGTTGGCGAGTTCTTTTAAGGATTCCCGAACCACCGCCTCCATGGCTTTCAGGGTCTGACCCGGTTTTGGCGTAATAACAATTTGAAAATTTCCGGCTAATTCATCGGTTGGATGACTGGCATAAGCTTCCTGTGCCAATTCCTTTTTGACTAATTTCTGAAATAACATGGAGGCATTATCCCCACCTAACATTTCAGCTAAACAATCTAAGGCTGCTTCATCCGGATGATAGGCCGGCACCGTTGGAATTGCACAAACCAATTGCGGTAATTTGGCATATCGATCGGTCATTTTCGCATAGCGGTTTTCGATAATCACAGGCACCACCGCGCGAGGTTTTTGAACTTCCGGACCCTTCACAATACCACCGAAATATTTTTCAACCATTTTGACGACCTCCTTGGTGTTCACATCGCCTCCAACAGTAACCACAGCATTATTGGGGCCATACCACCGTTTGAAAANATTCTTTAAGTCTTCCACATTCACCCGATCCAAATCTTCTACATACCCAATAGTTAACCAGGAATAGGGATGTCCGACAGGGTATATGATGCTGGCCAGTTTTTCCTGCACCAAACCATAAGGCCGGTTATCATAGTTTTGTCCACGTTCGTTTTTTACAGTCGCACGCTGTACTTCAAATTTCTTCTGGGTAACGGCATCCAGCAAAAACCNCATCCGATCTGCCTCCAACCACAACATTTTCTCCAGTTGATTACTCGGTACGGTTTCAAAATAATTGGTCCGATCACGGTTGGTGGTACCGTTTAACGTTCCGCCTGCTTCGGTAATTAGTTTAAAATGTTGTTCATCGG
This sequence comes from Bacteroidota bacterium, assembly GCA_013414745.1. Lineage (GTDB taxonomy): Bacteria > Bacteroidota > Bacteroidia > Chitinophagales > Chitinophagaceae > OLB11. The sequence goes on from CP058707.1 coordinate 564,936, forward strand.
CCACACGATCCGAGCCCTGAAACATCATATGCTCAAAAGTNNGCAAACCAGATTTGCCCAATTCTTCGCGAGCTGAACCGACATGGTAGGTCACATCTACATGACAAATCGGATCGCTATGATCTTCATGAACGATCAGTGTCAGTCCATTGGGCAATACATATTTTTCGTAGGGGATTACCAATTCACTTCCGGTCCGGGTCACTTTTTCAACTAGTTTAGCCTGTGAAATGCTCCCAAACGAAGCAAGCAACAAGCTCAGCGNCAATACTGATTTTTTTACCATCTTCTATTTTTTTAAACGCCTAATTTAAAACTTTTCTGCCACTCCTTATCCGGAAATATCCTGATATGCCGGGCATTTGATAATATTGCAAAAATGCTACTATGTTGAGTACTCGTTTAAATGAAACCGCGACCTCATTAGGCTTGCTTCTACTACGTATTTTATCCGGTGGGATGATGACGATCCATGGCTGGGGCAAAATCGTCAAATGGGCCGAGTTAAAGAGTAGCTTTCCGGACCCCTTCGGTATTGGTCATGAAATTTCACTGGCCCTGACTGTTTTCGCAGAATTCATCTGTGCCGGCTTGTTGGTTGTAGGCTTGGGTACCCGACTGGTGTTGATTCCATTGCTCATCGTTATGGCCGTAGCNATTTTTAAAATTCATGCCGCCGACCCTTTGAACGAAAAAGAACTCGCCTTGTTTTATCTGGTTATCTACGCAGCCCTTTTGCTCAGCGGCCCCGGCAAATTTTCACTCGACAAAGTTTGGCTGAAGAAGTAATACCCATTCTAACGAATAAGAATGTTGGGTCCCTGCTATTTTAACAGAAAAGTCTGATGGGTACGCACCGTACCTGTATTAGGCATCTCCTGCCCCATCATATTCACCTTAGAATTCATTTTTAAATTCTCTTCGTATGAAGTGACCACACCAGTTTGAATATTGACTACAATCAGACCTTCTGATAAATTGTCAACATCAACGGTTGAACTCATCCCCTGAAACTCCGAAGTGGTAGTGCCTTTACTTTTGCGCTTGAACGAAACCGTGGCTATCTCGCCTTCCAGTTTATCCAGAAAATAAATGGTTTGTGTTTTGATGCCTTCTTTGGTTTTATCGGTTTTCCAGCCTGTACCCACTTTGGCATCCGCAGGAATCAGAAGAAAACAATTTTCAGCATTAAAACCCTGTTGCATGCGGCGCATCATACCTCTTCCTTTTCCTTTTCCCTTTTCAGCTTCGTTGGGTTTATCCTCTGCTTCGATCAGTTCACCAGTCAACGTAAACTGATTGGTGTCCTTTTTCCCGATTTGTTCTTTCATATTGGCCGCCATCATACCTTCTTGTTTTGACGGGTCCTTGTTGTCGTAATCCATGATTTGTCCAAATCCCTCAAAATGAAGTTTCATGGCACTCAGTACTTGCTGCATCTTCAGGGCATCACCTCCTGTTTCGAGGGCCGACAATTCTGAGTTNNCGGAGGCCGAGAACGTTTTCATAGGCATTTCTTCTCCGCCTCGTTTTTGCATCAAATCGGTGGTATCCATCGTGCGCACCTGAATCACCTGTCCTTTTTGTAGTTTCACTTTGTCAGTAAAATTTTGCGCCTGTGTGGCCGCACCCATCGTACTTAAGAGTATCGTTGAAAAAAAGAATTTCAGTTTCATGTTTTTTGGTATTAGGAATTTTCAAGTAATTGAATTTGAGCAAAAATGGCATAGTTAATAATGTCCAGTATATTAGAATCCATTCCTTCCGAAATTAACGTTTTTCCATCGTTCGCCAGAATTTGTTTGATGCGTAATAATTTGGTCAGAATTAAATCGGCAAAGGATTGCTGACTCATATCGCGCCAGGCTTCTCCATAGTCGTGGTTTTTAGCCTGCATTAATTCAAAGGCCATACTACTTTTGCTATCGTAATATTCGAGGGTCTGTTCAAGAGGCAAATCCCAATCGGTATTTTGCTCCAAGGCCTGTTGAATCAAAGCGATGAGACCATAATTCACAATGGCCATCCATTCACCGCGCACATCATCATGAATTTTCTGCATCCCTTTTTCCTGTATGGTTCGGATGCGTTGCGTTTTTATATATAACTCNNGATCCACCAGTGAAATAGGCCGTAATACGCGCCAGGAAGTTCCGTAATCAGCATTTTTTTTCACAAACACTTCCCGGCAAGCGCTTAGCACCTGTTGGTATTGTTGTTCTGATTTCGTGCTCGCCACCCTATCTTCGTTCATTGATGGCCAAAAGTACAATTTTCCCAAGGCATTCCACCATCAACTATCGTGGAAAAATTCTTTCCTTCAATCAGGCAGTAGTGATGGGCATACTCAATGTAACTCCAGACTCCTTTTACCGCCCCGATGCCGGCACACTGGAACAGTTGTGTGAACGGGCAGCCACTATGCTCGAAGAAGGTGCCACCATCCTCGATCTGGGGGCCATGAGTTCCAGACCCGGTGCACTTGAAATTCCGGCACAGGAAGAAATNGCACGACTTCTGCCTCTTGTTGAACTACTCGCTAANAATTTTCCGGAAGCCATTTTATCGGTGGATACCTACCGTAGTGCTGTGGCCAAACCAGCCCTGGATGCCGGCGTGCACATCCTGAACGATATCAGTGGNGGGATGCTTGACCCTGAACTACCGAAACTGGCGGCTCAGTATCAGGCACCTTATATTTGTATGCACCTGAAAGGCACCCCGGCCACCATGCAGCAGGAAGCCGTGTATGAGGACCTCTTACTGGAAATNACAAACATTTTTACCAANCAACTGGCTACCCTCAGCGATCAGGGTGCGATCGACATCATTCTNGATCCTGGCTTTGGTTTTGCNAAAACAATTGCACACAATTTTACCCTGCTCAAAAATTTATCCTGGCTACAACACTTGCACCGCCCGGTATTAGTGGGAATCTCCCGAAAGTCGATGATCTGGAAATCACTGAAAAGCACTCCCGAGAATGCGCTGAACGGAACAACTGCTTTGCACATGCTGGCTTTAGAACAGGGCGCCAATATTCTGCGTGTTCATGATGTGCGCCAAGCCATGGAATGTATTAATTTGCACCGCCTTTATGTCAACGGCTAAACTCAACATCATTATTCTTGGTCCGGCCTACCCTTTGCGCGGTGGACTGGCAACCTATAATGAGCGTTTGGCCAGGGCCTTTCAGGAAGAAGGACACCAGGCCCGCATACTGACTTTTTCCTTACAATACCCCGGCTTCCTGTTTCCGGGTACCACACAGTATTCACAAGAACCGCCGCCNGCTGATCTCAACATCGAAGTTGCGATAAACTCAATCAATCCGCTCAACTGGTGGCGGGTCGGAAATAAACTAAAAAAGAAAAACTCCGATCCGATCATCGTGCGATATTGGCTGCCATTCATGGGGCCATGTCTCGGTACTATTTTACGTCGGGTACGAAGCAATAAGCATACCCGCATCATTTGTATTGCCGATAATATTGTTCCGCATGAACGACGTTTTTCNGACCAGCCGTTTACCCGCTATNNTGTAAAACCGATACACGCTTTTATCACCATGAGCGAANNAAAGCTGTTGCAGGATTTAAAACAATTTTCAACTCGTCCGTCGAAGTATGTACCACATCCGGTGTATGACACTTTCGGGCCGTCCATAGACAGAACACAGGCCTGTGAGATGCTGAAATTGGATTCCGGATACCGTTATCTTTTATTCTTCGGCTTTATCCGGCAATACAAAGGACTCGATTGGCTTCTCACCGCTTTGCATCAACTAAACCAAAAACAGTTTCTGCAACACCATAAAATCAAATGCATTGTAGCCGGCGAGTTTTATGAAAATCCCGAATCGTATCAGGAACAAATTTCCCGGTTGGAATTGCAGGACACGTTGGAATTGCATACCCATTTTATTAACGACTCCGAGGTACGGAATTATTTCAGCGCCTGCGACCTGGTGGTACAACCNTACAAACAGGCTACTCAAAGCGGCATCACCCCATTGTCTTACTACTACGATAAACCAACCTTGGTGACCCGGGTAGGAGGCTTGTTTAAATTTGTGGAGCATGGAAGTACCGGATTGATTTGCGAACCTTCCCGGAGTCTATTGCAGAAGGAATACAATTGTTTTTTCACAGAATCCAAAGGAATTTTCAGACCCCATTCGAGAAGCCAAAAGGCCTACCGCTGGAGCAACATCGTTCAAAGTTGTATTGAATTGGCAGCCCTGAAATAGGAGGGCTGCTGCTAATCTCGTAGGCGCTCCAAATTCAAGGAAATGGCAAATGGATAGTACTTCGGTACAGCCATTTCCTCCCGACACTTCGTATCGGGACTAAAGGATGACGCAGAAGTTGGAGATGCATACGAGGAGCGAATAATTGCTCATGAGGTATAGCTATTTGATGCTTACGTGATTTCCTTGCATTTATGCTTGCCAAAATTACCATGGAACGTTTTATTTACAGCATACAGAGCGTTAAACAGCAGTCCCTGAGTAGGGGCTTTCATGATGCTTGCATTCACCTTGGGCGTGCCCCTATCGGGCCGGGCTTTGCGCTACAAGTTACGGGGATTAACCACGGCCCCGTAAGCTTTTCGCTGCAATCCCTCACGCGGGGGAATTACTCCATAGGGGCTATCCGGTTACTTTTAATTGAATGAATAGATCGATCGAACTAGTTTAACTCAAGCAGTTTGGTTGACTCGGTGTCTGTGCTCCTTGCCAAATCTGATTTGAAATGATTATCTTTAGGAATAAATGCACGTTTTGAATTTAATTTTATAACCGAATGATTGTGAAAGAACCCAATCTCGGAAATACATTTTCAAGGAGCGGCAATCCCCTACGAGCACCCCATGCCAGTCAGTCTAAACCGGAATTAGGGATTCGTTTAAGTAAATGTTCTGAAGTTGAAATCGGCGTATTAGGTAGTACCACACTTAAAAATACCTTTACACAGCTTTACACTGGCATTTTCATTGAACCTGGTGCACAAAATCAAGCCCACAATTTAAAAATATACAACAACCTATTTGAAAACATTAAAGATGATATTCAACCCGTTGGTGCTTATTATTCCACGTTAATCGGCAATACGTATAACACCCATCGAGGGGCAGGTATTTACGCCGTACCCTACCCGTGGCACCTTTAAATATCACGAACTTACACCGCATAGTTGTGAATGGTAACCAGAATGTAGTCAGCTTTAGCAATTGTGATAAAGCCATTGTAACAAGTTATTTTGGAGCCAATATTCAGAACACTCAAACTTCAGGTACTCCCCTTGGTTTTATGTTCGGCAATGCAGATGGGCAATATATCGAAGCAGGAAATGCGATTTCTCAACTTGGCGGAGGGCAACACAATATTCTCAATGGAGTGATGATAGGTATTCAGGTTTTGGGTAATACCAGTAAAACCTTCATCAACGACAATGAAATCAACCTCACTGGTGATTATTATCTGAATGGCCCCATCAGCACCTTGTATTATTGGGCACAGGGCATTATACTCCGTCCATTTAACTCTCCTACAACGCCGTATGAAATCAATCAGAATCAAATCAATATTCCGAATTTAGGAGGAACTGGTATCAGTATTAGCAATGCCGGTAAGGGCTTACGAGTATTCAACAATGAAATTCGCTTTCAAACAACCTCGGCGGCACCCGATAGTTCATGTGGCTATTGTCGGTCTGAATTAGTCGGCATTGAAATGAGCAATAGCCGGGATGGCATGTTAGAGGCCAACAAAGTGTATGGGTTTGCCGATGCCTCGGGGCAACCTTGGTGAATGTGTTTAACGAACGAAATGCTTTTGCTCTTCGCATGTTTCACAGTCGGGATATAGGGTTAAAATGCAATGAAACCCACAAAACCCGGTATGGTTTTTATGTAGTGGGCGATTGTTCACATGCCGACCCACTCACCGTGAAAGGAAACTTATTCGATTACCATGTTTCAGGTATGCTATTTAACCACTTGGGAAGTGAAGGAACTTTTGGGAATATTGGTAATCTGAACCATGATAACAATAATCAATTTTCAAATAGTTCACAAGCAATAGGCAATACTTACTTGAAAGAAATCTTCAGAATTACGAATTCAAATTCTTTTCTTGGTCAAATTTTCACACTTCAAATTATTCAAGGCCAAAGTACTTCTACCGTAGATACTCCGACACAAACATCTTTTGGGGCATATGATGTTACACTCAATGGCGCTAACCACTACTTGTTAACTTGTGAAGATCTTCCCATAGAAGTCAATGAAGAAAGTCTGACTAGTGGTCAAATCATTGAAGCTTTGCGAGTCGCTGGTGACAGCATTAACTATCCGGAATACACCAATTTGAGTGAGTGGTACGATGAACGTCGTATATATGAATGGTTAAGACGCGATTCTGTGGCAAGGGCGAACTATCCACTTCTAAATGCCTTTTATGCCAATCAGGAATCTTTATTGACGGACGAAATTCGCACATTGGATATGAATATGCATTTTCTGTGTCAGGAAAACACACTCTATGACAGTACAATTTTTCAAAACTTAGTCCAGGAGGTAACCCAAGAAAATACAGCCTTACCGATTGGGCGATTGTTTGAGAATTATGAAAAAGACCTCAATCGAATTTATTTAGTGTTCTGACACAGGGTTGGCAATCTTTGTCTTCAGAGGACTTTGAACAACTTGAAGAATTGGCACTTAGTTGCCCATTTGTGAATGGTAGCGCTGTATATAAAGCCCGTAGTTTATATGCGCACATCCGGCCAGGCATATCCTATAATGATCTTGAAATTTGTAATGCAGTAGGCGTTTATAAAAGTAGTTTAGGTAATTCTACAGATGGAAATAACGATGAGGAATCCTCAAATATTATAGTGTATCCCAATCCAACGCACTCAGAGTTGCAAATTTATTTCCACAAAGTGAAGGTTCGGTTCAAATTCAGATTTTGACATGGCATCTGTTCAAGTTTTTAATATGGAAAAAAATTACAAAATGGTCAGGCTATATTACCTGTAACTTCACTGACACCCGGCATTTATAGTATTCGAATTCAGCAAAATCACAAGGTTAAATACGCGAAATTCATTAAAAATTAGGATTATGAAAGGTGTAATCATGATGTGGATTATTTTCCAATTTTATTTATCCGTTGGTGCCCAAGAAAATTTCAATAAAATTTGGTATACGGGAGCTGGCAGGACTTTTCGAACAGAATTCTCTTTATCCGGCACAATTAATACTAAAATTGATTCTTTAAATAACAGGTATTTTGATTCCGGTGCTTCATCTATCTGCGACAGCAATGGAAATATGCTACTTTGCAGTAACGGATTTAGTTTGTTTGGTGCAAATTTACAATACCTAGATGGGGGATTTCGACTGATGGACTCAGCATTCTTTTATTTTTATAATGGCTTTAGTTCATATTCACAGTCATCTATATTGCTACCCATAGACGACTCNAACTATTTTTTAATTAATTCAGGCTGCTCCAAAAGTCAACTTGATTCAGTTTGGCTAGCCTCAGGTTCAAAAAAATCACCATTTGATAGACTTTATCTCAGTAAGATCAATATGAAAGCCAATGGAGGNGCTGGTAAAGTAGTTGAACGTATGAAACCCATTGTTCAAGGAGAATATATAAGCAAAACTCAAATGATGGCTTGTAGGCATGCCAATGGCAAGGATTGGTGGTTACTTAAAATGATGCATGATAGTGTGAGTGTGTATACATTTTTAGTCACCAAAGATTCGGTCTACAATTATGGTAAGCAAAGTTTTCCGTATCCACGTAAAACCGGACCCAATAATGTTTACTGGGAAATTATGGGTCAAATACAATTGAACCCTGAGGGAAATAAATTTGCTGCCACTTGCAATAATGGCCACAATGAATTGTTTCTGGCCGATTTTGATCGTTGTACCGGAATTCTAAGCAATAAAACCAAATTGAATATTCCTGTTCAACAAACCGATAAAAATTCAACAGGGTTATGTTTTTCACCCAATGGCCGTTTTATTTATACTATTAATTACACCAATATACAACAATACGACACCTGGGACCCAGATAGCAGTACGGCATGGTACTATGTGGCAGGCATTGATACAATTTCAACATATTTTATGGGCTATTCCATGGGCTATTTAGGTTGGGATGATAAATTGTATATTGGAAATTGGAATGGNGTTGGGCAAACCATGAGTGTGATTGATAGCCCGGATAACAAAGGAATTTCTTGTAGTTGGTGTCCTAAATGTATGCGTTTCCCGGATACACTGGGAGGTGCCACAAACCCGCCTTGTCAACCAAATTACAATTTAGGAAAAGATACGAGTATTAATTGTTGGCCCTTGGCTGTGGAGAATACCAACATGAGTTCAGAAAGCCTCTTGGTGTATCCCAATCCAACAAGCGGCAGATTAATCATCCGAGGTTGTAACCATAATACAAGCAAGGAATTATTTTCGCATTCCGGACAACTCCTGCTCCGAACAAAAGAAACGAATTGGACTTAAGTCGGTTTGCCAAAGGAATTTATTTACTACGCTGCGAAGGACAAGTACGGAAGGTGGTGGTGGAGTAAGGAAGTCTGAACCGCAGAAAGCACAGAATTCACAGAAGGCACTGATGTAGGTAAATCAATAATATATGTCCATGGCAGAAAATTGGTATTTGCCTTGGCCAACAGAAAGTTTAAAAGCAAGACCCATGACAGAGTGTAGCATAAACAGAACGACCAACACTGCCATACCTCGTGTTCATCAAATGCACAAACCCTTCTGTGCTCTCTGAGCCTTCAGCGTATTCAGCGGTTCAGACAATGGGAGTGAGTACCATTCAAAATTCTAAACATCACGAAACGGCGATATTGTGAAGCAATACCGGAAGTTCAGAGAACTTTTTTATCTTTGGATCGACGTGCCGCAGAGCCGGATAAGTCGAACAGCGGAGATTTGATGTTTAAAGTGAAAGCCGCTACTTTTGTTCCATGTTGTTTCGTAGTAAAGCACCCTTGCGTATCGGATTAGCCGGTGGAGGAACAGATGTTAGTCCTTATAGTGATATGTTTGGCGGCGCCATTCTGAATGTAACCATCTCATTGTGTGCCCATACCAGCATCGAATGGATTCCTGAAGAACAAATTATTCTGAAGGCTTTTGATCGCCATGAAGAGGAGCTACATCCACTCCATCATCAACTCCCGTTAAATGGCCAGTTGGATTTAGTAAAAGGAGTTTATAACCGCATCCAGCGCGACTATCCGTTCAAACCAAGAGGTATGCGCATCAGCACCTTCGTGGATGCACCGGCAGGATCCGGATTAGGAACTTCCTCTACCCTGGTGGTTTCCATTCTGGGTGCCTTTGTTGAAATGCTCAAACTTCCTCTGGGCGATTACGATATTGCGCACTATGCCTATGAAATTGAACGAAAAGATTGGNNCCGGGGCAAACAAGACCAATATGCCGCCACGTTCGGAGGCGTTAATTTTATGGAGTTTTACAGCGGCGATAAGGTGATCGTGAATCCTCTGCGTATCAGAACTCAATACCTGCATGAATTAGAAAACAATCTCTTGCTGTTTTATACTTCCACCAGCCGCGAAAGTGCCCGCATCATTGTGGAACAACANAANAACGTTTCCAGTGGCAATGAAAAATCCATTGATGCGATGCACAAATTGAAAGAACAGGCGCAACAAATGAAAGAAGCCTTATTGAAAGGCAAACTCCATACCATTGGTGAAATTCTTGATTACGGATTTCAACAAAAACGAAATATGGCCAGCCACATCAGCAATTCCCATATCGAAGAATGGTATACCGTGGCTCGTCAGGCCGGTGCTACGGGTGGAAAAATCAGTGGAGCGGGCGGTGGTGGATTTATGATNTTTTATTGCCCGGGCAATACCCGCTATGCCGTGATTGAAGCTTTGCAAAATGCCGGTGGACTCGTTCGCCCCTACACGTTTACCAAACAAGGTTTACAAACCTGGACGCTTCAGGATTAAAGTAGGAAACACAAGGCAAGAAGAACTGAATAGAATCAACAGAATGCCACATACCATGATGCGAGCTGCAGTGTGCATACCAACTATGGCCCGCCCGAAGTGACCCAGATACAGGATGTACCCAAACCACAACCCAAAGAAAACGAAGTATTGGTCAAAGTGTATTCCTCCACGGTCAACCGAACGGATTCGGGTTTGCGCAGTGCAGAGTATTTCATTTCGCGATTNTTTACCGGCCTTTTNGCTCCCAAATACCAGATACTCGGTAGTGAGTTTGCCGGAATCATTGAGCAAATTGGCCCAGGTGTCACAAACTTCAAAGTGGGTGATCAGGTNTTTGGATTTAACGANAAAACCTTTGGTGGACATGCGGAATATTTAACCGTATCTGAAAATGATGCCATTGCCACCCTACCTAAAGGGTTCGACTATGACATGGCCGCTGCCCTCACAGAAGGTTCACACTATGCTTTGGTAGATATCCGGGCAGCCAATGTGCAACGCGGACAACAGGTTTTAGTGTATGGAGCCACCGGAGCCATTGGGTCAGCAGCCGTACAATTACTGAAACATTTTGGGGCTCAGGTAACCGCAGTTTGCGCCACAAAATATATACCTCTTGTGAAATCGTTGGGCGCTGATACAGTCATAGATTATCAAACCGAAGATTTCACAAAAACGACTATCCAATATGATTTCATCTTTGATGCCGTCGGGAAAAGTTCATTTCAACAATGTAAACCTTTACTGACACCACAAGGAATTTACATTTCAACTGAGTTAGGNAAAAACGGTGTGAATATTCTGCTGGCCCTGACAACCCGCTTCGGTCGTNNGGCAAAACTTTTAATTCCTATTCCATCCATCTCCAAAGAGGATGTCCTTCTTTTAAAGCGNTTGGCTGAAAGCGGGGCATTTAAACCTGTTATCGACAGGCACTTTCATTTAAACCAGATCGTTGAAGCGTATCATTATGTGGAGTCAGGGCAAAAAATCGGGAACGTGATTCTAAAAATCGTAGAAGACGTGATAAAAAACCGGAATTAGGGTTTCCGGTTTTATACGAAAAGGTCAACTAGTGTTTAATTAATTTCCGTGTGATGCGCTGGTTTTGAGTATTCATCAGTTGCACCTGATAATACCCTGGCGCCAGTGCATNGGATATCCAAATCGGTTTTCCTTGCTTCAAATCACCTTGCATCAACACCTCACCAGTCAGCGAGTGAATTGAAAACGCGCTATTTGCAAAACGGACATCATTTGTTTCCAGATGCAGCATCGAGGAAGCCGGGTTAGGATACAAATCAACCTGTACATCTATTATATCATCAACTCCTGCGGCAGCTGCTGTGATACTGATCCAACCATCGTTTAAATCAAAGTACACATTACCGTTGGCCTTTACTTTAACACGACACCAGGTGGCGGTTACATTGGGCACATAAATCACTTCGCTACCGTCGTTTGATGTATTTGTGGCAAGTACATGTGGCCAGGTTTTTCCACTATCTGTTGAAAGGTAAATGTCTACATGGCTGGTATTAAATGGAGCTGCGGTTGTTCCTGCCACATTCCAGGTAATGGTTTGTGGCATCCAACCATTCCAGTTAATCGGTGCAGTAGACTGACTGGTCACACGAAATAAATCAGTGGTTTTAGTCACAGTTAATTTTACCGTATCCGTGCTGGTATAAAAACTTCCATAGCCATTTTTTATATCCCGCAGGGTACAACGGAATTTCAAGGTGCGGTTCGTATCGGGCAACAATTCTCCTTTATAACTTTCGGAATTTTGTACCAGATATTTTAAGGTTGGGAATGTTCGGGTTGCAGAGGCCACCGGCAAGAAAGACCGGAATATGGGAGCCAACGTTGTTTTGGCATTCCAGGCATTTCCACTTCCTCCGCGATCCCATTCTTCCCAGCAATAGGTCATAGGGTCTCCATCGGCGTCGGTGCCGCTGGCAGTCAACTCAAAGGATGTACGATAAGGAATCGGATAGGTTGCAGAAATCGGATTTAATGTAGGTGTTTGATTATTAGATGCTACTACGCTAGCGCATCCAATCACACTGGTATTGGTCATCTGTTCTAAACTACGAATATGGTAATAATCATCGCTGTGAGGCTGAATATCATCGGTGCCACAAATACCAGCATACCCCATAATGGTTGTAGCAGAACCAATCTCATAAGCACTGGTGCTGGATCGATTGCCGGAACAAGAACCGGTCACCGAATTAAAAGTATGGCTTCCTCCAAACTGATGACCCATTTCGTGAGCCACATAGTCGATATCGANAGGATCGCCTACCGGATTGGAAGAACCAGTCACGCCCTGAGCTTTTGAACCAGAAGAACACACACTTCCCAGACTCGCGATACCGCCACCACCGGTTGAGAACACATGGCCAAAATCATAGTTGGCGCTTTGAATTCGATTGTCAACCGTAGTTTGATTTTGTCCTAACATCACACTACCGTTGTTATTGGTATATGGATCGGTTGTACCAATAAAAATCAAGGTATCATTTTNTCCAACCAAATTGGCATGCATGGCAAAGTCGCGTTCAAATACGCCATTCACCCGGTTCATACTGGTAGTCATCGCCGAAAGCACAGAAGCTTTGGTTGGTGTTGCTCCACCAACAGCGGCTGAGTACTCTACGGTACAAGCTAAAGCCAGGCGGTACGTGCGTTTATCGGTCCCGTTGGTTTTGTTGGCATTTTGAGGCAAGGGCTGATCATTTAAGGAGATGGCTTCTTGTTGAGGGAGTAACTGCTCGGCATCTTCAGCTAAACACGCCATGCGGTGCTGAGCAGCTTTTTAAAATCTTTTATAATAGGTCATGTACCAGCCCGTTTTTTCGTTGGTCAGCGGATCAATAAAGTAGGTTTCTTCCCCATCAAAAACCATGGCATGGAATCCAAACAAAGTAAAATCTAATTTCGCTGTGACCCGGGCGTCTGATTTCAAAACGGCGGTATAGGTTTTAATCATCGGATACTTCGCCGCCAAAGGGGCCTCCATCATCGGGCATTCAAATAAATAAAAGGTTCTGAACTGGCCATTCGGGGCTGGCAATAAAATCTCAGGGTATGATGCACTTCCTTCCAATGGCACCAGGCCCTGAAAAGTTTGAAAAGCTTGTTCATTCATCTGAACTAGTTTAAAAGTTTCCGGAANAATGGTTCTTTCACCGGGAAGTGCTGTAGGTGCCTGATCCTGAAAGGTCCAGAAATGGCCTCCCGCCTGAATATGCATAGCGGCAAGCACGGCCAACAGAATAACTGTCAGTTTTTTCATGTTCGTGTATCGTTTATTGTGTTTAAGTGTGTAGTAATTTAACGGCGCTCAAATTTTTCTTTGATAAAATTCGGATCGTCTTTGGCATAATGCGCATAGTAGGTTCTTCCACCAAATACGACCGGTTCAATAAAATACTGTTTGCCAGCGTAGGTGATCATAAATCGGGTACTTTGTCCATCGCAGTTCACACGCACAGTGTTTAACCCATTGCCGGGTTCAGATGCTTTAAAGGATTTCAACTCCGGATATTTGGCCTGCAAGACTGAATCCATGGTCTCCGTGCGCGATATGGAAAATTCCTTGCACGAAAAAGTCCGGTCGGCATACAAGGGAATGATGATTTTTTACTGTTTGGCGCATAGGGGATGCTATCTAAAAAGTCTTCATTTCGGCCTCGTTAAAAACAGTCAGACGATAATCAGAAGGCGCATTAAAATTGGCAGGGAATCGAAACCCTTTTACCAATGCCATACGCCAGAATGGAATTCCTTCTGTATTACTACAAAGCAATAAGGTACTGAATGTATTGGGTTGCGTGGGAATCGGTGCCGGTTTAGTTACCGGAGGTTTCGGCTTTGGTTTTTCTTTTTTCTTTGCTGCCATGGAATCCATAGCAAAAACCATACTCACACCCAACAGGATGTATGTAATTTTCTTGAAATTCATCGCTTAAAAGTACTTTATTCAGGGAGAAGTCTGAAAAATTGCGGTAAAGTCTGCTATTTCACGGGACTTCGTGAACACATGCCAGTTCCCTTTGTATCGGATTTCGTAAGGGACCAGGTACTGATTCCATTTTTCAGNTTTGACCTTCATATCAACGTCAAAATCGTAAAATAAGGTTTTAAATGACAGAGAATAATCCCGGGCCANAATGGCAAAATCCGACACCCGGATATAGGTCACGAGGCGGTTAATGACCACTTCTTCGGCATATTCGGGTTCTGGAATTGCTTTAAACACGTAACAATCTTCTCCATCATGTTCGGTTCGGGCTAGCCGAAATTTATATTTCGAAAAAGTAGGTTCTTCATAAATGGCCACATTTTGTCCGATTCCGGGGATACCATAGATGCGCTGACCGGGCTGAAAAATGAGGCGACGCAACTGCTCTTCATATTNTTCACTGCCTTTGTATTCCATCCTGTTGCCAACGATGTTGTTGTCGTTGCAAANCCTGCCCTCGGTAAAAAACAAGTGCGCATACAACCGGGCCGTGTAATAATTGTATTTTCTGGTTTTAGTAAAAAAATCACCACTTACTTTTTCAGTCCTGGTGCGCATGGTGCGGCAACCATTCCGACGTTCTTGTCGGGTAATGCTGTTGTACGATGCCTTAACTTCAGCNNATTTTTTATAGATCGTAATGGAATTGAGCATCTCAAATTGCAGCACACGCANGGTTTTGAAGGCCTTGTAGAAGGTCGTATCTTTTCTGATTCGTTCAATAAAACCTTTCACATCAAAACCTTGCTGTACGGCGCGTACCATCACGTTGTCTAAAATCAATCCCTGGTAAACCTTCTCGTTGGTATCGGTTTGCGCCCTGGCATCCGGCCCAAANNAAAGTAAACTCATCTGTGTTATGAACAGCAGGTAGATTACTTTTAGCCTATAATTGATACGGTATGGCACGATGTTTTTCGCTCTTTCTGTTCGGACTATTTAGTTTCGGATGCAGCATGCACCAACAAGCTGCCCAACGAAGTGATACGCTGGACATCCGCAAAACTATTATCAATTTTGATATCCGGAATTTTTCATCCCAAATCATTGAAGGAAAAACAAGTTTGTTGATCTTTTCGAAAATGAATGGTGTNAGTAGTATCCATCTCGATCTGGAAGGATTAACCGTAGACAGTGTGCAGCACCCTGGAGGCAATTTAACCTTCAACCACACCTCCNNGGATCTTTTTATCAATTTCCCGGGCAGCCTGAATACAGGTGATTCCATTTGGATCTCAGTGCATTACCATGGCATCCCGATTGCAGATGCCACCTGGGGCGGATTTACTTTTTCCGGTGATTATGGTTTTCAGATGGGTGTCGGATTTAACGCACAACCTCACTCCTTCGGACGCACCTGGCATCCTTGTTTTGATAATTTTGTTGAACGATCNACGTATGAATTCTTTATCACCACTTCCGATGATAAAATGGCGGTTTGTAATGGTTTGTTTCAGGATTCCATCAACAACGGCAACGGCACCAAACAATGGCACTGGAAATTGGATGAGGAAATACCCAGTTATCTCGCTTCTGTAGCCGTTTGTGATTACACCATCGTAACCAGAAATTTAAGCGGCATCAATGGAATCACACCGGCCTGGATCGCGTGCAAACCAGCAGATACCAATAAAGTAAATGGCTCTTTTTCACACCTACAANNGGAATCCTTCACCATGCTGGAATCAAATTTCGGTCCATATCTCTGGCCTCGTGTTGGATATAGCCTGGTGCCATTTAATGCAGGTGCGATGGAACACGCTACCAATATTCATATCGGCACCCCGTTTATTGATGGTTCACTGAACTATGANACCCTGATTGCCCATGAATTAAGTCACCATTGGTGGGGCGACCTGGTTACCTATAGTACCGCCGGCGATATGTGGCTCAACGAAGGCTTTGCATCGTATTGCGAAATGTTGCATGAAGAATATACATACGGANNCAAGGAAGCCTACATCAAATCAGTTCGTCAAAATCATTTTACGGTATTGAACTCGGCACATATTAGGGATGAAGGGTACAAGGCAGTTAGCCCGATGGATAGTTTACACACCTACGGCACCACGGTTTATTTAAAGGGAGCAGATATGTTGCACACCCTGCGTAGTTATTTAGGCGACAGTTTGTTCTTTGGCGGACTCAAAGCNTTNTTAGATCAATATAAATGGCAAGCTATCAGCACCATCGATCTTCAAAATTTCCTGACAGCATGGACCGGTATAAACACAACCAATTATTTCAACAATTGGATTCTGGAACCTGGCTTCACCCATTTTTCAATCGACTCCTTTCGGACAATTCCATCAGGAAATCAATATGATGTAAATGTTTATCTGCGTCAGCGAAAACATCGTTCAATAAACTATTACAATGATGTTCCGTTGGAAATTGGATTTTATGATAGCACAATGCAATTGCATACTTATCGCCTCAAATTTCAGGGCCGATGTATGCAGTTTCAGGTTCAGCTACCTTTTGANTCGAAATTAATTGTGATTGATCAAGCATATAAAATCAGTGATGCCGTTACCGAAGAAAATAAATTCATAAAAACAACGGGATCTTCGGTTTTTAATCAGGCTAAGTGCCGCATATTTACCAAAACAATCAGCCAAACCGGCGATTCCAGCTTGATTCAACTTGAGCACCATTGGGTGGCTCCGGACAGATTTAAAAGTACAGCATCTGCCAATGGCTATGTTCTGAACGATAGTCGATATTGGCGGATTGGCCTGATTAATCGGGCAGGTATTACCGGACTCATTCAATTTAATTATGATGCCAGTGCCAACAATGCCTATTTGGATTCAACATGGGTTCAGAACAGCGAAGACAGTATTCGATTGTTTTACCGTAAGGATGCCAGCGAAGAGTGGGTATTGGCGAATGATAGTGTAAAAGTTGGTGCGTTGAACGACCGAATCGGGCAAGTTTATTTAAAAGAAATCAAAGCCGGAGAATTTTGTTTTGGTATCAAGCGAGCCAATTATATAGATCCATTGCAGACCGACGCTCCCAATGGAGGCTGTGGCATGGTAACCCAATCGCAAGACCTTAATGAGGTGATTGGTGCAACCCCACACATCTACCCCAATCCTTTTACCGCCCAACTCAGCATCCTTTTGCCCGAATCTACACCGGCTGTTGAGGCCAGAATTTCAGACATGGAAGGCCGGTTAGTTTTACGATTCCCGTTAAATACCAAAAGATCGACTTACACAATGCCAGATACCTTAAACGGTTTGTATCTGATTCAATTGGTTACAAGTTCAGGACAATGTGTTTATTCACAAAAACTGATGGCTTCTCAACACCCCTAACCCTCTGCTTTGTTTTGTAATTTTTCCGTTTACCTTTGCAGCGGTTCAGGTGTCGGAAGTTCGTTTTTGAACGGAAGATGAAAAGGAATACTGTGTAATTCAGTAACACTGCCCGGTGCTGTAAGTACTCTTAAGGTCAGATCATGTAAAGCCACTGCTGCGGCGGGAAGGCGATCGAATCCGGTACAAGTCAGAAGACCTGCCTGTTTCCATTAATTACGAGTGCTTCGGGAATAAAGCAATCGGTAAATGGAAATATTCTTTTTCTGTTTATTCTCACCGTTCCCATCTAAATTTTCTGAGATGAAACGTTTATTTTTCGTTCGCCTGCTTACTTACTTTACATGTTCAGGCACAAGCCACCTTCGAAGGCTTAACATTACCCAGCTCCAATTATTGGAAAGGAATTAGTTCAGTTCCAACCGTGTCGGGCTTNCAATCCGGACCGGCTTATTTTGTGAACAAATATGATACGGCCTTCGGAGGGTATTGGTCCGGATGNGGGTACTCAGCATTAAATGATACCAGCAGCACAAGTTATGCCACCAACGAATTAGGATGCATTGCCGGCAAAGGATACAATGGCAGCAATATTTATGGTGTGGCTTATGTAGGGTCTGATCCNGGGGCCAACATCATCCGACTTAGTCCGAACAGTATCCCCACTGGATTTTATATCTGTAATACGACCATCGCGTACAAATCGATGAAAAATGGTGATGCCTTTGCAAAAAAATTCGGTGGCCCAACGGGCAATGATCCCGACTTTTTCAAATTGAATCTAACCGGTTGGAAAAATGGCAACCCACTGAATGATACCGTTGAAATTTATCTGGCTGATTTCCGCGATTCAAACAACACCAACGACTACATCCTAAACGATTGGACCTGGGTGAATGTGAGTCTATTGGGTGCATGCGATAGCCTAACCTACACCATGGAATCATCCGACACCTCATTTGGCTTTATCAATACCCCAACGTATTTCTGCATGGACAACCTGACTTTGTTCGGATCGGCGGTACAGGATTTTGAATCCGTTTCGCTAAATATCTACCCCAACCCCTGCGAAAATCAACTTGAATTTATAAATCCATTTTCAGGAGAGGCGGAAATAGCAGTCCGTGATATTCAAGGAAAAACGTTCTTTCAGCATGATCGAAAGGGGAGAGCACCAAAGTCTGGATGTTTCCGGTTTACACCCGGGATGTATTACTTGCAACTGTGTTCCGGACAACGTTGTATCGTCAGCCGATTTACAAAACACTAAGTATGCGTTACATTTCAGTCCTTCTCGTTATACTATGTGCACTTTCAGGGTATGCACAATTTCATCCACAAGCCTTACAAGCCGGCTCAAACGCTATTCATAAGGATAGCAGCATATTTCAGTTCTGGGGAAAGGACTGTGCGATTCAACGCGGATGGATGGATATTGCCGATACGAGTTTAGGTCCGGTCAATTATGGTGCGGATAGCATGGTGTTAAATCAGGCCGATGGATTTGTGGTGAGTTTAGGAGATGGAGGCACAGCTACCTTCTATTTCAGCAATCCGATTGTAAATGGTCCAGGCCCGGATTTCGCCATTTTTGAAAACGGNTTTTTAGATCCTTCCGATTCACTCATGTCCTATATGGAATTGGCAGAAGTGGCCGTGAGTAATGATGGGGTTCACTACCACACTTTCCCGACGCGCTTTGAAGGAGATACCATCAACCAGATTGCCGGCACCGGACAATACAGCAATTGCGAAACAGTGAACAACCTGGCAGGAAAGTATTTTCTAAACTATGGCACACCATTCGATTTAAATGCCTTTCTTCCATTGAGCAGCCTAAATCTGAACAATATTCGTTATGTGCGTATACGGGATATCGTGGGCTCGCTCGATCCGAAATGGTGTACGCGTGATTCCTCCGGTTTTAAAATCAATGACCCTTACCCCACGCCTTTTCCTACCGGTGGTTTTGANTCGGATGCCCTTGGTGTGATACATGCTTTNGTACCCCTTAGCTTGCATGAGCAGGTGGCTTCGACGCACGGTATGGTGTATCCAAATCCATGCATACATCAGGTTCATATCAATCTGGAANNCCAGATGNNATCGGAAATCAAACTTTTTACTTTGCAACAACAACTTGTTCTGCATCGCGCAAATACCCATACTGTGAATGTAGAAGCTTTACCGCCAGGNCTCCTATGTGTTATGGATACGAAATGGAACTACGATATTTACCGAACGTTTATTGAAATGGTAAAAGGTATATATTCCATTCTACTTCTATTCTTATGTCACGGATTTATTTCTTGTGTCAAGGATGTACCTCGTCCGCCGATAACGCCGATTCCTGTTTCTCCGGCAAATTCCGTGCTCATTCTTAACGAAGGTGGATATGGAAATAATAATGCCGATATCAGTCTGTTTTTTCCGGATTCGCANAAAATATACAACGATTTATTTCGTCAGGCTACCGGGTTTTCTTTAGGCGATGTGGCTCAATTTCTGCTCCCCGTTGAAAATCATTTCTGGATCAGCATGAACAATTCAGGCATGTTGCGCAGTATCGACACAAGTTCTTTTCAGGCAGTACAAAATATTCCTGTTGCTTACCCGCGTTCGCTCTGTTTGGGTAATCCGTCTACATTGTATTGCGGACAACTCTATCGCAAAACCATTCAATGCATCGATCCCATACAAACCCGCATCAAAGGTGAAATTGTATTGCCTTTCTCAAATCCCGAACAGATGATTTGTCGTCAGGATTATCTTTGGGTAGCTACCTGGGATACGGCATGTGCAGTATTGTTAGGTGTTGATACCGCATCTAAGCAAGTTGTAAAAACCATTCCGTTGCAAGGTCGCGCTCCGCATAGTCTGGCAGAAGACCGGATGGGAAGAATCTGGATTTTATCCGGAAATAAATACAAAAAAGACNNATCGTATTTACATTGTTATGACCCCATCACCAATCAGATGCTGAAGGAATTGGCATTTCCGGAAACGGCGGATCCGTTTCGACTGCGCATCAATCTGACCGGTGATACCTTGTATTTTTACAAGTCAATTATTCTGGAGGCAATNACCAACAATGGTCTTTACCGCATGGCAATTTCTGAGAATCAACTTCCGGAAAAAGCTTTCATTCAGGCCTTACCGAACTCGTATTACTGGGCTTTTGGTTTGGATGCACAACGTCATCAAATTTACCTTTCAGACCCACGAGGGTTTAATCAACGCAGCCTGATTCAGGTCTTTAATTTGGATGGGCAATTCCAGTTTTCCTTTGATGCCGGTATCGGTGCAAATCAATTTATTTTTAAACCATGAGCTTCCGATTTTTGTCTGGTGTTCTGTTCGCCCTGTGTTACGCAGAGGTGACCACCGCACAACAGGATACACTGCGCGAAATAAGAATTGAAGACAAAAAGATACACCTTATCCGACAAGCCATCGATAGTTTGAGTTTACAACAACATGCCGGACATACCCTTAATCAGTTGCTGGAGGAACATACGCAAATTTTTATCCGAAATTACGGCCCAGGTGGTCTGAGTACGCTAAGCATCCGAGGCAGTTCATCGGCCCAAACCCTGGTGCGTTGGCAAGGTGTCACTATGAACCCGGCATTGAGCGGATTGGTGGATTTAAGCACACTTCCTGTTAATCTTTTNGATGACATACAAATTGCTTATGGAACCGAAACCGGACAGGGAATCGGTGGTGAATTGCGTTTGTCCGGTACTTTTAAAAACGATGCTCCTGCAACCCGCATTGTGCTGAATGGTTCAGGAAATGGAATTAGAAATAGTCAGGGATATGCTTCAATAGAACGGTGTGGCAAACAATTTCAATGGAATTTACGTTTATACAACCATCAGCTCAATAATCAATTTACCTATTTTAATCCCTTGCGCGATTCAATCCAATCCATGCAACATGCGACTTCGAGTTTATTGGGTGTGTTGCAGGATATTTATCTAAAAAAGAAGTACCANCCTTTTTCGGCACATCTTTGGTGGAATCAACAGAAACGGCTTATCCCTTCCGCTTATTTCGAATCCGTCAGTGGCAAATCAGAGAATTCAAATGCATTAAAGACACTCCTTCAGTGGCAGTATAAAACGGGATTGTTTACATCGGTTATCAGCACGGGTTTGTTCAGTGACCATTACGAATTTCGTGATTCACTTTCCGGATTTGAATCGCGTATCCCAGCTATTCAGATTCCTTTCAACGCACAACTGCGCTTTAAACTAAATCCGCGATGGCAGGTACAATGGGGAACTGAAAGTAGTATAAATTGGTTGACACAACGTGATACGGCCCGCCTGCTTCGTTCAGCCTGGTATGTCGGCATCGAACAGCATCTTTTTAACCATCGACTGAGGGCTTCAGGGATGATTCGNTCAGAGTGGACCAACCTGTTTACCGCCTCCCCGGCCTGGCATCTTAGCCTGGAGAACAAATCGTGGAAAGGATGGACAACCCGTTTATCTTTGGCGAGTAATTACCGCGTCCCAACCCTGAATGAGTTATATTTTGACCCCGGTGGCAATAGCCGATTAAAACCAGAACGAGGCNNGTATCCTTTGAATTCCTCGTACAAAAAATACGAAAGTCAGTATCTGGACTGGATGCTTCAAAACACGACGTATACCAAATCGGTACAGGACTGGATTGTGTGGTATGGAGGTGCCATACTAACACCCCATAATATCAACCGTGTTTGGAGTCGGGGCAATGAAACCGATTTAAAAATTCAATTTCACTTACCCAACTTGTTTCCAGGCAGCAGAGTGAGAAATGGATTTGCAGTGATTCGCATTTTACATCAATACCAATTAACCACCACAGAAGAAGGAAATTTTTCGAACGACCAATCTATAGGTAAACAAGTGCCGTATATTCCGCGGTATCAAACCAGGATCCATCTTGGGCTTCAGAACAACAAAGCCGGCATTTACGCGCATTGGTTGTATGCCGGGTATCGATTTGTAACAACGGATGAAAGTCAGTGGTTAAGCCCTTATGCCCTGACTTCAGTGCACGCNTTTTATTTGCTGCGATCCACGCACTTACAAATTCGACTGCAAGGCGCCATACAGAATTTACTGAATGTTCGTTATGAACAGATCATTGGCCGCCCTATGCCTGGCAGGTATGTGGAGTTGGGTGCGACCTTCAATTGGTCGAAATAATGTACAGGCGATCCAAAGATTATCCCGAAAATCGCGTCGGCGAAGTAATTTCAAATCTTGCAGAACCGAAGATTTTACATTCAGGGCGAAGTTGTAACTTTTCTGATATCCAAACGGAATCAAATTCAATCGCATCTCCCAACAGTGCAAATCCCGATAAATATCAAACGATGTAAAACTGATTTNTTTCTGCACAAAATCATACCCGCTGCGCAAGCCAATTTTCCAATTGGGTGTGAGGTTTACATCCCCAAAAANATTCAGGTCCTGATTCACCAATAGGGTATCCTTCTGACTTTTTACGACAAATCGTTTCGTGAGNNAGAGATTATAATTTACCGTCAGATTCCAGGGGATATTAAAATCAACATAATCCGAATAACGTTGTCCGATGGCATTGGCCTGGGTTTCATTTTGTTGTGCCGCCTNGATTTTTCGTTTAAACGGTAGACTTCCTCCAACGGCCAGACTAGCGGTTTCAAAACGGAGCAAACCGGCTTTGTGTTGTATCAGATACTTCGGGCTTCGGGCACCGGTTTCTTTATTCAACATATAGGGGCTATAGACCATGCTCCCTGATATATTTACCGTTTCGAATAGCGTGGTCCGATAGGAGATAGCAATATTACTCCAGCGAAATGAATCAACAGCCAGGTTATACAACCCGCTGATGTTTAAACCATCAATCAGATTCAGTTTCTTTACCCCATTCACAGTATCTTTTTTATCCCGAATCTTCATCTGAAGGGTATTACCCAAATTAAAACCAATACCACCTACCCTGCCATCGCGTGGATAACCGAATAAACCACCTTCAAAATAGCTTAACCTGGTGTTGGTAAAATTTCGATCGGTGAAGGAATTATAATAGTAGTTAAAAAACGGGCTCCCGAAATCCGGGCGATAATTTAAACTGACCGAGGGTGTCAACACATGTCGAATACCACGGATACTTCCTCGCTTAAAAATTTTAGTCCCGTAGATCCGGGTAGATAAGGAAGTGCTGGCATCAAATTCACGGGCAGTAAAAAACCCATCCCTTCGCATCGTATCTAATTTATCAGTTTCAAAATTATATTGTTTAAAAAGTCGTTTGGTATACCAATATTCATTGTAGTTCACATTAAACGCCAGATTAANAAACTTCATCACGTTATAGCTGGCCTGAACCGGAATACGATGTTGCATGCCGTTATTAAAGTCCGAAAATTTTAACCGGTTCAAACTGAAAGTAGAATCATAAAAATCCAATCGATTCTGCAAGGAAACCTGATAGTTTGCGCTAATTTTTTCATACCATCGTGGTGTGAGTATATCCTTCCTCCACTGAAATGGAAAGATTTGATTCACTGAAANATTTAAATCAGGTAAGGTCACCTGCACCAACCGGGTCTGTGTATTTTGGTTATGCCTCAGTGCGGCTGAAANACTAAACGGTTTGTTTTTCCAGGTTTTGGAATATGAAATCGACGAGTTGTAATTGTTATTTAAATAAAGGTTGGCATCATGCGAATTATTCACCTGATACCGGCTGCTCCCAATATTTACATTGGCATTGAACGTACTGCCCGGAATCACATTCGGGTTGATGCTATGACTCCACGTTANAAAGAAATTCCTACTCGTTTGACTACCAGGTTCAAACGACTCTCCGATTTTATTGTAAGCATAATTAAACGAGAATGAACCATTGAATCGATATCGATACAAATAAGAACTGACCACTCCGGCCCGCCAGGTTCCTAAGGCATAAATATCGGCAAGTGCTAATAAATCAACATGATCATTGATTGCAAAATAATAGCCGCCCTCCCGCAAACCAAACCCCAGATTTTCACTCATGTCATAGGTCGGCAACTTAAAACCACTGCGTTGACCTTGTTTCAGTGGGAACAAACCAAAAGGCAGATACAACGGTGTAGGGATTTCTTCAATCACCAGATTCGCTGAACCTGAAACGGCTACTTTGTTGGGGATTATTTTAATTCGTTTCGCAGCTATCCCGAAGTGAGGCACCTCAGCATTACAAGTCGTGTAAATATTTCGAAAGCCATTGATACTTTCATCATTATTGCGTTTCACCTGTTCGCTTAAAATAAATCCTTCGCCATATTGTGAATACGCATTTTCAACCAAGGCCCGGCGCGATTTAAAATTATAGAAGAGTGACGAAAAGGTAGAAGACTCCTGCCCTTGGGTAATGCGGGGTTTGGCATTCGAATCGGATAGTTCAGCTTTTACTTCCAGAGCGGTCATCCGGCTACTGTCCTGCTCATAAAAAATATAGTCGGCCTGCACCTTAATATCATCATACCCTATTTCAGCCTGTTGAAACAAATGCAGTTTTTCGCGGGCATCATACACAATAGAATCTCTGGAATGGTAATTCACAACATGATCCAGTTTGTCTTTGGAAAGTGGCAGAGCAGATTGAGAAACCGTATCACGACGCAGCGAGTCAATGCCTTCCGGAACAGGCTGAAAATCCTGCATCTGAGCGCGTGTTAATAAATTCAAAAATAGCAGGGTGGTAACTAAAATTGCCTTTTGAATTCCCGGACATTTGAGGAATTTATGTCTATTTTTACGGCTCGGGTACATGAGGTCCGAACAAAAGTAAATAAACAATCTGAGGCCCTTAAAGCAAAAGGGTTAAAAGAACTTTAATGACTTCCGACATGAAAAGAATGTATTCATTGCTGGGAACTCTTTTTCTCGCCGTGGTGTTCACCATGCAACCTACCTTAGTATCTGCAAAAACGATCCGGAAAGTTATTATTGATGCCGGACATGGTGGTCGGGATGGTGGCTGCCATGGAGTATACAGCAATGAAAAAGATATCACACTTGCCGTTGCNAAAAAATTGGGCAAACTCATTCAACAGCATCTGAATGATGTAAAGGTGGCCTATACCCGGGAGTATGACTGGTATCCGGGATTAAAAGAACGAACCGACTTTGCGAACAAGGAAAAAGGAGATTTATTTATTTCTATCCATGTGAATTCAACGCCCCGTAAAAACAGTCCGGTAAAAGGCACCTTGGTGTTGGTGTGTGGGGCTTCACGTGTTGAAGAGAAAGAACAGTCGGTGGGTGAATATGCCAATACCTTTCAGGAAGACGAATTACTGAACCCGAACGATCCGGCCACGGCTATCATCATTGCACAATATTCACAGGCATTCCTTACCCAGAGTATTGTGTTAGGCACGAAAATCAATGAAGAATTTGCTTCACAAGGGCGAGTAACAGAAGGGCTTCGACAACAAAGTTTACAAGTTTTAGCCAGCTCTGCCATGCCGGGAGTATTGGTTGAAATTGGCTATTTGAATAATGTTGAGGAAGAAGCCTATCTGAATTCAGAAGAGGGACAGGAAGAAGTAGCCAATGCCATTTTCAAAGCCATCAAATTTTATAAAGAAGAATCGGAAAAAACACCGGCTGTCATTATCAAAGATTAAACTGAACAGAAAAAGGATTCCATGAAAATTTCAAAAGAGATACGAATTGCCTTGCTGGGTGTTGCTGCGATTGTTGCTTTCGTATTTGGTTACAATTATCTGAAGGGAACCGGCCTGTTCTCATCCACCAAAACCATATTTGTCGAATATGAAAATGTGCAAGGACTAACACCTGCAAGTTATGTTCAATTGCGTGGATTCACTGTTGGTAGTGTNCAAAAGATCGAACTTTCGAAACGAGATCCATCGAAAGTGTTAGTGNNTGTCTGTGTCGACAAAACAGTTTCCATACCCAATGATACCCGTGCAAAAATTGTCTCCTTGGATTTACTTGGAACCAAAGCTGTGGCATTGGAATTGGGTCGCTCCGCAGAACAGGTCAAAGATGGACAAACCATTTCCGGCATGATGGAGAACGGAATGATTGAGTCGTTGGGTGCCAGTGCACAACCAGCCATCGAAAATGCGAAAAATACCATTGCCTCGCTGGATCAAACAATTCAGTCGATCAATACCATCCTGGATGCAGAAACGCAACAAAATCTGAAATCAACGATCGGTAATCTGAATCACACGATGAAGGAGTTTAGCCAGTTCGCGACGGAGTTGAATGGTCAGCGTCAGAAAATAAGTTTATTGCTCGATAACCTCAATTCATTTGCCGGCAATCTGAATAAAAACAATACCACCATCACTAATGTGCTGCATAACGCCGAAACAACCACAGCAAACCTGAGTAAATTAGAATTACAAAGTACCATCAACGAATTAAAAGATGCCTTAGAAGGTATGAAGGCCACCCTGAATAAGATGAATAATGGAACAGGCAGCATGGCCTTGTTAATGAATGATGATAAGTTGTATCGCAACCTGAAGAATACCCTGGCCACTGCAAACAACTTACTCTACGACATCAACGCCCGACCATCCCGGTACATCAACGTGAATGTTTTTGGAAAGAAACAAAAAAATGAATGTCCGCCGCAACAGGCCCCCAATGCGAATGATTAATACCGGATTCCCTCGCATCGGCATTGTTTTAGTATGCAGTTTCTTCCTGGCATGTTGTACGCTAACACTGCGTGCACAAAATAGTCCTTCACCCAAACTTGCCGACAGTACCCAACTTAAATTAATTAAAATCAGCCACACAGATAGTATCCGGAAATATGAAGGTCAGGTATACATGAGTTTTTTAGGAGCGGTAGTCATTGAACACGATGGCATTACCATGACATGTGATTCGGCCCACCTGTTTAGTGAAAATAATTTTGTGGAGGCCTACGGACAAGTTCATTTNGCAAAGGCCAATGGATCCTCTGCGCATGCTGATTACATCAAATACACAGGAAACAATAATATGGCCTACATGCAAGGGGCCGTGCAAATCATTGATGGAAATAACACCCTCAGTACGGAAGAGTTGACTTACAATGTAAAAACAAAAATCGGCAAGTATTTTAAAGGAGGGAACCTTAGCAATGGAGAAACAAATGTTAGCAGTGAAACAGGAACCTACAATGGCTTTTCCGAACAAAGCTGGTTTAAAACGAATGTGGTAGTTACAAATCCGGAATACAATATTGAATCCAAAGAACTTACCTACAACATGAAAACCAAGGTGTTGAAGTTATTGGATGAATCCACCATCATCACTGAAAAATCAACGATCTACACCAAAGGAGGTACGTATGATTCTAAAACCAGTCAGGCGGTATTTACCACACGAACAACTGTGGAAAATGAAGATCAGATTCTGNNATGGAAATCATATCACATACAACGACAAAAAGGATACGGGAAGGCAAAGGGCGATGTGGTGATTATTGATACAAAGAACGAAAGCAAAATCAACTGCGACCTTGCTGAATATAACAAACTCGATGGACAGGGAATGGCATCGGGCCATGTAGTTATTGAACAAAAAGGCGGAGAACAAATTTTAACCTGCGAGGAGACCCGTTACAACAAAAATCGGGTTATGCCAAAGCCGTTAGGCAGGTTGTATTTATTGATACAGTGCAACACACCAAGTTGCTGTGTGAGGTACTTGAGTTTAATGAATACNAGCCAGTTTATGCTAGCCACAGTGCGTCCAAAACTAATCACCTTAGCAGATACCGATAGTTTATTTGTGCGGGCAGATACGATGCTCTCCCTGCGTACCCGGGACACNCAGTTTTTAAAGTGGATTCAAACACCAGGGGCAACAGACAAAAATGCACGCTCAATTCGGTTATTATATGTCGATTCCAGTTGGGCTGATGAAGGAGAAAATATACCCAGACTAATTATCTCCAACCACCATGTACGCATGTATTCTGACTCGATGCAAAGTATTTGTGACTCAATGTCGTATGCGCAAACCGACTCTGTTTTCCGGCTTTACAAATCGCCTGTGATGTGGAGCAAAAATCAACAAGCCAATGCCGATACGATTTGGATACATACCATAAACAACAAACTATCGAAACTCAATTTAAAGTCCTCAGCCTTNTTATTGTCGAAAACCGGATTCGAAACTTATTACGATCAGGTCAGTGGCAACTACATTGATGCCTGGTTCGAAAACAATGAAATTCAAAAAGTGATGGTGGATGAAAATGCAGAAAGTTTGTATTATGCCAAAGACGATGATGAAAAATATCTGGGTTTAAATCGTGCCGAAAGTGCGTCAATTACAATGCTATTTAAAAATAAAGAAGTTGATCGCATTACCTTGTACCAGGACCCCAAAGGAAATTTTTATCCTGTTGATCGACTGAAAGAATCTGATAAATTTTTAAATTCCTTTAAATTACTGGATGAACANAAACCAAAAAACAAAGCAGAAATCCTTTTGGACTAGTTGGATTTTCGAGGTTTTATTTGAGATCGTAGCAGCCATATAGTAAGCATGATGAGTATCGCACCGCTACCAGCCATAAACATATCTTNTTGTGCATCCCATACATCCCCTTGCGTTCCAAGATAGGCCACTCCTTGCTCCGGAAATAAAACGTCGGCTACTGCCCATTCAATCAGTTCATAAATACAGCTAAACGACAACGTGATTTCAACCGGCAATACCCAACCTACCCACGCCGGAAATTTCATGTAGTTGATAAAAAAATCGCGCATAGGATAGGCCAGCATAAATCCAAAACTAAAATGAACGATGCGGTCGTAGTGATTGCGTTCAAAATGAAACGTATCCTTTAACCAGTACCCAAACGGATTTTCGGCATAGGTATACATGGCACCATAAATATGCAGACTCAAATACACAAACATAAAAGTGTACGATAAATCGCTGAATTGAAAACGACGATAGGTCCAGGTTATAATACCCAGAAAAATAAACACCAGTGTATTTTCAAGAATCCAGTTGGCATAATCATTTGTTTTGAATAAGGTGGCTAACCAGAAAATTAAAANAACAACGAGATAGGCCTGTAAACTTCTGTTCCTTGAAAATGGCGTGCGTTGCGGGCTGCCGGCTGTGGTCCATGTCATGCCCTAAATATAGAGAAGGCTTACTTCATAGCATCATTTTAATGGCATGCATCGAAATTAAGTTTCGGTGATCCTTGAACCGGCGGCCATATACGAACACAATACAATGTCATAAAAAAGCCCCGAAAAATCGAGGCTTCTCTTTAATGCTTGTTTACCCTTGATGAATATTCCGGCGGATAATGTTTAAAGCTCCACCGGCTTTAAACCATTCAATTTGTTGGGCATTGTAACTATGTTTCACTTGTATGGTTTCGTTACTACCATCCTGATGATTCAAAACCAGTTGCAGGTNTTTCCCTGGCGCCATACTCAACAAACCTTCAATGTCTATGGTATCATCTTCCTGAATTTTATCGTAATCCGCTTTATCGGCAAATGTCAATGCCAACATCCCCTGCTTTTNTAAATTGGTTTCATGGATGCGGGCAAAGGATTTAACTAAAACAGCACGAACCCCCAAATGACGAGGCTCCATGGCAGCATGTTCACGAGATGAACCTTCGCCATAATTTTCATCACCTACCACAATACTCCCAATTCCGGCTGCTTTGTAAGCGCGTTGCGTTGCTGGAACCGGTCCATATTCACCGTTTAATTGATTCTTTACAAAATCTGTTTNTTCATTGAAGGCATTCACTGCACCAATCAGCATGTTATTACTGATATTGTCGAGATGCCCACGGAATTTCAACCAAGGTCCTGCCATACTGATATGATCGGTAGTGCACTTTCCTTTAGCTTTAATCAGCAATTTCAATCCCTTTAAATCCTGACCTTCCCAGGCGGCAAATGGTTCAAGTAATTGGAGGCGTTTTGATTCCGGATGCACCAATACCTGCACCTGACTACCATCTTCTGCAGGAGCCTGATACCCCGGATCATCCACTGCAAAACCTTGTGCCGGTAATTCATCCCCGGAAGGCGGGTCCAATTTCACCGTTTCGCCCCGCTCATTCACCAGAGTATCCGTCATCGGATTAAATCCTAAATCGCCGGCTATGGCCAGGGCCGTCACAATTTCCGGACTGGCTACAAAGGCATAAGTATTGGGGTTCCCATCTGCCCGCTTCGCAAAGTTGCGGTTGAAGGAATGCACGATGGTATTTTTCTCTTGTTTTTCAGCGCCCATACNGATCCACATTCCGATGCAAGGCCCGCAGGCATTGGCAAATACTTTAGCACCGATATCGTTGAATGTATTCAGAAATCCATCTCTTTCAATCGTGAATCGGATTTGTTCAGAGCCCGGGCTGATGGTAAATTCCGCCTTACTGCGCAAATTCTTTTCTTTCACCTGACGGGCTAAACTAACTGCTCTTGAAATATCCTCATAGCTGGAGTTGGTGCAGCTACCAATCAGCCCCACTTCTACTTTAGCCGGCCAGTTATTCGCTGCCATGGCCTCTTTCANTTTAGAAATTGGTGTAGCCAGATCCGGCGTAAATGGTCCATTCAGATGGGGTTCCAAGGTACTTAAATCAATTTCGATGACTTCATCGAAGTATTTTTCAGGTTGTGCGTATACTTCAGCATCGCCGGTAAGGTGTTCGCGAATGGCATTGGCCGCATCAGCCACATCAGCTCTTCCGGTAGCCCGTAAGTAACGTTCCATACTTTCATCATAACCAAAGGTGGAGGTTGTAGCTCCGATTTCAGCACCCATATTACAGATGGTTCCCTTACCGGTACAACTTAAACTACGTGCGCCTTCTCCAAAGTATTCCACGATGGCGTTGGTTCCACCTTTCACCGTCAAAATGCCGGCAACTTTCAAAATAATATCTTTGGCAGAGGCCCAGCCATTCAATTGTCCTGTTAATTTAATACCTATCAATTTCGGCATCAATAATTCCCNAGGAAGTCCGGCCATCACATCACAGGCATCAGCTCCACCAACACCGATGGCAACCATACCCAATCCACCGGCATTTACCGTATGACTATCGGTTCCGATCATCATACCGCCGGGAAATGCATAGTTTTCCAGTACAATCTGATGAATGATACCTGCTCCCGGCTTCCAGAATCCTATGCCATATTTATTGGATACGGAACTCAGGAAATCAAATACTTCTTTACTTTCTGTATTGGCGAATTCCAAATCCTCCTGACTTCCATTCTTGGCAACAATCAAATGATCGCAATGCACGGTACTTGGTACGGCCACCTGGGGACGGCCGGCTTGCATAAATTGCAACAAGGCCATTTGCGCGGTGGCATCCTGCATGGCCACACGATCCGGATTAAAATCAACATAATCGTTCAACCGGGCATATTCTTTTAAGTTCATACCGGCATCCAGATGCGCATAAAGAATTTNTTCTGCCAATGTAAGGGGACGGCCAAGGGCCTGACGGGCTGCAGATATTTTGGAGGGAAATCCGGCGTAAACCTGTTGAATCATGGATAAATCAAAAGCCATACTATACTTGAGTTTTTGTTATTGATTGGTCGGAAAAATCACTTCAGTTTGTTGTGTTTCCAAGCCCCGCGAAGGTAACTCCAATTGCTTAATATCTCAAGATTTGATGCACGCAATACTTCTCAAAATTTTGCAAATACCCGCAAGAGGGTATTGTAGCTCATTCCCCAAATAAAGACCTTTACGAACTAAATAATCAAACTATGTTACATCGTTCAGCTTTACGCCTTCTCCTGGTTTCGGCCATTCTGCTTTTCACCGTTTCAACGTATGCCCAGAAAATTTCCTGGAGTTCGGGAGAAGATTTCGCCTTCATACAAGGTATTTCAAAATTAAATGTTGAATATGATTTTAGCCAGATGACGGTGGCAGAAGGCACAGAAAGCGCGTTTCTTGAGGAACGTAAAACGGAAATCAACAAAGACAAACCCGGTGAAGGCGATGAATTTGTTACCACCTGGAATCAGGCCAAAATCACCAAATACCCGAAACACTTGAAGAGACCTTCAACAAAGAATTTAAAAAGGGTGATGTTCAAATCAGCAGTGGTTCAGATGCCAAATACACCGTCATGATCGCCTTGTTAAATGTAAAAACCGGAAAAGGTTCGGCCTGGGGTAAAAAACCGGCTGAATTGGATTTTGAAATCCGTATCGTAGAAACCGCCAACAAGAATACGGTTTTAGCCAAAGGAACGATCGAAAATGTGAAAGGTGAAGTAAAGGCCCCGAAAGGTTCCGGATGGATTCCCGGAGGTGCCGGATCGGTCATGTCAACAACAGCGCACTTTGTGAACAAGGAAGTCACCAATCGACTGGCAGAAAGTTATGAATTAGTAGCCATTGCCCTAGCAAAACATATCCGCAAAAAGATGTAATCACTGTTCGGAAGGGGCTCTCTGGCAGGGGTATTGGATTCTTCATGAATCAGATATTGCGGTTGAGCAGCTTTGCCCTACTTTTGGTATCCTGAAAAACTTGATGCCGATGAAGGGAGCGTCGCAACTCCGACGCAGAATGCGATACAGTTGGATACCGAAAAATACTGTGCCTCGCACTGTTCTTGTCGTGGATACAGGTGAGTCAAGCGCAGGATAGTTTAAAAGCTTTTCGTTCAGCATTCACGCAATGTGAAGACTGGATACAACGTGGCAAACCAGAACGGGCCTACCCTTGTTATCTGGAACTTCGTAAACAGTATCCGAACCAAATTAAACCCTTGATTCGACTGGCCGAATTAGCGTACCAGCAAAAAGACAAAGCCTATGCGTTATTGTTTGCTAATGAAGCGGTAGACAAGGACCCTACCGCCTCCTACGCGGCTATCACGCATTTAGCCAAACGGATGCAGGACCTGGGTGATGACACCCTGGCCATGAAAATCATGAATCGTTTACTGGTTTCAAATCTGGATTCGGCTAAACGCATCCGAACAGAAGAAACACGAAAAAATGTTAGTGCCCCGACTAACCGGAGGTCCTCAGGCAGGTGTTCAACTCCGAAATCTGGGAGATTCTGTTAACACGCCTGAAAATGAATATCTCCCCTGTTTAAGTATGCGGGGCGATCAGTTGGTCTTCACTCGAAATCAAAAAGGGAATGAAGATTTTTTGTTAGTCGAAAAGACAGCACTGGCAAATGGCAACCTGCGGTAAATATGGGGTATCCTCCCAATACCGGTTTGCCAGATGGTGGCGCGATGTTGAGTGCGGATGGCAATTACCTGTTTTTTACCCGATGCGATATGCGCAGTCCCAATGGTATCGAAAGCGGAGGTTGTGACATTGCCTTCAGCTTCAGGGAAGATGGCTCCTGGAGTTCGCCACAGTACTTCGGGTTTACGATTAATACCACAGCCTACGAAGGACAACCCTGCCTGAGTAGCAACAACCTGGATTTATATTTTGTCAGCAACCGGGAAGGTGGTTATGGGGGCATGGACATTTGGGTGTCGCACTTTGAAAATAACTTCTGGTCGAAACCTGAGAATCTGGGGCCTATGGTGAATTCACCAGGCAATGAAGGATCTCCATACATTCATCCCGACAACGAAACAGCTTATTTTTCAAGCGATGGTTTATCAGGGTATGGGGAAGCGATTTATTCGTAACTCATCATTTGGCAGACGGCTCCTGGAAGAAGGCGCTAAATTTGGGAAAACCGGTAAATTCCGAAGGTTTTGATGGCTCAGTGAGTATCGATGCATTAGGGCGTAAAGGCCTAGTGCATCCGACAGAAAAGATGGGAAGGGTGGACTGGATATTTATGAATTCGACCTGTATTCTGCAATTCGGCCCATTCCAACAGTTTGTATCGAAGGGGTGTTGACGGATAAATTTTTTGGACATCGGATGCATGAACGCAGCGTTCGATGGATTGATTTACGTAGTGGTAAAACGATTCGTGAAATACTAAGCAATGAAGGGGATGCCAGTTATTCGGTTTTTTTACATGCCGGTCGCAACTACCTGCTTGAAGTGCAGGAAGAAGGATTCAGACCATTTTACAAAAAGCTCTCCATACCGGCGGAACCGAAAGAGCCGATCGTACATCAAAATATCCGTATGCGTCAGCCCGGTTATATAGATACCTTGTTGAATGCAATCATTGAACATGATACCTTATCCGGTGCCCCTTCCGACTCGGCCCTGGCTTTGTTGGATAGCCTGGCAAAAAAATGGCCCGAATGGACAGAGGACAAGCGCCTTTGTCAATATCACCCTGACTTCTTATTATTATTGCTGTGATAGTTTAACCGATAGTTTGTATGAAGCGCGTTTAGAAGCCTGTCTGAACCGCATACGATACTTACAACAATTTTTGAACGCAGGGGATTCCTTGTGAGCGTATTATGCCTTCCCCTTCAATATTCATTTACAATGATGAAGCGCATTGGTTTAGGCGAACGGAAATTCAGGTGATAGAAAACTATTAAAAACCAAATGTCAACTTGGACCTGAGTGGGCATCCCGGAAATGGTAGAACGAATTATCGCGCCAGCAGCACGTTACCTTGTTTCTTGATCCGTTTACCGTTCACACAATAGCCATCAATTATCCAAACGTAGTTATCGGGCGGCAACTCAATATTATTCTGTGTACCGTCCCATTNTTTACCGGNGTCAGTGGTCTCAAAAACGACTTGCCCCCAGCGGTTAAATATTTTGAAATACTCCAGTTTAACGATTTGATGATTGAGCAATCCGAAGTTCCTATTAACGGCAACATCGCTCACCGGATTGAAAGCATTCGGCAAATGAATATCCGNTACCTCCGTGCGAACCCAAACGCTATCGGTATGAAAGCATCCTGTTGAGTCGTTTGTGACCGTCAGGTAATAGGCCATAACATCCAGTGGTGTACAAGTAGGATTCGGACGTACAATCGAATTGAGGTAAGTCGGTGGAGTCCAAACATAGGAGTATTCCTTACCGAAAGAAAGATTTGGTCCACCTAAAACAGTATAGGCCCCATCTGCTACAAAACGGTCGGGGCCGGCATCAGCAGTCACTTTGCTCACGCGAACAAATACATTGGTATCATATGCACAGCCACCGCCTTGGGTGAATTCTAAATGCACATTGTAACGATAATCTTCCATAGGATGAATCCGGATAGAAGTGGTATCATACGGCGGAATCGTATTGTACACCGGATCCCAGAGAGCGCTGTATAGACCGGGACCATTGGCTACCAGTAAAATGGTATCACGCTGGCAAATGGTGGTATCATTATTAATTTCAATGATCGGCTTAGGCAGAACCCGAATTTGTTTACAATCCACCTGCATGGTCGGTAATCCTTCATCTGATACAAAATACACATTGTAATAACCTGGTGTATTATATGTAATTACCGGCGGAGTTTGCAAAGTAGAGTTTGGGATAGAAGATGCCGTGCAGCTATTGTAGGTTAGCCGTGATAAGGAATTATCAATATTGTTGGCTGTAAAACAGAATACATTGTCTTTGTCTCTCAACATTCGTGTGAGGTAACGTGGGCCATTAAAGCCGGCAAAATTACCAAGGTTCAGACTGCTGGGCACCGCAGTGATATCACCGGCAAATGTCAACAGCGTCATAGTATTGTCGTTTTCGTTAGTCACATAGCCATAATAATTACCACAATCACGTATAACTACAATATCCCGCGGACCATTGAGTGCCCCTCCAAAATTCCCTAAATTGGTTTCAACAAATGGTCCCAACAGGGATGCTCCAAAATCTAAACGCGATAAAGTGGAACCGATGCGATTCACCACAANAAGATGCCAATTTGAGCCATCAAATACTGGCCAGAGACCGGTAGGAAAAGCCAAACCTCCGGGATTGCCCAGATTGTTTAAGGTTGGCGCATTGGTGATGGAAGCTCCAAAATCAAGACGAAGCAGATTCCCAGTAAACCCGTTGTTGGTAAAGGCATACCAATTGCCTCCTTCCGAAANAATGAACAAATCCTGAGGGTTTAACAACAAACCGCCCAGGTTACCCAAATTGACTATAGTTGGAATATTGGAGAGCGAATTCCCAAAATCAAGTCGAACAAGCTGAGAATTAGCGGCAGTTGCGCCTCCGGTAATGAATCCAAACCAGTTACCTCCTGCATTAACCAACTCAAACCCTTTGGCATTCACCGGCAACGCCGATCCAAAATCACCTAAATTCACTGCCAAAGGAACATTTCCTAACAACGTACCGAAATCGTAACGGATCAAATTCCGTGGAGCCGTTGTATTCACCACAAAAACATGATAATTCGCCTGATCCTTGGCCATGGCTATGGCAGAGGNGGCATCTAAACCGGTACCGGCTACTATACTACTTCCGGTAGGAATATTGTTAAGATAGGCCGAACAAAATCCCCAATAATAGGTAGAAGCGTTGGTAACAGTGGTTTGCAGCTGAATGGAATTACCAATACAGAGTGTATCGGGTCCACCATAAATTAATTGTGAAAATCCTGAATTCAAGCTAAAAATGCACACCACAGCCACAATAAAAACACGTATCAGTTTCATTATCTTGTCCAAATGCCCTGTTTTAATTCGCTAATATAGTCAATACAATCAAATCCCGAAAATATGGGTTCAATAATATTGATTTTAGTTGTCCAGAAGCCTGTCTACAAAGACTACGATTCGTTCGGTGACGTTAGCCGATTGACCGATAAAATGACGAATTTGTGACTGAATGGTGGCTCGTTTTTCAGTACATTGATGCAAGGCTGAACCAATACTGACCGCATCCTTCACAGGAAAGGCGACGCCCANTTCAACCAGCATCCTTGCTTCATTAAATTTTCGAAATTCAGGGCCTATCAGTACGGGTATCTTATACACAACCGGTTCTAAAATATTATGCAAGCCCTTTCCAAATCCACCTCCAACATAGGCCGATCNGGCATAACGATACGAGCGCGAAAGCCGGCCCATGGTATCCATGACCAGAATTCGTTTCTTTGGGTCAGCTCCTTGCGAGTAGTAACAAAAATCTTCTCCTAACCACGTTGTTGAAAAATGTGCCGGCTCGTGGGGGACCAAAACAAATTTCATCGCCAACGGGGTTTGTTTCAGGAGTTCCTGCAACACAGGAATATCCGAAAGCCAAACACTACCGGCCATGAACAAGGCATTTTCGTTTTTAAATTTTTCAAGCTGTTCATCGCTAAATTCTTCCTGACTCAGGGCCAGAACCCGATCCATACGGGTGTCTCCCACCACCTGAACCCGGGTAACACCAATACCTTGTAATAGTTCCTGGCTGTCGGCATCCTGTACAAACAATTGATCCATATGGCGCAAGGCATTTCGGAAAAGATGCCCGTAGGGGCGAAAGAAAATCTGATCCTTCCGAAAAATGGCAGATATTAAAACTACNNAAGGAACCTCTTGTTGCTGTAAGATGCGCAGCCAATTCAGCCAGTATTCATATTTAACCATTACCACAAGATCCGGACTCAATTGACGGGTAAACGAACGCATTGCTTCAGGAGTATCCAAAGGAAGATAAACGATTTGGAGGTGGGGAAAACGTTTCGCGGCATACTGATAACCGGATGGCGAATAAAAACTGACGATTANTCCGCTCAACCTTTTTTGAAGATAATAATTAATTAGAGGAAGTGCTTGTTCAAATTCACCAACAGATGCACAGTGTACCAGAATCGTTTTTGAGCTGGATGCGGCACTCTGCATCAATACCTGACGACCTTCCAATAAAGTCCGGGCTTTACGATTCGACAATGCCGCTATGCGAATGCCCAAACCATACAGGCGAATAAAAAGGGTATAAATCAGGTATTGAAACTCAATAATAAACTTCTTCAGCATGCTTGCGGTAAATCGGTAAGGTCCAGCCTATTTTGAAGCCCAATAATAAATCATTTCGTGCTCCGGCATCCGAACGTTGCAAATCATACAGATAATCACGTCGCCCTTGCGTGAATCCCCAAACAAAATTCAAACCGGCAGAAAAATTAATCAATTTGTTTTTCGAGTAATACGCATAGCCTAAAAAGTCTTCCAGATAAAGCCCGTTGGTTAAGCGGTCGTAACCTTTTGTACGCGTCACGCAATTGTGGAAAGGAATTGTCGCGGTCAAAAATATTGATTTTGTATTGAATGAAACCCAATGAAAGGATATTGGTAACCCCTGAATTTTTGTTTAAGGCCAGAACAGGAAAGATGCGCCCGAATTGGATTCCGGCCATATAACCTCTCAGAAACAAACCAACATTTAACAGGTCTCCTTGTTGACTAATCACCCCTCCTTGCGAAGTGGTCATATTGATGAGCAGGCTATCATCGCGCATTTTATTTCCGGTGATAAAATCAAATTTTGCTCCATAAATCCAGTTACCGGACGATTTATACCGGATGCCCACGCCAATGCGGTAACTGGTACCAAATCGTTTGGCCATATCGGCAGCCGGAAAATCAATACTTCCATTCACATCCAGATTCCATAACGCATCGGCTTTTTTTACCGCTGGAGTTTGTTCTTGGGCATCGTTCGACTCTTGCGCCAATAACCGTGAAACCGGTAAAAAAACGAACAAGAAGAGCACACGCAAATGGAGGTGTAAATTGATTTGCATACAGGGTGTAAAGTTGCGGAAAAAAACTATTCTAGGCCTATTTTGCTATATTTGCGCCCAATTTTACAAACAACATGACCAGCTTACAAATGGTTGACCTGAAGAGGCAATATCTGAAGATAAAACCGGAAATCGACGAAGCCATTCAGGAGGTACTAGACACCACAGCATTTATTCAAGGACCTGCGGTGAAACAATTCGCGGCGGAACTGGAAAACTATCTTGGGGTTGAGCACGTGATTCCCTGTGCCAATGGAACAGATGCGCTGCAAATTGCCATGATGGCCCTGGATTTGAAACCGGGCGATGAAGTCATTACCCCATCATTTACTTATATCGCTACTGTTGAAGTTGTTGGACTTTTAGGATTAAAACCAGTTTTCTGCGAGGTTGATCCAGCTACGTTTACGATGGATCCGGAGTCGATGGAAGCGTTGATTACACCTAAAACTAAAGCCATTGTTCCTGTTCACTTATACGGACAAGTTTGCGACATGGATCGTATTCTTGCCATTGCAGAAAAACACAATTTGTTTGTGATTGAAGATAATGCCCAGGCAATTGGTGGATATTTTACCGGCAGTGATGGCGTCCGCAAGGCCACCGGAACCATGGGGCATATCGGCACGACCTCGTTNTTTCCTTCAAAAAATTTAGGTTGTTATGGGGATGGAGGAGCACTGTATACGAGAAGCGAAGCCCTGGCCACCAAAATCCGGATGATTGCCAACCATGGACAACGCCAGAAGTATGTGCATGAAATATTAGGATGTAATTCCAGATTGGATACCCTGCAGGCGGCAATATTGCGTGTTAAGCTGAGGCATCTGGATACGTATTGCCATGCCCGACGCGAAGTAGCAGCGTATTATAACGAGGCCTTTGCAAATTTAACCGGAGTTACCTGCCCGGTCGAAGCTCCNTTTGCCCATCATGTATACCATCAGTATACCCTGAAACTGGAAGGCATGGATCGTGATGTGGTGAAGAAACAACTGGAAGATCGGGGAATCCCAACCACGATCTACTACCCGATTCCGGCGCATCGCCAAAAAGTATTTGAAAGTCTGTCTGCCGGTCGTTTAGAAATGACTACTACCGATTTATTAACACAACAAGTCATCT
Organism: Bacteroidota bacterium; assembly: GCA_013414745.1. GTDB lineage: Bacteria > Bacteroidota > Bacteroidia > Chitinophagales > Chitinophagaceae > OLB11. The sequence continues at coordinate 605,141 of CP058707.1, forward strand.
CACTTCCAATACATACTGAACTAACCCAGGAAGAACTGGTGTACATTACAACGAATTTTAAAGAGATCATTAAAAATCAAGCATGAAAATAGCTGTCGTCGGCACCGGATATGTTGGACTCGTATCCGGAACCTGTTTTGCAGAATCCGGGAATCAAGTCATNCTGTGTGATATCAACGAAGAAAAAATCAAACGCCTCAAAGCCGGCGAAATTGTGATTTACGAACCAGGCTTAGAAGTCCTTTTCCAGCGCAACCTGAAAGAAGGTCGTTTNACATTTACAACAGACCTGAAGGATGCGGTTGAAAAATCAGATTTGATCTTNTTGGCACTTCCAACTCCTCCGGGTGAAGATGGATCGGCAGACTTAAGTTATGTGTTGGGGTCGCAGATCAATTGGTCGTATTCTGCAACAGTATCANNACAATACAAAGTAATCATTAATAAGAGTACCGTACCAGTAGGTACAGCGGAAAAAGTAGCGCACGCAATATCGGCGAATTATCAAGGTGAATATGATGTCGTGAGCAACCCTGAATTCCTCCGTGAAGGTGTGGCGGTTGACGATTTCATGAAACCCGATCGGGTTGTGGTTGGGTCCAGCTCGGAGCGTGCACGCAAATTGATGCATCAGTTGTATGCACCTTTTGTTCGTCAGGGGAATCCTATTTATTTTATGGATGAGCGGAGTGCCGAAATCACCAAATATGCTGCGAACTCATACCTGGCGATGCGCATTACCTTCATGAATGAGTTAGCGAACTTATGTGAACGGGTTGGAGCTGATGTTGAAACGGTGCGTGTGGGCATGGGAAGTGATAACCGCATTGGGAAACGTTTTCTTTTTCCGGGCATCGGATATGGCGGAAGTTGTTTTCCGAAAGATGTACAGGCACTGGTTCAAACCTCGTCTCAACATGGATATCCATATAGTTTGTTACAGTCTGTGATTCGGGTGAACGACGAACANAAAACTGATTTTGGCCGATAAAATTATACATCACTTTGGCGATCTTTCCGGAAAAAAATTGCGGTNTTGGGACTGAGTTTTAAACCCAACACCGATGATATTCGTGAAGCTCCTGCCTTATATATTATTCCGAAATTAATTGAAGCCGGTGCCCGGGTGGCTTGTTATGATCCGGAAGGCATGAGAAACACTGAGGCTTATTTCAGACAAATGCATCCCGAATTAGAAGGCCACATCGAGTTCAGCGCAACTGCCTATCAGGCTTTGGATGAAGCAGATGCCCTGGCAATTTGTACCGAATGGAGTATTTTCCGAACACCAGACTTCGACGACATGGCTCGTCGTCTGAAATCGAAAATAATTTTTGATGGAAGAAATTTATTTGAATTGAATCAGATGCAAGATCTTGGCTATCACTACAATTCCATTGGCCGAAAAACTGTCCTCCAGGCTTAATATCAAAAACTATGNAAAAGAATTCTAATTACAGGAGGAGCAGGNTTNTTAGGGTCTCATTTGTGTGATCGTTTTATTCGTGAAGGCTATCAGGTGATTGCCATGGACAATTTAATTACCGGCAACCTCAAGAATATCGAGCACCTTTTTAAACACCCGAATTTCGAATATCATCATCATGATGTGAGCAAATTTGTTTTTGTGCCGGGTGAACTGCATTATATCCTGCACTTTGCATCTCCGGCCAGTCCGATTGATTATTTAAAGATGCCTATCCAGACCCTCAAGGTGGGTTCGTTAGGGACGCATAATTTACTTGGACTCGCCAAACANAAAAATGCCCGGATGCTGATTGCCTCCACATCAGAAGTTTATGGCGATCCGTTAGTGCACCCGCAAAATGAGGAATATTGGGGACATGTAAATCCTATTGGGCCCAGAGGGGTGTACGATGAAGCTAAACGGTTTCAGGAAGCCATAACGATGGCCTATCACAATTTTCATGGTTTAGAAACCCGCATCGTACGAATATTTAATACTTACGGCCCAAGGATGCGACTCGATGACGGTCGTGCTTTACCCGCATTCATGAGTCAGGCTTTGAAAGGAGAAGACATCACCGTGTTTGGAGATGGCAGCCAGACCAGATCGTTTTGTTATGTGGATGATCTGATTGAAGGTATCTATAGATTATTACTGAGCGATTATCATTTACCAGTGAACATCGGAAATCCCAATGAAATTTCGCTGAAACAATTCGCCGAAGAAATCCAACGACTAACCGGCACCAAAAGTAGAATTGTTTATCACCCACTCCCGCAAGATGACCCTAAACAACGTCAGCCGGATATTGCACGTGCCAAAGAGATCTTGCACTGGGAACCCCGGGTTGATCGTGCCGAAGGGCTGAAACTTACGCTGGATTATTTCAAAAAGAGCTGGGGGTATAAGTCAATAGCTTTCAATGAACTAAATTCACCTATCAAATTAAATTTACCATGAACTCAAAACGTAAAACCTATTTATTTGTTGGGATGATGTTTTTAGGCATCGCTCTGGGATTGGTGTTCGACAATGTAGCAGCCGGCACCTTGGGTGGAATGGGACTGGGATTTATTGCCTCCTTTTTGTCAAAGACGGAGACGACTCAAAACATCCTCCACTGGATCCCCCACAGAATAAAGAATAGCCCAAATGATTCAAATAGGTAAGGTTGTCTCAAGCCACGGCATTCATGGTGACGTTATTGTTGCGCTGGACATCTCGAATCCCGAATTTTTGTTGTTGGCAAAGCGATGTTGATTGAACTTCTTCCGGAAGTAGAATCCCATTTTTATTGAAACTATCAGGCATTTACAGAACGGTGAATTGATGGTTCGTTTTGAAGAAATAAAAAGCCGGGAAGAGAGTCAGCAAATTCTGAATAAATCATGCTTTTACCATGAAGATGACAAAATTCAATTGTCGACTGCAATCCATTGGGATCATTTGTTGAACTACGAAGTGATTAATCAGGATGGACAACAACTTGGGAAAATCGAGAACATACTCAGCCATGGCCCCTTGCATTATGCGGAAATCAGCTATAACAACAAAACAGTCACCCTACCCTTGCACACGGANTCGATTTTACAAATGGATGCAAAGAAACAGCACGTTCATTTACGAATTGCCGAAGGACTTCTTGAATTATAATACCGTGTTGACAAAATGCTTCAGCATTGGAGGTATCTGGTGTGTCATTTGATTTGTAAGTTTTTTCAACCCAAATCGCCGTTTTGGATACTAAGAATTACCAATTTGCATGGAACGACAAAGCGTTTGAATTGGTATCTTGCAGCATTGTACGTATGCGAATTGATATTATTTCTGTGATGCCCGATTTGTTGACCAGCGCTTTTGCTCATTCGATCATAAAACGAGCACAAGAGAAAGGCCTGTTACAAATTCATTTACATGCCTTGCGTGATTATGCCATGAATAAATATGGGCAGGTCGATGATACCCAATTTGGAGGCGGAGCAGGCATGGTTTTAATGTGTGAGCCCTTGGCCCGTGTGATTGAAAAATTAAAACAGGAACGGAACTATGATGCCATCATCTATTTGACCCCTGACGGACAAACTTTAAAACAACCCACCGTAAATCGTTTATCGCTGCAAGAAAATCTATTGATGATTTGCGGACACTACAAAGGAATTGATCAGCGTATCCGCGATGTATATGTGACCCTTGAAATTTCCATCGGCGACTATGTGCTCAGTGGGGGCGAATTAGCGGCTGCCGTATTAACGGATAGTATCGGGCGTTTAATTCCGGGCGTGTTGAATGATGAAACTTCAGCGCTAACCGATTCACATCAGGATGGGTTATTAGCTCCTCCGGTTTACACCCGGCCAGCAGATTGGAAAGGATATAAAGTGCCTGATATTTTATTAAGTGGCCACTTTGCGAAAATTGAAGAATGGCGTTATGAAGAAGCCCTTCGCCGAACTGAAGAACGAAGACCGGATTTGCTGAAAGGATAACATGAACTTCACTGCAAGTATATGACTGGTCGGGGATTGAATTTCAGTCCGATTATTCTACGACGAAGCGGTTGATGTACCAGACGATGAATCTGACTTTGGAAAGGGTTTGGGTTCAACCCGGGTTAAATGATCCGAGGTGGCGTTAGTTTCGGGCATGACTTCAAGAAGAGCCTTTTGTTTAGCGGCTAAAAATCGTAGGCTGCCTTAAACGATGTAGAAGTTTCCCTAAGTAAATTCCGTTGTGTTCTCATCCCGCGTTGTCGAAAACCCATCACTAAAAATAGAATACCTATCAGGATCACCAAACCATGCACTGCTAGTCCGAAAGATTTAAAATCACCCGGATTGGAAACGATCTGTTTAAAGTAGGCCGATGCAAAATTTCATCCAACACATGAAATGGAAATACATTTTGCATAATAAAATTGAACCCGATACAGGCGATGCCAGTCACATAGAGTAAGATTTCAGTGAGGTAACTCCAACTTTTTCCCAGCCAGAACAGAATCACATTTTGATTGAGTTTTGATAGACCGGATTTAATCGATCCATCAATTGATTCGATCATTCAATTCCTGTTCGGAATACGTTGGCTTGGGTTTATTGGCACCGAATAACATAGCATCTATTTTTCAAACAAAATTAGCCAGAACCCTTGAATTGAGTTATACCGATGTGATATTTGTACTACCGATTGTGTGGTTGTAACCTTCGTTCCTCAGGTACATCCACATCACCGGTACAGGTTAGACCAATAATTTTGGTCTAAACAACTATCCTATTACCGATGTACTCTTTGTAATTCTCGTTCCTCGCAAACAAAGAATTGATCGGTACTGGCAGGCATAAACCATTGTATGAATTGGTCTATCTACCAATTCACATTGGTATTAAAAGAATCAGGCGTCCAGGCATGGGTATTAATCACTTTATTCGAATATCCATTAGCAGATAGCCCATCTTCAGCATACTAGCCGGTAATGCTTGCGAGCAAAGCATTGCAAAGGGCATATCGGTAGGACTGATTCGCATACTCTTAGCTGTATTAAAAAAGAGGCCGATCTTCTGACCGGCCTCTTATCAAATTTGACTACGAACTATTTTTTCAATAGTTTTTTGATGTACTGTTCACCAGTTACCTCATTCACAAGTTTTACGTAGTATGTTCCTTTCGCCAGACTATTCAATTGATCGATGCGAAGGGTATTTGTACCTTTCTGGATATCAAATGATTGACTACGGATGGTATTACCCAATACGTCTGTCAGCGTTACGAGAACAACACCCGCATCTTCTGATGGATAGGCAATGTTAAATTCAGTACTAAATGGAGACGGATAAATCTGAACCGGATCTCCATTCTGCATTGGGCGAACTGAAACCGTATTTGACATGCTTTGTTTACCATCGATATCATTGGCGATCACACGATAATAAATTACAGCAAGATCCATCAGTTCAGCAACATTGTCCTTGATGCTGTAGTTAGTTTCACCCTGTGTATTTCCTTTTGCGGTACGTACTGCCACGGTAGTAAATTGTGCACCATCCGTACTACGTTGAATCGCAAAATTATTTACATCTTTTTCATCACGGGTTACCCAATTCACGGTACTAACATTTCCTTGTAAAGCGGCGTTCGCGATAATGGATGTTAAGGCAGTTGGGAATTGTACAACCAAACCTAAATCAAGGGTCGGATTGTATTCGCCATCCGCAAGTGTTACAGGAGGTGTTTGACCAGATAATGGAATATCACCAGCACCTACCACAATATTTACACTGACATCGCTATCTGTGGCATCATTTCCGCCAGCATCCGGAGAAGTAAATCCACGGTTAGGAGGCAAGGTACTGAAACCAACACTGTAGGTACCAGGATNCAGATTCGGGAAGGAGTAGAAACCACTTTCATTGGTTACAGCAGTTTGAATAGCTACTCNGGAAGCATTGAACAAGGTAACCGTAACACCTGCAACACCAGGTTCGGAGGCATCCTGCGTACCATCTTTGTCGATATCAAACCAAACATAATTACCCAATCCGGCATTTTGCGGTAAGTGAATACCTGCATCCAGGGTTGGATCATAATCGCCAGGGCCTAAGGTTACCGGAGGAGTTTTCGCAGTAATCGGATTGGCATCGCTATCCAGAGCATCATCACCACCCTGATCGTTCGGGCTTAGTGTAGCACCAGCAGGCAGGCCACTGAATCCAACAATATACGTTCCTGGATCCAGGTTCACGAAGGTATAGAACCCATTGGCATTGGTAACCGTTGAAGAAATCGGTGTAGTTCCATTGGCAGCATACAGCGTTACTGTAATACCAGGAATTCCATCTTCATTCGCATCCTGAATACCATTGTTATTCACATCATTCCAAACATAATTTCCAAGACCTGCTTNTTCAGTAAAGATACCGGCATCAAAGTCGGGATAATTTTGTCCGGCTACCAGAGTAACCCAAGGAGTAGATCCGGTTAATGGATCTGCATCGCTATCAANGGCATCATCACCACCTGCATCTGGTCCGGTAAATTCAAATCCGGCTGGCAAGTTCGAGAATTCAACATAGTAAGTACCTGNAGTCAAACCAGTAAATTGATACAATCCATTGGCGTCTGTTGTAGTAACAGCTAATGGGTTTCCGGAAGGATCAAACAAGGTAACTGTAACTCCCGGCACACCAGGTTCGCTGCCATCCTGTACACCATCCTGATTTAAATCGTTCCAAACGTAATTTCCAAGACTAGCTAAACCAGGTGCTGGGAATACCCCCGCATCGATAGAAAGGTTTTCTTCACCTTCAGCCAGCCCGATAACTCCGGTTTTACCACCGGAAGTAGCGTCCGCATCGGCATCCAATTCATCATCAGTACCCTGATGCGCGGTTGTAAATGTATGACCAGCAGGAATATTACTAAATCCTACAACATAGTTACCGGCATCTAAACCTGTAAAGATGTAATTTCCTAAGGCATCTGTTGTTGTTGTTGAGATAACGGTTGTGCCATCCCCTTCATACAAGGTAACGGTCACTCCGGCAACGCCTTGTTCACCATTATCCTGAATACCATTCTGATTGGCATCTAACCAAACAATATCTCCTAAGGAAGCAGTACCATTTCTACCTCCGGCAAATACGATACCGGCATCCAAAGTCAGGTTCACTTCTGCAGTTGCTAAAACAACGATTGGAGTTAATCCTGTACCCACATTCGGGTCACTATCTACTGCATCATTGCTACCCACATCGCTGGCAGTTAACTTATATCCCGGAGGCAGGTTTGAGAATCCAACCTGATAGTTACCAACAGGCAGATTGTTGAAGATATAATACCCCTGAGCGTTGGTAGAAGAAATATCTAAAATGGTTCCAACTCCATCGTATAAGGTAACGGTAACACCTGGTACTCCTGTTTCATTGGCATCTTGCAAACCATCATTGTCCTGATCATACCAAACGTAGTTACCCAAGGCTCCTATTGGAGTAGATGGATTGAATATACCTGCATCCCAGGTCATATCATGTTCACCGGCTGACAAATTGATGATTGGCGTTTTTCCAGAGATGGCATCGGCATCAGAATCCAAAGCGTCATTTCCTCCCTGATCGTTTGCGGATAAACCGTAACCGGCAGGGATATTAGAGAATCCTACAACATAATCACCTGGGGTCAGGTTGTTGAAAATATAATAGCCAAATTCATCAGTTGTTGTAGTGGCGAGTGTGGTAGTACCATCAGAAGCATACAATGTAACTGTTACTCCCTGAACTCCACCTTCTCCTGCATTCTGAACACCATTGTTGTTATTATCGTACCATACATAATTTCCTAAAGATGCTTGCGTATTCGGTTGACTATACAAACCGGCATCCAATGTGAAATTGTTCTCACCAGCAGCTAAAGTAACGGTTTGTGTCATCCCGTTTGATGGGTTCACATCACTGTCCGTGGCATCATTACCGCNCTGATCCTGTGGGCTGAAAACGTAACCGATTGGCTGACTGAATCCGACACTATAAGTACCTGGAATCAAATCGCAGAAGTAGTAGAACCCAGTTGCATCTGTTACAGTGGATGCAATGGCATTTCCTGATCCATCATATAACATCACCGTTACGCCAGAGAAGCCCAGTTCATTGGCATCCTGAACACCATCCACATCAAGATCATTCCAGACATAATTACCTAAACAAGCTGTATTCGGAGTTGGCATGTAAATTCCAGCATCCACTGTCATATTACTATCTCCGGCAACCAATGTATAATTTCCGGTTAATCCACTCACTGTATTGGGATCAGAATCTTTTGTATCATCACCACCCTGGTCTGTTGGACTGAACACATAATTTGATGGCAGTGTAAATCCAACATGGTAAGTACCAGGGTTCAGGTTCTGGAATAAATAGTAACCGTAGGCGTCTGTAACTGTGGTCGCAATAATGGTATTGGCATTATCGTACAAGGTTACTGTTACACCTGCAANCTCAACTTCACCGGCATCCTGCACACCGTCTTTATCGGTGTCATTCCAAACGTAGTTACCCAATTGGGCATAACATCCGAATTCTTTTGCACGTAAATGGAATTTAGCGGTATCATCATAACAAGTACCTGCAATAACCACACGGCATTTGTACAATCCGGTATCGGCTAGTAACCGGCAAATCCAGAGAAGGGTTGGTTCTAAAGCTCCGCTTGGTGNAGACCACTCATGGTAGCTCCGGTAAAAATNTGAATCTACATACAAATTCAGCATGCTCAGATTACATACCGGTAATTNTTGTACAACCTTAATAATAGGTTTTGCCGGTGGACGAACAGCTAAATCCTGTAAGGAAGTATTTCCACAAGCATCAACAACCCGCAAACGAACCAAGGTATAGGTTCCTGACAGGGTAAACAAGTTGCTGGATTGCAGCGGTTGAGGATTGTTGGTTGGGAAGGTTTGGAAAATTTCATATTGATAAGGCTTCAAACNCCCTTTCGTTGATCCAACCACATTCACATTACCGCCGGCGCAATTAAATGCAATGGATTTACGCAAACGAGGTTGAACGTATTTTGGAATTTCAATGGTGTAGAACGTGGTATCGCTACAATTTCTATTCTTAATCATAATCTGATACGTACCAGTATCAAGATTATACCAACTATATGAACNCGTCGCCTGACCTGTAAATACAGCTGTTGAGAAGTTCGGTTGTGTGTTGATATTACGGATATCAATCAGGATATCATTCANGGTTGGGTTATCCGAAGTGAAGTTGGCTGTGATATTTCCTTTATTCACACACAATGGAGTCATTGTTGCTGACAAGGTATTTGGAACGTGGCCATTAATTCCGTTGATAATTGTAATGGTATCTTTTCGTCCACAATCATCTATAGCGATATAATTGTAGGTCACATTGGGTTGTCCGGGAAAGGTAACAGAGGCATACCAGTCTGATGGTCCGTACCACGCATTATAAATGTTTGAAGGATCGAGNNACCAGGTTTGCGTTCCCAACAGGGTTGAGTAAGAGGCATCCCATTGTTCATAAACGATAGGTGCTTTCATTCTGCGCTGTACGGAAACGTAATTATTAAACTCACCGAATGTACNAATAGGGTTCTGAAAATCCTCAAGTGTCCAGTCATGTCCGATACCGGTGGTATAAGAAAATGTGCTACCGCAAGCATCGGTTGCTACAATCGTATAGGAACCATCCGGAAGATTAGTAAAATTATACGTATTATCACCATCGGTGACAANGGCTCCGCCATTTAAACTGAAGGATACGGGATTGACAAAGCTATGCCAGATACCGGCTTCGATCGTAGCCTCGGTACATGAAGTATAATACTGGTTGTTTACACCGCCCCAAAACAACATGAATTGTTCATAAATGTTTGGGCTTGCTTTTACCACGCCACAGCCATCTTTAACAACACTAAAACCCCACCAGTATGATGGAGTAATCTGGGGACCAANAGAAAATGGTAAGGAAGATGACCAAACTGTATCTCCGGCGTTTCGAACAAAACCGTAAGTGATTGGCGCGGTTGGTGTTCCTGAAATAGTGATACTGCTGGTAGTCCATTGATTACAGGCCGTGTATGATGTTGAAGATCCGGTTACAGACCAATCGGCTATGCTGAAATTCACACAACCATCTGTTCCACAAGCATCTGTAATACAAACCTGTGCGTTGGCAATTGTGCCATCGGGATGTGAGAAAGCAATTGGTAAAGATGCTCCAGTGGCAATGGTAGTTCCATTGGCATCTTTCACCTTGTAAGTATACCCCGACATGGNTGGCATTGGGATTAATGGCATCAAAGAATACTGACCACAACCAGTTTTAGTAACAACCGGACTGTTGGGCGAAAAATAGAAATTCCCGATGGTCACTTGTCGTGTTTGATAGTTTCCACAACTATCATAGCCTCTGACATCGTAGGTACCTGGTCCTAAGTTTGAAAAAATACCGTTGGTATTGGTTGTACCCACGGCCATCGGACCAGCAATAATTTCATAGCTGTACGGTAAACGGCCATCCACCAAAGCTGCAGTGATTGAACCATTGGTCCCATTGTAGCAATTGGTCACGTCCACCACCGAGGTGTTCATTAACGGTTGCACATAGGTACCCGGAACACTAACCACATAATCAGTAAAACAATTTCCAGCACCCTGATCAATAATCCTGAGGGTATATGATCNCGGATTTAGTGCTGTAATGGTTGATGAGGATGATGCCCCGGTGTAGGCATAATCAACAGGATAGGAGGTGAAGTCATACAGAAAGGGGCCCACACCAGTAGCACCGCTTGCCATAATGANCCCTATAGCCTCACAACGCGATTCCTCTANTGTTATTGTAGCACCGGAACCACACTGTGCATTTGCCTTGTAAGCAAAGAACGCCACTACCAGAGTGGCCATGAGGGTTAAACGTCTTAGCATAATGAGATTTTTTTACAATATGCCAAAATTAAGCCAAAATGCGTTTAAGCTGATGTGATTATTGTGTAAATAAGAATATTAAGACATGTTCTTAATTATTAATATACAAAACTGTGAATTAACTAGTAATAATTAAGCTTATTACCATATTAAATTTAAACCTATTTGGTTTAACAAATTAACAACTAATGATGGTGATGATGTGGAGTAGGTCTTTTCAAGAATTCTTCGACGCTTACGGTTTGCTCAACGAGTGTCAAGGTATTCTCCAAAACGTAAAAACCTTGTCCGTAATGATTTTAGAACTCAACTCATCCTTAAACTTTGCATCAGCCAATTGTTTTTAATTAAAGGTTCCATCCATTCCATGTCTGACATAGGCATCGAACCATATTGACCAAAATACTGCATTACCTCCATCCGTGCGGCATATTCCAATTCTTCCTGTTCAACCTGCAACTGATTTTCCTCGATGATACGGTCGGTGATCGACTGCCAACGTAAGGAGTGTTCAAAGCCCGGGTACTCACGTTCAACCTGTTCCGGACTTTTATATTGTTCACCACCCACACTTAACCAGCGCTTTAAAAAATCAGCGGGCAGCTCAATGGGGGTTTCATGAACCAACCGTTCAAAAATTTCATTATGTAGTCGGATTCTTGCCTGCTGATCCCAATATTTTGAATCTCTTCCGTAACTGCTTCTTTAAATTCAGTTTCACTGCTTATCGTCCGTCCGGGAAAAAGTTTTTGATACGTTTCCTCATTCAACGTAGCCTTTTCAACATGGCCTAATTTAGTGATATGCATTTTAAAGAATGTCGATTTGGCCTCCTCACCTTGTGGTTCCAGGCCCAAATCTTTAATAACAGCAGCCTGTACCGAATTTTCCAAATCCTGAACCGGTTGAATGATGATGTCATCACCAGCCTTTTTACCCTGAAGTAGTTGCTGTGCGCCCGCTGAAAAGTATTTTAATAAGAGGGAATTCGGTTTCGTTTCAGCCCCTTCAATCGGATTCCCATCGGCATCACATCGTGTAAAATCGACGTTTAAAATATCAAACGGACTGCTGACTTCTTCCGGGGTAGTCATTTCACCGGCTTTCAACAACATCTGCTCAATTTCCTGATCCAGCATTTCATGGGTTACGATGACTTTACACAAATCAACTGATTCTTTATTTTCAATCAGTGGGACCCGGAAAGATGGTTTTGTACCAATTTCAAATTCGAAAGTGTATGCTATGGGTTTCAGAATATCAAAATTCATTTGTTCCTGGGAGGCACTTGGAACGGGTCGTGCGAAAATTTCGGCCTTTTGGGCAATTAAATGTTCTTCTAATTTAGTGCCGGCAACACGTAGCACCTCATCGGCAAAAACCGACTGTCCGTACATTTTCCGAATCAAACCCGCAGGAACCATTCCTTTGCGAAAACCTGGAATTGAGGCTTGTTTGCTCAGATTTTTAATCGCCTTATCTACGGAAGGAAGATAATCTTCAGGAGTGATATGAATACTGATTTTTCGTGTTGTACACCAATGTTTTCTTGAGTAATCTGAGCCATAGCTAATAAAAAAGTTAAAGTGTGCGGGCGGAGGGACTCGAACCCCCATGTCGAAGACACTAGATCCTAAGTCTAGCGCGTCTACCAATTTCGCCACGCCCGCATAAGGGTTTAACCGAAAGGCCGGCAAAGGTAAGTGTTAATGATTACAAGGACAATATTTTTTGCCGATAAAAACAAAAGAGGCCAGAATTGCCTGGCCTCTTTTGAACAAAACTTATTTTACGAATTAATTACGACGCAGATTCGGGAATGGAGGAGGGATATTTGATGGCCCTTCTTCACCTTCACCGGCTGAACGATAATCAACTGTGTTTGGATTACCATTTTGACCGTACTGGAAGATAAAACGATCGCGATCGATTCCTTGGTTATCAACCATATAATTGATAACAGCGTTTACTCGATCCCATGAACGTTGCTGATCTAATTTGCTCGCTGATCCATTCCCCATCACAACCACTTTACATGTTGGTTGGCTTCTCATTGCGCTGGCCAATTGAGACAATTGTGACATGGCATTAGGAGCGAGACGAGTTGAACCATTCGCGAACAATACGCTACCTCCGGCAATGTTACCACAACCAACAACAGGCTTAATTTTTGTACAACATTCAGGATCGGGACAAGTTCCGATACCATCAGCATCTGAAGGCTGACACGGTAGGAGTAANNTTAATTGTTTATCCTTGAAGTCAGGTACACCATCACCATCTGTATCGATCGGACAACCGTGTGTATCCACAGCAACACCGGCCGGAGTATCTGGACAACGATCGAAGCAATCTGAAACACCATCACCATCGGTGTCCATATCGCAATTGTTACCACCACGAGGACGTTTCATTTCGGTATAACCATAATCCAACGGATTCATCCACCACAATGGTTCAACCGAGCGGCCACCTAAGTGAATGTTCAATCCGAGAGAAAGATAGTTGTATGTATCAAAGTCACGGGTCATAGCAGATCCACCATAACCAGGCTGAGGCCATTCCTGCCAACGCTGACCATCAACTAAGTCATCGTTGGTATATGACCACTTGTCTTCGATGGCTAAAGAGACACGACGACCTAACTTGAACTGAATACCTAAACCGGCAGTAAGAATCGTACGATATATACGCTCTCTACCAAACCAAGGACGGTTGTCATGGCGTTCAGCGCGGGTTTCATATTTACCATCGAACANAGTTTTCAAATCGGTATTTTTCTCTTTCCGTGTGCGGTAGTTGTTATACCAGTTTGGTTTTTCGTTCTCGTAGGATTTATTGATGATTTTGTTGAAATCATATTGCTTTCCCGCAGCATTCAAAGCGTCTACCCAAGTATCATACAAACTTCCACCTATACCGGCTAAAGCATATAAACTAGCCTTGTTACGCGCTTTGTGAAATTTTACGTTATTTAAAGCAGCTACCAGTTGGAACGATAACTCGTCAACATTCGTTTTGTAATTATAAAAAACCGGTTTGGCAGATGAATTCGGGTTGTTTACACCACCTGTACCGTATCCGGTAGACATCCAGGGATTATCATAGTGTCCCCAATAGCCCGTTGAAGGCTGCCAGTTAAATCCGGACGCTGTTCCGTGAATAAACTGCAAACGTGTTGAGATGATATATCCCCAGGCTTTCCGTAAATGGACTCCAAATCCCAGAGTCTGACCTGGATTTTTAGCAGTGAAAAGGTNTTTAGAACGAACGTCACCGGAAACGTTAAACGCTCNCACGCTGATTCCAATTTCCCACTGGTTACGCGGTTTGGAAGGGAAATCATACTGATTGGAAAGGAAATCCCTTTGCTGCTCCATTCTTCTCTCAGGAATCAGCGAGGTGTCCGTTACATCATATCCGGCACCACGGTAAATACCGGCCGAACCTGAGGTACTTTCTTCCTGAGCCATAACATTGCTTGCACTTGCGAAAAGTGCACACAACAGAACTAAGTACTTTTTACTTGACATAAAATAAGGTTTTGTTAATTTTTATGGCGCAAATATATAAACAAATCCTATAAAAAGAATTATTTACAATTTCTTTTCAAATTATAAAAATGCACTCTATCATTGCGTTTGAGCCATGCATGAGATAAAAAAATATCTCGAGAAAGACCTGGATTCTTTTCAGAGAAATTTTAAGGACGCCGTAAAAAGTAAAGTATCCTTACTTGATAAGATCGTGCATTATATCGTTCGAACCAAGGGAAAACAACTCCGTCCCATGTTTGTTCTGCTCTCTGCCCGATTAAACGGCGAAGTGAACGAGCAGGTTTTCGAGCCGCATCGCTGATCGAGCTACTTCATACCGCCTCGCTCGTTCATGATGATGTAGTGGACGACTCGTTGCAACGGCGCAGTTTTTTCAATTAATGCCCTCTGGAAAAACAAAATCGCTGTTCTGGTAGGAGACTACCTGTTGTCAAAAGGATTGCTGTTATCCCTCGGAAATGGTGATTTTAAAATTTTGGAGATTCTTTCGGATGCAGTTCGTGAGATGGCCGAAGGTGAGCTTTTGCAAGCCGAGAAGCCCGGAAGCTCGATATTACAGAAGCTGTTTACTTCGAAATTATCCGAGGGAAAACTGCTTCCCTCATCTCCTCTGCTTTTGGAGCCGGGGCATATGCCGCCTCAGCGGATGAATCCAAAACAAGTCTGATGCGCCTTTTTGGAGAAAAAGTGGGAATGGCATTTCAAATTCGGGATGATCTTTTTGATTATGGGAAAGCAGATGTCGGTAAACCTACAGGAAATGATATCAAAGAAAAAATGACCCTGCCCCTGATCATACGCTGAACTTGTGTGATCGGGCCACCCATAAAAGATTATTTCTATCTTTAAAAAACCGGCCAAAAACAAACATGAACTTGGATTCATCATTCAAACAGTGACCGAATTCGGGGGCATACGCTATGCTGAAGAAAAATGAATCAGTTAATTCAGGAGTCTTTTGCACTCCTTGATGAGTACCCGGATGGAGACCCGAAAAAATACCTCAAACAACTTGTTCAATACACGATAGAACGAGATAAATAATTAACAAATCTTACTTACCACGATGCCTGTACAAACCCCTACGCCATCATCAAACATATCAATTTTAGGAGCCGGACTCGTCGGTTCCCTGTTAGCTACCTTACTGNNCAAAAAGGGGTACCAAGTCAGTGTTTTTGAACGTCGCCCGGATATGCGTNNAAAGAAAATCTCCGCCGGTAAATCCATTAATCTGGCGATGAGCGTTCGTGGTTGGGCAGGGCTCGAAAAAGCAGGCCTATCCCATGATATCCGAAATATCGCTATCCCGATGTATGGCAGGCAATTGCATCAACCGGATGGATGCATCACTTTTCAGGCCTATGGAAAAAACCAGGAAGCCATTTATTCAGTCAGCCGGGGCGAACTCAACAAAAAATTGATGCAATTGGCTGAAGATGCCGGAGTCNNGAGTTTTTTCAATCAGCGTGTGACTGGTGTGGAGTTGGATACAACGCATTTTGAAACCGAACAATTGGAAAATGGCACCAAGTTGAACCACAGCGGGCATCAGATTCTTATCGGTGCCGATGGGGCATTTTCGGCTTTGCGGAATGCCTATCAACGAAAAGACCGATTTAATTTTTCGCAAACGTATATCGAACATGGGTATAAAGAACTTTTAATACCACCGGCCGCCGATGGCTCCTTCCGCATGGAAAAAGAAGCCCTGCACATTTGGCCGCGNAAAAATTTTATGCTGATTGCTTTGCCCAATACAGATTCGAGTTTCACCTGCACCTTGTTTCTTCCGTTTGAAGGAGAGCATTCTTTTGCGCAATTGAATACCCCGGAGGCAGTTCAACTCTTTTTCAAAACTCACTTCCCCGATACCCTGGATTTAATCCCGAATTTGCTGGACGATTTTTTNGGCAATCCAACTTCCGCATTGGTCACTGTAAAATGTTTTCCCTGGACAAATGGCGGGAATAGNTTTTTAATTGGTGATGCCGCACATGCCATCGTACCTTTTTATGGTCAGGGAATGAATGCGGGGTTTGAAGATTGCCGGATCATGGCAGAACTTTTAGACGAACAGGAAACTGTGGATTGGCCCCTCACCTTAAAGCGTTATGAAGCACACAGNAAAAAGAATGGGGATGCGGTGGCTGAATTGGCCTTACTGAATTTTGTCGAGATGCGCGACAAGGTAGCGGATCCGGAATTTCTTCGCCGAAAAAGTATCGAAAAAGAATTGGGCAAATGCTACCCGGATATTTTTAACTCAGTATACGAAATGGTATCCTTCTCACACACCTCCTACCATGAAGCGCTCCGCAGTCAGCTAGTACAGGATACCCTGCTGGCTAAGATTCTGCAGGCCGGCGATTTCCAGACAAACATGAATAATCCTTCATTTAAATCCACACTGGATGCCTGGATGGAAGAATATGCCGAACAATTAGAGGCTATGCGGTCGGGGCTATAATTTGGTTACCGGAATGGACTGAATGCGGGTTCCGTTACTAATCAAAATCTGATAATTGCCAGCCGGAACACTGTGCATAAAATCGGATTCATANNGGTCCAGCTTTTTCATCAATCTTTTGGTGATCGACTGTCCCTGGGAATTGATTAAAATTAACTGACAGGTTTCCTGCGAAGGACTCAACGAACGAATAAAAAACTCTGTTTGCGTTGGATTCGGAAAAACGACATAATCAGTTGGAACATCCGGCGCCTCTTCTACTCCAAGAACAATATTATGCGCCATACAAAAATCAGGAATGCCATAACCAAGCGTATTGTTTGGATTCGAGAAATGACTGCTGGACTTTCGCAATAAATCACGTAGTTCCCAAACAGTTAAATCAGGATGCGCTTGCCACAAGCAAGCAATAGCTCCGCACATCGTTGGGCTGGCAAACGAAGACCCATTTGTTGTACCGGTATTACAGCTGGATGCCAAGACAACTACTCCCATTCCCATACACACTCCATCTGGCTTAATCGTACCTGAATAGGTTGGGCCATAACCGCTTTGTCCCCAGGCACCCGAACCATTTACAGAACCAACACTATATACGCTGTCTCCATCTGCTGGTGTGAGCATATAAATCCAGGCTCCGGCTCCTTCGTTTCCTTGTGCCTGCACAACAAAAATACCTTTTGCTACGGCCTTGTTAGCTGCCCGTACAATTAAACTGGTTTGTCCATCCATGTTGGCATAGGTATACGACGTGTGAGGTTGGTCATACAGATTATAACCCAGTGAAGAATTGANTCGGTCGACACCGATACTATCTGAACGTTCCGCTGCCGATAACCAGTTGTCCTCCTCTATGGGTTGTTCGCTACTGATATCTTCGGTGATATACANAAAGTAATTGGCCTTGGGGGCGGATCCAACAAATACCGATGGTCGGATACTGGCCATACAACTTAACACATTCATGCCATGATCGTTCGGAATTGATACTGCGTAAACATAGGAAGTATCTTTAACGAAATTATGGGTATCCTTCACCCTTCCTTCGGATTGCATCGAATCAAATGCAGCGCATGTATTGGCATACCTGAAATTAACATCAAACACGGCAATATCAATTCCTTCACCGCGGTAACCTAAATCATGTAAACAATCGCTTTGAATGAGGTCTATCTGTTGAAACGACAATCCATAATAGGCAGAGTTCCCGGTTGTTTTTTGCGCGGAAATTTCTTCTTCAAACTTCCCCGCATCATCTGTCTTAAAAACTCCATTGGCATAACGTGCTACCAATTTAACTGAAGCCACCATCGGTAAGGCTTGCAATTGGGTAATTTTTGACGAATCAAACGTGATAACCACCACCTGATTAAACCACTTCGAAACATTATGCAGTTTCACCGCCGAGGCAGTGGTCATTACGGTATCAATATAGGCTTGTACCACCGGCAAATCGGTACTATCTAAGGGGATACCTTGTTTTGATCGGCGCAACAGGGCNNTTTCGGAGACAAAACTCAGGGAATCGGCAAATGATTTTGTGCCATTCTTATCTTTAAAAGTGACACGAAATGCATAAGCTGGCGCAGCGGTAACACGTTTGGAAGTAGCCACCTGAAAGAGGATGCCAAACAGCAGAAGTAAGTAAGCTAATTTCATGATCGGGAATATTTTTAGCTCGCATGATTAATGTAAATCCCTTTTAAAAGCGAGGAGACAAACTGGGTTGATATTCCCAGCGGGTCATTTCTTTATAAATCAGTCCTACATTCTTCGCATACACTCCGCGAATACCCTCTGGCACTGTAAGAATTGGGATCGATTCATCGCCTTCCGTATAATCAGCCTGAAGAATATCCACGGTGGAAGGAAAGGAAATAAATCCGGTGTTAAAGGGGACATTAATGTCTTCATATTTATAATCCCACTGATCATCCACTTCAACTCATTATTGAAGGCCGTAGGAATATAGGAATTTCCATACCAGCGTGTATTTAGTTTGACGGGAAAAACCAACTTAATAAATCGCAAATTTCGGTCAACAACTTCCAGGCGCGAGGATGTTGGAGTGGCGTAAAGTTATAGTGCTCAGACCAGGCGTAGGTTGAATCCTGTCGGTAATATCGTTGAATGCGGTAACTGAGTCGCCCTTCATTATCCGTAAAGGTATCCACTACGGCATCTTTAAACTCCAGTGAAAAGGTGTCGATTCGTTGATTGAAATCATCATAGATAATCGAGTCTACTGCATATTCAATGTCATACCCTACGGTAAGGTTGTAGTACTCCTTCCCCAAATCAATATCCTCTGCAAGGAATCACCTGACGTTTACATCCCTGCAAAAAGACTACCCAAACAACCAAAAAAGAGAAGCGATTTGTTCATGATAAGCAGTATAAAGATCGGATAAAATTACGTGTTAACGAATAAAGTCTGAAATTATTGAGCAGAGGATGCTTCTGCGAGTCCACCATAACGTTGAATGATGCCCCCGGCGATCATCATCACCCTCATAAAACACCGCAGATTGTCCCGGAGCAATTCCTTTCACGGCGTGCCTGAAATTCACCTGCAACCCGGCTGTACCCCATGCTAATTGCGCGTCCACCGGTTCGGATTTGTATCTGATTTTTACTCCACATTCAAACCCATCCTCAATCTGCTCGTATTTTATCCAATTCAACCGGGCCACCTCCATGGTGTGACGTTCTAACTCTACTTCATCACCAAGGACCACTGTATTTGTGTCGGGCTGAATTTCAACAACAAACATCGGGCGTCCCAGGGCAATGTCTAAACCTTTACGTTGCCCGATGGTATAAAACGGATAGCCTTTATGCTTCCCTATCCGGGTGCCATCGGTTAGTACAANATCACCTCCGTGTACTGCATCTTCCAATCCTTCTACTTTCTTCTTTAAAAAGTTTCGGTAATCGTTGTCAGGAACAAAACAAATTTCATAACTCTCACTCTTTTTAGCCAGTTCAGGATACCCATAGTCCAGTGCCATTTGCCGAATGGCCGGCTTATGGTAGTTGCCCAATGGAAAAATACTTCGGGCCAAACATTCCTGCGACAACCCCCACAACACATAACTCTGATCTTTATTGGCATCCAGCCCTTTCGACAAAACATATCGTGCACGCTCTTCCCGAACATTTACATAATGACCTGTTGCAATAAAAGCACAATCTAAGGCATCGGCCCGTTTCAATAGTGCATTCCACTTTATGTGGGTGTTACACATCACGCAGGGATTGGGGGTGCGCCCGGCGAGATACTCATCAACAAAATTTTCGATGACCGCATCCCCAAACTCAGAACGGATATCGAGCACATAATGCGCAAATCCATGTTCGACTGCAACCTGACGGGCATCATTAAAACTATCCAGATTACAGCATCCTGTTTCTTNTTTGCTACTTCCAGAGGCCGCATAATCCCAGGTTTTCATGGTTATACCAATCACTTCATATCCCTGATCATGTAACATCAAGGCAGCCACGGTACTATCAATACCGCCACTCATTGCAACCAATACTTTTCCATGTTTGCTCATGCGGGTGCAAAGATAACGGAAACATGACGTTGAACGATTTGATTATTCAGATAGGCTATTACCTGCGCACATCTGCACTATAAGGGTCCACTGAAATTTCAGCCGGTGGTCTGATGCGTTGCCAAGTATTTAAATCAATCACATGATAAAAACCATTCCGCCCGGCACATTCTGATACATGATGCGGAGCCGGACCAGTTGGATCGGCATTCCGACTCGCCACATAGAGCAAATCACGACGATCATCAACGGCAATGCCATGGGGCTGGAAAAATTTTTCGTACACTTTTCGCACTACCTTCATCGTATTCATATCCACTACATACACAGAGCCTCTGAACCCGGGATATACCGGATTCACATCTTCCTGGCAAACGACAAATAACAAATTTCTTTTTTTGACATCGCCATTTCTAACGGATAAGTTCCCATCGGAATAATATGTTTTAAGGTGTCCTTTCGGGCATCCAGCAAACGAATCTCATTACTTGCCTGGCAGGTAATAATATGAACATTATGTTCTTTCCAGGTTAGAATTTCATGCGGATCCAGAGTTTGCGGGTGGTCACCGGCACCTGTCCTTTTGCTAAAACAATCTGGTCTACCTCAGGAATATCCGGAATGATGCGATAAATAAAATTACCATATTGCGCAGTGGCATACAAAGTGTCTCCACTTTCACTGATTTCCATGCCATGCGGAAAAGTGAATAATCCCGAACCGGCTAATGTTTTAATCAGCGTCATGGATTGAAGATCGATGTAAGCAAATTTTCCATTGGATGACAAGTCTGAAACGTAGGCATAGCGGCTATCCGGAGAAATTTTAAGGATATTCCACGCACCGGCTCCGATGCTGACTTGTCCGACCAGTTTATCGCCGTTACATTCAAATTTCTGTACCAAATTTCCATTGGCAAAACAAACATACCAGTACTTTCCATCCGGTGAAGTGCGCAAACAATGGGGCAATTCAATCTGATTAGGATCTCCGCCCACTTGCACATAACGCATCACCAATCCGGTTTCAGCATCCAGCACACTCACTAAATCACACCCCTGATTAGCAATATATGCCTTAGGTCGGCTTTCCGGACTGGATGCAAAAGGATTTGCCCGTTCCGGTCAGGACAACCGGCCTGAATCCAATTTCTGAAAAGCAACACCTGCTCGCGGCTTAGTGCTTCCCCATTAACCGGCATCGTAGGAACGGCCTTGGTACCCAAATCATCAAACGTGTTGATAAATTGAAGTAAAGACGATTGAGTCGGGGCATATGGAATTACTACGGCACCGTTCACCGATCCCCGCATCAAACCGGCATGGGTTGTGAGATTAAGACCAGCCGCATTTTGGTAACTTTTATCATTATGACAACCGGCAGTAGAACATTTGGTTTGAATCATCTGATCGATAGCCTCCGGATAACCCGAATCGCGATAAGCCGGATCGATCATTTTTCGCACGATGAAACTCCCGTCATCAATACGAGCAGGAATAAGAAGCGATTACGATGCATGGCCATAGTATTGAATCACGAAGTTCCTATATTCCGGGTAAAGTAGCTAAGGTTTTCACCTGTATAAACGACCAATGCCAGGCGGGTATTGTCCGGAGACAGGGCAATACGATAACACTTGGTAATGCCGAATTGTTTTAAATCAACTAAGGTCTCCCACGCTGAATCCTTGAACTTAAAAGGATTTCTTTTTTATAGATGATGCCTTGATGCGCCATTAAAAGACTGCCATCCTGCATAAAACAATAGTCTTCTTCGCCAGGCAAAGTTTCTGTAAGCAAGGTATAATTATCTGGCTCTGCGGGAGTTGGATTTTAAATCCTCTTTTATCAATTACCCGAATTTTCCAATGATTAGAATCGGATTTGTCAACAAAACTCAAGACTCCCTTTGAACGAAGATACCAAAATGTACGGCCTACACGATTGGCCAGCGTATCAGCCCGGCGCTGACTATTCAAATGCCGGACGAGGTAAAAAGGTTCGGGTAGTTCAAACGAAACCCATTCGTTCATACTGATCCATTCGTAATACCCGATACTGGTAAGACCAGGATGTAATAAGCCGGGCGCTTTCCCATTCAGTGAATAAGAATAAAAATGCTGTGTCACTTTGTCTTCCTCTACCCGAACACAACTTAGTCGATTCATATCGGGCATCCATTTGGGTGAATATTCAGGCACCTTGGTTCGGGTAATCCGTTTACTTTTTTCTTGTTCAGGTGGTAGTAAAAAATTTCCGTATTCGGGGTATCCAGTGAACGCACATAATACAGACCGTTTCCATCCGGAGTAAACCAGGGTTGATTATTATAACCCTTTGTTGAACCGATTTGTTTTGGATGCTGCAAAGTCCAGGTTTTCCCCGTTCGAACTACATCGAATAAATAAACACTTGTTTGTGGCAGCTGGGCGTCTGACCATTCCGCTAAACAACACATCCATACCAACAGTAAAGCGTAGGATAATTTCATAACCGATTCTATTTGACGATCGCATCGGTAAATTTAAATTCATTTCCATCAAACAAACCCAAATCGCTCAATTTCAATTGTGGAATTACCAGTAAGGCCATAAAGGACAAACTCATAAAGGGGGATCGTAAGGGACAACCTAATGCCTTTGCGGCAAGATGCAATTCGGTATAATGTGCAGCTACCTCATCACCCGAAGACAAACTCATTAATCCGGCTACGGGCAAGGGCATGGTTAAATTTTTGTNTGAACTCACCACACTGAGACCACCACGGGATGTGATCAGATTTTGAATTGCCTGTTCAAGTGCGTGATCGTCGGCACCCACCGCAATGATATTATGACTATCATGTGCTACCGTGCTGGCTATGGCACCTTCGCGTAAACCGAAGTTTCGTATAAATGCGACGGCAGGAGGTGCTTGTTTATATCGGTTAACGACCACCACTTTTAAAATATCGCGAACCGGGTCAGAAACTACATAGCCACCTTCAATTTTCGCTTCCATTTCCACAGTTCGCGTAATGAGCTGTCCATCCAACACTTCAATACAACGAATCCGGGAAGATGCCTCAGCAACTGGAAATGCTAGGGCATTTTTTCAAGATGANNACCGGGTAAAATACATTGACGGGTTCTGCGGTACCCTTGGTAGAAAAACTTCATCATTTGCATAAACAGGTATACCATCCAATACGGTTTCTGTCACTTTAAAATCGGCCAGATCCTCCACCACAATAAAGTCGGCCGGATCACCAGGACGCAACAAACCGCAGCGCATGTTGTAATGATTTACCGGGTTGATACATGCCACCTGGAGTACCTGAANAAGATCCAGCCCACGGGCTACCGCACGGCGCACATGTTCATCCATATGGGATACGATCAATTCATCCGGATGCTTATCATCGCAGCAAAACATCATCTGTTCATAATACTCGGGCAACAAATCAATCAGTGCCTCAAAATTCTTAGCCGCACTCCCTTCGCGAATCAGAATTTTCATACCTGCTTTAAGTTTGTCCAGGGCCTCTTCTTTCGTAAAACATTCATGATCCGTTTGAATACCAGCATCAATATACCGTTTAGCGGCTTCACCACGCAATCCCGGAGCATGTCCATCAACAGGTTTAGCATACTTTTNTGCCAAGGCAATTTTCGCCAGCATATCCGGATCTCCATGCAGAACTCCCGGATAATTCATCACTTCCGATAAATAGTAAATATCCGGACGAGCTAATAAGGTCTCAACTTCTAACGGACCTAAAATGGCCCCTGCCGTTTCAAAAACTGTTGCCGGCACACAGGATGGTGCACCGAAATGAAATTTAAAGGGTGTTTTAGCGGCGTTCTCCAGCATATACTTCACGCCATCCAATCCGCATACATTCGCTATTTCGTGTGGATCACTAATGGTTCCTACGGTTCCAAAACGAACTGCAAGGCGCGCGAATTCAGTTGGAACCAACATGGAACTTTCTATATGGATATGTGCATCAATAAACCCAGGTAGTATGTAGCCTTCACAATCCGCATTGATCTCAACAATACGAACAATTTTACCTGCTTCAAATTCAATTTGAGCCGGATAAATTTTTCGCTGAACGATGTCCACAAACTTGTGTTTTCGGATTCCGTGATTCATGTGGTAAAAATAGAATCAATTTTTGTCCCATGCTAACAACATCATTTTCAAGTTAGGCTTCCTGAAACAGCAAACTGAATTAGATCTTTACCTTTTGATAAATTTTTCATTCCCCTGAATTCAAATCCGTTTTGAAATTCGACACGGCCATCTAATAAAAAACCTCCTTGAAGGGAGGTCAACGAATTTTATTGTTTTCATTAATTGCCTAGAACCTGCAGCCCATATTAAAGTTTAACTGAAAGATAGGCAGTACAGACGATTCGAACCAAATGGAGACAGGTAATTATTATCTCGTGGAAAACTGTCGTAGTAGCGTATCCCTAAACCATAATCAAATGCGGCATACAGATTCCGGGCGATAGTAAAGTTGATGCTATTATTGAGCATGAATCCGAACTGTTTTCGATTTTCAGTAATCGTTTGATAATAGGCCCCTGAACCAGTATTTACGTAACGCTGATAACTTTCTTCACCCATGGCAAACAAAAGTTGTGGGCCAACTGCAAATTTTACTACCCCTTGTTTTTTAGGATAAATTTTAATTGTTGGCATCAAATAAAAAGTTCCTGACTTTCGCAACGACATGGCGACGGGTAAACGAAAGGAAAGAAGGTCATTGTTAAAGATGCGTTCATAACTTAAACCTACCATAAAATCCGGCTCGTCATTCTCAATATCAATGGCCATGATTTGCATGGGGGTTACGGAAACAATATTTCTTCCGAGATTTGCGCCTCCAATAGGTTGACGATCAGCCTTATGTGACTTTTGTGCTGAAACGGAGGTGGTCAGTAAACCAAGAACGAATAATAAACTGATGGATTTCATAATGATTTTTTTAATTTCTGAGGACGTTCAGTGATGACGAATTTAATACCTGTCCTGTTAGCGCAGCCATTTTCTGCACTGATTTAACATGGCTTTCATATCTTTTGGTAAAGGGGCCTGTGTTGAAATTTTTTCACCGGAAGACATGTTAAATTCCAGCTCTGTGGCATGTAAAGTCAGCCGATGTAACAAAGGCGTTTCAGATTCTTTATGCATCGCCAGTTTGAAATTGCGTTTGATGGAAGATAAATAAACAGGAGTACCATCCCCGTATAACGGATCGCCAACAACAGGATGCCCGAGATCCGCAAGATGTACCCGAATCTGATGGGTACGGCCCGTATGCAATACACATTCCATTAAACTGTATTTGCCAAAGCGTTCCAGCACGGTGTATTCGGTCACACTATCCTTTCCTTTTGCTTGCGTCACCATCATTTTTCCTTTATGCACCGGATGCGCTGATATTGGTTTCTGAATGACACCTTGATCAGCCACCGGAGAACCATGTACGATGCACTGGTAAATTTTTCGGACTTTCCGTTGTTCAAAAGNTTGTGACAGATACTGATGCGCACCGGCATTTAATGCAAAACCGATGCATCCACTGGTATCCCGATCTAAACGATGGACAGTATACACCTCTTCATAATGCAGTTTTAAAATCCCCTGAACAGAAGGTAAATCGGCCTGATGCCTGTCGGGTATACTCAGCAACCCAGCGGGTTTGTCAATGATCACGTNACTCGAATTCTCAAACAGAACATCCAATTTCATACTCATTTATTTCCGAAAGTGTTTCAAAAAGATAATTTCTTTAGGAGAAAGTGTTCGCCATTTTCCACGAGGCAAATTCTTTTTAGTTAACCCGGCATACATGACCCGGTCCAATTGTTTCACCTGATAACCTAAATGTTCAAAAATGCGTCGAACAATTCGGTTACGGCCACTATGAATTTCAAGGCCCAATTCTGTTTTATTGTCGGCTTCCACATAGGCAAGTTCATCAACGTATGCCGGACCATCTTCTAACATCACGCCTTCCACGATACGGTCGAAATCTTTTTTATNAACCGGTTTATCCAATACCACATGGTACACCTTTTTTATCTTATTGCTAGGGTGCGATAATTTCTGAGCCAAATCACCGTCGTTAGTCAGCAATAACAACCCCGTCGTATTCCGGTCCAATCGCCCNNTAGGATAAACGCGCTCCTCCTTCGCCTGGGGCAATAAATCCAAGACTGTTTTTCGTCCTTCGGGATCGTCGGTCGTAGTGATGTAATCTTTGGGTTTATTGATGAGATAATACACCAATTGTTTTTGGGGAGTGAGAACCTTTCCGTCTAATTCTATCCGATCCACTTCCGTAACTCTGGTACCCGGTTCCTGCTCAACCTTCCCGTTGAGGGTAATACGCCCTTCGCGAATTAATTCCACGGCATCGCGTCTTGAACAAATTCCACAATGGGCTATGAATTTATTCAAGGGCATTTTCTCTTCCGCCGGGGACTGGGTTTTACCCGAAGTTTGTTTTTTTACTGCGCCAGGTTTTGAAAGTGATTTTTCCTTTCTTCTCGCATAAGCATCTTCTTTCTGGCTGCCTCCTCGTTGGTTTTAGGCGTTGCGGGTCGTTTACTGAATTTTGGCTTAGGCGCTTTACCCGGAGGACCAGGAAAGGTTTTTGGTGTTGGTTTCATCGCTGACTATTTTACGGCTTGTTGATGGTTTACATTAGCGAGTTGCCCGCAAGCGGCATCAATATCCTTCCCTCTGCTTCGGCGCAAACGGGCATTCACTTTATTGCGCTCGAGATATTGCATGAAGGCCTGTGTTTTTCNTTCATTCGGTTTGCGGAAACTAGCAAAGGCTATCGGGTTATATTCGATGATATTTACCTTGGATGGAACCTGACGACAAATTTTAATCAGTTCATCAGCATCTTCAATAGCATCATTAAAATCTGCAAAAAGAATATACTCAAATGTGATCGNATTTTTAGTAGCCCGGTAGAATGCATTCAGCGCTTCGATTAATGATTTTAAACGATTGGTTTCGTTAATCGGCATAATTTCATTTCGCTTTTTATCATTGGCTGCATGTAATGAAAGTGCCAGGTTAAAGCGCACCTGATCTTCGGCCAGTTTAAGAATCATTTTTGCGATACCGGCTGTTGACACAGTAATCCGACTTGGCGACATAAACAAACCATCTTCGGCCGTAATACGCTCTATCGCTTTCAACATATTTGAATAGTTGAGCAGGGGTTCGCCCATTCCCATAAACACGATATTACTAAGATGTCGGCCATAGTTTTNTTCAGCTTGTTCGTTCAGATGCATCACCCGATCAACAATCTCATCAAACGCTAAATTTCTGATTCGATCCATGTATCCGGTGGCACAAAATTTACAGCTTAAACTACATCCTACCTGTGAACTGATGCAAGCCGTCATGCGCTCCGTTGTTGGAATAAGTACCCCTTCAACAAAATGCCCGTCATGCAAAACAAATCTATTCTTGATGGTAGTATCCTCACTAAACTGACTATGATCAATTTTCAATTTAAACAGATCGAAGTCTGCCTTTAGTTTTTCGCGTAAAGCCTTTGAGAGGTTCGACATATCGTCGATGGAGGAAATATTCTTTTTCCAAAGCCAATCATGAATTTGAGTTGCCTTAAACGGTTTTTCATGATAAGATTGCATCAGTTGCCGGATTTCGTCCGGGCTAAGGTGTCGCAGATTTTTCATCTGTGTGAATTGTTTTTATTTAGGCCTGCTTTTGATTTCGAGTATTCATGATATCACGGTCGAACAGGTACAAACCGCTTTTATCTTCGCCAATAAGTTCTAATTTATCGTTCAGTATTCGTGNCACTTTTTCTTCCTCAATTTGCTCACTAACATACCATTGCAGAAAGTTATGTGTGGCATAGTCTTNTTCTTTCAAGGCCAGATCCACTAATTCATTGATGCTTTGACTCACTTCCAGTTCATGTTGCAGAAAAGACTCAAACATATTTTNTAGTCCTTTAAACGTCACGATAGGTTGGGGCAATGTAGGTACAAGTGCAAAACCACCTCGTTCATTGATGAATCGCATCAACTTCAACATATGAATCCGTTCTTCTTCACTTTGGGCATAAAAATACTCTGCCACCTGATCCATTCCGGGTTGAATCTCTGCCCAACTAGCCATAGCGAGGTAAGCCTGTGAAGAGGCGGCTTCAAGCATCACCTGATTGTTTAGGGCATCTTGCATCGGTTTAGTTAACATATTGCCTTGATTTTGTACAAAGGTACATGATTCGCCTGGGCAAAAACCCTGCTATTTGTTATTCACCCGGGTCTTGGTATAAAGGCACACCAGGCCTATAGCCCGCAACGTTCACATTTTGGTTGACGGGCCAGGCAGGTATACCGGCCATGCAGTATCAACCAGTGATGCGCTTTATGCACCAGTTCTTTGGGGATGTAACGAATTAATTGATCTTCTGCTTGTCGGGGATTTTTGGCAGCTCGCGTTAATCCAAGTCGGGCTGAGACACGAAATACATGGGTATCAACGGCCATATTGGGTTGTTGATCGATGACCGAGGTGATGACGTTAGCTGTTTTTCGTCCGACTCCGGGCAATTGAATCAGTTCATTAACGGTCATGGGAATCTCCCCGCCAAAGTCCTGCACCACTTTGTTGGCCATACCCATTAAATGTTTGGTTTTATTGTTCGGATAACTGATGCTTCTGATGTAGGAAAAGAGCTCTTCGAAATCAGCTTTTGCCAGACTCTGTACATCCGGATACCGGTCAAACAGCGCCGGAGTGGTTAAATTCACTCGTTTATCGGTGCACTGTGCCGATAAAATAACAGCCACTAAAAGCTGATAGGGATTATCATACAACAATTCCGTTTCGGCTTCCGGAACATGTTGCTGAAACCAATTTAGAATCTCTTTATAGCGTTCTTTTCTGTTCACGATTTAAAACTACTGGCTGGGACGGCATCTGCCAAAATTCATCCTGTTTAAATTGCCTTCATTTTTGAAGGAAACTCTGTTATTTTTGTACGTTATGAGAAAATGGATTTACATCCTGCTCTGCCTGATTCATTCTTCGGCTATAGCACAGGACATTACCGAAGGCTCCAAAGAAGGACAGGAATTGTATCAGACAGCCAAGCTCTATGTTCAACGGGGTGATTTGTCGAATGCGGTGATGGTATTTAATCAGGCCGTTCAAACTGATCCCGAAAATCTGTTGTATCGGCGCGAGTTGGCATATACTTATTATTTATTGCAGGANTCGCAACGGGCTGAATACATTATTGCGCCATTGCTAAAACGGGAGGATGCCGATGAAGAAACCTTTCAAATGGCTTGTAAGATTTATGCTGCNAAAAAGAAAATGGAAGAAGCAGAGCATGCCATAGATAAAGGCATCAAACGCTTTCCGAATTCCGGAATTCTGTATTGCGAAAAAGGTGAGTTGTTTACTTTGNNCAAAAAATACAAAAGTGCCGCAAAAGCCTGGGAAGAAGGCGTACAAATGGCTCCCGGCTACCACATGAATTATTACAACCTCACCAAAGTATATTCATTCACCAAACGGTATCTCTGGGCCATCCTTTATGGCGAGACATTTGTGAATCTTGAAAGTTTTTCAAGCAGAACCCAGGAAATNAAAAAGATCATTTTTGAAAGCTATAAATTCATGATGGCCGAACTGAATAACGTAGCTCTGGATGGGAAAATGAACCGGTATGATGATCCCAAAAATTTCGAAATGGCCTGCCTGAAGATATATGATGGCTTACGTAATGTAGTTACCGGTGGTATTCATACGGACAATCTGATTATGCTTCGAACCCGATTTCTGATCGAATGGAACAAATATTATGCCGCCAAATATCCCTCTGAGTTAATTGACTATCAGCAACGGATGATATTACAAGGCCATTATGATTGTTACAATCAGTGGCTCTTTGGGAAACTGGATAATGACACCGCGTTCAAAAACTGGACGCAGAAATTTGCGACTGCCATGAATCAGTTTGATGCCTACTTACGAAACAACAAACTGAAACCCCGGGAAAATCAATACTATCAATCAAAAAGTTAAGTATGTCACAGCCAAACCGACTCTTTCAGTTATTGGACTTATACAAGCAACAGCATCCCGAAAAAGGTATGTTGTATGCTAAAATAAAAGGTCAATGGCAAGGCCAGACTGCTATAGAGATTGAAGAACAGGCCATGCAATTGGCTTGCAGTTTGCGGGCGATGGGCCATCATGCCGGCAATTTTAGTCCGGAGGAACAAAGTAAAATTGGCATCATTGCCAACAACCGACCTGAATGGTTGATTACGGATTTTGCGGTGCAACAAACCGGTTCCGTTTTAGTTCCGATTTACCCATCTATTACGGAAGCCGAATGGGCCTATATCATCAATGAATCACAATTAACGGTTTTGTTTGTATCAGACCGGCATATTTATAAAAAAGTAGCCGCNATATTAGATCAAACCCCAAGTTTGAAATGGGTATTTAGTTACGAT
Organism: Bacteroidota bacterium; assembly: GCA_013414745.1. GTDB lineage: Bacteria > Bacteroidota > Bacteroidia > Chitinophagales > Chitinophagaceae > OLB11. The sequence goes on from CP058707.1 coordinate 636,169, forward strand.
AGGATTGAGGGTGTTGAACACTGGAGCACCCTGCTTAAACCTTACACTCCGGAACAGAAACAGGAAATTTTAACCATTCGCGAACAAATAGAGCCATCTCATCTGGCGACCATCATTTATACCTCCGGAACCACCGGTAATCCGAAGGGAGTGATGCTGAGTCATCTTAACATCATGAGCAATGTACTGAGTTGCATGNNGAAGTTTTTAACTTCTAGTCATGATGAAAACGTACTGAGTTTTTTACCCCTAAACCACATTTTTGAGCGAACAGTGATGTATATCTATATCACCAAGTGCGTGTCGATTTATTTTGCTGAGGGGATGGAAACCATTGGTCCCAATTTAAAAGAAGTCAAACCGGTGGTCTTTACCACAGTTCCCCGATTACTGGAAAAAGTGTATGAAAAAATTGACGCCAAAGGATCCGAATTGAGTGGATTCAAACGCAAATTATTTGATTGGGCCGTGCAGCGTGCAATGGAATTTGACATTGGTAAGCCACGCGGACTTTGGTACAATTTACAACTGACAATTGCAGACAAACTCATTTACTCGAAGTGGAGAGAAGCCGTAGGAGGAAATATCAAAGCTATTGTTACGGGATCNGCAGCCTGCCAGGTGAAGTTATTGCGCATGTTTACAGCTGCCAAAATCATTGTGATGGAAGGATATGGGCTCACCGAAACATCTCCTGTCATTTCGGTGAACCGTTTTGAAGAAAACAATCGGCGGTTTGGAACCGTAGGCACTATTATTCGGGATGTAGAAGTTCGTCTGGGCGAAGATGGTGAAATTATTTGCCGGGGTCCGAATGTCATGATGGGATATTACAAACATCCTGAACTCACCGAAGAGGTGATTCGGGATGGGTGGTTTCATACCGGCGACATTGGGGAAATGCCGGAAGGAAGATTTTTGAAGATTACAGACCGCAAAAAGGAGATATTTAAAATTTCCGGCGGTAAATACATCGCGCCATTACCGATCGAAAACAAAATGAAGGAGTCGCCCTATATTGAACAAATCATGGTAGTTGGCAGCAACGAGAAATTTGCAGGGGCTTTGGTGGTTCCGGCGTTTGAAAAAATCAAAGACTTCTTTATTCGTAAAAATATCACGATTGCATCAGATCTGGATATGACAACCGACAAGGATATATTGCGTTTGATTCGCACCGAACTGGATCGCTACAATAAGTTATTTGCACCACACGAACAGGTTAANAAATTTCAGTTGGCCCCCAATGAATGGACCATTGATGGAGGCGAACTAACTGCCACAATGAAACTGCGTCGGAANAAAATTGCGGATAAATATGCCCATTTGATTGAGCGGATTTACAACTAATTCCGAACTGTTTTTTTGATTTTTAAATAGAATTTGCGAATAATTACCCCGATTCGGCTAACTTTGCGCACCCAACTGGAAGAGGCCCTATAGTTTAATGGATAAAACGGAAGTTTCCTAAACTTTTGATCCAAGTTCGATTCTCGGTGGGGCTACGACTGGCTCCGTAGTTTAATGGATAGAATGAGAGATTCCGGTTCTCTAGGTAGGGGTTCGATTCCCTTCGGGGCTACTACCACAAAGCGGGAAACAAGTTGTGCTGATTTTAGAGCCAATGGTTTCCCGCTTCTTTTACTACAAACGGGGTTTCAATTCGATGTGTTTGAGACAGGAGTTGAACCTCAAACTACGTCACCAAAAGCGAATTGGTTACCCAAAATATCATCGGAACTTAAACAACCAAAAGCTCAAGACAATCGAATGAAGACTTGAAAACTCAAAGATGCACTAACACACTTTGTACATCCATTGGTGCGTATCTTCAACACGACCATAACGAATATCAGCCAATTCTTTTTTAANCCAATTCGCTACTTTCCATTCCTCTACCGGTGGCAAATCCAAGGTTTGTCCATCATAAAATAGCTCGGCAATAGGAGCAATCACTGCCGCTGTTCCGGTACCAAAAGCTTCACGCAATTCTCCCTTGTAAAAACTCTCCCGGATTTCTTCAATCGTGAGTGGGCGTTCTTCAACCTGATAGCCGTTTTCTTTTAATAACTTGAGTGCGCTATCGCGTGTTACTCCGGCCAAAATAGTTCCGCCACTTAAATCAGGAGTAATCACTTTATCGCCCAATACAAAAANGACATTCATGGTTCCAATTTCCTGCACATATTTATGCTCAACACCATCAGTCCATAATATCTGATCATACCCTAATTTGCGGGTTTCTGCCGTTGGTAACATACAAGCTCCGTAGTTGCCTGCTGCCTTGGTAAATCCTATACNCCCGGAAANAGCACGAACATATTTGTTTTGCACATAAATGCGCGTGGGTTTGTTGTAGTAGGCTCCAGCTGGTGAGGTAATAATCATGAACCGGAAACTTTCTGCAGGTTTCACCCCAATAAAGGCATCCGTAGCAAACATAAAAGGCCGGATATACAAGGAACATCCATCTGAGGTAGGTACCCAGTCTTTATCTAACTCCACCAACTGACGCATTCCTTCCATAAATATTTCTTCAGGAACATGCGGCATCGCCATACGTTCAGCAGAAATATTAAAACGTTTCCAGTTATCCGTTGGTCTGAAAATACTTACTTCACCTTGTGCATTCTTATATGCCTTGATGCCTTCAAAAATCGATTGTCCGTAATGAATAAATGTCGTAGCCGGACTCATGCTGATATCGCCATATGGAAGGATTTTCGCAGCCTGCCACTCTCCGTTTTCGTAATCAGCCACCAACATATGATCGGAATACGTTTTACCAAATTGAATATTGGAAGCATCCACCTGATTGACCCGGCTTTCATCCACTTTTGAGGTTTGAATTTGCATAGCAAGTATTTTAATTGTTCCTCAGCGTGACGTTGGTATAGTTTCTGTATCACAGAGCCTGACACACTGAATCAGATTTTGTATTACTTTGCAAAGCAACAAAAAAATCCACAATCCTGAAATGGACGACCTGAATGCACTCTCACTTATTCACATATATTCAGATAATTTCTATGTGAATATCCCTGACCAGGAATCTAATTATTTTTAAGTGGAAATCCATCAGGACAGACCGCGGTATTTACGCTCAGCACAGATTTCGATCGGGAAAGCCAATTATTTTTAGAAAAGATGCTGGGGGCCTGTCAGATACAATCTAACGCATACAAAGTCTTAGCCCTTCATCATCCTGACAGGCTATTTACAGCACTGATCGACCATGAGACGGAATCTAACCTGATTTTCGGGCTCAGCATGCAATCTGAAATTTTCTCCGTTCAACGCCCCATCAACAAACCTTTTCGGTTTCGCGGCAAGAAATACCTGCTATGCCGACCGCTCGCTGAGTTACTGCATGATACCACCGCCAAAGCCGAATTATGGACCCAGGGATTAAAACCTTTATATGGCCTCTGATCAACCTTANNTATTTTTTGCACCAACAATGCGCATAAGCTGGAGGAAGTCTCCCGCATCTTACATCACCGCTTTCAATTTCAAACCCTAAAGCAAGCCGGTTTTGAGCAGGAAATTCCCGAGCCATTTAACACCCTTGAAGAAAATGCCCATATAAAGGCTTTCACCGTTTTTCAACAATGTCAGTTACCTTGCTTTGCCGAAGACACCGGTTTATTTGTAGAAGCCTTACATGGAGCTCCGGGTGTACGATCGGCTAGATATGCCGGTGAATCCAACAACCCGATAGCCAATATTGCAAAACTGCTTCACGAATTACAAGGGCAAACGAATCGAAAAGCCTATTTCAAAACCGTGATCTGCCTCATCGATACCAGCGGCACACATTACTTTGAAGGAATTTGTCCGGGTCACATTGCGGATTCCGCAGATGGCCTGGAAGGATTTGGCTATGATCCGGTATTTATTCCTGAAGGACATACTTTACGATTTGCCAGTATGTTGCCAGATGANAAAAGCCGAATCAGTCACCGCAANAAAGCCTTCGATTTATTTGCTGACTTTTTAGCACGCCGCTAACAGGTATGTCAATGTGGAGCGATCGCCAAATTCCAAAATACAAGATGCTGTTCGTTGCTTATCAATCTTGTGCAACAACAAACTGAACGGAATATGAATTTCATAGGATGCCATATTGTTGTGCAACGAAGGTTTTGTTTCGTGTATTCAGATCGTACTTTCGCAGGATGCAACGAAATCGTATCCAGTTTACAAAACCATTTCAATTTGAAATGCAGATTCCGGTGCGCATCTCAGACATCAATTATGGTGGACATGTTGGCAATGATTCTATATTATCAATCCTGCATGAATGCCGTTTAAACTGGCTGAAGCAATGGAACTATACGGAGATGAATGCGGCAGGTGTCGGACTCATCATGGCAGATAGTGCAATTCAATACCGGGCTGAAGCGTTTCATGGAGATATATTGCGTGCCCAACTTTATGTAGACGAAATAGGCCCCATGATGTTCAATATATTTTACAAACTCAGTGCGATGCGGGATGCTCAACCCATTGATATTGTTTATGCCCGAACCTGCATGGTCTGCTTCGATTATCAACAACGAACAAAAACAGAAATCCCTGTTCAATTGCTCGAAAAACTAACCAAATGAAGTATCTGATTCTTTTGGCAGCGGCTTTCATTTGCATTAAGTCAAAAGGCCAGACCATTGAAAAAATTCTGCGACTCGGAAAGGCAGCCTGGAATCTGAATGAACCTGCCATCACCTGCCATCCTTTGGATCGGAGCAGGTTGTTGTTGCAACCAACACCGACCATGTATTTTATCAAAAAGGAGCGGAAAAAATTCCATCACTACCGCGTTGAAAGTGAATTTGGGGTTTATGGTGATCCTGTACTTTGGTACAGTAGTTCAGGCCTTTGTTATTTTGTTCACCTGGCTAAAAACAAAGAAAAAAATGGCCGGAGAGTTTTGACCGAATTGTTGTACAGCGCAGTGCGGATTTTGGGAAAACGTTTGATGCAGGCACCGGCATCGGACTGAATGGGAAAATGCATGATAAAGCATGGATCATGAGGATGAAAGATCAAATAGCCCGTACCGGAATTCTATTTATATCAGTTGGACCCAATTTGATCAATACGGGAGCCGGAACCAAACCGATTCCAGCCATATTTATATTTCTGTTCAACGCAAAGGCCATTCCGAATTTTCAAAGCCCATACGAATCAATGATCGGGGGAGACTGTATTGACAGTGATTCTACGATGGAAGGTGTTACAGTGACAGCAACCCGGGATGGAAAACTGCTTGCCTTTTGGGCAGGACCTGCCGGTTTGTATATGGATGAAAGCACGGATGGGGGCATGCATTGGGGAACAGATCGTGTTATTGCCCCTGACCGGCGGTTGGAATCTGGAGGTACCTGGCTTTATGCGAACCAACGGCCTACCCTTTGCAGATTGTGATACAACGGGACGCTTCAGGGTTTGCACTGCTGCCGAGATAGACGGCTATGCACAAATACTGATTCACGAAAGCGTAGACAATGGCAGGCATTGGACTCTGGTTCCCCGATTTAGTCCGCATTCCAATGCCCATTATTTTATGCCGCATGCCTGGTGGGATCATAGCACCGGACATTACTATCTTTTATACTACGAATTGTATCAGGACCAATTAAATGTGTATTTGTCCTGGGTTCTTTCCGGACAAGGAGACTATCACACGATTCAACTGAACGAAAAACCTTTTGCGGTGCCGGGACCCTATGTATTTTTGGTGATTACATCAATGTGTGCGCCAGAGGTTCTGTTGTGCAAGCCGTTTGGACTGAAGTAGAAAATGGGAAAACCATTGTAAAGACCGGACGAATCCGAATGCCTTCGAATCCTTAACGCTCCAATATGTTGTCCAGTATTTAAATCAATAAGGCAGGAACTCCCTGATTTAAATTTATTTTGCCACATGGATCCGAAAAATTCGAATTGAAGATTATCAGTATGAACTACCGGACGAACGCATTGCCCGGTATCCCCTACCCGAACGAAGTGCCAGCAAACTTCTAATCTGGAACAATAAATCTATTGTAGATGATCGGTACGCTAACCTCATGTCCCATTTGCCAAGACATGCTGTTTTAGTTTTTAATAACACACGCGTTGTACCGGTTCGTCTGGTGTTTCAACACAAAAATGGTGCCCGCATTGAAGTATTCTGTCTTGAACCCGATTTAAACCAAACGCCGTCTGAGGCCATGCAGCAGACCCAACGCGTTGTTTGGAACTGTCTGATAGGTCGTAAGTCTAAATGGAAAGAAGATCGATTGAAACTTACTTTCCCGCAAGGTCAATTGATTGCTAATCTGCTGGAATCGCCGGCAGATACATTTCGTATCGAGTTTGAATGGAGTCCAGCCGAATGGTCCTTTGCAGAAATTCTGAAAGCCATTGGTGAAATGCCTATTCCGCCTTACCTGAAACGCGCCTCCGAACCGGAAGATGTGGTACGTTACCAAACTGTTTTTGCCACGAACGATGGATCAGTAGCAGCACCTACCGCATCCTTACATTTTACTCCCGAGCTNTTTGAATCAACTAAAGACCATGGTATTGAAACCAAGTTTCTGACCTTGCATGTAGGTGCCGGNACTTTCAAACCGGTTAAATCTGAAACTCTGGATGGACATACAATGCACGCCGAATGGATGGATATTTCGATTAACTTGCTCGAAAGCTTACTTCAAGCCTATTTGGCGCAAAGGCCCATTTTTAGTGTAGGCACTACTTCACTGCGCACGCTGGAATCAATTTATTGGATGGGCGTTAAATGCATTCTGAATCCAACGATTTCGGAATCCGAATTACAATTGAAACAATGGGATGCCTACGAATTACCCCAGCATCTGAAAATAGAAGAAGCCTTACAGCACCTGATGGAATGGCTAAAACGGCAAGAGATCGATCGATTGGCCATACAAACAGCCATCCTTATTACACCATCTTATACTTGCCGAACTATTACCGGCCTGTTAACTAACTTTCATCAACCGGCTTCAACCTTATTGTTGTTAATCGCCTCGGTGGTAGGTGAAGATTGGAAAACAATTTACCAGCATGCTTTAAACAACGGCTATCGCTTTCTAAGTTACGGNGATGGTAGTCTCTTATTCAATTCAAGGAGATGCGATTGAACATAATCTTGAAGTTAGCTGAGTTTATTTCTTACCCTTGGGATATGTACCTGCAACCCAACATTTACCGGAATATAAAACCGACTGTATTCACTGGTATAATCATACCCATTGCCGCTGGATGGTCTGTATTCATACGACGTTTTTGTTTTACCGTAGTTCAGTCCGAAGGATCCGTACAAGCCGACATACTTACTTATAAAATGTTCATATCCGAAAGTAACGCCGGCATTGTAATCTGATTTGGGAATGGTTTTCGTTTCACTGCTGCTACCGGTACTGGACACGGATTTACTGTTTCCACCGGATACTCCGATGTTCAAATTGACCTGTGCGAAGGGCATACCTTTCGAACTACCTCCAAAATAAAATCGCGCAAAGGGTCCGAGGTATACGGAAGGTTGTTTACTGGTATTTTCTGTGGAACTGGATGAGCCCGAATTACTGGAAGTACTTTTGCTGGTATAAAATCCTACACTAACTGAACCACCGACCGCTATTTTATTGGCCAAAAACCAGGCGATATTNNCTGGATTCACATAAATACTGGCACTATTGCCTGTCGATTTGTATATAACCGNAGTATTGGAATACGTGGTTTTATTATCACTGTTGGTAAAGCTGATGCTGCCAAAACTGACTCCAAGCAACTTACTTTCTTTCAACCTGAGCAAAAAGCGAAATAGAAGCAGATAATAAAAGCATAAGGGAATGATGAATTTTCTGGTCATGGTGAATCATTTTAGAACTTAAAGGTAAACATCACAAATTACAAAAGAAAGCTATGCTCATCCATCAAAATGGTACGTTGTATTTTTTACCAGCTATTCCTATTAAGAAAGGCTTGGTTGAATGATGGAATCACGAATTTTGAAAAGATTTTATTGCGAAACAGATTACCCAGAAATTAGTGGACCTACTTACAAAAAAATTATTTGATAAAGAAATTACAAAGCCGCTCAAGCTGTGTTCAAAAAAATGCCTTTTTCAAATCCACGTATTTACATTTATTTCAACCAACCTTTCTCAGAATTAATGAGTCCTGATACTATGCGCTTATTTTGGTTCTTGTGGCTTTTCTTTTATTGGCAGATAGTTGATGCCCAGCCCCAGCGTTATTACAAGGAAGGAAAAGTTTCGTATATCACTGAAAAGGGGGATAGCATGGCCCGGTATTTTGATGCGGGGTCCGAATTTTCAGAAGGTTACGCCGTAGTGGTAGAAAAAGGTCAACGCTTTTTTCTGAACACTTGTTGCAACAAGCCTTGGCCAGTCCTTCGAAGAGGCATCCCCTTTTCGGGAAGGATACGCCTGTGTGCGAAGCAAGGGATTGTTTGGATACATTCAACCCGACGGACAATGGGCTTTAGAGCCCCGGTTTGAACAAGCTTCTTCGTTTTGCGGAGGCGTGGCCAAAGTAAAAATGCAAGGCAGCTGGTATTTCGATCAGTCCGCAAGGAAAAATAATCGAACAAGGATTTGAGCAAGTTGCAGACTGGAATGAATTCCTATTGCTGTTTGCTTAAATCAAACCTGGGGATACATCAATGCCAAAGGTGGCTGGGTGATTGCACCTAAATTTAAACAAGCTTATCCTTTTCACCATCGTCGAGCTGTTGTACAACTCGGTAACAAACAATATCTGATTACTCGTCGGGGAAAAATTAAAAAAGAAATTGAAGAAGAAGATGATGATGAAATCAAAAACAACAGGAAGACAGCAAATTTCAAAGAACGAATTAATTCCATCAGAACAGCATGCACTAACCCGGTCTACCCTTTCGCATACCGAACGATCTCATTAACCATAAACGTCTTCCGGTTTAAACATCCATTTTGGAATTGTGATTACCATTTTTGCCAACTACCTTTAGCTAATCATGATTCGCCAAAGTACGCTGGGTATTTTACTTCTATTTTCATTCATAGGATGTCACTCTGCATCCGAAGAAGAACCACGTATTGAACCGGAATCCGCGACTAAACAGTCATTGAAAAGTATTCAGCTCTGTACAATGATGCCCGACATTACCGTGTCCGGCATCCTGGATACATCCCGTTCGATGGGCGGTATCCGTCAGCATTTCTGGCCGGTACGAAAAAGGTGTTATCGGTTCGGTTTCTGGATGGAGATTCCCTTTTGAAAAAGAAAGTGGAGGGCTATGCCAAAGAATGGGAATCACATTGTGGTTTGCGTTTTGCATTTTCAGAAGACCAGAAGGCCGATATTACCATCACTTTTTTAACATCGGGTTGTTGGTCGCTCATTGGTACCCAGTCCTTAAAACGAACTCCTTCAATGGGTTTGGGATGGGTAACAGCATCAAGTCCTGAACATGAAATTCGTCGGGCGGTGTTGCATGAATTTGGACATGCTCTGGGTTTAATTCATGAACATCAGAATCCGAATAACAATCCAATCCATTGGAATAAAAAAATCGTTTATCAATATTATGCCGAAAACTTTCAGTGGTCGGAACANAAAGTAGATAAAAATGTATTCGAGTGTTATGCCGAAAACCAACTTTTAGCCGGAGAGTTCGATTCTAATTCCATTATGCTGTATGCNATTCCGGCTGAATTTACTGAAGATGGTTATTCCACCTGTTGGAATACCGAGTTATCCGAAGCGGATAAATCGTTCATCATATCTATATATCCGAATTGAACCATGTCCGACGCGAAAACCATACTTCTGAATCGGGGACTTCTGTTGCTTGTTTTGCTGATGGTTGCTTGTTCCGACGCGAATAAAGCCCCAGTTTCAACTGTGCCCCGGAATGACACCCTTAAGGAATTCTTTATACCGGCCACTCCGGAAAAAGCGGGTCATATTATGACTCATGGGCGGGTATGCTACTTTGACAATGTTAATGAAAGCGAAGCTGCTATTGACTTATCCCTGGAAATCGGGGATGCCCGTGAAAACGATTTGGTCAAAAAATAATGAATTACGCTGGTTTACCTGCCAATTTCAGGATTTATAGAGGCGAGGTCAGCAATGCCATGGCCACACTATATAAGAATCAACGCTTAGTAATTTACAACAAAGATTTGTTTTACCGTATCGATGAAGAGTCCAAGAGTTATTGGGCTTCTATTTTTATATTGGCACACGAAATCGGACATCATTTATCGTTTAATTTGATTTCGTCCGATCCTATTCAGGCAGAACTGGAAGCGCATCAATTTGCTGCCACCATTTTATTTAAGATGGGCGCCGATACGTCGGAATCGTTGCAGGCAATTCGTTCAAAATTTATTTCAAATACAAAACAAACCAAAACCCATCCCTCACGACAGCAAAGAATACAAAAGATTATTGAAGCCTGGATGGCAGCCGCTTCATTATCCATTGAACAATCCTGCCCTCCTCCCCACACGATCAGGATGTTTTTATGGAAATGGATTCCACTCAAATGTGGGATATCCGGATATGTGGAGATGATTTTGGCCCTGGATTCCGGAACACGACGACAATCATCTTTTGAAAACCTTAGAAATAAAAGGAATTGTTTGTTCAAAGAAAGACAATCCGCAGAATGAGCAACTCGATCCCGAACATCAAAAAAAGCGACCGTTTTAATAGAGATTATTGGATTAGATACAAATCGTGAAAATGAAATTGGCTATAAGGTCGGAGAAAAGTCTGAATTTGAAGCCTGGTACTGCGAAAGCCGGGTCACTGCCAATTCCTATCGATTTGAAGCAATTTTCAAACCCGGAGGCGATCATTTTTGATGCTTATGGAATTGCGGAACATGATTATTTCCGGGTGCGTATTGGGCGGGTTAGAACGGCGAAGTAAAATAAAGAATGCCATGATGGTTCCTTTAACGAAAACTATTCGTTTCCTGACGGCTAAGAAAATTCGGAATTCACAAACGAACAGAGCAAAAAAATCCCGACAATTACTTGTCGGGATCAATAAGGCGGCTACCTACTCTCCCAGGATTGTGTCCAAGTACCATCGGCCATGAGGGGCTTAACTTCTCTGTTCGGAATGGGAAGAGGTGAACACCCTCGGTATAACCACCATAAGGTTTTTGAGACTACGCTCAAAGTGAAGTGTTGCAACAGGGTCTTATGTTCACGCTCAGAACCTGGAGGGATAAACCGAAAAACAAATCACGCAATAAGGTGACATATTGGAATCAAATTGTAAAATAAAAAATAAAGCTTACGGGCAATTAGTACTACTTGGCTTTGATGTTACCAACTTTACACCTATAGCCTATCAACGTAGTCGTCTACTACGACCCTTAAAACAGAACTCATCTTGAAGAAGGTTTCGCGCTTAGATGCTTTCAGCGCTTATCCTTGCCACACGTAGCTACTCTGCACTGCACCTGGCGGCACAACAGATACACCAGCGGTGTGTACGACCCGGTCCTCTCGTACTAAGGTCATGTCTTCTCAATTCTGTAACGCCCACCACAGATAGAGACCGAACTGTCTTGCGACGTTCTGAACCCAGTTCACGTGCCACTTTAATCGGCGAACAGCCGAACCCTTGGGACCTTCTCCAGCCCCAGGATGTGACGAACCGACATCGAGGTGCCAAACCTCCCCGTCGATATGAGCTNCTTGGGGAGATCAGCCTGTTATCCCCGGAGTACCTTTTATCCTTTGAGCGATGGCCCTTCCATACAGAACCACCGGATCACTTTAGCCTGCTTTCGCACCTGCTCGACTTGTCAGTCTCACAGTCAAGCTCCCTTATACTAATACGCTCTACGCATGATNNTACCAACCATGCTGAGGGAACCTTTGCGAGCCTCCGTTACTTTTTAGGAGGCGACCACCCCAGTCAAACTACCCACCATGCAATGTCTNNCTCGTTANNAAGATTAGACTCTAAGTAACAGAAGGTTGGTATTTCAACGACCGCTCCACGACACCTGGCGGCACCGCTTCGTAGCGTCCCAACTATTCTACACATCTGTTACTCAAAATCAATGCAAAGTTGTAGTGAAGGTTCACGGGGTCTTTCGTCCCGTGGCGGGTAACCGGCATCTTCACCGATACTACAATTTCACCGGGCTCGTGGAGGAGACAGTGTTCAACTCATTAGACCATTCGTGCAGGTCGGAACTTACCCGACAAGGAATTTCGCTACCTTAGGACCGTTATAGTTACGGCCGCCGTTTACTGGGGCTTCGGTCAGAAGCTTTGGCTTGCGCCGAACATCCTTCCTTAACCTTCCAGCACCGGGCAGGTATCAGGCTCTATACGTCATCTTACGATTTTGCAGGGCCCTGTGTTTTTGCTAAACAGTTGGTTGAACCATTTTACTGAGACCCACCGAAGTGGGTACGCTTTATCCCGAAGTTACAGCGTCAATTTGCCTAGTTCCTTCTCCACGGCTCACCCGAGCGCCTTAGAATACTCATCTCGACTACCTGTGTCGGTTTACGGTACGGGCAGTTTTAGCCTAGCCTTAGAGGTTTTTCTCGGAGGTCTGATTAGGATCACTATCAGCGTTGCCGAAGCATTGCCGTACTATCAGGTTCANTCAAGTCGTGCGGATTTGCCTACACAACCTATAACTACACCCTTTAACCANTGTATTCCGTAACATGACGGATCTTTCACTACCCCGTCACCCCATCGAAACTAAAACTGGTGTTGGAATATTAACCAACTTGCCATCAGCTACCCCTTTCGGGTTTGCCTAAGGACCCGACTAACCCTGATCCGATTAACGTTGATCAGGAACCCTTAGTCTTACGGCGAACAAGTTTTTCACTTGTTTTATCGTTACTTATGCCTACATTTTCTTTTCTAAACGCTCCAGCATGGGTCACCCCACACCTTCGACGCANNGTTTAGAATGCTCCCCTACCGATCTTACGATCTTATAGCTTCGGCTGTATGTTTGATGNNCCCGATTATTTTCCGTGCTCGAACCCTCGACCAGTGAGCTGTTACGCACTCTTTAAATGAATGGCTGCTTCCAAGCCAACATCCTGGCTGTCATAGGATTCGAACTTCGTTTGATTAACTTAACATACTATTAGGGGCCTTAGCTGATAATCTGGGTTATTTCCTCTCGGCCACGGACCTTAGCGCCCGCAGCCTCACTGCCAGTAATATATGATAGCATTCGGAGTTTGTCAGGGTTTGGTAGGCGGTGACCCCCTAGCCCAATCAGTAGCTCTACCTCTATCATATAAGTAACCTGACGCTGTTCCTAAAAACATTTCGGGGAGAACGAGCTATCTCTCAGTTTGATTGGCCTTTCACCCCTATCCACAAGTCATCCCATAACTTTTCAACGTTAATGAGTTCGGTCCTCCATCCCGGGTTAACGGGACTTCAACCTGCTCATGGATAGATCACAAAGTTTCGCGTCTACCCCCACTGACTAGNCGCCCTATTTGGACTCGCTTTCGCTACGGCTCCGTTNNATTGAAGAACTTAACCTCGCCAGTGAGGNNAGCAACTCGTAGGCTCATTATGCAAAAGGCACGCCGTCATCCATTGCTNGGACTCCGACCGCTTGTAGGTGTACGGTTTCAGGTACTATTTCACTCTCCTNNGTTCGGAGTACTTTTCACCTTTCCCTTACGGTACTGGTTCACTATCGGTATCTGATGAGTATTTAGCCTTACCGGATGGTGCCGGCAGATTCACACAGGATTTCTCTGGTCCCGCGCTACTCAGGATACTACTGACTCA